>CAZEKJ010000003.1:122320-189835 GCA_964512915.1 uncultured Porphyromonadaceae bacterium
TTTCAAAAACTAGTAAATCCAAACTCATGATAAAGAATTATTTTAAAACTGCATTGGCTCATCTTACTAAGAATATAACCTATTCTTTCATTAGTATCCTGAGCCTGACCATTGGATTGGCTGTGTGTATAATGCTTTTATTATACGTTCAGTATGAGTTGAGTTATGACCGGTTTAACAAAAATGCAGACCATGTTTACAGGTTGTGCCAACCGAATGCCGCTTATCAATCACCTCAAACCGCAAAATTATTAGCCGATAATATTCCGGAAATAAAAGATTATACCCGGCTGTTACCGCGATATAATGAAATTGTTGAATATAAGGAAAACCGGTTTAAGGAAACCGCTGTCACTTATACAGATGCCGGTTTATTCCGCATATTCTCTTTTAAATTCAAGCAGGGAAATCCGGAAAGCGCGCTATCGGATCCCTTAACGATCGTCATCTCCGAAAAGACGGCCCGCAAGTATTTTGGAAATGAAGACCCAATGGGTAAAGTGCTCAAATTGAATAGTGAAGATAATTATACCATCACCGGCGTTATGGAAGATATGCCGCAAAATTCTCATTTTCGCTATGACATTTTTATAACACTTGCCGGCACTGAGAAGGAAGAAGCCATGAGTGATTGGGGCTGGCAAAATTTTCTGGTTTATTTTCTGTTACAGGATCACTTTTCCCAGCCAGACGTTGAGGCAAAATGCAGTCAGTTACTCATAAATCCCAAAGAGCCTAATGCTCCCCAAATTAAATACTACATACAGAATCTGAAAGATATCCACCTCTATTCTGCTCATATCAAAAATGATATCCAGCCACAAAACAGCATTACTTACGTTCTTATATTTTCAGCTATCGGTTTTCTTGTTTTGCTCATTTCGTGCTTCAATTATATTAATCTGCTTACTGCCAATGCAACCACGCAGGTAATAGAAATAGGCATGCGTAAAGCAAGCGGGGCCTCACGCTTTCAACTCGCCATGCAATACATTTCGGAATCCTTTGTGGTGGTTTTCTTGTCTTTCTGCCTGTCACTTCTTATTGTTGGTTTTGGTTTACCCATTTTTAATGAGCTATCCGGTAAGGATCTGACAATTTTAACGCTGACTCAGATAAATACCATTTGGGGTATTCTTGGTATTCTATTGACAGTAGGTATAGTGGCAGTCTGGTATCCCGCTTTTATTCTTTCATCTTATGACCCTACCAAAGTGCTTAAGGCATCAAAAAGCAGCGGGGAATCGAAATTCCAATTCAAGAAGATCCTGGTTGGCGCTCAATTTACCATTGTTATTGTCCTGATAACAAGTTCAATTGTCATGTTTCGTCAGATCAGGTTTCTTCAGAACACGGATTTAGGATTCGAGAAAGAATTTGTGATCACCTCGGAAATTCAGTCGTTTGGCAATGAAGAGAAATATATGACATTAAAGCGGGCACTTCTCGATCAAAGCGATGTTGTCAGTGTGTCTGCAGGCAGCCGTATTCCCTCGGAAGATCTAAGTAATTACGGGGCTGTAATACCGCAAGGGCAGGATAAGCCGATAACGATTCCCTATGCCCATATTCATTTTGATTATTTTAATGCTTTAGATATAAAGGCCGTAAAAGGGCGATTGTTTTCAGATGAATATAAAACGGATTCCGGTCAGGCGGTTATTCTGAATGAGGCGGCTGTAAAGAGTTTGGGAATACAGGGAGACCCGATCGGACAGTCGCTTAAGTGTAATTGGCCCAGATCAGAAAGAAAGATTGTTGGTATTGTCAGGGATTTTCATTTTGAATCGCTGTATAAAAAAATCAAACCTGCGGTTTTTGTCATTGATTTCAATGAATGCGGGCAGCTGCTTGTTAAAGTGAAGCCATCAAATGGGTTAAGCTCCCTCCGGAGTATCAGTACTATCTGCAAGAATATCTACCCCGATCAGATATTTGATTTCCGGTTTTTGGATGACCGGCTTGAACAACTCTATCAGGCCGATAAAAAGACGTTTCGTTTAATGGGATATTTTGCAGTGCTGGCAATTATCCTGGCCAGCATGGGATTATTTGGGATGGCTACCTTCATCATAACCAGCAGAACAAAAGAAATCGGTATACGGAAGGCAAACGGAGCCTCTGTTGCAGAAATCATGCAAATGCTTAACCTCAGTTTTGTGAAAGGGATAGCCATGGGATTTGTCATAGCTACCCCAATTGCTTATTATATCATGGCGAGGTGGTTAGAAGGTTTTGCTTACAGGACCACACTAAGCTGGTGGATTTTTGCGCTGGCAGGTATCCTTGTTTTGGCCATTGCCTTGCTCACCGTGAGCTGGCAAAGCTGGCGTGCAGCCACAATCAATCCGGTGGATGCTTTGAAGCATGAGTGACTCATTAAAAGGGGTAAAAAAATGAAGAAGCTCTGTTTTTTATGCATCATTGCAACAATTGCTTCTTTCAGCTGCAGTCGTAAGTCAGAGGAGGGGAAGGTCACACGGAAACAAGATATCAATCAACAGTTGAAAACACGCCCGTCCAATACAGAAGCGGTTAAGGTGGTAATTGTCCCAATTACAAAATGGAGTTATTCAGGCGGAAGATATGCGGTACTTCGATTTCTTATGGTGGAAGAAAAGGTATTCCTTTCCTCAATTAATAAAGGGATTTAATCAGGCAGCCTTAAAAAAAATCATTGCTCGATAAATGTGAATAGGCTACACGCCAACCCGCTTAACCTGTTATCTGACCGCTTATCACTTTCTCCTTTGATTGAACCGGGGGTATCATTTTCTTTGGGGCAATTATTTAAGTAATACCTGCTGAGAGACCATAAATCGCAAATTTTATCTGGAGTAAACATGAAAAGATTATTGATTACAGGATTGTCTTTGGTCTGTTCTCTCTTGGCCATGGGACAAAATGACCTGATGCTTGCGAAGTATCACAAAATTTACTCTGAAAAGATCGGAGAGGACCGTGAGATCTATGTCTCAATACCCGAGGAATATGAAAAATCAGGAAAAAAGTATCCGGTTATTTATATGATGGACGGGGAATTCAATGCCACACCGGGGCTTATCGGCAGTATCCGTTACCTCGAATTTCTTAGCCAGATACCTGAGTTTATCGTTGTCGGTATCAAGAACACCAACCGCGACAAGGATGTTTATCCGGAAGAGGTAACCTATCGGGATGGGACCAAAGCCGGTGGCAGGGCCAATCAGTACCTGTCTTTTATTCAGGATGAACTGATCCCCTTTATCAAGCGGACCTATCGAACGGAGGATTATAAAATACTCTTTGGTACCTCCAATACCGGGTTTACCACGGTGTATGCGATGCTCAGCGGACGCACAACATTCAGCGCCTACATCGCCGCCAGCGCCACCCTCTCGATACCGAGCTTCACAGCCAGCAGGGATAGCCTGGTTAAAAACTGGAAAGGCGGCGAAAAGTTCCTGTATCTGGTTATGGGTGAGCATGATTTTCCGACCATTATCCGGCTCAATGGTGCCTTAAAAGAGGTCATTGACATCAATAAGCCCGAAGGATTGACCTGTCGCCTAAGCGTTATTGAAGGAGAAGGGCATGTCCCTGCAAGTTCCATGACAGAAGGATTAAAAGGTCTTTTCCATGATTGGAAATATACCGGAGATATTACCGATAAAGAACATCCGGAAGTAAAGCAGCATTATGCAAATCAGAAAAGGAAATACGGCTTCTCTGAGGATTTCGATACGGTTAGCGTGACCTATGTCGGTAACGCCGGTTTTCTGGTCACCGTTGGGGACAAGAAAATTCTCATCGATGCAATTTTCAAGGGGTACAAAGGCTACTATGAATTACCGGATTCTATCCAGGAAAAAATCAGACTGGGCCAGCCTCCGTTTGATGGGGTGGATCTCCTCCTGGTCACCCATAATCATGGGGATCATTATGATGCCGGACTCGTCAGGGATTATTTAACAAATAATCCCAAAGCTCTCCTTGTATCTACTCCACAGGTCTCTGCAACCCTGAAGGATTTTTCCGACCGGGTCATCACCTTCAGTCCATCAAAAGGTAAACCCGATCGTAAGGATTTGCGGGGGATTAACATCGAGGCCCTCTATCTTCCGCATGGAGCCACCAAAGCGGATCAAACAGAACTTCTAAATTATGGTTACATTGTTACGGTGAACGGAGTAAAACTATTTCACACGGGAGACATAGATATACAGCAGTTTAGCTTTGATGAATTCAGGGCTTACCAGCTGCCGGAGAAAAAAGTAGACATTTCCTTCATCCAGCATTTTTACCTGACCACAGACCCGGCAGAAAGCAAATTTGTACGCGAAGGGATCGGAAGCCGGTTTATCATTCCGAGCCACTATCATTTCACTACCCCGTCATTGGATACCGCGCTGGTGCTAAGGAATTATCCCGATGCGGTCCTGTTCGAAGAAGAACTGCAAAAATGGATCATGCCTTTTACTAAATAACCGATCACAGGAGCAGCTGCCATGAATACAAAATCCGTAATCGCATTGGCATTACCAATAGTTCTATTCAGCGCATGCAAAGTGAATTATTCTTCAACAGATTACCTGAAGACGGTATTAAAGAAGCTTGGCAAAATTGAATCGGCCACCTATAATCTTAAAGGAGAAAACTGGGCTCCCGGAGATACAGCCGCTTCGAATATCAACTATTCCTATATGAAAGAGTACGATAATCCATCGGACACTACCATAGGAGCCAAATTTGTGCACCTGAACCAAAATGATACGGCACAGCTTGAATTTTGCTATGATGGTCAAATGAGAGCTCTTGTTTATCACGACGAAAAATTTATAGTGCTTGATAGTTTTACTGCCAGGCCTTTATCATTCCGGCCTTTAACACCGCCCTTTTTCAACTTTGCAAAAAACATTTTAAGGTATGCCCTTGAAACCAATGATAGTATTTCAATTGATATTGATGATTTAAAAGAGGCCGTTTATGTAAAATTGACTATTCATGAGGACAGTCAAGTTGAATTCCACGGAAAAGCACACCACATGCCACCATCCCCCTATACTTACGGAGATAATACATCTGTTTACGAAATGTGGATAAATAAATCATCCAACTTGCCTTATAAAGTCCGGAGAGAAATGTCACATAATATCTCAGTAACAACCTGTACGGATTACGCACTGAATAGTATTGATATCAAGGACTTTAATGCTTCAGATTATTTCCCGGCCGGATATAAAATTCAAGCATACCGAATAGGTGGGAAAACAATTAAGGAGCATGGATTGCTTGGTAAAACTGCCCCCGAATGGACTTTGCAATCAGCGGAAAACATACCCGTTGCGTTAAGCAGCTTAAAAAGTAAGGTCCTTTTAATACAATTTACCAGCGTGAGTTGCGGGCCCTGCAAGGCATCCATTCCCTTTCTGAAACAATTAGGCGGGGAGTATAAAAAGGCAGATTTCGACTTTGTTGCAATCGAGAGTACCAGCAGTAATCTGGATGTATTAAAGAATTACATGAAACGAAACAGATTTGATTACAAATATCTGTTGGGCACAAAGGAAGTGCTTAAAAGATATTCGGTTAATTCCTATCCTGTATTTTTTATTCTCGATAATAATCATGTAGTTAAGAATGTGATAAATGGGTATGGAGAGGAAACGACCGATGATGAGATTAGAAAAATTGTAAAAGAGTTGGTTAACAGATGAAAAGAGCTTTTATTTTGATTGTCTCTTTGGGACTCAGCCTATATGCCAATGAAACCACCTTTGCGCAGGCAAACGCCTCCCGAAATGCAAAAGTACCTGTTTCTATAGATGTGAATGCCGGCCTGAAAAACCAGGTCCCGATGAAACTGAGCGATTTCGCCGACAGCATCGCATACATATCACTGAAGGGACTGCCCAGAGTACCAATTGGGTGGGTGATCAATCTTGAAATGACTACTGATAATCTTTTTGTGCTTGCATCCGATGTCACAGGACTATTGAGATTCAACCGTAAAGGTGAATTGTTGAACCGTATCGGTAAGTTTGGAAATGGGCCCGGAGAATTGTCGATGGGATCCGATTTTTCATTATCGCCGTCTGAAAGCCGGGTTTTTTTCCAGAGGAATTTCACTAAAAATCTCCTGTCATTCAGTTATGATGGCAAATTCATCGAAGACCTGAACCTGGATAAAAACAGACTATCGTCCCGGACGATCATACTGGCGCCCAATCGGATCCTTCAACTAGGAGCGAAGGTAGCTCCTCCGGAGCCGATTCCCCCCGGATATTATGAAGCTAACCTAATCGATAAAAAGGGCACTGCCATTCAGAAGGTTGCAAGCCCCTTAACCAACACGCCCGACTGGCGTTCGCGTCCGCGGGCGAATAAGATTGGGTTTTCAGGAGAAAGATCGGAAGTGTGGTACAAAAATCGCTACCTGTTTGATGCCTATGGCTCCGACACACTGTATGAAGCTACATCTGCTGGGATTGTACCGAGGTATTATTTGAACAAGGGTAAGTTCAGCGGTCCCAAATGGATGAAAGATCTTTTTAAATCCCGGACAGAAAGCTATGCAGGTGATTTTTTGACAACCCAGGGCGTATTTGAATCAGATGCATTTCTGCTGTTCAGAGGCCGGCTCAAGGAAAGCTGTCATCTGATCAGGGTAAACAAATCCAACAATACCGCCGGAAGCATGAAGGCAACCGGTATACCACAGAATGCCCCGTACCCGTCGACCCTGAAAATTCCCAATGATCTGGACGGAGGGATATCCTTCTTCCCTGAATTCACAAACCGCGAAGGAACAATCTGGATTTGCACCCTTTCAGCGGTGGATTATCGGGAAGAAATTAAGGCTTTGGCCGACAAAGGGAAAATTGAACTCAGGAATAAGTCAAACAAGGCAGTCGCTCTCTATAACACGCTCACCGATGACGATAATCCGGTGGTTGTGCTGGTTTATCTTAAACAAAAGAAATAAACAAATCCTAAGGATTATGGGAAAACTAATCGCAACCGTAATTCTTGTGTTTTTGACACTGAGTGTTCAAGGGCAAGAAAAAACCTTTAAAGAGGAGGCCCTCGAAAAGTTCAGGGCTGAACAGTATGATGAGGCCATTTCGCTGCTTGAACAGGCTGTTAAAGTAACCCCTGACGACGCCGAGGTTTTTTATTATCTGGGTTGGTTCAACCACTACCGCGCCTACGACAGCCGGCCCTTAAAGGGTTACGATTTTGAATACTCCGCCCGGATATTTAACTATCTCGACAAAGCCCTGATGCTGAATCCGGGGTATGGCGATGCTAAATATTTTTATGGTGCGGAATGTAGCGCAAACGCTTTTTGGGCCATGCAGAATTCCGATGCAAAAAAACTGCGATACTATTACAAACTGGCAAATGAAAAGGGAGCTTATCCTCCGTGGCTGAAAGAATTCGGCCGGAACTTTCTGAATAGCTGTGATGAAAATGCCATTTTGTTTACAGGCGGTAATGCCGATTTTGATGTGTGCCTTTATCTGCAATTACATGAAAAGATTCGCACCGATATTACCCTGATCCCCATCGGAAATATCGACCGACCCTGGTATGTGCGGTTTTTGAAAAACGGGTTGAAGGGAGCAGTCAGAAAGGTTGACCTGAATCTTACCGTTGCCCAAATCATGGATATACATCCTTTTAAATGGGAGCCAACTACCGTGCAGATCGCTGTTTCCGATGCGGACAAAGCAGAATTCAGGCTGGATAACAGCTATCAATTACCATGGATGGTTAACCCGGATCTGTTTTCAGACCGGATGCACTCAAAAATTGAAAGTGAAACGGCCAAGAAACGAACTTATCTGAGTCCCCAAAGAGCCATTCTGTTGCAGGTGGTTGAAGACAATTTTTCTCACCGCCCTGTTTATTTTTCCAATTTCTGTTCACCAACGCTTTATGGCGGTCTGGAGGTCTTTTTCCAGAATTGCGGGCTGGTTTCGCGGTTAACTCCCGTTCTGACAAAGGATACGGAATTTGAATTTAACAATAAAAAAATGGAGGCAATTCTGCAGGAGAAAAATGTAAATGATTTTAAAACGCTCATGAATTTGGATATGCCTCGCATTTCCGGAGTAATTTCTTCGGGTTATTATAACACTTTACTAAACCTGTCCGATTTGTATGACAGAACCAAAAATAAGAGTGCTAAACTTCAACTAAAACAATTATTTGAAAAGCATTTTAAAATTGGATTAAACCCTGAATTTGAGAATCAAATACTTGGCGGGTTAAAGGAGTAACATGCTTAAAGAAATGGAATGAATAATATTCAAAATAAAGTAGAACCTAAGGAATTAAAACTTAATGGTTATGCAATTCATTATTATTGTTCCGGAGATTCGACAAAGGATTTAATTCTGTTCCTGCATCCCGCTTTTGCAGACCATAGGTGCTTTGACCGGCAGGTTGATTTTTTCTCAAATAATTACAGAGTGATTACCCTGGATATGCTGGGTCACGGATTATCCCAACCGAACAATACAAAGGATAAGATCGATAAAGCCGTGAATCATATCGACCAGATATTGAGTTCGGAAGGATATTCCAAGGCACATCTGGCCGGAGTTTCTGTCGGCTCACTGATTGCCCAGTATTATGGGTTGCTGCATCCCGATAAGGTATCGTCAATGACTATTTTAGGCGGATACGATATCAATGCAGATAACCGGCAGGTATTAAAGGCACAACGGCAGGAGCAGATAAAATGGATTTTGACAGCCCTGTTCTCGATGAATTCTTTTCGGAGACATGTAGCCCGTGCTGCGGTTGCTTCACCGGAAGCGGAACAGCACTTTTTTAAAATGGCTAAACTATTCACGCGTAAATCCTTTATGGTCATGTCGGGGCTCAGCCAGGTCCTCCGAAAAAGACATGGAATATCCTTAACCTACCCAGTTTTAATTATGTGTGGTGAAATGGATTCAGAACTGGCTAAGCAATTGAGTTTAAAATGGCATGAGTCGGAACCCGGGAGTAATTTTCATTTGATCAGGGATGCCGGACACTGCGCAAACATGGACAATTCCGTCACATTCAACGGCCTGCTTAACGATTTTATTAAGCAGCAGAAATAGGGGATATCATCGGATTAGCAACTCTGACAATGAAAGCCATTAAAAGGATTATTCTGTATGCCGTAATTCTGATACCTCGCATCATGATCGGTCAGGTTCCAAATACATTTTCAGATACCGAAAAGATCTTTGGCCTCTCAACGCTTTGGAAGGAGGTGGAATACAACTTTGCCTATTTTGACAAGATCGGGTCACAGAAATGGGATAGCCTGTATCAATCCATGATCGGTGCCGTCCTGAAAACCAGTAATGATTATGAATATTACAGGGAATTGTCGCGTTTCATGGCATTTCTAAAAGACGGGCATACCGGTGTGGGCCGGTACCCGAATGTTGACCGGTATACAACCATATTCAGAGGGTATCTGATCGAATTCGGCAGGGTTGAAGGGAAAGTTATTGTCATGAAAGTCAATGCAAGCAAGCGGGACTCAATCCCTCTAGGAAGTGAATTACTGGAAGTTAACGGCTTGGCGACGGAATATTATCTGTCAGAACGGGTAACCCCTTATATTTCAGCCTCAACCGACAAGGCAAGGGATGAAATGGCTGTCAAATTTATCCTTGACGGATTACCCGGAATGCGGTATTCTATCAAGATTAAGACACCACAAAATCAGGTTAAAGCCATAGAGCTGGTACATGGGAATTTGGGTGAAAAGTTTCCGCCGGAAACATTTCCCAAAACAATACCATGGAAACCGATTGAATTTAAATGGTTTAACGATGGAATTGCCTGCCTGGTCCTGAATTCTTTTAGTGACCATTCCACCAGTGATTCGGTTCAGAAATTGCTTCCGGAGCTATATAGGGCAAAAAAACTGATCATCGATATTCGTGAGAATTCCGGTGGTAATTCAGAGGTTGGATTTCAAATCCTCAAGTTGCTGACAGACGACAAGGTGCTTTTTACCCATGCATCGAGTTCGAGAAAGCATAGTGCGGAGCTTAAAAATGATGGGTCAAGGATTCTGGAAAAGGATACTGCCGGCAGTGACTGGAAAAAAGAAGCATTCCTGGATTATAACAATAAACTATTCAGCACCAGCGACTATACAGCCTACCCAAATGATTTTGCGGGTAGGAGGATTGTTATCCCGACCCTTGTGTTAATGGGTGGGAAAACCATCTCAGCTGGTGAGGACTTCCTGATTCCCATGAAGAATATCAGGCATATAAAGACTATGGGAGAAACAACGGCCGGTTCAACAGGAACGTTGTACCAGGTTAAACTGCCCGGGAGCTGGGGATATATTTGTAGCCTAAAATCCACCTATCCGGATGGCTCGGCCTATGTAGGTGTTGGAATAAGCCCTGATATTGAGGTAAAAAGGACAATCCGTGGAGTTATTTCGATGAGGGATGAGGTGATGGAAGCTGCTGTCGGGTTTTTGAATAAAAATGATAATTGATCCATTGAATACGATAACAAAAATCAAAACAAAAACGGTTCCGGGCTTGATTTCGGCCTGGCGCAAGGCTATTCTGTCGATATTCTTGTGGTAATACCAAGCGGAAGGCTGATTGTAAAAGTGGTCCCGGAGTAAGGATCAGATTTGGCAAAAATCGTACCCCCGTGTAAACCGATCAATTGACAGCAAATCGAAAGCCCGAGTCCGATGCCATCTTTCCTGGTGGTGAAAAACGGAAGAAATATTTGTTCTATTTGCTTCTCCGGGATACCCACGCCATTATCATTCACGTGCAGATGCAGGTTATCGTCGGTTTTAAATACCGAGATCCTGATTTTGGGTTGGCTTGATTCCCGTAAAGCATACAAGCTATTGCTAATGAGATTGATCAATACCTGTTCAATTAAAACAGGGTCAGCTTCCATGGCAAGTGTCCGATCAGGGCAATCGATCTGTATATCTACACCGATGGCGTTACTCTCCTTGCCCATCAGATCCTTCATTTTTAAAAGCATTTCGAGCACGATGATCCGGACCTTTTTAGGCTGGGGTAAACTGGTGACTTTTAATGCTTCATCGATGAACCCCATCAGCTTTTGTCCCCTCTCTTTAACCGTTTGAATTCCCAGCCATGAGTTGGACATATCATCATCGGATAAATTTTTTCGCATTTTCCGGTTACCCTCTTCGTCCCGCCAAATCATCTCAAGGGTTTTGGAAATAGAGATCATCGGGGTAACAGAGTTCCTGATTTCATGTGATAAAACCCTGAGGAGACTCTGCTTGACTTCATTCTCCTTTCGTAGTATTTCAGGAGCAATATCTTCGATGGTTACCAATCGGTACTCTATATCGAGCAGTTTGAAAGATCTTGCAATCACTAGGAGGATTTTTTTTTGGAGAGAAGTACTCAATTCAAAGGAGAACTGCTCAACCTTTGCGTTTGCGGAAGTTCTTTCAACTATTTCCGGATACTGCATTACTAGGTTATTCCATATCAATGGATAATCCAGATTCAACAATATTGCGGCGAAAGGATTTTGAAACCGTATGGTGTGACTTTCGTCCCAACAAAGTATTCCTGTCTGGACATTATTCATCATTATCTGAAAAAATTGGAGTTGGGCTTCCTGTTCTTTTCTGATTTGTCCGAACGACATGATTGCTTCATTCATTGACTTAAACAGCTCGTCCATTCCTTTGGGAAGATTGGAATCGGGTATCCTTAACATGGCGTCACCCGATCTGATGGAATCGAACAATCTTGAAATTTGACGACCTGTTTTGGTGAGCCACCAATAGAGGCTGAATATCTGGACACACAATAGAGTAATAAGAAGAAAGAGGGAGGCCAGCATATTCATGAACCGTTCAAACATCAGCAAATAGGTGATGCCGCAAATGGTCAAAAGCAGAAGGATTATCCTGACTATGATCTGCAACGAAATAAATTTAAAGCCCATATTTCTCCTTATAGCGATAAAAACTTGAGCGGGAAATCCCTAAAGCACTGGCAGCCCTTGAAATATTTTCGCCAAAATGATGGTACGTATTAATAAACACAAGTTTCTCCACATCTTCCAGCTTATGATATCCCGAAAAATCGGGAGGAACTGAAACAAGAGGCTTCAGGATCATATCTTCCGTCTTGATGCGATCATCCAGAGCCAATATCACAGCTCTTTCAATCACATGTTGGAGTTCCCGGATATTTCCTGGCCAGTCGTGTTGTTGCAGAAGGCGCATAACAAAGTCATCCAATGGCAAGATCCTTTTATTATAGCGGATATTGAACCGTTCCAAAAAAAACTGTGCGAGTGCGGGAATATCCTCTGGTCGCGTTCGAAGTGGGGGAATTTCAATCTCAATTAAATTGATCCTGTAATAAAGGTCTTTTCTGAAAGACCCTTTCTCCACCATTTCATGCAGGGGCTGGTTTGTGGCAGAAATTACTCTCACATCCAAAGGTATCTCTTTGTGGGAGCCAATTTCACTGACAGAACGATTCTGCAGCACCGACAATATTTTTGATTGCAGGTGTGTGGGAAGGTTGCCGATCTCATCAAGAAAAATAGTACCACCGTTGGCAATTTCAAATTTCCCGGGTCTGTCGGAAGTTGCTCCTGTAAATGAGCCTTTTGAGTATCCAAATAGTTCACTTTCGAAAAGGGTTTCCGGTATTGCCCCCAGGTCCACCTGGACAAAAGGTTTATCCATTCGCGATGACCTTGCGTGCAATTCCCTGGCGAGAATCCCTTTTCCGGTGCCATTTTCACCCAAAAGAAGGACATCCGCATCTGTAAATCCAATCCGGTCTATCAGCCCCTTAATTCTGATCATGGCGGGTGATCGTCCCAGGATTAACGATTGTTCATGAACCCAATGGGTGTTCAGGGCAGTTTGATGTTTCTTTAATCTCTCCACCTCCCGCGAACTTTGAGAAAGCGTAATTGCAGCTTTTATAGTGGCTATAAATTTTTCGTTATTCCAGGGTTTGACTACGAAATCCATCGCCCCTTCCTGCATAGCCTGTACCGCGAGTTCAACCTCGGCGTAAGCAGTCATCAAGACAACGGATGTATTTGGGAAATGGTCTTTTACGAATCCCAACCAAAAGAATCCCCCTTCCCCGTCGGTTGCCCCGGGTTGATAATTCATATCCAGCACAACAACATCCGGCACCCGGGTAAGAATCCTATCCCTTAAGTGCTCGGGTGATGAAAATCCAACCACCTGGTCGAAAAACTGATTCAGCAACAAGCGGGCAGATGTTAAGATAGCGTCATCATCATCCACAATCCAAATGGTACCTTCACTCTTTTTCATATCCTAAAATTAATCGATGGTTCAGAATCCGACAACCTGGTGTTCCAAATTGACACACTTATTTAGTATTAACGACACCTCAAATTTTGTTAAAATAATGATTTACAATAATTTAAACCCATTGGCATATAAATTGTTTTTCAGTAGGCTATGATTTAATTTGTTCGATATGAAAACCAACTTAAATATGCTCCAGAGTGTTCTAAAAACAGCTTTCCGGGTAAGTCGGAGAAACAAACTGTTTACTTTCATTAACCTATTTGGTCTTTCAATAGGCATTGCAGCAGTTTTGATGATTCTCATCTGGATAACGTATGAGTTGTCCTTTGACAAACATTATGCGGATTCCGGGCAAATATACCGGGTGATGAGTTATGGCACCCAGTATATGCAGGATGGGTATGACGGATCCCCAGCTATATTATCAACGAAGAGCCGGGAAGTATTTCCGGAAATCATCCAGTCAACCGCATTCGAGAGTATCGGTAACATCTACATGGAGGCCAATAACCAGGGTTACTACGAAAACGGTGGTCTAATAGGTGACACGAGCTTTTTCAAGATTTTTACCTTTCCATTTTTTCAAGGTGGCCCTGGTGTGGTTTCCAGTGAAGACTATTCTATCGTTCTGACAAAGTCTCTGGCAAAAAAATTCTTCGGTAGATTCGATGTAATGAATGAGACTTTACTCATAGATAATAAGCCCAGGCGAATCTCCGGGGTCATCGAAGATATTCCCGAATACTCCAGTTTGAGATTCAGTTTTATTGTCCTGCTTCCCGCAAACCAGGCTGTTTGGGGGCGGTTTATGAGCGCCTGCTATATCAAGGTACTCAAAGGTACCGATACAAAACAACTGGAATCCAAAATGACGGAGCTTGCAAAAAACAACAATTGCCCTCAGGTGCTGCGTGGAGGAGTTCATTTTGAGCTTCAGCCCATGTCTGAGATACATTTGGATGGATCGCACAATAGCTGGAGATCTTGCTATGTATCCGGCAATAAGCAAAACATCATAACTTTTTCAATTATCGCCTTGCTGATCCTGGTGATTGCCTGTTTTAATTACGTCAACCTAACCATGGCACGCATGGAAAAAAGAGTAAAAGAGATAGGCATCCGGAAAGTGGTTGGTTCCACCCGACTGCAACTGATCAGACAATTTATTGGGGAAAGTTTACTTTTTGCGGCCATCTCATTGTTTTTTGGTTTTGTAATGATCGAATTACTCCGGCCCCTTGTGAACCATTTTTTAGGCACCGGGATCGTGATTCGCTATTTCGATATGAAACTGATCGGTGGTGTGCTGATTATCCTCTTATTTACCGGATTACTTGCCGGACTATATCCGGCTTTAAAGCAATCACAACGAAACCCATTATTGCTACTAAAAGGCAATGGGCCAACCGGAGGAAGCAAAGACATGTTGCGCAAAGTCCTGGTCTTTCTGCAGTTCTTTATTGCTTCAGTATTATTGATCGTCAGTTTGTTCTTTTCCAGGCAAACCCGTTTTCTTCAAAACAAGGACCTGGGTTTCAACACCCGAAACGTATTGTATTTACCTATAAAGGAAAATTTGGGAGCCCAATACAATTACATAAAAACAAAACTCAGGCAGCATCAGGGTATTGTTTCCGTTTCTGCCATTGACCATCTTGAAGCTCTGGGAGGAGCCAGCCGGTGTTCCGGTTGCTTCCAATGGAAAAGCATTAAAAATCCTGAAGAATCAACATTTGATGCTCTGTTTTCCCGGGTTGATTTTGATTACTTTGAAACACTGGGGATACCAATTGTACAGGGAAGAAGCTTTTCAATAGATTTTTCAACTGATTCTACTGAGGGTTTCATTCTGAACGAATCCGCTGTAAAAAGTATGAAGGTGGAAAAACCGTTTGAAGAATTTTGTCAATCAGGAGGATATGGCGGACCAAAACATGAAGGCTTGATAGTTGGTGTAGCTAAAGACATAAACGTCACCAGCCTGAAAGAGCCAATCACGCCCCAGGTTTATCAAATAATGAGGAATCCTGCCTCGGTAGTTCCCGATGGAGTCATCCTTATAAAATACCGGGAAGCAGATTATAAAAGCGTCCTGTCGTTTTTGGAAGAAATCTGGAAGGAGGTAAACACACGAACTCCTTTTGAGTATTATCATCTCGAAGAAACCTACGACAATCTCTATCAAAAGGAGGCAAGAAATGGGATCCTGATAACATTGTTTACCTTCTTAACCATTTTTATTGCTTGCTTAGGACTCTTTGGAATGATCACCTTCTTTATTGAAAGAAGAACAAGGGAAATAGCTATTCGTAAGGTTTTTGGGGCTACCACTTGTCAAATCATTTGGAAAATTACCTGGAATATGAGCCAATGGGTTATAATCGCCTTTATCGCTTCAATACCTGTATCTGCAATAATTAGTACGAAAATATTCGAGACCTATGCAAATAAAGCCTCATTAAACTGGTGGATTTATCCAATTGCATTTGCTTTTATTCTATTGGCCGTTGCGATAACCTCACTATTCAAGACAGTGCGGATATTCCGACAGAGTTTGGTGGAACCATTAAAATATGAATAAACCACTTAATTAACGCAAACATTATGGATCGTGCTATCGAGAACAAATCAAAAAAAAGAAGAAGAATTCTTTGGATTTCCATCGCTGTTTTAACTATCGGATTAGTAGCATACATGCTGTTTTTTGCAGACCATTCGTCTAAACTGAATGTTGAAAGAGATAAACTGACCATCTCTGACGTCATCGAGGAGGAGTTTTTGGATTTTATGACGGCGACCGGGAATGTTGAGCCTTTAACAACCGTTTATCTCGATGCCATTGAAGGAGGCCGCGTTGAACAAATCCTGATAGAGGAAGGCTCAATGGTCACCAGGGGTGACATCATTCTTCGCCTTACCAATCCGGATTTAAACATGAGAATTCTTACCAGTCAGGCCGACCTTGCCGAACAGGAAAACCGTCTGCGTGATACAAAAATCATGATGGAACAGCAACGAATCGAACTCCGCAGGCAAATACTACAATATGAATTTGATCTGATCAAGCTTACCAGGACCTATCAGTCGA
Organism: uncultured Porphyromonadaceae bacterium; assembly: GCA_964512915.1. Taxonomy (GTDB): domain Bacteria; phylum Bacteroidota; class Bacteroidia; order Bacteroidales; family UBA12481; genus UBA12481. The sequence continues at coordinate 138,745 of CAZEKJ010000003.1, forward strand.
ACAAAACCCTTTTTGACCAGGGCCTTATTGCCGAACAGGAATATCTTCTTTCAAAGGAAAACTACGAACTGACTCAACAATCGCTCCAGCTTTTCAGGGAAAAATCAATCCAGGATTCCCTCTTCCGAGCTACGCAGGTTAAGAGTCTTGAAGGGGCTCTGAACAGGATGCAGGACAATATCGAATTGGTTAAGGATAAACTTGAAAGCCTTAGCGTTAAAGCCCCGGTTTCCGGTCAGCTCGGATCGCTCGACGCCGAAATCGGCCAAAATATCATCAGCGGCTATAGGTTAGGGCAGGTACATATTCTGGATAATTTTAAAGTAACCGCAGAAATCGATGAGCACTGGATCGACCGGATTAAGACCGGTTTACCGGCCACTCTCGAACGAAACGACCAGAATTTCAACCTTACCGTCATAAAAGTATACCCTGAGGTCAGAAATGGCAGATTCCAGATTGACATGGAGTTCGCCGGCGTCAAACCGGATAACATCAGAACCGGGCAAACCTACCGGATCAATGTCGAATTGGGTCAGCCAGTTAAAGCCATACAGGTGAGTAAAGGAGGATTCTTCGAATCTACCGGCGGACAATGGATTTATGTGGTGGATCCCAGCGGAAAATTTGCTGTCAAACGAGCCATCAGAACCGGGAGAATGAATCCGCGGTATTATGAAATACTCGAAGGTTTGCAACCCGGCGAAAAGGTTATAGTAAGCTCCTATACAAGCTTTGGCAATAATGACAAACTGATATTCAATTAATACAATTACTGTTCTTCAAATACTTAGGCCTTAGTCAACCGTATAAATACATGAAGCACTAAATCAAACAACATGATACAGACTATTGAATTAACGAAAATTTTCCGCACAGATGAAGTCGAAACAACGGCTTTAAACAAAGTCTCCCTGGAAATTACCACCGGCGAATTTGCTGCCATTATGGGGCCTTCCGGATGCGGAAAATCCACTTTGCTTACCATTCTCGGCTTGTTGGACAACCCCACTTCAGGGCAATTGCTTTTTAATGGACAAGAGGTATCAAAGTTTTCCGAAAAACAGAGAACCCTCTTAAGAAAATCCAACATCGGCTTTGTTTTCCAGAGTTTTAACCTCATCGATGAACTCAATGTATTTGAAAACATCGAACTACCTCTTTTGTATCAGAAAATCCCGGTGGCAAAACGGAAAAAGATGACCGAAGAAGTCATGGAACGGATGAGCATTTCACACCGCAGGAAACATTTTCCGCAGCAACTGTCGGGCGGACAGCAGCAAAGGGTGGCTATATGCCGGGCCGTGGTTGGAAATCCGCTTTTGATCCTGGCCGACGAACCCACCGGGAATCTCGATTCAGCAAATGGTGAAGATGTGATGAACCTGCTTAAGCAGCTCAACTCAGACGGGACAAGCATTGTAATGGTTACGCACTCTCCCAAGGATGCTTCCTATGCGAAAAGGATTATCCGGCTGTTTGATGGTCATCTCGTAACTGAAAATGAATAAATCCGCAACACTTACTTTCAAAAACATGTCAACTTTATCCAGGCTTAAGGTGCTGATTATTAGTATTCTGATGATTGGAAATCAGTCTTTTGCACAGAAGGGAATGAATCTGGAAGAATGCATCCAAATAGCTCTCGAAAAGAATATCGGAATTGCAAGGCAGGAATTGCAGGTTGATCTGGCAAAAGACAACCTGCAAACCTTCCAGGCTGCTCATTTACCCAATATAGAGGGTTTTTACGCCCACAATCTGAGCTCAGGGAAGACGGTTAACTATGAGAATTATACATATATCAACACCAAATATCAGGATGGAAACATAGGCGTTCAGGGTACTCTACCTGTTTTTACCGGGTTTACAAACTGGTATCAATCCAAATCTGCCAGATTTTCCATGTTATCGGAGACCGATAAAAAGGCGGAATTAAAAAAGGCCGCGACCATCGAAGTTACCACCGCCTATCTTCAGATTCTGTTTGCCAGTGAATTGCTTGGGGTAGCGGAGGCAAAACTGGAATCCACCAAAGAGCAACTCAGGATGAATGAGGGTTTTTTCGCCGCAGGCCGGATGTCTAAAGTCGAAGTCCTTTCGATGAAATCGCAGGTTGCTCAGGATAACCTGGCCAGAATTCAAGCAGAAAATGATGTTAAAACGGCCTATCTATCTTTAGCCCAAATACTTAATCTGGATAATGTAACCGAACTCCGGATTCAGAAACCGGCCAGTATCGATGGATCTATCTCACTGGATATTAACGATCCTGAGATGATATACGAATATGCCGAAATCAATCATCCCGGGATCTCATCGGTCGAACTTCTGGTAAAAAGCCGTGAAGCACTGGTTTCTTCTATGCGTGCAAGAGTTTATCCTTCAGTTTCACTCAATGGAGTTGTCTATTCGAGATACAGTGAGCTGGGTGTCGATCAACTGAATCCAACCTCACCCTACTCCTGGTCCCGGCAGCTCAGGGATAATATGTACGGCCGGGCTTCGGTTAACGTGAGTATTCCCATTTTTTCGCAGTTCCAAAACCGAAGCCGGATCTCCCAGGCCAGTATTCAGGCCAGAGATGCCAAACTCTCGCTGGATCAGAAAAAAATAACCGTCCACCACGATATACAATTGGCCTACGCTGCTGCTCTGAATGCAAAGGCTAAATTCGAAGCAACCGCCGATGCCATCGAAAGCGCCAGGGAATCCTTTAATCTGACGCAGGAAAAATATAAAGCCGGTATTACCTCCTCAATTGATTATAAAGTAGCTCAAAATCAATTGATTCAGGCTCAATTGATTCAAATTCAGTCGAAATATGAATTTATAATCCGTGCTAAAATCCTGGATTTATATCTGGATAAACCGATAACACTGGAGTAATTCTCAAGAAAGAGGATCCTCTTCAGCCAGCACTTTGAGGAAAAGCCCCTTTCTCAATATTCTTTATCTGGCAAAACCGTTTATCCTATTATCCGACCACTTATCACTTTTTCCTTTGATTGATAATTGGTTATCATTTTCTTCGCGTCTATTATTCAACTAAATAAACAGTATGAAATCAATAAAAATAACATCAATTATTGTCGGTCTGCTATTTCTGGTTTCGACAATAGCATTTATGATAGGCAGTAGCCTTATAAAATCCTTTTTAGCTGATGAAATTCAAAGTAAATCAACACTAATTCTGGGTGTAATTCTTGAAATTATTTGTGGAGTTGCTGTTGCTGGCATTGGTGTTTTGATGTTTCCGCTTTTAAAAACGTTTAACAAAGGATTAGCTCTTGGATATGTCATTTTCAGGGTTATTGAGTGTGTAGTTATAATTATTGGAGGAATTTATTTATTATCAGTACTAAAATTAATGTGGAAATACGAAATGATTGTTTTCGTTTTCACCGCATTGGGAGGTCTTTTATTTTCTTATTTATTATATCAATCAAAAATTATTCCGCGATTTTTATCCGCACTTGGAATAGTAGGGTATGCTATATTGTGTCTGGGGGTTGTGCTGGACATGTTTAGTATTTTTAATATAAATGATGGGTTAGGTATGCTTATATATCTTCCAGGTGGATTATTCGAATTGGTTCTTCCAATATGGCTCATTATAAGAGGATTTAATACATCTGTAATATCTTCTTTAAAGGATTAATAATTAGTTTACTAAATAATCGGAGTAAAAAATGAAATTAAAAATTGCATTTCTTATTGCACTATTTTCATTAACACTATTAAGTCTTCAATTAACTGCTCAAAATAGCATTGACAATTGGCCAAATTGGCGGGGAACAAATGTTGATGGCGTTTCACTGATTGGAACTCCACCATTGGAATGGAGTGAAACAAAAAATATCAAATGGAAAACGCCAATCCCCGGCAAAGGAGTTGGAACGCCGGTTGTTTGGGGGAACCAGATTTTTATTACCACAGCCATTGAACTTGACAAAAAAGCAACAGAAGAGGCGATTAAAAGGCTAAAAAAAACGAGTCCGGGTTTTGTAAAGATACTGGGTATGTCAGAAACAACTGAGAATTTTTTACAATTTGTAGTTTATTCTATTAACCGGAGTAATGGCGAAATTAATTGGGAAAAAGTAGTACGTGAACAATTTCCCCATGAAGGAATTAATAATAATGGCAGTTGGGCATCAGCATCATGCGTGACCGATGGGAATTTTATGGTTGCATCTTTAGGCTCATATGGGATTTATTGCTTTACTATGAATGGAGACCTGATCTGGGAAAAAGATCTTGGCGATATGCAAATCAAAAATGCTTTTGGCGAAGGAACTTCGCCCGTACTTTTTAAGGACAATGTTATCATAGTATGGGATCATGAGGGACAATCGGAAATACATATTTTAAATATAAAAACGGGTGAAGAAATCTGGCAAAAAGATCGGGATGCAATGTCAGCATGGGCCACTCCCATCGCTGTTGAATTCGAAGGCAAACCGCAAATCATTGTGCCCGGCTATAATAAGTCAATCGGATATGATCTCGGGACCGGTGATGTAATCTGGGAGATCAGTGGATTGGGGGAAGATATTATTCCAAGTCCTGTATTTGATGGAGAAAGAGTCTATTTAATGACAGGGTTTGGGAAAACAAAAATACAAGCAATAGATTTAAAAATGGCAAAAGAAAATTCAGATTATTCAAAGGCTGTTATCTGGACCCAGGATAAAAACTCATCCTATGTTCCATCTCCATTATTAAAGGATGGGAAACTTTATTATCTGAAGTTTAGCAGTGCACAATTAAGTTGTACCAATGCGAAAAATGGAGAAATCTATTATAGCGCCGTAAAACCAGAAGGAATGTCAGGCGTATATGCTTCACCAGTCTGGGCAAATGGAAATATTTATATCATCGACCGACAGGGAACTTGTTCAGTAATTAAAGACGGACCAGAGTTTAAAGTGATAGCACAAAATAAACTGGATGATAATTTTGATGCCTCGCCTGCCATTGTGGGGAATGATTTGATATTAAGAGGATATAAAAGCTTGTATTGTATTTCAAAGTAACGATAGTTCTTTCGATAAAATGTTTAACCTGCTGAGAGCCTGCAAAACCGCTTATCCTGATAACTGACCGCTCATCATTTTTTCCTTTGATTGATAATGATTTATCATTCACTTTACGTCTATTATTCAAATAAATGAATTTTATGAAATCAAAATTGAAAGCTCGTGTGTCCAAAAAGATATTGATCTTATTGGGTATTATTCTTATTTCAACAACTTATGCAGAGGCCCAGAACGGATTGTTTTTACGATTTAGTGTTGGTCCCGGGTTTATGAAGGAATATTCTTCTATCAAAGGGACTGGTTTAACATTGGTTACAAAGAATCATGCAATCGGCTGGGGCTTTAATGATAAGTGTGCAATATATGTAAGTGAATTTGGTGGTTTGATTAAAAAGCAATACGGTGAATACAATTACATAAATCTTGATGCGTATGGCCTGGGTTTTACCTACCGGGCCCCTTTTAACATATATGCATCTCTCTCAGGAGCGTACGGCAGGGTATCGCTTGCACATAAATGGTCAGATCCGGGAGGTGATCTTGCAGGTGAAGGGTATGCTGTGAAATTTGGTTTAGATAAGAAGTGGATGTTGTCAAAGAGATGGAATTTTGGAGTAGGCCCTCAGGCATTTTTTCTTAAAACAAAGAATGACAATTTCAAATTCGTGAATTTTAGCCTGAATTTCTTCATTGAATTTCATCTTACACCCAGTCAACAATAAAGTAAAAGAAATCATACTATTTATAAAGACAAGCCGCCTAATGTAGGCGGATACAACTGTTTATCCGGTTGGGAAAATGGAAATGTTTGTTTGTATTAGTATCTTTGGATGAGGTGATTAAAATGAAGCTCCAATGATTGATTTAACGATCAGAAAAACATCAGAGAAAAAGTATTTCCTGGAGATTGCCAAGGCAGCAGGGATTTTAATATGGTTTTTGCTGACTTCGGTTTCCTGGATAGCTTCGCCGAAAACAAATGATCCGGTAAGCCATATATTGTTAACCAGGTTTCTGGAGGCGATAGCAGGGTACATCGCCATTTCCATATACTATAAGGTTTTCAACATACTGGACCAGAAGGACCTGTTAACGAAAAGGCATTTTATCTATCTGCTGTTTCCCATTTGTTGTTTGTTGGCCATGGCCTGGAATTTTTTCGGAATAATCCTGCAATGGTTAATCCAAATAGATTGTTTTGCTTGCCTATTCTCCTATTTCCTTATCAAATCTCTCTTTTACCTGATCCCGGTAATGGCTTTCACAGGACTGTATTATACAATCAATCACTGGATTAAATATCAATTACAAAGAGAGAAGGCTTTAATTGCCACCAACCTGGCCAATGAAGCACAATTGCAGATGCTGAGATACCAGATAAACCCGCATTTTCTTTTTAATACGCTGAACACTATCCGTCAGATGGTTGAAACAAATCAAGGGGTAGCCCGAAAAATGATCACCGAGCTTTCCGGGTTCTTTCGATATTCACTATCGCAAAAGGAGAATATCGATACATTTGAGAATGAAATCATTGCCATTAAGAACTATTTCGAAATTCAAAAAATACGTTTCGAAGAGAAGTTGGTGATCATTTATGATATCGATGAACGTTGTTTGCCAGTGAAACTTCCCTTCTTCATCGTATTGCCATTAATTGAGAATGCGGTTAAATATGGGTTACAAACAAGTACTATACCGTTGACCATCAGAATTGAGGCAAAAATTAATACCTATTTAGAGATCAGTGTTCAAAACACCGGCAGGTTAATCTCCGGAAAATCCGGAGAAGACGGAACCAACACCGGAATTGAAAATATCAGGAAACGACTTGAACTTTGCTACCCTGGCAAATATTCCTTCAGCTTGTACGAGAAGGATTCCTGGGTGATTGCACAAATTATTATCATGGAGTTGAATTGTCACTTGCTAGGAAAACAGGAATGAAAACAATCAAGGCAATTATTATCGATGATGAACGTCCGGCACGAAAAGAGCTGATGCTCCTGTTGAAACCATTTCAGGAAATTGAGATTGCAGGCGAATCGGATAATATTGAAGAAGCTGCCGCCCTTATTCTCAGTGAAAAGCCGGATGTCGTATTCCTGGATATTCAGCTGGCCGGAGAAAACGGGTTTGATTTACTGGAAAAGGTTCCCATTACTTTTAAGCTGATTTTTGTTACGGCTTATGACGAATACGCTATCAGGGCGTTCGAGGTTAATGCCACAGACTACCTGCTGAAACCGGTCGATCCGTTAAGGCTCGAGCAGTCGATAAACCGGATTTTCCGCAATCCCCTTCCTCCCCCATCGCAAGTTAAAGCCTTTGAATACAGCGATTCTCTTTATGTGAAACTCAGTTGCAACTCAGCAAAATTTATAAAAATAAGTTCTGTTGTAGCCATTTTATCCATCGGAAATTATACCCGGCTGCAAGCAAAGGATGGCCGGCATTATACGGTTTTAAAAACCTTAAAACAATGGGAAAAGGAGCTCCCTGTTGACCATTTTGCCCGGATTCACCGTTCCACAATCGTCAATATCGAATACGTGGCCAGAATCGAAAAATATTCCCGGCTCTATTACAGGATCCATATGACTGATATGAAGGATCCTTTTGAAGTAAGCCGAAGTTGTGCTTACAAACTGAAGAAGATCGGTAAATTTTAAAGGATAAGTACTTCTTCCTTTCTTCGCAGGTATATTTAACTCATTAAAACAGATGAAAGCAATTATATGCACTAAATACGGCCCCCCGGAGGTGCTGCAACTTCGGGATGTGAAAAAACCAATACCTAAGAAAAATGAAGTATTGATAAAAGTTCATGCAACCACTGTTCACATTGGCGACACTAAAATTCGAAGTTTTAAGCCCGGGCTGGGACCTGTCAAAGACTTCTTCTTTAAGCCGATGATGCGAATAATGATTGGTTTCACCGGACCAAGAAAAAGAATATTGGGGATGGAGGTATCAGGAGATATCGAAGCGGTGGGCAAAGATGTGAAGCTGTTTAAAAAAGGCGATCCTGTTTTTGCATCAACCGGAATGTACTTTGGTGGTTATGCCGAGTATTGTCGCCTGCCCGAAGACGCGTGCATGGACATAAAACCGAACAATATGACTTACGAGGAAGCCGCTACAGTTCCCAACGGGGCAGTAACCGCCCTGCTCATTCTTAGAATTGCAAATATCCAACGTGGCCAAAAAGTTCTGGTCTACGGGGCTTCCGGTAGCTTAGGTACTTTTGGGGTTCAACTGGCCAAACATCTCGGTGCAAAAGTTACCGGGGTATGCAGTACCGCAAATCTGGAGCTGGTGAAATCGGTGGGAGCTGACGAGGTTATAGATTACACTCAGGAGGATTTTTCCAGCAATGGTGAGGCGTATGACGTCATTTTTGATACCATAGGTCATCTTCCATCTTCAAAAGTTAAAGGATCTCTAAACAAAACAGGGATTCATCTAAACGCGCTTACCACCCTTTCCGGATCAATCAAGCTAAAGTCAGAAGATCTGATCGCCCTGCGGGAAATGATTGAAGCGGGACATCTGAAAACGGTTATCGACAGGCGCTATCCGCTGGAGCAAATAGTAGCGGCTCACCGGTATGTCGACAAAAAACATAAAAAGGGAAATGTGGTGATCACCTTACTACATTGATTATTGATACGTTACAAGAGATTTGATTAAAATGAAAATAGCAATTATCGGAACCGGAGGGGTGGGTGGGTATTTTGGCGGGAAACTGGCAAAAGCCGGAAACGATGTAACTTTTCTGGCCCGTGGGGAACATCTGAAAGCCATTCAGGAGAATGGCCTCACCATTAAGAGTATCCAAGGCGATTTCCGGGTAAACCCGGTTAAGGCGACTGACAATATAAAGGCTATCGGACCGGCCGATCTGGTGGTCATTGCGGTCAAAGCCTGGCAGGTCAGGGATGTCGGGAAAGAACCGAGCAGCCTTTTGAAAAGCGACACCATGATTTTGCCGCTTCAAAATGGCATCTCGGCAGCTGATGAATTATCAGAGCTGATCAATCCCCGGCAAATCATTGGCGGTTTGTGCCGGATTATCAGCAAAATAAAGTCCCCCGGGGTTGTTTCGCATTTTGGAATGGATCCTGAAATAGTCTTCGGCGAACTTGACCATTCCCTGTCAGAACGGGTGAGCATGGTTAAAACTGTATTTGATGATGCAGGGATACAATCACATATTTCCACGGATATACAGGCTGATCTGTGGAAAAAATTCATTGCAATCTGTGTAAGTGGCCTGTTGGCTGTTTCTAAAACAACCTACGGTGAGTTAAGGGAACTCAACGAAACCAGATTATTGATGCTCGAATTGCTAAACGAAATCTATCAACTGGCGCAGAAGATCGGGATTAATATAGATCCGGATTATGTAAGCCGAACGGTTGCATTGATCGATTCATTCCCCTATGGCTCAACCTCCTCTTTAACCCGTGATGTTTGGGAAGGAAAGCCATCCGAGATTGAATATCAGAATGGCACCGTCGTTAAACTTGCCGAAAAACATGGAATAGATGTACCGGTTAACCGGTTCGTTTATAATTGTATTCTGCCGATGGAATTGAAAGCCAGAAACCACCAGCCTGGCTAGTCCGCTTATCCTGTTATCTGACCGCTAATCCCTTTTCCTTTTGATTGAACTGGGGTTATCATTTGCTTTGGGCAATTATCCAAAAATACTACCTGAAGTTATGAATTACAAGAATTTACAGATCGCAGTGCTCAGAGCCCTTTTCATTCCCATCCTGTTTTCTTTGCCGGTAAATGCGGGATTCGCACAAACGATCCCGGCCGATAGTCTGTATCTTGGACAAACCCCACCGGGTAATAATCCTAAAATATTCAAGTTGGCTGTTAACCCGGGTTTCTTTGCCGCTGAGAGAATCACCATTTCCAGGGATGGCCGGGAAATTTATTATTCTGATTTAAGAGGATATTACCCTCCCAATAGCCCCGCAATAAAAAAATATACATACTCTGCCGGCCGATGGACAGGTCCGGCCACTGTATTTTATGGCTATCTCGCCCCTGCATTATCCGTTACCGGAGATACCCTTTTTTATCAAGACGGAACTTATCAATCCTTTATGTCAGTCAGGAAAGGTTCTGGTTGGAGCAATCCAATCAAGGTATTGTCAAAACTGAACACCTCCCATTATTTGCAGGGGACCGATAAGGGGGCTCTCTATGTCTCCTCAATTCCTCAATCCGGTATCGGAGCTAATGACTGGTGCTGTTTGTCAACTCATGGCGGGGACACGACGGCGGTAAGTTTGGATCTGCCGTTGAATTCAAGTGGTAACAATTATGATTTCTTCATATCCAGGGATGATTCATTTATAATTATGGCAACTCCGCAGGGATTGCGCATCAGTTATCACAAAACGGATGGTCTCTGGACAAACCCGAAAGGATTGGGCTCAACCATCAACTTCGGACTAGGGATGTGGGGCCCGGTTGTTACCGCAGACAATAAATATCTGTTTTACACTACCGGTACCCGGGCAGATTACTCAGATACCTATGTATACTGGGTCCGCATTGATGCTGTGATCGATAGTTTAAAGCATACTAATTTTCTTCCCTATCTGAAAACAAAACTTAAGAGTCAGTCCGGAAAAGTCGGCGAGTCATTCAGCTTCACCCTTCCTGACAGCACCTTTATTGACGATGACGGGGCCAGTACGTTAACGTGCAATGTGTCAAGCCGCTTGCCTGCATGGCTAACCTTCGATCCCGAAACGAGTAAATTTGATGGTGTTCCAACCGAGGCTGGCAATTTCAATATTACAGTAAAGGCAATCGATGCGGATGGGGCTTTTACATCAGCTTCCTTTTTAATAAAAGTTGAGAATTCATCAGGTTTAGAGGATCAACCCTTTGAACAGAGCTTTCGGTGTTTTCCCAACCCGGCAAAGGAGAAGATCCATCTAGCCTTTGGAACATCAGATTGTGAATATGCAAAGGTTTCGATGACCGATAGGATCGGGAAAGAAATATTCTCCGGAACTTTCCGGGACTGTTCAACAGCCACAATCAATTTGCCGGGTAATTCAGCAGGAATGTACTTTTTGAAACTTGACATTGATGGTGAATTATTTTATCGGAAGATAATTCTGGAGTAAACTAATCATTTGGAATATTGACACTTAGTAAAATCAAGGTCAAAAAGATTGTGATACATTGCATAACTATGTATTATGTCTTATATTTGTACCATGAATGAAGAGTTTATACATAAATGGAAGTCGCAGGTTAAAAAGGGAATCCTGGAACTTGTGGTTCTCAAAATCCTCAGTAAAGGAGATTTTTACGGCTATGAACTGATTGAGGAGGTTATGAAATATACTTCAATTGATATAGCCGAAGGCACTCTTTACCCCCTTTTAATCCGCTTGAAGGAAAACAATATGGTGACCTCAAAGTGGGTTGAACAGGAATCAGGCATTCCCAGGAAATATTATACGATTACGCCGGAAGGCCTCGAGGTACTTTCAGAAATGAAATCATATTGGGATGGGTTGAACAGCTCTATCCAAAAAATCAAGTAGTCATGAACAAAATCAACTTTACCACAAGTTCAGCTCAACGCATTTATGATGATTACATGAAGCGTGTCAACAAATGCATTGCTCTTCTTGGTGAGACCGACAAAACCGAGTTGGTCATGGAATTGAACAGCCATATCTATGAAGCTATGCTGAAAGGTGCAGAAGGCAACGAAGTAAACAGTCTGTTGGATGTTATTACAGGTCTTGGCGTTCCGGAAGAGTTCCTGAAACCGCTCGTTGCCGGGAAAAAGCTTGACCAGGCTGTCCGGACTTTCAACCCGAAACATATTTTTCAGGCCATCCGTCTCAACCTCCGTTCAGGGGTCATCTACTCGTTTTTTGGACTCCTTTACCTGCTTCTTTTCTCTTTTATTCTCCTGATTGCTGCAAAGATCTTTTTTCCGGCAAAAACCGGTCTGTTTTTTAGTGGCCGTTCGTTCAAGGCATTTGGTTTTATTACAGGGACCGACGGATTAAACGAGGTTCTTGGATATTGGCTCATCCCGATTTCTATTGTTACAGCGGCAATTTGTTACACCGGCATAACTCTCTTGCTGAGGCTCAAGCGTAAACCCTGATTTTTTTAATGTCAAGCATAGTAAAGCTATGTAATAAGTAAAACAATTTAATTCTTACACGATGAAAAATGAATTATTTCTTTTCCTGGCACTGAGTACAGGCATTACCACTCTTACAGCACAAAATCTTAAAGCTGATTACTCCGTTTCGGCAAGGCAATTTAATGTAGTTATGCTTCAATTATCAGGCAATTCCGTGGTCCAGGGATCCGGAACGGATGAGGTCAGAGTCAAATCTGCCGTTTTTTCCAAGGGCAAGGTTTGGGGATGGAGATTTCCGGCCGACAGGCCTTCTCTGAAGATTTCGCATCATTATGTGGGAGACACCCTGTATATTTCCACACCGGATCATTTCCGTCCGGGTATCATCGGGATTTCCACCTATACCGAGTCTCTTGAGAATACGGTTTCAGTTCCGTCAGGTAAAAAACTTATCATCCATGGATCCGGGTACCTTAGCATCGAAGATAATTTCAGCCAGTTGGAACAATCGGGTTCCGGAACGGTGTCACTCAGCATCCGCCAGTCTGAAGTAAGCCGGCTAAAATGCAAGGCCGTTAAGCGTCTTTTAGTCGATGGTGCTGCGAAAACAAGTGAGTATGAACTGAATGGGAGGGGCTCTGAACAGTACCAATTGTATGCCGATGTGATCAAAGTCAATTTCAAATAAATTCATTTATTCTATGCCATTATGAAATTCAAAATTCCAACCATAACAACCATAGGGCTGGTTCTGGCTTTCTTCGGAGGGCCTCTCCTCCTCTTTGTTTTCCACCAATTGACCGATGGTGAGCCATTAACGAACGCATGGGTCCTGATGCGGGAGACCGGTCTTTTCCTATTAACCGGACTCCTTTTGGTACTTGTTGTAAAGGGCGAGAAACTAAAGCTTGACTCCATAGGCCTGCACAACAAGCACTGGGGGAAATCACTGGTCCTGGCGCTGCTCATCATGATTTCGAGTATCGCGCTCTTGACGTGCATTATGGGCATTTATCATCTGTTAGGTATTTTATACGGTGAAGGGGGACAACCCAATCGTTATGATCATGTGTCAACGTCTGTGATAGCCATAATGATGTTAAGAGCAGGTGTCATAGAAGAGATATGTTACCGGGGTTATATTATGGAGAGACTGGAAAAGTACACGGGTAACCGACTCATTTACCTCTACATCCCCACTATAATATTTGGATTGTTTCATTACCGGCAGGGATTATCAGGGATTGTGATCACAACTGCAGCCGGTTTTCTTCTGGCATTTTTTTACCTGAAGAAACGTGATTTAAAAGCAAACATAATTGCTCATTTTTTGGTAGACTTAATTCCAAATGTTCTCATTCCCTTGATTGCAGGAGCAAGCTAATGTGAAGTCGTTAGCCTGACCCGCTTATCCTGTGATCTGACCGCTGGTCAGTTTTCCCTTTGATTGATAATGGCTTGTCATTATCTTCGTGTCCATTATTCAATTAAATGAGATGGAAAAATCTAGTGATTTGATAGAGAAAAAGGTTTTTGAAACGCCTTTTATTGATACCCATGAACATTTGATGGATGAGTCTGAACGGTTAGATTGTGTAGAACCACACATTCCGTGTGATGACTGGTCCTTATTACTTAATCATTACTTCCAATTTGATTTGATTTCTGCCGGGATTTTAAAAAATCAGACAGATAGCCTTTTTTCAAAAACGGTAACCCCAACAAATAAATGGGGAATCTTAAAGGAATACTGGCCGCAACTAAAAAACACAACTTCAGGACTCGTATTCCGGCATACAATCAAGATCCTTTACGGTATCGACGAGATTTCAGAGAATAATATTGCAGTACTTCAAGACAGATACGAACAAACAAGAAAAAAAGGATTTTACAAAAATATCATCCAGGATATAGCAAATATCAAGCATTGTCATGTGCACTCCCCGATCAGAGCATGTGCAAAAAGTGAGTTTCCCGACTTACTATTTCAGGATATTGCATTAAATGGACTGATTCAAGTGGTAATAAAGCCCTATTCTGTTCCGGAAAACGTCAAGATTAATTCTTTATCTGATTGGCACTCGTTAATTGATTGGTGGGTTTCCGAATATAACCAAACAGCTAAAGGCGTGAAAATTGGGAACGCCTATTTCAGAAAGCTTGATTTCGAAAGGGTTGAATCATGCGAAGTTGAAAAAATATTCATAAGAAAAATCAATTCACAGGTAATTAGCGCCGGCGAAGAAAAAAAACTTCAGGACCATTTGTTTTGGTACTGTGTTGACAAAGCAACAGAAAATGGGATGCCTGTGAAGATGCATACTGGTCAATGGGCAATGAATAATGCAATGAATATGCACTGGGTTAAGGACAACCCGGCAGATTGTGCTTCCTTGTGCAAGCAATCACCAAAAACAAAATTTGTCTTTTTCCATTTAAGTTATCCGTATTATGAGGAAATGCTTTCCTTGGCAAAAAACTATTCAAACGCCTATATCGATATGTGCTGGTCATGGTCACTTAATCCTTTGGCTGCTAAAGATCTTTTGAAAAAATTTATTCTTACCGTACCCAATAATAAAATCTTCACTTTTGGAGGCGATGATAAGATAGTCGAGAATTTGATTGGACATGCATTTGTTGCCCGCAAAGGGATTTCACAAGCATTGAGTGAATTGGTAAATGAAAATTGGATAACAATAAGTGATGCGTTGGATTTAGTGGATCATTTAATGTATAAAAATGCCGAGACAATATTTGAAAAATAGTGCAGACCAACTTAAATGATCAGGTCACATGAAAAAAGTTGCAATAATTATTGTTTTCAACCTATCCAGCCTCGTCAGAACGATGTATTATCGGACATTCCGCCGGTGGATTATTTGCTATTTATGCATTGGAAAACCAACCCGACCTGTTCGGTTCATTTATTTGCATTGACCCTAGTTTATGGTATGAAGACCAAGTCTATGTAAAGAAAATGCCTGATTTTTTTAACAGCCACAAGGATATCAAAAAGAACCTGTTCCTCTCAGTATCAAATGAAAAAGGGATGGGGACCTTCTCTTTTATTGATATCCTGGATAAATCCGCACCGGCAGGATTGAATTGGGATTATATACACTATAAGAATGAAACACATAATTCGCTGGGATTTAAAAGTATATGTGCAGGCTTTGAAATGATTTATAAAGATTGGAAACCCCTGGGGGATTCAAACAAATAAAAATCACTTAATAGAATTTTCGACCGTTTGTCCTCATTTCTGACCGCTGATCACTTTTCTCTTTGATATATAATGGTTTGTAATTCTATTTGCGGCCATTATTCAATTAAATGAAAGATTATGAAATTCAAATTGTTCTTATTGGTGATGGTTCTTGCCCTGGCTTTTACACAGGCTAATAGCCAATCTCAAGCACAAAATTCCGATAACCGAAAGTTCTTCGTTGGCAGTACACTGTGGGAATTGGGGAACTTTATCCCTGGCGACACCAATCCGCCTGATTTAGTTCAGCTTCACCTGGGTTATCGGATAACTCCTAAAGATGTCATTTCAATAGAAGCAAAAACCTGGAAATATGCCTGGCCTCTGGGAATACCCTACGGAAAATCGTTTCAGGCACCGGGAGAAGGATATCCGGGATATGTAAGATCTTTTGGGCTCGGTTTAGTTTATCAAAGATTCTGGTGGAAAGGAGTCTATACATCCATCGATGCAGGAAATATGCTCCAAGAATATTTTGACGTAGACAATAAGCATATTCAGAATGGTTATCAGTTATTCATGACCTATCGTTTGGGTTATCATTTTACATTCTTTAAAAACCGGTTCTTTTTGGAACCATCGGTGGCAGTGACACATTGGCCAATTAATACAAACGTTCCGGAATCCTTTGCCCAGGTGGAAAGCAAATGGCACAATTATTTCCTGTTTGAACCAGGACTTCATTTCGGGTTTAATTTTTAAAAGATGAAAGCAATCCTTTACGAGGAATATGGTTCCCCGGATGTCTTAAAAATCCGGGAAATAGCGAAACCTGTGCCTAAAGACAATGAAGTATTAATAAAAATATTTGCCACGTCGGTTACAGCTGCCGATTGCTTGATGCGGAAAGCAGAATCCTGGGTGGACAGACTTTTTCTCGGCTTTAATCGTCCACGCAGGAAAGTATTAGGAACAGAATTCTCCGGGGAGATTGAGTCTATCGGAAAGAATGTGAAAAAGTTCAGGAAAGGGGATAGAGTGTATGGATTCGCAGGATTTGGTCTGGGCGCATATGCCGAGTATAAATGTATGCCTGAAAATGGTTCAATATCGATAAAGCCAAATAATTTATCCCACAAGGAATCTGCTGTTCTGGTTGATAGTGCATCGACCGCTTTGTTTTTTCTTAAAGAAAAAGGTAAGCTGAAAGGAGGACAAAAAGTTCTTGTTATCGGTGCTGCCGGGAGTATTGGTACATACGCAACTCAATTAGCGAAGCATTTCGGAGCAGAAATAACGGGTGTTTGCAGTACTAAAAACGTTGATTTTGTCATATTAAACGGAGCTTCAAAAGTCATAGATTATACAAACCAGGATTTTACTCAAATCCCGGAGACGTTTGATATTATTTTTGATACTTCAGCCAAAAGTTCATTTTCCAGGTGTAAACATCTATTAAATCCTAACGGGTACTATCTCGTAACCATGATGAAATTTACACCTTTAGTCCAAACGATATGGACCAAAATGGTTGGTGGTAAAAAAGTCATTTTTGCAATGTCAATTAACAAAACCAATTCGCTTACAATTTTAAAGGAAATGGCTGAAAAAGGTATTGTCAAACCCATTATTGACAAAACCTTTACCTTTGAACAGATTGGAGATGCTCACCGATATGTCGATGAAAAGCAAAAATCCGGGAATATTGCGATTTCTTTGGTTGAATGAAGGTGTAAAGCAATGAAAACCAAGAGAAACGATACGAAAAGGCTATTCTGGTCTAAAGGCCCCTGCTCAACAGCACTCTGTTATATCTTAAACCGGGAGTTTGGCCACCCGAAACCAGCCGAGGAGTGCGCTGCTGACCCGTTCGGAGGTGGCATGATGCAACGAGGCCACCAGTGCGGTATGCTTTGGGGAGCCTCCCTGGCTGCCGGGGCAGAAGCCTGGCGCAGGTATAACGACATTGGGCAGTCCATAGCAGCAGCAATTACAACCACCCGGCACCTGATGGATTCTTTCTACAGCAGAAAAAAAACGGTCAATTGCCGCGACATAACACGCTTCGATACCACTACCAAATGGGGTATGGCGAAATTCTTCCTGACAGGGAGACCCATCTCGTGTATGAATCTCGCAGCAAAGTGGGTTCCCGAAGCCATCCGGGCTGCCAATGAAGGGCTTTGTTATGCACAGAAAGATCTTCCGGAGATGCCTATGAGTTGTGCTGCTGAAGTCGTAAAGAAAATGGGGGCCAGTGATGAAGAGATGGTAATGGTCGCCGGATTTGCGGGAGGCCTGGGGCTTAGCGGGAATGCTTGCGGTGCCCTGAGTGCCGCTATCTGGATGAAAACGCTTGCCCATTGTAAAAAACATCCCGGGAATGCACCTTACCCGAATGTTGAAGCAAACAAAATCCTGGATACGTTCCAGGAATGCACAGGTAATGAATTTCGATGCGATAAAATATGCGGCCGTCGCTTTAATACCATAGGCGATCATACCGGATTTATTAAGAACGGTGGTTGCAAAAACCTGATTGATGTGCTTGCCCGAACGTAACTATTTAGCATAAAGAATTACCATGGACATTAAGCTGTTATCGTTCCTGAAACGAGGCATACGCTCCCGGCGACAGGTCTATCTGGATCATAATGCAACCACCAAAGTGAGCCATCAGGTCAGGCGCAGGATGAACCGGGTCCTGAAACATTATTACGGCAATCCATCCGCGCTATACGGAATCGCCAGAAAGTCAGCCGAAATAATGGAGACAGCCCGGCAGGAACTGGCGGATGCGATCCATGCGCTGCCGGATGAGATCTTTTTTACCGGATGTGCCACGGAATCCAATAATGCGGTGCTAAAGTCGCTCAGCCAGCATTTTTATCCTAAGAAGAATAAAATCATTTCAACCCCGATTGAGCATCCTTCCGTGATCAACACACTGGAATTCTTAAAAACAACCGGGATCATGGTTGAATATTGTCCGGTCGACAGGCAGGGCCGTGTGTCACCGGATGAGCTGGAGAAACTGATTGACGGGGATACTTTTTTGATCTGCTGTATGCTGGCCAATAATGAAATAGGCACTATTCAGGATATCCGGGCAATCACCAAAAATGCGCATCAAAAGGGAGTACTGGTACTGTCGGATTGTGTTCAGGCGTTTGGAAAGATTCCGGTCGATGTTGGCGAGTTGGGGATCGATTACGCCTCATTTTCAGCCCACAAGTTATATGGTCCAAAAGGCGTCGGCGCACTGTATGTCAGGCAGGGCAGTCCCTTCACACCGTTTATTCATGGCGGTCATCAGGAAAGCGGAATGCGTGCGGGCACTGAAGGTCTGCACAATATAGCCGGATTTGGCGCGGCGTGCCTGGAGGTTCCCAAACACCTGGCGCGGGCTGAAAAGATCAGAGGCTTAAAGAGTCTGTTGATTGACCGGATCCTGGAAATCAAGCCAGATTGTGTACTGAATTCTCCTGAGGAAGATTGCCTGCCGAACACTGCCAGTATTACATTCCCAAACATGAACAGTGCAGGTCTGATGGCCATACTGGATTATGATGGCATCGCGGTTTCAGGCGGATCGGCATGCAGTGCGCAGGAAGAGAAACCCTCACACGTTCTGAAAAGCATCGGGCTGACTGATCAGGCCGCACAGGAGACCCTCCGGATCAGTCTGGGGAGTGATACTTCTGATCGGGATATCCGGTACCTGTCAAAGGTGCTCCGTGACTACTCAGATGGCCGTACCCTTCCAGTGAACATGATCACACCGGCTCAACTGAATGAAACGCTGCTGTCGGATGAGGGAACCTTTATTCTGGACGTACGTCCACAAATACAGCGCAGGAAACTGAAAAGCATTCCCAATTCGTACGAAGCCTCATTTCTTCACATCGATAAATATCTGAACCGGCTTCCCAGGGACAAGAATATCGTGGTTGTCTGCCAGCACGGGAATCTCTCACTCATAACGGCCTACTACCTTAAATCGAAAGGTTTTGAGCGGGTCAGTAACTTACTTTCTGGCCTCAATGGCCTGAAAACCTATCAAAAATATAAACTGGAGAAAAATGAAAACCGATAAAAACAACTCCGGACCTAGGCCGCTGAAAACACAGATAATTCTGGTGATATCCTCGGTTCTTGTTTTTTCAAATGCGTTCAGTCAGGGTCCTTTTGAGATCAAACCAACATCGGTGTGGCAGGTCGAGAAATTGATCAACGTTATCTCGAGAAAGGATCACCGGGCGGGCGGAGATGAATCGTACAAGTTTTTTGTCAATGGAGATACCGTCATTGGCACATACACGTATCATAAAATTTATAAAACGGGCATTTTGTATACCGATGATTCCTCTGTAAGTTATCAGAATCAATACTTTGGCGCCGTCCGCGATGCAGACAATAAGGTGTTTTATATCGAAAAGAATAAAACTGACGGGCAATTATTGTACGATTATACTTTGAAAGCAGGCGATAGGGTTACAGGACTGGTTGCCAAAGACCATAAAGTTGATTCAATTGATCTGTTACCCGATGGCCGAAAGCGTTTTTACCTGAGCAAAACAATGTTACATGCAATGGATCAATGCATTATTGAGGGGATCGGAAGCTCAGGCGGGCTGTTTAATGAGCCTCCTGTAGGGCATTATATGTACAACGATTCGTATCTTGTATGTTATACAGAGAATCACACCTTAATTTTTAGCGGTGTCGATTATTTTGAATGCGGGTGCGGTGATATCCTTCATGTGAACGAAACGGTATCGGGTCAGAAAATCGAAATGTCCCTGTATCCCAATCCGGCAAGGCAAAAACTCTCGGTAGAAATTACTTCAGGGGCCTGTTTTTCAGGGACGATTGAGATTATCAATTTATTGGGAACGACAGTACTATCAAGTAAATTTGAGCATCTGTCCGGCATGCAAAGACTTTCTTTTAACATTGATTATCTGAAAAGCGGTTTATACTTTATTATAATGAAAACAGCAGATTCCTCTGTTACCCGGAAAATATTAATAGAATAAAACGGATGGGAAAAACTAACCTCATCTTATTATTGGCCATCCTGTTTTCCTGTACACTTACAGGGCAGACCTATTCAGGAAAAGTTACCGACTGCAATACCAGGAATCCCATCGCAAACGCGGAAGTATATTTTCAATGGATTGATCAACGAACAACTACCGATAATTCAGGACAATTTAGTTTTACAACAGGGATTGATGACAATAGTAAACCTGATTATGAGGTTTCAATAGTGAATAATCAAATCCGATGGAGTGCCACTAAGGGAATTGATATCCGGATACTGAGTTTTCAAGGGCAGGAAACGGGTTTCCATTTGAGATCTGTGACGGGTTCCGGACAAAGAAGTTTGTCAGGATTAGCCGATGGAATGTATCTGGTAATCATTATTTCTGATGGGAAACAAGATGTGATTAAAATAGTAATTGCTCAGGGTGCTGGTTATTATTCATCAAATGCAAAATTCTCTGATAAAGTCAGCACCAAAAGTGCGGCAATGGAATCAGATACTATCATCATCAGTAAAACCGGGTACTTTACGCAGAAATACGTTTATTCGCAGTCAGGGAGTGAATATGAACTGCTGAGTACCCATTAATACGATCTTGATTATCTCGATAAAATAATCCGTCCTGAAGCTTTTGCTATGCTGCAGGGTCCGCCTTTAAATCCGGTATTCGGACAGGTGAAATCAATTAACATGCTGTATTCCATGGTTGACCGGAAAATATATTATGCGAATTCCAACAAATATTATATCCACTACGATTTTGCCTCACTTTATCTGGGTTACATAAAGGGACATGCAATATTCAACCAGGAACAATACACGAATAATCCCAACCGCATTTACATTCCGGGCATTATCAATCACTTTACCTCATCGGATATTTATACACTCGAATTTTTCGCCGGCGGGCAGCTCACCTGCAACCAGATAGAAACGGTTTTTAATAAAGTGGCGGAGACCACCTGTTTTGGAAATAAGCTGCGGTTGTACATTAATTCGCCGGAATGGGACTCCTGTCTGAATGTGCCGGCTATTTCGTCAGATGAATTGTACGCCGGCCAGAATTATCAGCCTTTAAATACAGAGGAAAATTATGGATATCTGAAAAAAATGACGGTTGATGATCTTAAAAAGACCTACCTCGGACGCCGGGATATTTTACTGTTGAACGGAATTCCCATCGACATTTCTGTGGTGGCAGGTATTATAACTACTGAATTTCAGACTCCATTAAGCCATGTTAATGTATTGAGCCATAACCGGGGCACCCCCAATATGGCACTTCGGGATGGCTGGGATAATCCTTTGTTAACTAACTTGTTGAATAAATTGGTTTACCTTAACGTAGCCCTGGATTCATTCATTATCAGGGAAGCAACTTTAAGCGAGGCGCAGGATTTCTGGAACCTGAAAGATCCTCAGACTCCACATGTCCTTCCGCTGGATACGCTCACGGAGGGGCTTGTTGAATTATCTGCAGCGGGGGTCCAATCGGTTTCTTTAATAGGTGGAAAAGCAGCAAACTTATCGGAATTAGCGAAAATAAATGTTGCCGGATATGGTAAGCTGCTCCTTCCCGAAGGCGCTTTTGCCATTCCAATTTACTATTACTGGCAGCATCTGAAAAAATATGGGCTTCATTCTTTTATTGATAGAATGTTGAACGATACTTTATTCATCAAAGATGCAGCCTGGAGGGAAAATCAATTGGCCACTCTCCGTGATTCTATTAAACACAGCCCGGTTGATACGGGTCTGTTGCGGCTGGTTAATGAGAAAGTAACTTCATCGAAGGATTTTAAAAACATACGTTTCAGGTCTTCAACCAATTCCGAGGATATTAGAGGTTTTAATGGGGCCGGGCTGTACGATTCATTTACCGGTATAATTGGTGATCCCGATAAAACAATTGAAAAAGCGATACGAAAAACATGGGCCAGCCTTTGGAATTTTGAAGCCTTTGAGGAACGGGATTACTTCAAAATCGATCATAAGTCGGTGGGCATGGCGGTATTGGTTCATCGTTCATTCCCTTCTGAAGCTGCTAATGGGGTAGTTATTACAAAGAATCTGTACAATCCGAACAATCCTGCAATTACAATTAATGTTCAAATTGGCGAAATAAGTGTGGTTAACCCTTCCGAAAATTATTTACCCGATCAGATTATCTTCTATACCTATCCTGATACCTCAGCTATCATTGAATATATAAACCATTCCAATGTGCCCGGGATGGAAGGGAAAACAGTAATGACACCGGACGAGCTCAGGATTCTCAAGAACTTTTGTTTGGCCATCCATTATCATTACTGTGTGTTAAATGCGGAGTGCATGCCCATGGATATTGAATTTAAAGTGGATATCGTGGATGGTGAACGAAAGATCTATATCAAGCAGGCAAGACTTTATTGAATCCGCTTATCCTATTATCTGACCGCCTGTCCTATTTCCCATTGCTCCAGGAAGTTATCTTCGTTCCTTTGAGGCATCTTACTAAAGAGCATAAAAAAGGAACGTAATAATTATTTTGAAATGAAAGAATTGATTCTAACAGGCAAATACCGACCGATATTATTTTTGATTTTATTACTATTTCTCTTCCCTTCCAACACCTGTCATTCCGGGATACCCGTTTCAGCACCATGCAGTGCGAAATTGTGTGCGCCAGCTGGAAATCCATTTAACTCGGGAGCGGATCCAAAGGGTGCTTTTACGGCGATCAGAATACCACTAAAACGCGTTGGTAAGCTATTCCTGATCGAAGCAAAGATTGGTGACCAGACCGGGAATTTTGTTTTTGACACGGGGGCCAGTACTTTGGTGCTTAACCACACCTATTTTCGAAAGGCCCTTTGGGAGGCTGAGGATCGTGCAGTTGGCATAACCGGCGGTGTGCAAAATGTTTATCAAACCCGTGCACCCAGGATTGACATTTCTGATCTTTATTTTGAAAATGTTTTAGCCGATGTGATCAATCTCGGACACATCGAGAATCAGCGCGGTGTAAAAATTCTGGGACTTTTCGGGTTGAACCTATTCAGGAACCTGGAGATGGTGATCGATATAAACCGTAGCGAATTAATGCTTTACCGGATCGACAAGACCGGAAAGAGGTTGTGTGCGATTGCCGATACGCTGCAATCATCATGGGTAAGCCGGATCAATTTGGCTGGCAGCGTAGCATTCGTATCAGCCCTGATGGGCGGCAAATCTGTGGATTTCTGCCTGGATACCGGCGCAGAGACAAATGTGCTCAGCAGCTCATCCTGCAGAAAGGTGATGAATACCGTCACGATCAGCAAATTGTCAGGTCTTAGCGGTTCCGGAAGCAGCCAGAGCGAGGTCCCGTACGGAACCATGAACGATTTTATCCTTTGCGGCCAGCCACTTCAACCCATGGAAACCGTCATCATGGACCTGCAGCCACTCGCCCTGGCCTACAATTATCCGTTGGGAGGCGTTCTGGGATACGACTTTTTTAAAAAGGGAGTCGTTGTAATCAACTTGGTAAAGAAAGAATTAACCATTTGTCTGACACGGGAACATGTGCCCATTTTATACTGTCAGGTAGGCGAGAAGTCAGGTGAAATTTAGCAGGGTTTTTCAACACTGATTGTATTCTCTGGAAAACCTCATTGTTAAGCCAATATCACTACTTTTAATTCATGAAGGACAGCTTATTTACCGGGATCTTGATTTTTGGCATTATCCAATCACTTTTTTATTCTTTATTATTTTCAACAAAGAAGGACAAAGCCCTCCCGGATAAAATAATGGGAGCATGGTTACTGGTTTTAGCTGTTCAGACCTTTCTGATATTTGTAAGCCATCAGCCGCAGAACTATCCTCTTATCAGAAACTCATCGCTCTTAATGACCTTGCTCTATGGACCCATGCTGTTTCTTTATGTTTCTAAATTTTGTTTTTCAAAAACCCGGTTAACAGCAAAAGATTGTATCCATTTTGTTCCATTCCTGCTTTTCTTACTTCTCTTGATAGTAGTGCCCGGTGAAAAAATCGTACTAACAAAATTGCTTGCAGGAGCAAGTGCATTATCCGGTATCCTTTACTGTATCGTTTGCTTTATCCTGTTGAACAATCATCAGAATAATATCGAAAATACGTTCTCTAATATTGAAAAGATAAACCTTGCGTGGGTGAACAGGCTTGTTGTTAGTTTATTAATCCTATGGACAGGTGTTTTTATTTTGGTCACCCTTAACCGCTTTCTCCTTTTTGAAATATCTCTGGATTGGTTTTTTGCGATGATACCCTTATTCATTTTCTACATCGGGTATTTTGGAATAAAACAGCAGTCTATCTATTATTCTATTATTACGAAGCAGGACAGTAACAGGGTAATTGTAATACCGAAGACAAAGAAGTCTTACGATAATTCCTATGTAAAATCCGGTCTGTTGCCGGATTCGATGAGTGCCATCCATACTCAGCTGGTAACATGCATGGAAAGAGACAAACTCTTTCTGAATCCAACTCTTTCATTAACCGATCTTTCAGAAAAACTGAACATTCCTCCCCATCATATTACTCAAACGTTGAACGGATATGCGAATTTGAATTTCTACGAATTTGTCAATGAATTTCGGGTTGAAGAGTTTAAGCATAAGATTAAGTCGGGTGAGGCAGAAGACTTCTCATTGTTGGGCATTGCATTTGATTGTGGATTCAACTCGAAATCATCCTTTAACAGGATTTTTAAAAAATTTGCAGGGCAATCCCCTTCCGGCTATCATAACAGTTTGATGGAATAAGCATCTTAATTGCTGATTTCCAATTCCCCACACAATTGAGACCTCCCAATTCTACGGATGGGGCGACGCACGTTTTCGTGGCTCATATTTTTGCTCCGAATTTTAAAAATGTAAAACATGAAAATCGAAACAATTAAAAAGAATGGATTTGGAGTATCAATTATTGCATTCCCGGTGATGCTTCTATGTGGGTTTTTAATGCACCCTAATCTTCTGAAAATGAAGGCGCTGCAAACAGTTGAGCAACTGGTTGGGCGGTTTCACAATCAGCCCATATATCATTTTGGGCATCTGATCGTTATGTTTGCCGTGCCGGTCATCATTATTGCGACAATAAGTATAATGAACGTATTGCAGGGCAAAGGCAAAAGACTTGGGTTCTGGGGAGGAATTATCGGTGTATTCGGAGCATTTATTCTGGCGGTTGACAAAGGCGCTTTGTGCCTGGTCCTTTCAGCATTTGATACGCTGCCTGAATCGCAATTTCAGGAGTTCGTCCCTTTTCTCAAAGTTATCGTTAACAAAGCGGGCTTGCTCTGGGTGGTATGGATGTTGCCACTACTGACCATTGGAGCAGCTATCCAGGCATTCGGACTTTTGAAGGAGAAGTATATCAGCAAATGGCAAGGCGCCTGTATCGTTGCAGGTCTTCTGCTGTTAAATAATCCTGATATTGAACTGATAAGCTCAATCGGTGCTTTATTAATGTGTGCCGGATATATTCCATGGGGTGTAAGGATACTGCAGGGGAGAATGAAATGTTCATCCACTGCCTGCCCCATTAATGACAAAAGAACAGATAAAAACTTCAAGTGTCTGAAACCATGTGGATAACCGCTTATCCCGCAACCTGACCGCTAATCATATTTCTCTTTGATTGAAGAGGTGTTATCATTTTCTTTGAGGCTGTATTTGTAAAATCAAGATTAATACTAATGAAAGCAATGATTTTAGTTACCGCGGTAATGCTCTTCGCAACCGCCTGCATGAAGGAAAACCCGTGTATGCACGGAGTAGGCCAGATCAAAGATATCACGCTGGTTCTCGACAGTTTTAATTCCATCGAGCTGCAGAGCTCGGAGAATGTGGTAATCTCATATGGAGAAAAACAAGAAGTTGTGGCCAGGGGTCACGCCAATATTATTGAAAAGCTCAAGACCAGTGTAGTGAATGGAACGTGGGAAATTGCGCTTCAGTATGGTTGCTACAATTTCTATGAAATGAAGATATATATCACTATTCCGGATCTTAAAAAGGTGGAGGCGAACGGATCGGGTGACATTCTGATTGAGAACTTCTCCAATAAGGGAAATCTCAATATCGAAAACAACGGTTCCGGAAAAATCAGTCTGGATTCCGTTACAGGCACGGAGATACTTGACGTGAGAATGGCCGGAAGCGGTGCGGTACAATGCTATGGCTCCTTGCGGGACCTGAAGAAACTCATGGTCGCCATTTCAGGTTCAGGAGCATTCAGGGGCTTTCCGGCCACAACCGGTGACTGCACGATACTGTCTTCAGGCAGCGGCGATTGCGAGGTAACCGTTAACAACAACCTCGACGTGACAATCACTGGCAGCGGCAACATATACTATAAAGGGAGTCCCGAAATTAAAACCAGCGACAGCGGATCAGGCAACCTGATCAGCCGGAACTTTTAACATAACAAAAGCACTTTTACAATGAATAACAATTTCCGTTTTCCTTACCGGTTTTTCGTAATTACTTTTATTTGGTCCTGGATAATCTGGACTCCGCTCGTTCTGGGCAGTCTCAATATCATACCCATTCCGGAGCATCTATTGTCAATCCTGACAATCCCGGTAATAATGCTCGGTGTTTTTGGGCCACTTGTTGGTGCACTTTTTGCTCTATACAAGGAGCACGGCAGAGGTTCTTCGAAAAAATACCTGCGCAGTTTTCTTGACTTTCATTTAGGCTGGAAGACCTACGTTTATTCAATCATTATATTTGGGGTCAGTACATTTATTGCCTGGTTTTTACCGGAATTATTTGGTGAAGAACGAGCGCCAATGTTATTGCCTTCCATCTGGATTTTTATTCCTTACCTGATCATGATGATCCTTCTGGGCGGCGGTCAGGAAGAATTTGGCTGGCGGGGTTATGCACTCACTGTTCTTGAAAATAAATTCGGGATATGGGTGGCAAATATGATTTTAGGCCTCATTTGGTCTTTTTGGCATCTGCCCTTGTTTTTCATTACAGGTGCAAGTCAATCCTATATGAATTTCGGGGGTTTTGTTCTCTTGATAGTCGGATATTCATACATTCTTTCCTGGTTTCGTGAAATTTCGGGCAATAAATCATTTTCAGCAATGTTTGTTCATGGATTTTTTAATGCTCTTATTCCTCTTATGCCAACCATCATCCTGCAAGAAAACGTACCGCAACCCCGTTTCTGGATATGGGCCATTTTGACATTCCTGATCGGCATTTTAATTACTATTTTACGCAAAAAAAAATGAGAACACTTTTATCACTTTTGCTCCTTTTGTCATCAGTTTTATTCTCATACGGACAGAAGGCTTTGACATTTAGTGAAGCTAAAGAAAATGGTTTGACCAGTGCCCGTTTGGATAGCCTATATGCAAGTGGACTTAGTTCCGACACGACACTTGGAGTGTTTAAAAATAGACAAGGAGAATATATTAAATCCTATCAAAATCTTCTTCAGGACCTGGGTAAATACTTAAAAGCGAACAATTTTGATTGGGAAAAACCGGTTAAGGGTTTCAACCGCATTTACTTTGACAAAAGCGGTAAAATTGACTATTTCCTTTATAGCTTTCATAAGGACCAGTTGACAGCTGCACAAGAGAAAAGATTCGGAGAATTATTGTCCGGATTTATTTTAGAATATCGTTTCCAATTATCTGCTGACAAAAACTTTTCTCAATGCAGCAATGTGACCTATATGCCAATTGGAAAATAAAATGATCAGGGAAAAATGAAGGCAATTGTTTGCACGAATTATGGCCCCCCTGAGGTTCTTCAGCTGAAAGAAGTAGAAAAACCTGTTCCAAAGAACAATGAACTACTTATCAGAGTATTTACGGTGGTAGTAGGAATCGAGGACCCGATGCAGCGAAAGGGGAAACCCTATTTCACCCGGGTTTTCGTTGGTTTAACAAAACCCAAAAACCCCATATTAGGCACTGAATTTTGTGGAGAGATTGAAAAAGTTGGTAAAGAGGTAAGCCTGTTTAAAAAAGGGGATAAGGTTTTCGGCGTCACAGGTTCAGCCTTTGGTTGCTATGCGGAGTATATGTGTATTCCGGAAACTGGGTTAGTGTTGCCAAAGCCAATGAATATGACCGACGAGGAAGCTGCTCCTGTATGCGGGACTTTGGCAGCATGGAATCTTTTGAAAGTTATAGCGCATATCCGGAGCGGACAAAAAGTTCTCATTTATGGAGCTTCGGGTAGCATAGGATCTGCTGCCGTACAAATAGCCAAATTATTTGGAGCTGAAGTTACCGGGGTGTGTCGTTCAGATTACCGGGAATTGGTAAGATCCCTGGGCGCTGATCACCTTATTGATAGTACAGATGAGGATTTTACTAAAAATGGTTTGACTTATGATGTAATATTGGATGTATCGGGTAAACCTTCCCGTTTACCATTCAAAAACTCGCTGAATAAAGGAGGCTTTTACCTGACTGTTTATCCAACGATTTCAATTCTGTTTCAAATGCTTTGGACTTCAATATTCAATGGTAAAAAGGTAGTGTTTTCGGCCACTGCACTCAAACCCGTTTCGGAACGCTTAGCCATGCTCAAGGGGCTTGTTGAGCTATTTAATGAAGGCAAATTAAAAACAATTGTAGATCAAAGTTTTCAGCTGCAACAAATGGCTGAAGTTCACAGGTATGTGGAAAGAAAACTCGAAAAAGGACTCGAAAAAGGCAATGTAGTTGTAATTGTATCGATATAAAAAAGGATCGTAACAAAGAATCCTTGTAATCGTCTTCTGTTAGGAAATATTAATATTTCTAACAGAAAAAATCACAATTAAAAAATTGATTTATGAAAAATGTTTTCCTTTTCTCGATTTTGTTTTTCCTATCGGCCGCATCAACCTTTGCGCAGCAATGCAATTGTGCTGAATCGTTCGACTGGATGGTAAATACCTTCAAGACGAATGATGCCGGATTCCAGTATGTTATCGATAAAAAAGGTATGGATGAATACACAAAACATATCGACTTTTACCGCGAAAAGGCACTTAATGCCACTTCGACCAATGATTGTTTAACCATACTTAACAATTGGTTATACTTTTTCAGGAAAGGTCATATCGGAGCCTATTTAAAACCTGAATTATGGCAGAATACGCAGTCTGCACCACTGTCAGAACAATCAAAAGATTCCATCCGGACCCTTTATAGAAATGAAGAAACCGTTGATTTTTCGGAGGCTCAATTCAGAGAACTTTTAAAGAAGAATATCGGAAAGTTAAATGCGATAGAAGGTATCTGGACCAGCAGCACCTATTCAATCGGAATAACACGATCACCAGAAAAGAATAATCAATTTGTCGCATTTATAATAAAGGCTGACAGTGTTTACTGGATTCCAAAACAAAAAAAGGCGGAATTTACCCTGAGCAGCGATTCTTCTTTTTCTATGGTTTATTCCATGCGCGATCATTCGAAGAAGAACGAGACGGCCAGACTGGTTGATCAATCAGGGAACTTGCTCTTAATCATGAATACCATCTGGACGAAGGTTTATCCGGAGACCCGCCTGACCCC
Source organism: uncultured Porphyromonadaceae bacterium (assembly GCA_964512915.1). GTDB lineage: Bacteria > Bacteroidota > Bacteroidia > Bacteroidales > UBA12481 > UBA12481. Next base: position 168,739 of record CAZEKJ010000003.1, read on the forward strand.
AAAAGATGAACTTTTCTTAAAACTGCGCACAGCTACCACCCCATTCATCACCAGACTAAGTGACAGAACATTATATCTCAGGATACCTTCCTTCGACTATTCAAAGAAGACAGAGATCGATAACCTTCTTCAAGCCAATGATAGTTTAATCAAAGCAACTCCCAATCTGATCATTGATATTCGAAATGGCACCGGAGGCAGTGACCTGTCTTTCCATAAGCTGATGCCCTATTTATATACCCAACCTATCAGAAGTACGAATTTGAAGTATTTAGCAACAGAACTAAATGCCCAGCAGTACGATAATTGGGCCCAAATCATTACGGATACCGCCAATTCCAATTATTGTCGGAGGATCGCATTAAAAATGAGACAAAATATCGGAAGTTTTATTACACAGGATGACTCCAGGGTATCTGTTGACAGTAGCTATACTCCTTCAGATTTCCCCATGAAAGTCGCCATCATCTGTAATCAATACAATGGCAGTACCGATGAAGCTTTCTTACTACAAGCAAAGCAGAGCAGTAAGGTAAAAGTCTTTGGCCGTCCTACCGTTGGTGTTTTAGATATTTCAAATATTCGCATAGTGGATTTTCCAAATGGCCAGTTTCAACTCATATATAGCATGACTGCGAGTTTATGGTTACCGGCCTTTTCCATTGATGGGGTCGGAATCCAACCGGACTATTTTATTGACGATACAATACAGGAAGAGGACTGGATCCATTTTGTACAATCGACAATTGAGCATTGATCCAGGGCCAGACTTGTTCGTCAATCAGTAGGTTAACCCAAACTGCCAGAGTGGTATTGTGTTCAAATATCCCAGTTCAATATCATCTTTTACGATAAAGGCATTATCAATACCCTGGATTTGCTTCAAGCCTTTATTTTTTTTGCAAAAATAATCAATATGCACTAATTGTGTGCATATTAGGATGTAAATCGCACTATTAGAGTGCGGAAATCGGTTCTCTGGACGAAGAATAGACCCGCTTATCCTGTTATCTGACCGCCTATCACTTTCTCCTTTGACAGGACTTGGGGAACGATTTCCTTTGGGGCATCATTTGTAAAAACATAAAGAAATATGAAAGAATTCAGATTTGTTTTACCCCTGTTATTTGCGTTTTTCGCATTACAGGCTTTTAGTCAAAATCCAACTCAAACAAAAATGGGAGTGACTAAAGCCGCTGTTCCCGATTACAAATTTTCCGTTAACACAACCTGGTTGAGTTTGGTCAACTTTGGCAACGAGGCTACCAATACGCACCATTATGAACTTCATGCCAAGTTTAGTATTACCCCAAAAGACAAAATCGGGATTAAAGTCGCTACCTGGAAATTATTTGCTCCGATGGGAATTCCCTGGGGACCCTATTTAATGAATGAAAGTGAGTTTTTTCCGGGAAGAATCAGCGAAAAAGGTATCGGAATTACCTACCAGCGCTTTTTATGGAAGGGATTGTACGCTTCAGTTGAAGTTCTGCCCTTGTGGAAAACGTATCTCGATGAAAATAAGAACAATCTGGGCAGCGGTTTTAAGCTGTATACCACTTATCATCTGGGATACCACCTGTCGCTGTTTAAGAACAGAATATTCATCGAACCGCAGGTTCATTGCAATTATTGGCCGGTCGACAGCAAGGGTCCCGAAGGATTTGAAAACCTGGAAACTAAATGGAAAAATAATTATTTCCTGTTCGAGCCCAATTTGTATATCGGCATAAAATTCTGACGGGCTGTCCGGGAGTTAAATCATTCTCTGAAATTTTTGTCATGGTACTATTACTATTTCTGCTGTTTCTGGCAGCTCCGTTAACCGCGCAGGAACCGGCAGGGGTTAATCCTGGAACCGTTCTCCCGGCCTCCGGGCAAAGGTCCCCCTCGCGGCTGGCGAGCCTGATTACGAATCCCGGGTACGGCGGCCCGACTCTGAAATTCACCCGGTTCAACAACCAGATGGCCATCATGACCGGCGGGCGGGGATCGTGCATCCTCAACCGGCGGATTACGGTGGGCGGCGGGGGATACGGGATCGCCAACCCGATATGGATCGACAAGGCGGATACCGGAACAAACCGCTACCTGAAGATCGGATATGGCGGCCCGGAGTTAGGATACTTCCTGGTGCCTGGAAAAACCATCACCGTTGGTGCTTCGCTGCTGATGGCCGCCGGTGCGGTATTTCTGCAGAGCAAGCCAAAAGTTGAAGGCGATGGCTTGTTCGACGACGGATTCAGGATCTTCCCGGTACTGGAACCTGCGATGTACGGCGAAGTTGCATTAGGCAGGTTCATCCGGCTGCATGCGGGGGTCACGTATCGTTATGTGACAGGGGCCGGAACCAGCTATTTCGGGGACCGGCAGCTGCGTGACTTTTCGGCTTATGCAGGAGTACTGTTCGGTCAATTCTGAAAAACCATCCATTCCTTGGGAACCATATCATGATAAAAATAGCAATCGCAATAATGATCCTGGCAGCCGGTCTGGTTATACCGGCCTGTGCCGTCCTGGCCCGCACTCCGGGCAAACCCTTACCGTTCCGCGATGCCAATGGCCGGCCGCTTGTGGGTAGCATATCGGAGAAGATCAAGGTGAACATCAACGGGGTAGAGCAGGGGATGTTCATCATGGGCAGGGACAGTACGCGGCCGGTGCTGCTATTTGTGCACGGCGGCCCCGGCATGCCCGAGTTTGCCGTGAGCCGTCAATATCCAATGGTGCTCGAGAACCATTTTACCGTCTGTTGGTGGGAGCACCGGGGAGCCGGCATGTCGTACAACCCGGATATCCCGCTGAGCAGTATGACGTTCGAGCAGCTGATTGCCGACATCCTGGAGGTGACCCGATACCTGTGCAAGCGTTTTGGCCAGGATCAAATTTACCTGCTGGCACATTCGGGGGGAACATTTTATGCCATCCAGGCCGCTGCACGGGCGCCGGAACTGTACCGGGCCTACATAGCCGTGTCGCAAATCTCCAACCAGCTGGAATCGGAGAAGCTGGCATACCACTATATGGTTGATCGATTTACCAGAACCGGAGACAGAAAGATGCTGAAACGCCTGTCGAAATACCCGGTGACGGAGATCAACACACCGTCGTATTATGTGATGCGCGACGCCCCGATGCACCGGCTTGGCATCGGCACTGCGCACGAGATGCGGTCAGTAATTAGTGGAGTGTTCTGGCCGGTGATGCGGGAAAAGTCGTACACATTCCGAGAAAGGATAAACCATTGGCGCGGCAAGGCATTCAACACTAAGGATGCTGGCCTCTGGAACCAACTGGTTGTCACCGACCTTACCCAAAAGATCACGAAGCTGGAGATCCCCGTTTATTTTCTGAGCGGCATATACGATTACACCGTGTCGTACACCCTTGCCCGTAACTATTTCAATCAGATCGAAGCCCCGCTGAAAGGCTTTTACACATTTAAGCAATCCGCGCATAGTCCGATATTTGAAGAGCCTGACCTGTTAAGACAGATCCTGCTTCAGGATGTACTGGTGGGAGGAAACGGGTTGGCGGACGTATCACCCAGTGGTTTAGCCCCCTATTAATCGTGATTTTTTTGTGTAAAGCGCGTAGTTATTTTTTCATTACGATGTAAGCCGTTAGTAATTTACCCTCAATCCTCAACGCTTTATAAATTACCAATCCATTATTAGTCAACATTCGTTGAAAATCTTGAAAGTTCCATTTATTGACAACCTTAAATCCACCCAAGTAACCAATTAATGTTCCTATAATTCTGCTCTTGATATTTTCACCAACACAAAGTGTTGGGGCAATAAAAATCCCATTATCTTTCATTACTCTTTTGATCTCTTTTATAGGCCTTTCTGGTTCGTAAAGCAGATGGAATAAATTTGAAGCGATTACTATATCAAAGGATTTATCCGGGAATGTCAAATCATATGAATCCTGAATTTGAAAATCTATGTTTTTAATTTCCGTTTTATTTAATTTTTGATTTGCAATACGAATCATTTCGGGTGAAATGTCTGTTGCAATTATGGAAGAAACTTTTGAGTAAATTGAAAAAGGAATAATTCCTGTTCCAGTTCCTATCTCAAGAACATTGTGATTTAGGTTAAGGTCTGAATCTATGCTTTCAAGAATAGTCTTATATGTTTTTCTGAAAACTTTGTCTATGAAAAAGTCATAGTAGTTTGCAAACCTATCCCAAAATCTTCTTTCCCTTTTCTTTCGATTATTCATTTGTTTATAAAGGTAATGAAGTTTTTTGCCTGGGCTGCCATTGCCTATTATCCATTTATCCTTTATTCCGGCCGCTTATCCCTTTCTCCTTTGAAAACACACGGTGTACCCTTTCCTTTGGGACATTATTTGCAAAATATAACTAAGCTCATATCGTATGAAAAAGCATTTTGTAAGAATTTTCGCACTAATCGGGTGCCTGTTGATCCCTCAGCTTACCTATGCACAATGGCCCCAATGGCGCGGCCCGATGCGCGATGGAGCCAGCAGTGAGACCAATCTCCTGAAAACCTGGCCTGCCGAAGGCCCAAAATTGCTATGGTCCTCCGATACCATTGGTGACGGATATGGATCTGCAATTATCCAGGACAGGGTTATTTATGTTGCCGGTACAAAGGATTCCTCAGAAATCATTACTGCATTCGATTTAAGTGGAAAACTGATATGGCAGCAACGATCAGGGAAAGCACTTAAAGATTCTGAGGGTTGGGTGGCTCAGGGAAGCACACCAACCTACTATAGGAATAAACTTTATGTTTTTACTTCCCTGGGCGATATTGTTTGTATGAATTCCACGACAGGTGCGGTGGATTGGACAGTAAGCGTTCCTGAAAAATTTGAAGGAGCCATTGGAAGTAAAATCATGTTTTGCGAATCCCCCCTGGTGTCAGATGATCAGGTTATTCTTACATCTTGCGCAAATAACGCCGGATTGGTGGCCCTGAATAGTGCTAGCGGAGATATGATCTGGGCTTCAGAGTGTGTTGCCGATACCGGCAATTTTGTATCCCCTGTCTTGATTCAGGGTAAGGATAAGAAACTGATAGTTACCAGTACCCAGAATTATTACCTGGCTGTTGATTTTAATACCGGGAAAATCGTTTGGAAGGAAAATGGTAAAACCACTTATATCCCTCTCCCGGGTGACAAACAGGTTTATTTTACCAGTTTAGCGGATGGTGGAAAAATGCTGAATATAAGCGATGACCTGAGCAGCTTTAATTTCAAATGGTGCGATAGCCTGAAAATTAATCTGATGGGCGGAGCGGTCAGGCTTGGTACCCGGATTTTCGGAACGTATAATCGCAAAGGTATTCTTTGCGTAGATTGGGAAACGGGTGAAAAACAAATTTTTACCAGTGAAATCAGATCGGCGAACCTCCTGGCAGCAGATGGGATGATATACTGCTATGAAGGTAATGGAGTGGTCAGTCTGCTGAAACCCACAGACAATAGCATTGATCCTGCTGGGTCCTTTAAAGTCACGCTGGGTAACGGTCCAAACCTCGCACACCTGTCAATAGGCAATGGGATTTTGTTTATCAGGCATGGGAAAACCTTGATGGCCTATGATATCAAGCAGACCTGAAAGTGAGAAACCAAATGATTCTACTGGCTATTATTCTGGCTTGTACCCAATCCGTTTACCCGCAAAATAAACCTGATCAGAAGAAATCCGATGAGATAAATAGAGCTCTCTCGGAAATCGTGAACAGGGACCAGGCTCCCGGAATGATTGCGGCCACTATTTCCAGAGAAGGTGTCATAGCCATTGGTTCTTTAGGGGTGCGTAAGGCCGGATCCGGGGTTCCCATAACCAGCAATGATTTGGTTCACCTGGGTTCCTGCACCAAGGCGATGACTGCAGTAATGCTTGCCACATTGGTAGCAGAGGGAAAACTTAACTGGGATATGAAATTAACAGAAGCCATTCCCGAACTCAGGAATAGTATCCATCCGGATTATCAATCTGTCACCCTATGGCAACTCCTCACCCATCGCGCCGGCCTGCCCTCAAATCCGGCAAATTGGGGGGCACATCCTTCAAAAGAAATCAAAGCCAGGCGCCTGGCAATTATGAAGGACAATTTAAGCTCAGCTCCTTCAACTAAACCCGGGGAATTCAACTACTCAAATTTTGGATATATGGTTGCCGCGTGTATGGCCGAAAAGGTGACAGGCTTCAGCTGGGAAACTTTGATGAAGCAACGTTTGTTCGATCCTCTGGGCATGTCATCGGCCGGGTTTGGCGAACCGGACAAGCGCCAATCCATCGATCAACCATGGGGCCATTCTAAATACGGAGACAACTGGCAGCCAAGTGCTTATTATGATGCAGAAGCAATAGGCCCGGCAGGAGAGATACACTGCAGCATTGAAGACTGGGGTAAGTTTCTTACCCTTTTCATGTCAGGCAAAAACCCGATTCTCGACAGCACCTACATTAACAAACTAACAGAACCCGTCGGGTTCTATGCCGGAGGCTGGGGAATCATAGAAGACCGGCCATGGTCCAGGGGCAAGCTGCTCACCCATAATGGCAGCAATGGAATCTGGTTCGCTACCGTTATTGTGGCAACCAAGATAGACCGGGCTTATGTTGTGGTCACCAATTCACGGGATTTCAGCAGCACGGAGGACATGTGCGGTCAAATGATTAATAAGCTGATTACGTTGGATCTGGGCACCAAATAAAAGCTGCCGTTCAATTGACAATCGGGGAATCTTAAATAATTGTACGAGTGTTTTATTGTTAGTATAAACTAACTATATTTGTGCCATGAATAACCTGGTTGATATCGTATCACAGCTTTCAAATCTGTTCGGCCAATCGGAAGAAGCAGCCAAAGAACAGTTTCAGCTCCTGAACCTTACCCATACCCAGATGCATTACCTGGAAACCGTCAGACTGCTTCAAAATCCGAATTTGACTGAGCTTGCCAAAAGGCTAAAGCTTTCTAAACCAACAGTTACGGTGGCAGTTGACAGGTTGATTGAAAAGGATTTCCTTTTCAAGATCCAGTCTGATGAAGACAGGCGCAGCGCTCACCTCCACCTGACGGAAAAGGGTAAGCTGATAAACCAAATGCATGATTACTCCCACAAACGCGTTGCGGAGATGATCAGACGGAAGCTCAATAAGGAGGAAATGGAGACCCTTATCGGACTTCTGAATAAAATAATCTAATTTTTTTATTAATATAGTTAGGTAGTACTAATTAAATAGGATTGATCGCATGAACGCGAATGCTCAAAAAGCGACTGTTTCTGGCCTTAGTCAAAAGGAGGCAGCAGAGAAGCTTCAAAAAGAAGGCTATAACGAATTACCCTCTTCAAAGCCAAAAAGCGTTTTCCATATCGCAGTCGGCGTAGTGAAGGAACCCATGTTCCTGCTGCTGGTTGCCTGCGGAACCCTGTACCTGGTTCTGGGTGACGTTCAGGAAGGATTAATGCTGCTGAGCTTTGTATTTGTGGTAATGGGCATCGAGTTTTATCAGGAGAAAAAAACCGAGAAAGCGCTGGATGCACTGAAAGACCTGGCCAGTCCACGGGCACTGGTGATCCGCGATGGCGAAACCATACGGATTCCCGGCAGGGAAGTGGTGACCGGCGACGTGGTGGTTTTGCAGGAGGGTGACAGGGTTCCGGCGGATGCGATCGTTCTGGACAGCAACAACTTATTGGCGGATGAGTCCCTGCTGACCGGTGAATCCGTTCCGGTCCGAAAAAGGGAATGGACGGCCGGGGATCAAAACTTTATTCCCGGCGGTGATGATATTCCGGTTGTTTACTCGGGCTCGATGATTGTTCAGGGCAATGGCCTGATAAAGGTTACAGCCACCGGATTAAATACTGAAATAGGCAAAATCGGCAAAGCCCTTGAATCGGTAAAGGAGGAACCCACCCGGCTGAAAAAGGAAATGGGGACCCTGGTAAAACGCCTGGCGATTATCGGTATCGTTTTATGTATTCTCGTTATTGCCATCTACACCCTTACCCGTGGCGACCTGTTAAAAGGTTTTCTGGCCGGGATTACCCTGGCGATGGCCATGCTTCCCGAGGAATTCCCGGTGGTACTGACTATTTTCCTTGCTCTCGGAGCCTGGAGAATGTCGAAGAAATCGGTTTTGACCCGAAAACCGGCAGCCATTGAAACATTGGGTTCCGCCACCGTTCTGTGTACAGACAAAACCGGTACCCTCACCCAGAACAAAATGACCGTCACCCGCTTGTACAACGGGACTGAATTTACAGATATTGTTTCCGGAGATACCTTCCCGGAAGACTTTCACAGGATCATCGAATACGGTATCCTGTCGAGCCAGGCGAATCCCTATGATCCCATGGAACGGGCCATCCTTAACATTGGCGACCAGTTCCTTCAGAATTCCGAACACATCCATGCCGATTGGACCATGGAAAAGGAATATCCCCTGTCAAAGGATTTGCTGGCCATGTCGAGGGCCTTCTCAAGCAAAGCAACTAAAGACAAGGTGATCGCAGTAAAAGGTGCTCCTGAAGCTATCTTCGACCTTTGCCATCTGAAAAAGGAAGCTATATCCCGATATGAAAAAGCGGTGGCTGAAATGGCCTCCGAAGGCTTACGGGTGCTGGGAGTTGCCAGGGCTGAGGTAATCTCAGGGGGGCTTCCCGACCAGCAGCATGATTTTGAATTTGAATTCCTGGGATTGGTAGGATTGTCCGATCCGATCAGGCCGAATGTTCCGGATGCCATAAAAGAGTGTTATAAAGCGGGCATCCGGGTAATTATGATTACCGGCGATTACCCGGTAACGGCAATCAACATCGGAAAAGAAATCGGAATCAGAAATCCGGAACTCTGCATTACGGGTTCCGAATTGAAAGAGATGACCGAAGACGAGCTTTGTGAGCGCATCCGGGAGGTGAATATTTTTGCACGGGTCATTCCGGAGCAGAAGCTGAAGATTGTGAATGCCCTTAAAAGAAACGATGAGATCGTGGCCATGACAGGGGATGGTGTAAATGATGCTCCTGCCCTGAAAGCTTCGAATATCGGGATTGCAATGGGTGAAAAAGGCACTGATGTAGCCAGGGAAGCTTCATCTCTGGTATTAATGGATGATAATTTCACTTCCATTGTGGGCGCAGTGAAAATGGGCCGGAAGATATTTGACAACCTCCAAAAGGCGCTGGGGTATATTTTTGCCATCCATGTCCCGATTGCCGGATTATCCCTGATACCCGTCCTGTTTGCCGACCTGCCCCTCATCCTCTGGCCGGTGCACATTGTTTTCCTTGAATTAATCATTGATCCTGCCTGCTCCTTCATTTTTGAAGCAGAAAAGGAGGAAAAAAATGTCATGTCGAGGCCGCCTAAGGATATCCGCGAACCATTCTTTGGAGCCAAGAAAATATTCTTAAGCTGCATGCAAGGCGTTGGCATCCTGACTATTACTTTATTGGTATACTTTATCGGACTGAAAATGGGATACTCTGAGAAAGAGGTCAGGACCCTTACGTTCGTGACATTAATAGTTGCCAATATTTCCGTCATACTATCAAACCGCTCCTGGACAACCAACATCTTCAGAATTATTCTCACGCCAAACAAAGCCGTCAAATGGATCGTTGGTGGGGCTATATTCTTTCTGATCCTGATTCTGAATATACCCTTTCTTCTCAACCTGTTTCAGTTTGAAAAAATCGGAGGTCTTGAGATTCTGGTATGTACCCTGGCAGGCGTGTCAAGTATCATCGGATTCGAAATCTATAAACAGGTGAAGAGAACCGCTCATCCTGATAAATAACCGCCGGTCACAAACTCCTTTGTACCGGGATGCTGTTTGGTTTTCTTTGGGGTCAGTAACTCGTTGCTCCCTGAGAAAATGGCAAATCAGGTAACAGTATCTCTATGTTGGTCAAGACATTCTATAGCAAATATCCGTATTTCTGTAACCTGATGGGCGTTCTGGTTTTGGTGATCATGACCCGAACGCTGGACCGGTTTGCCTGGATTCCTCCTGCCCCGAAAAGAGCAAGTTTTATCCTCATAAGCCAGCTGTTTGAATTCCTTGCATTTCTGCCCATGCTTTTCCTGATCATCTCAAGCTATCGGTGGGCCATGGAAAGAAAACAAATCGCGCTGAATGTTTTTCTCGTTCTTGGATTTGCCGTTTTTGGACCCACCCTGATAAAACTGCTGACTACCTGGCTTGAGATTATGATCTGGAGCGACAAAATCGCACCTGTCACATTTGACCTCCTCAAGAAATACACACCCGGTTGTATGGCTGTGATTTTGTTTCTGAGTGCAACTTTTTACCTCACGCACCTCTGGCTTCAATTTAACAGGCAACGGGATGCCATGAGCAAGGCAGAGGAACTAACCCGGGAGGTGCGCCTGAAAATGCTGAACTACCAGATAAACCCGCATTTCTTGTTTAACGTGCTGAATTCCATCCATGCCCTGATTGATGAAAATGGCGATAAGGCAAAGAAACTGGTCGTCGGAATGTCGGACTACTACCGCTATACCCTCTACAAACAGGAGCAAACCAACTCCATCGAAATGGAGATCCGGTCCGTTATGAAATACCTGGAAATTCAGAAAACAAGGTTCGAGGAGGAGTTTGAATTTGAGGTTTCGGTTGACGAAGCGGCGCGAACGGTATTGATCCCTTCCTTTATCCTGCACCTTCTCATCGAAAACGCCGTAAAATATGGGATGGAGCAGAATAAAAAACAATTGATGATTCGTCTCTCAGTTACCTTACTGGACAAGGTGCTTAGAATCAGGGTTTCAAATACCGGAAAACTGGCAGCTGCCAAAGTGTTTAACCCCAAAAACCCCGATGAAATCAGCAATAGCATTGAGATTATCAAAAACAGGCTCGCTCTGCTTTACGAGGAACACAGCTCATTCCGGCTTATCGAAGAGAATGGCTGGGTTCATGCCACCCTTGAACTCACGCTGCCAACGGAGTTGAAGGCAAATCCGGGTCCTAAATTGAAAGAACCAAATTTTTGTAACCCTTTTTTATCCACAGTCATCTAAGAGATAAATAACTTGGTAACACAACAATGAAAAAACGATTTTATCTTTTTGTCCTGGGCATTCTCTTTGGTTTGAACGCAGCGGCGCAAAACGTCATTGTCAAAGGCAAGATCACTGATGCGGATACTTTAATGATACTTTTCAGAAGCATGAATCCGTGTGATACGGTTTTCACCAATAATGGTCAATTCAGCTTCACCAAAAACCTTTTACATCCTGAACTATATACCATCAACTGTATAAAAACCAAACAATCTATCACGGCCATTAAAGAGGGTAATGAACGTAAAATAAGAAGCATCGAAGACATAACAAACAGAGAATTATTCTTAGAGAGTGGTGAAGTAACCATCACTGCCCGTTTTTCCGAATTCGGAACTGTACCGGTAATGAGCAAACAGCATTATGCTCATGATAAATATGCTGAGTTTCGGAAAAGGTACACCCCATTGGTAAAAGTAGCGAGATCCATTATTGATTCATCGAATGCTCAATCCAGAACGGACCCGGAAAAACGGTTGAGTAGAAGCTTGCTGGAAAGAGTGAATCAAATCCAAAATGAAGTTGCTGAAAAATTTGCAACAGAGAATACTGACAATGCAGTAGGTGCCTATGTTCTATACCGTTTTTGCCGGATAGAGAACTACCAAAAACTGGACTCTTTATATAATCTCTTCAGTCCCGGATTGCAGGCTACAGCCTATTTAAAAAACGTCAAGGACAAAATTAAAGCTCTTTCGGGTCTTAAAATTGGTCGACAGGTACCCATATTTACTGCCACAACAAGCACAGGGAAAACAATAAGCTTATCAGATTTCAAAGGGAAATATATTGTTCTTGATTTTTGGGGTTCCTGGTGCATGCCCTGTATCAGCGGCTTCCCAAAAATGAAGGAATATTACAGTAAGTATCGTGAAAACATGGAAATTATCGGGATTGCTTGCAAGAATACCGAACTTGACTGGATGAAATCAATTAAGAAGCACAATATAAATTGGTTGCATATCCTCAACCATGAAGGGAGCGATGATCTTACTGTTAAATATAGTATTGAAGCATATCCCACCAAAATACTCATTGACCAGAACGGTAATCTTGTACAGGTTTTTACCGGAGAATCGGAAGACTTTTATAAGAAATTGGATTCCTTGTTTGGGAACCGTTGAGGAGAGAGATGAGCATTAAATCTTTTAAAGAACTTTATGAGAAAGATGATTAGCATGTCAATGAGTGCCGGCATAATTATCTTATTGTCGGCATTACTATCCTGTTCATCAAAGACCAACCTTTCCGCACCCGGCGTTGCAACTGATTACAATGCGAGCTTTTATACCACTGCAAACGGATGCCGGTTATTTGTATATGATTATAAGCCAACGGAATCCTATCACTCAACGATCTTTATTTTATCCGGTATTACCGGCATCAACCACACCAAAGAGCAGGATATCATCCAGATACTCAGTAATGGACAAAACCGGGTGGTTGTCATTCATCCCCGCGGCACGGGCTATTCCGAAGGAACGCGCGGCGACATACACAACTTCAATGATTTCATCAACGATTTTGTGGAGGTGATTACCAGCGATCCGGATTATACTTCAAAACAGCACAAAATTATACTTTATGGTCATAGCATGTCAACCGCCATTGCCCTGGCTGTTGCATCGGAATTGGAACATGTGGACGGGATGATCCTGATCAATCCGCCGTATAAACTGAAGAAGGCCAAAGGCATGTCGCCCGGTTTTGGCCAGTATGTGAAGTATGCTTTTTACATGGTTTTTGCCCCGCACAAGCCGATCGTGAATATGGCGGGGGATCCTGCCAGGATTGAGGATCCGGAGGACAGGGCCGATGCAGAATCCAGGATCGGCGACACGCTTCTTGTGAGCCACTTCAGCTTGTATTACATGATGCAATCGCACAAGCTTATGAAGTCAATGGCCCGATATGCAGAGTCGGCCGGGTATCCGCTATTGCTGGTCTATGGGTTGAAGGACAATGTGGTAGACAAGAAAGGTTGTGATATTCTCTTTGATTCCTGGGGGGCAGAAGACAAAGAATATATCCTGATAGAAAACGGTGCCCATGGGCGATCAACCATTCTTCAGGCGCAACCATTCATTCAAAAGTGGATGTTTGAACTCTAGCGGATTCCGGAGGTAATTTTGCTTTTTCCCCAAGGAACCAGATTCATATTACTCTGCGAGCAGGATAATGGCTATGGCCAGTACAGCAGTGACAATAACCCCAACCAGGAGCTGCCTTAGTATTGTCTTGTAGGAGAATGTTTTAAGCCGATCGGAGTCTGCAAGTTCGTTGTATTTCCCTATCAAATCATCAATGTCCCTGATCGTAGTATAACAACCGGGGCTATCAGCAATATAATGCTGGGCATACGGGAAACAGACTGCCGTATGAATTTCGGGATCAGCCAGTCCCGGGAATAAGGTATTCTCGATAATCTGGAACTCTTCCGGTGGAATATCCAGGGCTTCCTCAACTTCAGCCGGATCAAATATCACGGAAAAAGGCTTATCCTCACCATAGGCAAGTTTTTTACTGTGGCCGATTGATGTATTCCCCATAACCCATAGCCGTTGATCCAGTTTGCGAATCTTCCCTTTCTTTATGCTTCCGGTCATCATGAACTTCCTGCCTGTTTTTTCTTCCTCAATATCCAGATAGACTTCACCTTTGGAACTCGTTGTAAAAATGGCCTTTTTGCAATTCGGATCAGCAATCGCTTTTGAAGGCCGGGCAATAATTGTACTACTGAATATATCGATAAAAATGAATGATAACAGTCCGGTCTTTTTGTCGGTTGCTATCAGGTAACACTCCTGCCGGGTGCCCCAGAACGTACTGGCACGTGTACCCAGATTACCAAGCCCCATGTAGTAATCCGGCTCGTCATCAGCAAATAATTTGGTCGGGGCAAGAGTATAACGATCTGGCAGCATTGATCTTGCGTATTCCAGATCCCGGAGCTTGAAAAATAAAAACAAGCTGTACGGTTCAATAACAAACCCTATATACGGTGTATTTTTTGATGCCCTAAGAAGCAATCTGTTCAAAATGAAGAGCGGTAACAATTTCTTTAACTTCTGCAGGAATAGTAAACTACTGACTTCCATTGGATTGATCAGTCTTTCAACACCCTTTATGAATTTCTCCTCATTCTTTATTTTCATAGACTTGATCTCGAGTATTATTGAATCAACAGGCGAATAAAGCTAACGGATAAATAGCATATTACAACGATAAGAGACCGGGCCTTTTAGGTGTGGAGGCAAGGGGAGTCGAACCCCTGACTTCCTGACTGCGAGTCAGGCGCTCTGGCCAACTGAGCTATGCCCCCGGAACCGGAAAGCTAAATTGCTGATTTTCCGTGATGCTTCCAAGAAATGCACCGATGAAAACAGATGCCGCCAATGTTGGCAGACCTTGTTTCAAGGAATAAAAACCGGATCAGAATTTTTTGTAACTTGGGAACTATGAAAGAAAAACCATCCTTCAAAACTTTCTGTCTGGTTTCTGTCCTGACCTTACTTTTCCTCTTGCAGGGTCCCTTTCAAGCCTTCGCGCAACAGGCGGTTACATCAGGCGGCGGCACCGTCACCGGCAGCGGGGGATCCCTCACTGTCAGCATTGGACAGGTCGTATACACGGCCCACAAAAGTACAGCAGGATCAGTGATCCAGGGGGTTCAGCAGCCCTATGAAATATCATCCCTCGGCATTGAACCGGCTGATCAGGCTTATTCCCTGAGCTTTCAAGCCTTTCCTAATCCATCAGGCGGGCTCCTGATCCTTAAAGGAGAGGTGCCACCGGGGAAAAAGGTGATGTGGCAACTGATCGACGCCGAGGGTAAAGTTTTGGATTCAGGAAAGATCCTCGCGAATGAAACACAGGTTGACATGGGAAAGCGACCCCCCGGATCATATTTCGTTAAGCTGGTTCAAGGTAACAAGGTGGTCCGATCCTTTAAAATAATTAAAATCTGACCTTTATGAGAAAAGCGCTGTTTTCTTTGGCGTGGGTCCTTTCCTGCTGGTGTGCCAGCGCTCAGGTGCCTGCTAAAATCAGCTACCAGGCGGTTTTACGGAACAGTAATAATGAACTGATTGTCAACCAAACGGTTGGTATCCGCATTAGTGTGGTCAACACGATATTTCAGGCCAGCTATATAGAAAGGCATACGGCTGCAACAAATGCCAACGGGCTCATAACCCTTCAGATTGGCGGTGGTACGGTCATTTCCGGGAGCCTGGAGGGAATTGATTGGGACAGAGGACCCTATCGCCTGAAGACCGATACGGATCCGACCGGTGGCTTTACCTACACAATAACTGGATTTACAGATATACTGGCCGTTCCCTATGCTTTTGAGGCCAATCATGCCCTGGTGGCCGACAGCCTGGCCCCGGGGCGTTTAAAAATCGGCGACCGGTACCAGGGCGGGATCATTTTCTGGCTCGATAAGACCGGCGAGCATGGACTTATCGTGGATTCCATTACGCATGGTGCCAAATGGAACAATGGAGTGAACCGCTTCGTAGGATCAACCGCCGACGGCATCTATGGCGGGCGCAGGAATACCGACCTGATCCTGGCCATTCAGATCCAGGATGCAAAAGGGGGGCTGTTTGCTGCCCGGTACTGTATGACAAATGGCTACCTCGCCCGGGATGGTTATGAGGACTGGTATCTTCCATCAACCTATGAGCTGAAACTGCTTTATAAGCAAAAGGGACTTATACCTGCCCTCACGACTATTAAACCCTATTGGTCGAGCACCGAAAGGCCCGATTGGGAGAACTGGTCCACAGCCGAAACCCTGGATTTTACCAGCGGATCAGTTGGGTTGGGGGAAAAGGGAACCGAATTGCTGTACCGCTGTATCCGCTCTTTCTAATTTGCCCTACCGTCCGAACTCAAATTCCTTCGGCGGCTCCGCGCCCAGCAAATTCTTCACGAAGTAATCCCATCTCCGGCGCATCATATAAGAGGAGGCGGAGCCGTACCCATGACCGGCATTCGGAAAAATGATCAGGTCGAAATCCTTGTTGGCCGCTATCAGCGCCTCTGCCACCAGCATGGTGTTTGATACGGGTACATTGCCATCCATCCCGCCATGGGTGATCAGGAGCTTCCCTTTCAGATTTTTCGCCAGCAACTGGTTGGCCTGATTGTCGTAACTGGTGCTGCCATCGGGGTTCGTGGTCAGCAATCCCTGCCACTTCTCGCCCCAGTCGTCTTCATAATTCCGGTTGTCATGGTTGCCCGACCCGCTAACCGCCACCTTGAAAAAATCGGGATAGCGGAGGATGGCGTCCGTAGAGGCAAACCCGCCTCCGGAATGCCCGTAAATGCCCACCCGGTCGATATCGATCCAGGGATACCGCGTGGCCAGCTGCTTCATGCCCGTGATATGATCCGGCAAACCATTGTCGCCCATGTTGCCGTAATACGCCTCATGAAAGGATTTCGACCGCCCGGGCGTGCCCATGGCGTCGATCGTTACCACCACGAACCCCAGCTCCGCCAGCGCCTGCAGGTCGCCACGCACCGCGTTAAAACTCCGGGAACCGGTGCTGCCCGACTGCGGGCCCGGATAGATGGAATTGATGATCGGATATTTCTTTTTCGGATCCAGCTTCGATGGAGTATACATCAGGCCATAAATATCAGTGACTCCGTCGCGGGCCTTCATCTGAATGGGCATGGGCGCCTTCCAGCCGGCTGCGGCCAGGGCGGAAATATCGGACTTTTCAAGGTCGAGGATTTTTTTCCCTGATATAGATCGGAGCACCGATGATGGTGGAGTTGCAGGTGTTGAATACGTGTCGATAAAGTACTCATATCCAGGTGAAAAGGAGTACGAATGGTTGGCGCTGTCAGGGGTCAGGAGCTTGAGATCCGAACCGTCGAAATTCACGCTGTACAGGTAGGTAAAATAAGGATCACCGGGCTCCCGGCACGAGCCGGTAAAGAGGAGCTTCCTCGCCTCCTGGTCGATCCGGAGCAGCTGCAACACCCGCCAGTCGCCGGTTGTAATCTGATTCTTCAGTTTCCCGGTAGCCAGGTCATAGAGGTACAGATGCCCCCAGTTGCTCCGCTGCGAGAACCAGATCGCCTCATTCGTTTTCGCAAGCATGTGCCAGTTGATCATGTCTTCACCCGATTCAAAAAAGGTCTTCTCCGACTCTTCAAGAACGGTGCGCACCTCTCCGGTAACCGGATTGGCCACCCGCAGTGCCACATCCTTGTGGTCGCGCGAAACCGATACAAAGGCAAGCTGCGAGGCATCCTCGCTCCATTCGGCATCCCCCAGGACTCCGCCATAGGCAATATGATCGGTAACGGTTCCCCGATGCTGATCGGGAGCCATCTTCAAACGCACCACCTTTGGCCCGTCGAGATGGATAACCACCCGTTGCACCCTGAATATCACCGAATCGCCGGGAAGCGGGTATTTCCAGGCTTCCAGCCTCGGATGCCCCACGTTGGTCGAAACCATGTACATCATCCCCACGCCGCGTCCGTCGTGCTGAAACGTGGCAATCTTTTTCGAGTCGGGCGACCAGAGCAGCACCGGGCGGTCGCTCCGGGTCCAGCCGGCATTGTCGGTTGCATAGCCGAAATCCTCGAATCCGTCAAAGGTCAGCTGCGTTTCCGCCTGGCTCTCACGGTCCTTTACCCAGAGGTTGAAGTTCCTGATGAAGGCCTCTTTTTTGCCATCGGGCGAAGGAATCGCCAGACTTCGGTTACCGGTTGCCGGTTGCCGGTTGCCGGTTAGGGGTTGCTGGTCAAGGGTTGCGGAGGTTTTGGTTTTTTTCTTAGCGTTGACCAGGTAGACTGCCGGGCCGGCTGCTGTGTTTGTCTGGTAGGTAAACTGATAGTTATCGATCCATTTAACCTGCCCAACGGTTCCATATACCAAGGAGGACCAGCTGCGGTCCATATACTTTTCGGCCTGTTTGTAATCCTTGCCGGTGAGAACTTTGGGCGCATACGCTTCCTGCGCAGTAAGTCCGATTGCCACACCGAGCATCAGGCCTGATATTCCCGCAAAACGAGTGAGAGCTTTCATTTCAGCGATGTTTAAGAGTTTTACCTTGTGAAGGTAGCAACTTTGTGAGAAAACGGGGAATTTGTAGGTTGGCCGCACGGGATCAATTTCTCGCCAAGCCGCAAAGCCGCAAAGGTGCTCCTTTGCGGCTTTGCGGCTTGGCGAGAAAATTCTTCGCGTGAAAAAGAATCGATCTAAATCTCTTAACGAAACTCAAAAAAAGAGCGACCAGCATTTCTCATTCTGGTTGCGCTGGTCGTCAAGCACCAACTCGCGGATTTGATCAGGGAGCTGGTCGCGCTGCCAAAGGCACTCAGCCCGGCCTGCCTCATCGGCGTTGCTGGGCTCAAAGGCAGCTCGCACGGCCCGGATGGCATAGGCAGCGGCGCCGAGCGCATGGTCGGCCATGTGGGCTACGGCTACGGCGTGACCGCTTGCACGGGCGGCTTCTTTCGCAGCGCCCGATGCGTCCCGGGCTGCAGCATGCGCCTCAAAAGCTGCGGTTCGGGCCCCGGTCATGCTGATCTCGCCGCGCGCCCACGCCCGGGCCTGCTCAATGGCGAAACGCGGACGCCGGTCATCGGGATGCGCATTCTCGAAAAAATGCAGCACATGCTCCGCGCAATCTGCCGCCCACACCGCGAGCATCCGGTGATCGGCATCGGTCAGCGTGCCTCCGCGCCGGATCGTGATCAGCCGGGGATCGCGGGTGCCTTTCGGATACATGACTTTAGTTTCCAATGGGTTTTCCGGATGTTAGTACAGCCGTTGCTTTCGCTCGCTTGCCTCAATGAGCTTGTCGAGCCGCGATAACCGGGTTTGTTCCTGTTTGGCGGCCATGATCCAGGATATCCGGGGTTTTCTGTAGGAGGGAGGTTGTGCGCAAAAGAATTCCCAGGCCTGAAGGCTATTCTGAAATCGGGCTTCATATTCTGAACTCAATACCACCGGCTCATTTTCGTAAGAGTAAATCTCGGAATTTTCCTTTTTTCGCTTGCTGAACGCCAGCAGTCCGGCCGGATCCATCAGACCCGCGCGGGTAAGCTCTTCCACCTTTTTGATGTTGACGGCGCTCCAGTTGCTGCTGCTCTTACGGGGTGTGAAACGGATGCAATAGCTTTCCGCGTCGACGGATCTTCTCACCCCGTCGATCCAGCCAAAGCATAGCGCCTGATCCACCGATTCCGACCACTTCATCGAAGGCTTGCCGCTGCCCACCTTGTAGTACCCCACCAGCAGCTCGGTTTCCGTCTGGTGGTGCTCTTCAAGCCATTGCCTGAAATCATTTTGATTCGCAAAAAAAACTACTGTCATTTGAGAAATATCAGATCCAAATTTAGGCTGTTTTGTTAATCTGCAGTAAACTGAACTTTTTTCATGATCAATTTGGGTGGTACAGAAAGAGATTTTACCATTGAAACACTTACCGGTTGCCCCGGTTTTTAAACCGAGGGTAGGGCAATGTTCACAATCACCACGTGTCGAGGCCTTTAAAGGCCTCGACACGTAAAACAAACTAAAATCCTGTTCGTATCCCCGGTTTAAAAACCGGGGCAACCGGTAAGTGTTTCAATGGTAAAATCTCATTTTGTCGCAGCTCCGAGCTCCTTTGCGTCTTAGCGGCTTTGCGAGAATTATTGAGTAAATTTAAAATCGGACTTTAAATTTACACAGAATGAAGTCCGGGAAAGACACATTGAAACGACATTCTATTCTGTTTTTTACCCTGATTTTGCTCTCTGCGGGACCACTTACAGCCCAGCTCCGGCCCGCAGCAGGGGATACAACTGCCGTCAACCGCAAAATACTCGCCCGGGCCATCCTGGCCGAAAGCACGTTTTATCTCGGGGGGATGTCCTACCTGAATTACGTCTGGTACAAGGACCACGAACGGGTGCCCTTTGAGTTTTACAACGATAACAAGGGGTATCTGCAGATCGATAAATTCGGACATGCTTTTGGCGCCTACATGGAGAGCTATATCGGGTACCAGTGGCTGCGGCATGCGGGTGTGAAGAAGAATCCGGCGCTCATCTTTGGCGGCACACTGGGAATTCTCCTCCAGGCACCCATCGAGATATTCGACGGAATGTATGAAGGATGGGGATTCTCCTGGGGCGATATCATCGCCAACACTGCCGGTTCCGCCTTTCTCATCGGCCAGGAACTGCTGTTCGATGAGCAGCTCATCAAATACAAGTTCAGCTATTGGAAATCACCCTATCTCGATATGGCAAACGGCTATCTGGGTAAAAATGCCCTCGAAGGCCTGTTTTACGACTACAACGGCCACAATTACTGGCTATCCCTGCCGATGAACCGGATCATCCCGGTCGGGCAGATACCCGATTGGCTTTGTGTGTCCGCGGGTTACAGCGCCAACGGCATGTTCGGTGAATTTGAGAATATCCGCTACTACCACGGAGCCTGGATCCCCGAGACCGAAAGGTACCGGCAATTCCTGCTTTCACTCGATATCGACTGGACAAAAATCAAAACCAACTCCCGGTTTCTGAAAAAAGTCCTGAACGCCATGGTTTTCATCAAGCTCCCCTTCCCGGCTATCGAGTTCAACACCCAGCGAAAAGTGAAGGGCTACTGGATGTACTGGTGAAAAACCACTGTATGTAGAATATCGTTAAGGCTTGTCCAGGAAAGACGCAAAGAGCTTATTTCTGCTTCAGGAACTCGATAAGCGCATTCAGATTATTCCGTAACCCGATCAATTCATCGATGGATAAAGGGCTCTCTTGCAGCCCGTTAACCAGTTCCATCGGTATGGTTGCAGCCGCAGCCTGCATTTCCCATCCTTTCTCGGTCAGGTTTATCATGACTTTTCGCTCGTCGCTGCCCGACCGTTTCCTGGTAATGACGCCCATACCCTCCATTCGTTTCAGGAGAGGCGTCAGGGTATTGGTGTTGAGAATTAATTTCGCGGAAATATTTTCTATTAAATGAGAAATTATTAATCT
>CAZEKJ010000003.1:189845-199262 GCA_964512915.1 uncultured Porphyromonadaceae bacterium
CTGGCAGAAATGTCATTAACGGTAATTTCGTCGGTCTCCCAGAGCACCAGCAGCACCAGGTACTGCGGATATGTGATCCCCAGCTTTTCCAGGTGCGGCTGGTATTCTCTCGTTATCAGCCTCGATGCGGCATAAATCGGAAAACAAAGCTGATTGCTGAGATTTAATTGTTCGAATTTCATGGCGCTTAGTTCAATACAGTAACCAGATAATCGTCAATTTTTTCGGGCTTTGTGGTAGGTGAGAACCGCTTGACAGGCTTTCCGTTTTTATCGATCAGGAATTTGGTGAAATTCCATTTGATCTTGCCGCCGAAAGTCCCTTTTAATTCCTTTTTCAGATAGTTATAGATCTCATGGGCATCCTCGCCGTTAACATCAATCTTGGAAAACATCGGAAAGGTTACCCCGTAATTCAACAAACACCCCTCGGAAATAGACTTCTCGTCGCCGGGTTCCTGGTTCGCAAATTGATTGCACGGGAATCCCAGAATGACAAAATCCTTGTCCTTATATTTCTGATAGAGGTTTTCCAATCCTTCGAACTGGGGAGTCAGCCCGCATTTACTGGCGGTATTCACCACCAGAATCGTTTTTCCCCGGTAAGTGTCCATCCCGGTCTCTTTCCCCTGAAGATTATTAGCCTTAAAGCTATAGAACGTTGCATCCATTATTTCATATTATTTGATCGCTTCAGACAATATCGCCTGCGATGCAAATATAATACAAATTATTTATATCGCAAGCGATATAAGTTTTATTTTTTGGAAAACCCGGCGATTCGTCAGGCTTTTCCCTGACAAAAATTTGTAAAAGTCAGGTTATAACATTACATTTGTAAATGAAAAGTCAGGTTAAAACCTTATTTTATGGAAACGAGAAAACTTCAAATTGAGCACCTGGACAAGAGAATGAGTGCCTTTCCTCCATTGTCAGGCATTGCGTCGCCACCCCTTGGTTGGATAAAAGCCATTCGATCGGCATTGGGCATCTCGCTGCTCCAGATTGCCAATAGGCTCTCCATCACTAAGCAGAGTGTTAAGGAAATGGAATTACGGGAGAAAGAAGGAACCATTACGCTCAATTCCCTTAGAGATGCAGCGAGGGCAATGGATATGGAACTCGTCTATGCTTTAGTACCTAAAGATGGCTCATTAAAGGCATTGATCGACCGAAAGTCTCTTGAAATGGCAAAAACGATTGTTCAAAGGGCTTCCAATTCGATGAAACTTGAGGATCAGGAGAACTCAGAGCAGAGGATTCAGAAGGCCATTGAAGAACGTGCTAACGAACTAAAAAACGAAATGCCAAAATCATTATGGGACTAAACCTTGAATATTTTGGAGGTCAGACTCCCCTTGATGAAGACGAAAAGGCAGATTTGCTGATCCCAACTATTATGAATAGGGGCGAACTTGACGAATTTGAGCAGAAAAATACCGTATCGTTTCAATACATTGTTTCCCTAACGGCAATGGGAGGCACAGTCGTTTAATGGCGGATGTCATTATTGAAAAGATCTTAGGCAAGGCCTTATTTACCTGGGGATCAGACAATCTTGTCAGGGATGGCAGCTCAAGAAAAGAGTACCTTAAGGCCATACGGGCTGCTGACGGCGGTGATTATGAACCCTTAATTAGTTTTGCCAGATCCTGAGTAATATTGGCAGCTGACCAGAACCTGGTTGTTGTTTCTCGCACAGACCCAAAGCCGCTAAGCTGTAAAGGATCTGATTATTCCACCACCACTTTCCTGACAGTCTTATGGTCCTTGTCTGCAATGAAGTACAGTCCGGGTGCCAGTCCTGCGAGACTGAGTGTTCCGCTCTGCCGGAAGATTTTCTCGGTAAGGATGCGGCCGCTAAGGTCAAAAATCCGCAGGGTCACGGGATGACTGCAGTTAACGTGCAGTTCGCCCCGCGCCGGATTGGGCCAGGTTTCAAATTCCGGTGGGGCAGCGGTAATCTCCTCCATGCCGGTGGCCGGGGGGAGGATTTTCCAGAGCTCGTCTCTATGACTGGTATAGCCTGCGGTAAAATAGAGGATCTCGTTCCAAACATAGAATCCCATGGTGTAACCTAGAGGAAGTTCCATTGGGGCCACATCCGGCACGATCATCCGGGTCCCGGCAGTGGTGCCGTCGGTTACCCAAACCTGGCAATTCTGATCGTCATTGTTGACAGCTGAGAAATAGAGAAGGTTATTCATGACGGCTATCCCCTTGTAACCCGGATCCGAGTTTGCGGGCCCTGGATTGATGTCGCGAACCAGTGCGGTTCCGCTTTCCGTCCCGTCGGTTGACCAAAGTTCCGATCCATTGGCGGCATTCCCCATCCAGAAATAGAGACGGTCATTGAAAACGATCAGCGGTTGGTTGTTACCATACTCCTCCTCCTGGATGGCAGGAAATACTTCCGTACCTCTCTCTGTGCCGTCGGTCCGGTAAATGAGCATCCGGCCTGGCGATATAAAGGCAGAAAAGTAAAGGCGGCCGCCAAAAACCATGAGATTCTTAGGATCCGCTCCCGTTGAAGGTCCGATTTGCTTTACCAACCGTGTTCCGGCTGTCATACCATTGCTCACATGCAATTGGTGTCCATTGTTCCCGTCGTCCGCAGAAAAATAGACTTTCCCGTTAAATGCCGTGAAGTTTTCAGGATCGGATCCTTCTTCACCGGAATCGCCAGACTGGGTATTGATATTCTTTAGCATTTGGGTGTTTACCGTGGTGCCGTCAGTTATCCAAAGTTCATATCCATGTTCTCCGTCATTGGCTGAAAACCACACTTTCCCCTCGATGGCGGTAAGGCCTTCAGGGGCTGAACCCATGGTTCCGGGGCGTATTTCCTTAAGGAGCCTTGTCCCTGCCTCCGTACCGTCCGTGATGTATAGTTCCTGACCGTAGGCGTCTGTGCGGGCCTGAAAAATAAGATTGCCTTCATAGGCTGTAAGATACATGGGCCAGGAGGTGGTTGTACCGGGATGGATATCAGACACCATTTTCGTGGAAGCTTCCGTGCCTGCTGTTACCCAAAGCTCAGTTCCATGGATCCCGTCATCGGCGGTAAAGAAAACCTTCGGTGACACAAGGCTACCGTTGTAAGTGAGCAGATAAGGTTCTGAGGATTCACCGGCATTGATATCCCTCAACATCCGGGTTCCGGCGGATGTGCCGTCACTTGTCCAAAGTTCCCTGCCGTGCGTATCATCACCGGCGGTGAAAAATATTTCAAATTGAGTTGTGGGAATCAATCCGCTTCGGAAACCAGTAAAAAATCTTGGTATCGAACCTCCTGACGGATTGATATCCTTCACCAGTTTGATCGTCTGGGCAGGAACGGCCGCAGCGATCAGCAGCATGGCGGCCAGACTGAGAAACAGGGTTTTTTTCATGGCAGTAGGAATTAGGCATTCCTAAATTATAAAAAAATTCACTTCCAAGTTTTATTTCACCAGCTCAATTTTCTGCAGCGTTATGCCGTAATGGCCTCCGGGTGGAGGTAAAAACGTGGCAAATATCTATCATTGCGGAATTAAAACTTAATTCAATTGAGATATTTAACAATCCTGACATTGGCGCTGGCGGTTCAGCCGGGATGGTCGCAGGTTCAGTCGGAATGGCGCGGACCGGGACGCACGGGAATATACAATGAATCCGGGCTCATGCGGGAGTGGCCGGAAGGCGGACCGGAAAAACTCTGGGCAGCCGGCAACCTCGGCACCGGGTATTCCTCCCCGGCATTTGGCGATCAGTATATTTATGTAACCGGACGCAAGGATTCCAGCGATATGCTTACCGCACTGGATTTCAAGGGAAACCAGGTGTGGCAGTTGAAATTCGGCCGGGCATGGAACGGCTCGTATGAAGAGACGCGAACCACCCCAACCCTCGACAACGGAAAGCTGTACATGATCAGCGGAAGGGGCGAAGTGGCCTGTCACGACGCGAAAACCGGCCAGAAGATCTGGTATCGGGATGTCTATTCCGAATTTTCAGGCCGATGTAATCTGTACGGTGTGGCCGAGTCGCCGCTGATCTTGGGCGACAAGGTGTTTTACACCCCCGGCGGCAACGAAACCAGCATGGTCGCCTTAAATAAGCATACCGGCGAGCTGATCTGGAAAACCCGGAGCCTGGCCGATTCGGCTGCGTATGTTTCGCCGCTGTATGTAAAACACAACAATCAGGAGATGATCATCAACCTGATGGGGAACATCCTGTTCGGGGTGGATCCTGCTAATGGCAACATTCTGTGGGAGTTCGATTACCTGGCGTTGAAGGGCCCGGTTGTAAACCTCTATCTGAAGGTGACCAACTGCAACACGCCGCTGTACTACAACGGGGAACTGTTCGTGGCCAAAGGATACAACCATCCCTCGGCCATGTTCACCCTCAACGAAGCCGGCACCGGTGTCACCCTTAAGTGGACCAACACGCTGCTCGACACGCATTTTGGCGGCAACGTGCTGATCAACGGATACCTCTACGGCTCAACCTGGGTTAATAACAGCAACGGCAACTGGGCCTGCATCGATTGGGAAACCGGAACCAACCAGTGGGAAGCCCCCATGAACAATAAAGGATCGGTCATCGCAGCCGATTCCATGCTCTATTTCTATGATGAAAAGAGAGGCCAGCTGGCCCTGGTTCGTCCAAATCCCGCGAAGTTTGACATGGTCTCCTCCATCCGCATCGAGGACGGAACCGGCCCCCACTGGGCACACCCTGTCATCCACAACGGCAAGATTTATGTGCGGCATGGGGATAAGCTGGTGGCGTACCAGCTGGGGAGGTGAAGATGTTGCCGGTTGCCAGTTACCGGTTGCCGGTTGCGCCTGAACTGTCATCCTGACGAAAGTCAGGATCCCCTGCCTCGGAGCGTAGCCAGTTTGAATAAGAGTTTTTCCACAAATGTTCACAAAGAAGCTCTCACAACTGTCCACAGATAGCGCAGATTAACACAGATGGCCAGAGCGATATCTGTGTAATCTGTGTCATCTGTGGAGAAAAAAAAGAGAAACTGTCCACAGATAGCGCAGATTAACACAGATGGCCAGTGCGATATCTGTGTAATCTGTGTCATCTGTGGAGAAGAAAAAGAGAAACTGTCCACAGATAGCGCAGATTAACACAGATGGCCAGAGCGACATCTGTGTAATCTGTGTCATCTGTGGAGAAAATACTTAGAGACCGGGTAACGCTACGGTTTATTAGTCAGTAACCACTTGATTAACATGCTATTCTCAAGTTTTATTCGTTCCTTGTCGGAGAGCTTCCCGTCGAACACCAGAATTTCCGCAAGGTCGCCTTCCCAATAGCCCTGGGTGTATCTGATCTGATCGGTCGTTTTTTGGGATAGTTCAACGGTTAACAGGAAAAATCCTTCGGGCAGGGCAGTGATCGCGGGATCCACGGGTTTACCATTGACAAACACCCGCCCCTCTTTGGTGAGGTTGGAAACCCCGGTAAAAAACAGCTGACCGCTCCCGTGTTCAGCCCTTCCGGTATATTTATCCAGATCCCTGAACGGGCTCGTGCCGGGGAACGACATGTCACTCTCTTTATAAACCATGATGATCGTCTGAAATCCCTGAACCGGCTTTTCCAACGATGAAAGCCATACGATGTCGAAACCGGCCACGCCCCTGCCATTCTGCGCATTGGGCTTGAAAACGACGCCAGGCCCCTTGCCCCCGCCAACTTTTTCGGTCCATCCCTCATACGGGATTTTTTCCTTGAGCCCGATATCGGAGGCATCGAGCCACATCACGAGGTTGGCCGACTTAACCCGCTCCGGACTGAAATGTTTCCTGGCCGGTTTTTGGGGCGCGCCAGGCGGCACAGGCCCTTCCCGCGATGCCGGTTCCTCACAAACCTCCGGTTCATCGTTGGGTTGATCGGGAACCCAGAGGTAATCGATATTCAGACTGATTTTTTCTGCTGTTTTAAGCCCGATGATATTGGTTCCTTTGCGCAGCTTCAGGTTGACCAGCCTTCCGCTCCAGCCGGTAAATAGCGGAACCGTCTGCTTAAAATCCATCCCTTTCATGTACAGCTCCCCGTTCACGTATAAATCGGATTTAACGGTTTCGGGTATCCTGCTTGCGTAACTCCAGTTGAGCGCATAGGTGCCGTCTGCGGGCACCTCAACGGACCATTCGATCCCTTTGCCCAGGCTCTTTATCTGGATGTATTTCAGGCGGCTCGCACCGCCGAAATCCAGAACCTGGCATTCATTTCTGCCAAAATTGGAGAATTCCGCCTCATACCGGCGGCCGGGAGGGCCGGCATGTGCACTGTTTTCCCATACAAAGAGCCAGGGCGCGCCTGCCAGGGGCAGATGCGGGTTGATCCTCCACCGTCGCTCCCGGTAGGGAAACTGGCCGTACGGCGGGTCTTCCCGGATAAAGGAGGTGGTATCCCTCAGTGAATAAACAATTTCATACGATTTTCCGGGATCGATCTCCACATCCAGATGGTCTTTTCCGCGGGCGACAGTTTCCCCGTTAAGCACCCACCAAACCTCCTGGGTATCCGGTTCCGGTTTCACACGTGACACGGAGAACGTAACGGTCTGCTTCTTATTCACAACAAACTCAGGATCAGCCGGAATCATATTTTCAATCGGGTAAACCAGTTCATAGGCCCGCATCGAGAGCCGCTGCTCGCAAACCGGACACATCTCCTCGGTATTGTCGAAAACCCCTGCCCCCATGATGCATCCCTGCGCCGTTGGGCGGTAATAATTGAGCATGTGGTACTGTGCCCCTTCAAAAGCACCGATCTTATCGAGGTATTTTCTTGAATAGGGTGTGGGAACCGGCGTCTCCCCGTCGATCCAGGCTCTCCATTTTATGGTCGCGGGATCCACATTTTTCGTGACCGTATAACCCGCGTTAGCCATCGTATCTGTTGCGAATCCCGCGTATTCATCCCCGATGGAGGTTGCCGTGTGCGATATCTCATGCAGCATTTTCCCGATGGCATTGCCCACAATCAGGGCGTTGCCCGTGCGGGTCTCCATGTTACGGGCCGCCCCGCCGCCGCCGCCGTCGCGGTTGGGCATGATCAGGAAGGTCACCCATCCGTGGTGTCCGTCCTTCCAGGGTAGGAACATCCGGTCACGAATGGCATCGATCAGATCCGTCTCCACCCCGTTCCTCCATTCGGGTATATCGGGCCACCAGAGTGCATAGAGATTGTAAAACCGGTTATAGTTTGCATAGGCGGTCTGGGCCCGCGGGTCGCCCGGCGTGAACGCGGCCAGGAGGGAGTTTTTCACATCTTCCAGAAACTCCGCCCGCATCTCAGGGTTGTTATACGGACGC
The DNA here is from genome assembly GCA_964512915.1 of uncultured Porphyromonadaceae bacterium. GTDB lineage: Bacteria > Bacteroidota > Bacteroidia > Bacteroidales > UBA12481 > UBA12481. The sequence goes on from CAZEKJ010000003.1 coordinate 197,173, forward strand.
TGATCTCTCTTCTCCCAGCGGTTGATAATCACGATATTAATGCGGTTGTCCTTCGGCCCCGATACCTTTATCGGGATCAGTTCCGTTTTGCTGATGATGCTGTCGACGTAAGCCTGATCGTATTCCACCCGGTGGGAATCCCAGCTGCCCACCAGCCGGGCATGACCCCAGCTTCCAATGGCGCCATCTTTCCCTTCGAATTTCAGGTAGATGCTCACCATATTCCGTACATCGATATCGATCTGCCGGGCTGAAGAATCTTTCGTCATTTTGCCGCTGTCGAAGATCACGCGGCCGCCGAAAGCATCTTCCTCAAGGACCTTAAAACGTCCTGTCCCGGTGCCTTTGCAGGATCCGTCAAGCCCGACCATGGCCCTGAACCGGAAAGATTTCCCGTCAAGCTTATACAACAGGATGGTCCCGTCGCGGGTGGTTATGCCCTTTCCATACGACTGATTATCAATTACTATCGAATCGCCTTCCGGGTTCTGGTCGTACCAGGGTGCCGATCCGTATTTCATGATGTAGTAGAGGTCGGATAGGTATTTGAATCCGTTGCCGTCGGGAATATATTTCGCCTCGGGAACGGGATCCGGTCCGGGTAACAGGCCGCCGCCGGCCCTGCCTACTTTCAGCAGATACTGTCCATGCTGGGGCAGCTGCCAGGCCGTGAACCCATCCTCAATTTTCCCCAGGTTCTTCCGCTCCCAGAGGTCGCGAACGGGCTGCCGGCCCGACAGGCCGATTTGGGACCAGGCAACCGATATATTGGCCGGGACTGTGTCCTTGTTGAAAAGCAGCACGGCTGTGGTTCCGTCGCTCAGGGGTTTGTTGTATACCTGTTGCTTCCCATTGTCGAAAACCTTGTATCCCTGGTGGCCCCGGGGATCCTGGTTGAGGGCGATAACTTCCGGGGCGGTGAGCACACGCGTGGTTGCCTCCGTCATGGAACGCAGGTCGTTTCCTGCCATGAGGGGGGCTGCCAGCATGCACCAGAGGCTCATGTGGATCTTGTCTTCCGCTTCCGATTTAAGGTTTCCGATCTCCAGCATATCCGGGTCGTTCCAATGGCCGGGACCGGCGAACTGCCACAACCCATTGAATGCCGGGTGAATACGCGAGTCGCCGCCCGAGGATTCCGCATGGTGGTAAACGTTCTCGATCCAGGGGTAAATATCGTAATCGGTGCGCCACAGCTGCCCGTATTTCTTGCCTCCCCATACCCAGGCACCGTTGCCGAAATCGGCGATGCTCAGCATCATCGGCCGGCCGGTCTTATCAATGGCATCCTTATAGATCTGCAGATCCTCTGTGGTGAGGCGGCCGTTCTTCTCGGCATAGCAGGCATCCAGCTTGATATAATCAACACCCCAGGCGGCGAAGGAGGCCATATCAACCTCCTCATGTTTAAAGCTGCCCGGCAGTCCCTGACAGGTCAGGTGACCCCGGCACTCATAGATGCCGAATTTCAGCCCCTTGCCGTGGATATAATCGCCCAGGGCCTTCATCCCCGACGGGAACTTCACCGGATCCGCCTGCAGCCGTCCGTCCGCATCACGCTGAGCCGCCATCCATCCATCATCCAATACCAGGTATTCATATCCGGCATCCCGCATGCCCGAGCTAACCATCGCATCGGCGATCTCCCGGATCAGTTGTTCATTGATTTTAGCCTCAAAACAGTTCCAGCTGTTCCAGCCCATCGGCGGCGTGGGAGCCAGGGATTGAGAAAAAAGTGAGGTACTGATGAAAAGAGAGAGAAGGGCAGGGATGAGGGATATGGCTTTCATACTAAATCGGGTTATCCGATAAATATAGATTATTTGCCGGTCACCGGCCGGAATTCCGGGGTTCGCCACGGAAAAGATTTATCCACAAATGTTCACAAAGAAGCTCTCACAAATGTTCACAAATTGAACGGTGGTAAGGGTTTCCACGGAATAATTTGTGAAAATTTGTGTGCCATTTGCGAACCTTTGTGGAGAAAAAAAAGAACTGTCCACAGATAACGCAGATTAACACAGATGGGCCAATGCGACATCTGTGTAATCTGTGTCATCTGTGGAGAAAAGACTAAGAGACCGTGGGTC
>CAZEKJ010000003.1:199281-200752 GCA_964512915.1 uncultured Porphyromonadaceae bacterium
AGCTCTCACAAATGTTCACAAATTGAACGGTGGTAAGGGTCACCCAAACAACTTTTCCATTGCTTCCCTGCGGTAATCGAAAATTCCACGGAGCTGTTTTTTAATGAAAAGCGAATTGGCAATAGCCCCGAGGAATCCGAAAGGAGGCTGGTAAGAGACAATATCCGTCATCAGCACGCCTCCTTCAACAGCTTCTATTTTATGCTCATGATGCCACATCGCATAGGGTCCGATGCGCTGTTCATCCACGAAATATTCCTTCTCCTTCACGTGGGTAATTTCGGTTACCCAGGTCATTTTTATTCCAAGAACCGGCCGCACCGTGTAGCTGATCATCATCCCCGGATACATGATCGGCGAAAGCAATTCGGAGGTAACATCAAACCCCACGTAGGGCGGGGTTATTTTTTTCAGGTTTTGCGGCGAGGAAATAAAGTCCCATACCTCATTGATTGAGGCCGGAACTTTTTGTGTTTCCCGAAGCTGATAAAATGCCATACTTATTCCTCAGTCCAGTTAACGGAGACAATAATCTCATTCCTTCGGCCAATAAACTGGAAAGGAGCGTTGTACCCCAGAAACCGGTAATTCCCGACAGAAGTGATACCATTTTCCTTCAGCAGGTTTTGAAGTTTCTCCGAATAAAATTTCAGATCCTGATCAGAGGCATATCCGCCAAACCTGATGACCGCAACGTGCTCCTCCGTGGTATTTTCTATTTTAACTCTCGGATCATTCGGTTTTGGCAGGTTCTCCTTTGAATAAGCCGATGGCATTACAAAACTCATGGTTGATCCGGAATCCCGGATATCCATCTGAACGGGTGTGGTCATGGAGATTTTTGCATTCGTCTCATTGCCGCCGAAAATATATCCGGCAAGCTTCTGAAATCCCGGGCCGGATAGATCCCGGTACGTTTTTGCATTCGAACTGATGGTGGCAATAGTTGCAGAGGGATAAAACCTGATCTCAAACCCTTTGAACTTGCGGACCTGTGTATATTTCTGTTCTTCCGTTTTAAATGATGGCATGGTGGTAAAAGACTGGAATATAACGAACGATAAAACTGCTGCGACAAATATGATTAATACTTTCATTCTTTAATGGTTATAATGTTCAATCTACTGTAACAATCATTCCCCGGAAAAGGTTTTTCCACAAATGTTCACAAAGAAGCTCTCACAAATGTTCACAAATTGAACGGTGGTAAGGGTTTCCACAGATAACGCAGATTAACGCAGATGGCCAGAGCGATATCTGTGTAATCTGTGTCATCTGTGGAGAAGAAAAAAGAAGAACTGTCCACAGATAACGCAGATTCACGCAGATGGGCAATGCGTCATCTGTGTCATCTGTGTCATCTGTGGAGAAGAAAAAAGAAGAACTGTCCACAGATAACGCAGATTCACACAGATGGGCCAGAGCGATATCTGTGTAATCTGTGTCATCTGTGGAGAAGAAAAAAGAAGAA
>CAZEKJ010000004.1:0-28139 GCA_964512915.1 uncultured Porphyromonadaceae bacterium
CCACCGTCTTCCTATACCACACCCCCCCGCTATAATTCTCCATCACACTCCCCTCCGACCAATCCCCGGTCTCCGTAATTCCGCGGCCGCATTCGAGCAGCATGGGCTCCGGCAAAGCCGCTCCCCCGTATTCACCCCTATTTTGTTCGATCCGGATGGCAACCACGGATTTTGGTCCGATGCCTTTTTCAAGTTTAACCCGATATTGATTCGGGGTTCCGCTGGCGACGAGCTCTGTCTTGCGTGCTTTTCCATCGACCCAAACCTGGATTTCTCCATTGGCGCGGATCGTCATGGCCTTCAATCCGGGAGGGGCCGTGAAACGGTACCAACCTGCCGGAACCATTTCATTTGCCCTCACATCCAGCGGGATGCGACCCGGCTGGTCCCACCATTTCATCGAAAGAGGCGTCCTTTCTGCCGGTTCCGGAGAGTCTTTCTGTATCAGAACAAAGTGCCCTCTTCCCGGCGAGTCATATCGGAGTAAAATCGAATTATTCCCTTTTTTTAGCCTAATATTTTTCGCAGCAGGATCTACCCTGGAGCCATTCAGGATCATTCCGGCCGGGACCAGTCCGCCGGCATCCACGGTGGCCTCGCAATCCTGCTCCGCCCCAGCAGCGGTCCACAGATAGTACCTGGTGCCGCCGGCCTCTCTTTCATAGAGGATCTCATTGTGCCCTTCCGTAGGCTTGCCGAGACAAATGAACTCATTGGTAACATCTTCTTTCAGTCCGTGCCACCCCTGGTGCCCCGGATCGCCCTCCCTTCCCCATCGCCAGGAAAAATCATAGGGAGTCCAGCGATAGGCCACACCATTGATAATCACCGGTTTTCTGGGCTCAATGCGGCCAGCCTCCGTAAAGGCCTTCTCAAATCGCGACACATCAGTACCTTCCGGCAGGGGTCCCAGCTTCCAGAACTTCTGTCCGAATCCGTACGTAACCCGCGGCCAGAGAGAATCGTTGAAATCAGGTTGCTCCCATCCTTCCGGTGCTGCATTTTCCTCGGAATACCTGAAAATCCTGGCCTCCGCACCGATCATCTGCTCGGTGACGGGGAGGCGGAAGTCGCCCCAGCGATTGTTCATGGTGGGGGTGAGGTCGAACTCCCAGGGACCCTCCAGGAGTGACCAGAGACCAGTGACCAGTGACCGGTTGCTGGTTGCTGGTTGCTGGTTGCTGGTTTTTGGCTCCGCACTACTGGTCACTGGTAACTGGTCACTGGTCACTTCAGGCAACTGGCTGCTCAGCCGGGGTTGGACAGCTTCTGAAATCCGTGAAAAGACGATTACCTGCGCCTGTGCGCTGTCCAAAGGCATTCTTACTGCAATGCCACCCTCTGCCGCAGTGTACTCCACCGCCTTCGTGCTCCCCGTCCAGGGATCCCAGAGCTCGGGAATACCGGTGGCGCGGAAGGTGCACCAGGAGTCCTTCTTTGCGTCCATCACCAGGTAGACATCGCGGGCGCCAATCCGGCGTTGCGTGGAGCGTACCTGCGGATCGGACTGAACACCGCGCGGGACCAGCCTTTTGATGATGGCAGCGGCCTCCACGGGATCTTTTGCAATAAACCCGGATGTGCTGAACAATTCCCCTACGGCCTGGTCAAGGACCGGATCCCCGCTGCCGGCGCGGTCGCTGGCTTCGGGAAGGGCGCCGATATTGATCACGATGCCGCCGCTGCGCTGAAACTCCAGCGCTTTCTGAAGCACCGACCAATGAATGGCCTTCATCGACGGGATGATCAGCACCTTGAACGACATATCCGATACTTCCATGTTGCCGGATCTGATCACCGAGCGTTCGATCGACTGGTCATCAATAAACACAAAATCGTACCCGTTCGCGAATAGTTTCCTGCCCGTCTCAAAGGCAGCATTCGTGGCTGCCTCGCCGCCCATTCGGGCTTGCGCAGGGCTGACCGGATAGATGATCGCAATATCGGACTGCAGCACCCCCTGGCTCATCAGGTAGGAGAGCCGCTCGAAGTACTTCAGGAAAACGCTCATGTGGTCCCAGTAGGGCATGCGAAAATGGTAGCACGGCGGTGCCCATTCCCAGAAACTGCCGTGGGTGGTATAATATAAACCGTGGAGGTTCAGCAGGTTGCAGCCATAGAGATAGTTCTCGCTGGTGGCATACATCAGGCGTTCAGGGGTGGCGCCCCAGCCCAGGCTGTGGTATCCCTCGAGCCATACGCGCGGCCGGTTGTAGAAGGCGGCAATAGAGGAGGAGACCTTTCCCTTGATCAGGTCGGCATGCCCGCCGGGAGTATCATGACCAGGTGAGGTGTACCAGCGCTGGGTGCGGAAATTGTCGCCGTACTGGCCCGGATTGTATCCGCGTCCCTCCGGATCGCATCCGTATATCAGGCCACGACTGTGGTGCCAGTCGAATATCGGGATAAAATATCTTTCTTCGGATAGGCTCACCTTGACATCCATAAAATCAAGCCGGGCCTTTGGAGTGACCGTACCAAGATCGGTGAACATCGCCGGAAGAACCTCAAAAACATCGTACCCTTTTCGTTTCCTGAACTCCTCGCGGAAATCATCGGACCAGATCACATCCCCCACCCCGAACTGCAGTTCATCCTGGAAGAAATAATTGAGACCTTCGGATGATTGGTTAACCGCATGATCCTGAAAAGGCTGGAAAAATTTATCGATCACGGTTTTGCCAGCCAGGGGATGAATCGGGTTGAGGGTTCCGGGGATGCGCGGCGCTGAGAAAACCCATATTTGCCAGGCGTTCTCACCGGAGTTCCATACCAGCCGGCCCTCCTTCACATATCCGGTCAGGTCCATTCCGCCCGGCTGCAAAATTCCTCCAGAAACCGGGTAGGCCCACACACCGATCGCTTCGGCCGGAACCGGCAGGGTTACCTCCGTTTGTGGTGGAACCGCCAGCACCGTATCTTTTTTAATTTCTCTTCCGTTAATCTCCGGATCGTTATATATCAGACGATTAAAGAGGTTATCTCCCTTTGGCCAGTCGAGGGTGTAGCCGCTCAGCCCAATCCCCATGCCGCGCTTGCCGCACTCATCAGCCGCGAACTTCCACATCTCCCACCAGGCGTCGGTAAACAACTCCGGTTCGGCAGGATACGTAGGCCATCCGGGGGTATCCTTGTGCATGTAGTTGACCTGCATGCCGGTAACGCCCTTTTTATGCAGCTCCTCGATCTGCCACAGCAGCCGCTCCTTATCGAGCGGATCGCCGCTCCACCACCAGAAGGGCACCTCGCCGTATCCGGCCGGGGGGTTCTTAAATCCGGGCAGAACATCGAGATTCTTATCCCGGGAAGGGTAACCCGGAGCCTGGGCGAACGAAGAAGAGGAGAACAGGAGAAGGAAGTACAGTAGAAGGGAGACTGGTTTCATATAGGGAAGTTGCTGTTTTTTAACCATAGAAGGCACAATAGGTCACAATAGATGAAGATAGTAATTCCGTGGTCCATCCAACCATTACCAATCCCAAAACTATTGTGATCTATTGTGCCTAATGTGGTTAAAAAAAAGAAATCACGATTTTGTACTATATTACAAACATATTTATTATTTTTGTACTGAATATAGTATAAACATGAATTCGAAGAAACAAATACTATTACCCAGACACCAGAAAATCCTTGAGGTATTCGGAGAAAACATGAAGCTTGCCAGAAAGCGCCGCAAACTGACGACCATTCAGGTTGCTGAACGTGCCGATATTGCCAGGAATACCCTTTATCTGATTGAGAAAGGAACACCGGGTGTATCGATGGGTGCGGTATTTAACGTGATGCGCGTTTACGGACTGCAGGATGATTTCCTGAAACTCGCTGCCGATGATGAACTCGGGAATAAACTCCGGGATATTGAACTTTTAGGCAAGAAATAGCAATGTCAACCGATAAAACAGACCTGTTTGTTTACGCCCATTGGATGGGTATGCCGGAACCGGTGCTGATCGGAATATTGTCGGCGCACCAGGGGAAAGGACGTAAATCATTCAGCTTCACCTACGATGAGCTTTGGCTGAAAGGTAAGAACCTGTACCTTATTGATCCAGATCTGGTCTTCTATTCCTGCCCTCAGTTTCCAAACACAACAGAAAACTTCGGAGTATTTCTCGACTCCATGCCGGACCACTGGGGAAAAATGCTCATGAAGAGGAAGGCAGCCCTGCAGGCATCGGAAGATGGTACAAAAGTCCCTGTGCTATACGAAATTGACTTTCTGCTTGGAGTTGCCGATACCTGCAGGATGGGTGCCTTACGCTACAAACTTGATCCGGAAGGGCCATTTTTGAGCGATGACACGAAATCCCCGATCCCACCCTGGACTTCAGCAGGCGAGTTGCAGCACATCGCAGGCCTGGCAGAATCTGACAAAGAGATAAAGAATCTCAACCAGTGGCTTGCTTTGCTGATGGCTCCGGGATCATCTCTGGGAGGTGCCCGTCCCAAGGCCAACATACTGGATAAATCCGGTCATCCCTGGATTGCCAAGTTTCCATCCCTGAACGATAGCATTGATAAAGCAAAATGGGAATATCTGACCTATAAACTTGCCTTGTCAGCGGGGATCCAGATGGCAGAATCCAAAATTGAAAAAGTAATCGGTTCAAGGCATACTTTCTTTACTAAAAGGTTCGACCGACTGAACGGGGAGCGAATTCACTTTGCTTCTGCAATGACACTTACCGGGAACAACGAAGATACACTTCGTGAGAATCCTGCCAGTTATCTTGATATCGCACTTTTTATTCAGAATCATAGCGGGAATCCCAACCAGGACCTCCACGAACTCTGGAGAAGAATTGTTTTTAACATAGCCATCTCAAATACCGACGATCATTTACGCAATCATGGATTTATTATTGATCGTGATAACTGGCGGCTGAGCCCTGCATTCGATCTCAATCCATCAACAGACAAAGGAGCATTATCCCTGAATATAGACGAAACCAGCGGAGTCCTTGATTTTGATATTGCAATGGATGTAGCTCGCTATTTCAGGCTGAAAAATGATGAGGCTGCCGCTATCCTGTCAGCTGTTAAGAATTCGGTTCGCAATTGGGAGAAAAATGCCAAAACCATCGGAATATCCCGGAATGAAATTGACCAAATGCGTACGGCGTTCCGTTATTAGATTTATTTGCTCACCAATTTCATATCATATTGGAAGTTGCAATTCTTTAACCACAGTAGGCACAATAGGACACAATAGATGAAGATAATATTTCTGTAATCGATCCATCCATAATCAATGCAAAATCTATTGTGACCTATTGTGCCTATTGTGGTTCTATAATTGTCAATCCGCAAATGAAACCTGCTGAAGTCTATAATTTTACTATGAACCCGGTCTGGATTTTTATAAACCTGCTGGGGCTTACGATCGAATTAATATTCACAGTGGTGCTGTACGCTGTCATTCCACCCTCAACATAATAGTCAAGATATTCCCGGATCCGCATAGTTGTTCCAAACGCCAATCCTGCCCGAACGGAATGATTATAGCCCACCGGCACCAATTCTACTCTGTCACTCGGACCGAGCATGGTTCCCGGTTGTCGGGGCGGAACCCCGGTCACCCTGCTTCGTGTGGCCAGATTGTAACCCAGATCTAAGGCAACATATCCCTTGAATAAATCGGATTGAAAAATCTGACGCTTCCAACCAAGAACTAAGGAATTAAATATCAGAGTGTTATTTGAACCAATGCGGTATTCAGGATATTCCAAGGTGGCTGAAAACGCTTCAATAGATTGATAATTCTGGCTACGCGAGAAACCATATTTAATATACCAGGATGATTTGGCATCTGGATTAAGTGTTAGCCCAATCCCTACACCATTCCGTACGCCATAATCAGACCAGGCGGACATGATTCCCCGGTCCGTAGATACTTCATAGTTCATGGTCAGAGCGAGTTTGGATGCTGTTCCCTGACTATATCCAGCAAAACCAAATGTCAAGCTAGCCAACGCGACAAAGAGAAGTTTTTTCATGGTCATGGAGTTTTTGGTGTGGATCAAATTGGGTGCACAAATACCATGCCCCTCTGGCATTTTTTTAAACCAAGACGGTTTTGCAAAATCATGTAGAGACGGATAATTATCCGCCTCTACGACGTGCATTGGCGAAATGCCAAATCTATTGTGTCCTACTGTGCCTACTGTGGTTACAAAAAAGAAATCACACAGACGAAATTATCTCCCCACCAATTCAAGTTCCGCCATGCTCGCCCATTTCTGGCCGCTGAATCCTTTCAAGGCAACGAGTCGGATGAATCGGGAGGTGACCGGAGCCGTGAATAGAACTTCTTTCGGCGTATCCGATGCAGCCCACCGGCCCTGCGCAACCGGCTCTCCCCAGCTTTTCCCGTCGGCGCTCACGTAGAAGGCGTATTCCGATATCCAGCCATTCCGGCCGTCGGTGCGCGGATGGTAAATGAAACCCTTGAAGGTGGTTTCAGCACCCAATTCAATCTGGATCTCATGCGGATAGTCGGTTTCAACCTGCTTGTTGGTTACCGCGAAATTCCCCGGATTATCATAGGCCGTATGCCAGATGGTTCCCGGGTCCCCGTCAATCGCTTTCTCCGGCTCATTGCCCGTTTCATAGCTGTCGGACAGGATGATTTTTGCCCCGGTCATCAGGGTGGGCTTTTTAAACATCGCCTTGATAAAATCAGCTGACAGGGTTTGATCGGGATTAAAATCGGGACCCGATACATATTTCCTGAGGCTGTACAGCAGCTGCTGCGAAGCCGGCCGGTTGGCGATATCCCGCTCAAAATCGATCGCCGCCATCAATAGCTTGCCCTCCCCAACTTTCGCCTCGAAAATGATCCCCTCCTTCAGGCACCGGTCATAGGTATCAATCGACTGCAATATCGGGCGAAAACTCTGAGGCGTCCCCTCCAGATCCAGCGTTACAGCGTTGCTGATGATATTCCACCACTGCCATTCGGTGTAAAAGGAGGTCGGAAAATCACGGAATGCCGGATGGTCGTTTTTCACTAATGTCCCCATCGTCATCGGCTCCCAGCGGAACATAATCGGGCACCAGAAATGGTTCTGGAACGAACCTTTTTTCCCGTTAAGCTGCTTGATATCGGGCAGTAACAGGACTTTTCCGCCGTTGTTTAAAACCGATAGGGCATCCTGACTCAGTTCTTTGGCGATCAGATAATCGTTTTCGTGAAGCGTGAAGCGATTGGGATATACCCAGATGTTCCATTCGTTCTTAGTGGAGGATCCTGCATACACAGTTATGGTAAGTTTCTCCGGATTCTTCACCCGGCTCAGCGATGCCTTGATCTCTCCGATCGGGATTAGTGATGACACCGGGATGGTCTGGTCTTTAAACTTTCCTGATGCAACGACCTTATTATCAGAGTTCTTTATATCCCAATACAGATCGATATCCGCCAGGGGCTCTTTCGCGTAATGATAGATTTCCGCCGTGGCCAGGAACGGTTCGTCGTTGAAATATTCGCGTTTGGGGAACCGGAGAATCGGCACCGTTGGACCGCAGAATTCGCGCCACTTCTCAGGCGTGACGAGGCCCTTTGAATCCCAGAAAGGATCCAGTATCCCCACCAGCGCCGTTCCCTGACCGGGAAAATCGTGCAGGTCGAGCAACTGGAACCCACCGCTGTTCGGCGTGCGAAGCAGCGCTTCGATCGACTCCTTATACAGCATCACCGTCATATTGCCCGATACGTTGAAGAAATCCTTCGCCTGGTCCAGCATCCCGTGCTTCTGCAGGGTATCCCGGAACAGTTCGAAATTCCGCGGATAGAGAAGTCCTGTGTACTTTTTAATCTCATCAAAATTGGGGTACACCGCCCGCTGCCCCACCTCATGGGCTACACCCGGAACCTTCAGCACCTCATAGGCTTTCCTCAGGTCGTAATCGGTCTGCGGACCCCGGGCGCCATAGGTAGTTATTCCACCGGCCGTGGTCTGGTGCGACACGTAGAACTGATCTTCGGGCAGATGCTTGCGCGCCGTGGAGCCGCTGTACAAATGACGGGGATCGCTCTCCCTGCCAAACCGGACCAGGTCGGCCATGATATCAAAATTTCCCCGAAGTTCATTGCCCATGCAAAGGAGGGCAAACGAGGGATGATTGCCGTATTTGTCGAGGATCCGGGCCATTTCATCCTTCAGGAATACACTCAGAGGATCGCCCGGCCGGGTAGCCTCCGACCAGAACGGCAGCTCTGCCTGCAGAAGGATTCCCACCTGATCGGCGGCGATGAAAGCCTCCTCGGGCGGACACCATGAATGGAAACGGATGTGGTTAAGGCCGTACTCCTTAACGGTTTTGCAGATACGCAGCCATCCGGCCACACTCATGTCGGGATACCCGGTCAGCGGGAAAACCGCGCACTCCAGGGTTCCCCGCAGCATGATCCTGCGCTTGTTCAGCGTGAAATGGGCTCCGTCGGTTCCGATTTCGCGCATACCGAAAGTCAGCTTCCGTGCATCGGCCACCACGCGTTTATCGGCAGTACCGGCCAGGTGAGCGTTGAGTTCATAAAGAACCGGCGAGAAATCATCCCACAGCTGTACTTTTTCACCCATCGGCACATCCGTTTCCGCCAGGATCTGCTCCCCTGAACCCGAAAAAGCCACGTTTACCTCCTGGGTCTGATGCGGCTGATCCGTATTGACCGCCTTTGCGGAGAAAAAGACCGATCCTGTAACGGCTCCACCGGTGGGATTGCTGATCACGCACTTCACTCGCGCGCTTTTCCGGTCAATATCGGGATAGACCTTTATGCTTTTAAAGCTGACCGGATCGAAGGCTCTGAGCTCCATCCTGCCAACGATCCCATTCCAGCAGGTCTGGGTGTATTCCGAGAAGGCGTGGCTCCAGCGGTCGAACTCCGGTCCGACCCGGTTGTCCACGCACACCGAGATCCGGTGTTTGCCGGGGGTGAGCAACTCGCTGAGGTCATATTCATGCGGCGTTGAGAAGCTCTTTTCGGTACCGGCGAGCTTGCCGTCGACATACACCGAACTGATCCAGAGAACCCGCTCGAAAAAGAGCCGTATGGTCTTGCCGCTCCAGTCGGCCGGAATCAGAACTTCCTTCTGGTACCAGGCCGGCCCGACGTACTCATAATACCGGGATAACCGGTTGATCGGCTTCGAGGTGGTGGGAATCCCCTTTTTGTTCGAATCCGTGGTTCCGGGCAACATCACAAAATCATTCAGCACATCCTTGTGCGCCCCGCTGTTCTCAAAGGCCCGCTCGAAATCGTTCGCATCGAGCTGGAAACCCCATTGGCCGGCGAGGTCGATGGTTTGCTGGGCGGGGAGAAGGGTGGCTCCGGCGAGGAGGAGGAGCAGAAGGGTGGTTGCGTTTTTCATGGGTTGGGATTTGTGACCAGTGACCAGTGACCAGTGACCAGTGACTGGTGATTAGTGAATGGTGATTAGTGAATGGTGAATGGTGAATAGTGATTGTTATTATTAGGGTGTAAATTACTGAATCCCGATGAAAAACCGCAGCACCCGAACCAACCCCTTTGCCTTTGGACTTATTGCTTTACTTTTTGCCCTCCTGCCCTCACCAGTCCCAACCCCTAAGGTGCTTTTGCCGATCAGCGTTTATCGGTCACCCAGGCCAGAATCGATTCCAATGCAGCCGGAGCAATAATCTCATCAATATTTTCATATTCCAGCGGCGATCCGCTTTTGGCAGTCTGGAAAAGGTGGTTCAGTCCGGGAACCTGCATAACCGTGCAATGTTTGTTTCCGCCTGCCTTCAGTGCTTTTGCAATTTCAGCAAGATTTTGTTCGGGCGGACATTGGAGATCGATGGATCCTGAGAGGGCCAGCACCGGACAATCCACTTTTTTAAGGAAGGGTTTCGGATCGAAGGAGATGAAATAGCGGATCCAGGGCTTCAACAACATTTTCAGTTCATTCGCGGGAATATCGGGATTGACCGCTTTGATTTTGGCTGTTTTGACCTCATTGCTCTCATCGGTTTTGATGATTGCATAGTAGCTCCTGTTCTGCTCAACCAGCGTATCGATATCCGCCTGCTCCATACCGGTTACCGCAGACATGGCGCGGATCTGCGACAGCAAAAGCTCGTCGCCGCGGATGCCCACAGCGCCCATGAGTACCAGGCCGGAAATATCCTTCCTCCCGGCCGCTACTATAGGCGCAATCAAGGTGCCCTCACTGTGCCCGATCAGAATGATTCGTTTTACATCCACCTCTTTGCGGGTTTTCAGGTAATCAACGGCAGAATTAATATCGGAGGCAAAATCTGCCGTGGTGGCTTCACCATAATTACCCGTTGATTTACCGACTCCGCGCTTGTCGGACCGCAAAACCACATATCCGTTCCGGGTCAGGTAATCGGAAAGTAACAGGAAATGCCCCATGGGAGTGCCATTACGATCGTTGCGGCCCGAGCCGGCGATCAGGATAACCGCTGGTGCCGGCTGATCCGATTTGGGGAACGTCAGGGTTCCGGCCAGTTCAACACCTGCAGCGGGGTTGCTGAAAGTCACATCCTCCTCGCTATAGGGAAAAGGCCGCTGCGGAGTCTGAGCCCGTACTGTGGTTTTCGGCAGTTCATCCACGCGAGCCAGTTCCAGCGAAAAACTTTTCCCGGCCTGAGAAAAATGGCCGGTGATCCGGTCAACATCAGCGTGATAAAGGCCCTTAAACATGATCCCTTTGCTGCTGAAATCAATAATCACGGAATCATTTTCGAAGGTGACCTTTTCCATGGGAATGTTAAAAGCCTTTTGCTCAAGGATATTGAGGGTAGCTGAAAGCGCTCCGGTTTCAGATTTGCTGATTACATAGGCAAAGCGCATTTCAAGTTGCTCGGTGACCTTTACTTTTCCGAGCCAGATGCCGGCAATTTCTGCGCCAGTAACGTTCAGGGAGGACCCGAAAAGGGAGGACATTCCCATCAGGGTCATGATCAGGGTGATAAGTTGCTTTTTCATTTTTTAACTGGTTTTTTGATGTAAGTTTCAATTTCACCAGCTAAAGTATGGCCTCACTTTCCCCGGGAAAAATCGTTTCCACGACCTCCCGGAAAAACTATTTGAATGAGGTGGTTTTTTATCTGAACGGATTTATTCCGGATGGCCGATTTTGGGGAAAACATGGTCGCGGTAGGTAACCCCGATGGGAATGGATTGTTTGTTTATGATCACCCGGTGCTTTTCGATAATCTCAATATGCTCAGAATTAACAATATAGGATTTATGAACCCGGACAAACTGATCCGGAGGAAGAAGTTCGAGAACCTCACTCATGCTGAGAAGTGACATAATCTTTTTTTCGCGGGTATAAAAAGTCATGTAATTACCGGCACCCTCCACGTAAAGGATCTGATCGGTCCTGACTTTATTGATCTGCGTACCGCTTTTTATCAGGACAAATCCGTTTCGCAGGGGCTCGTCCGCCGGGGCGGCAGGAGGTACGGCAGCCGGATGCCCCCTTGCTTCTGCCGCGCGGTTTACGGCTTTCAGAAACCGCTCATATTTAACAGGTTTAAGCAGGTAATCCACGGCGCCGTAATCATAGCTCTCCGCGGCGAACTCGGAATAGGCCGTGGTGAAAATCACCATTGGCGGCACCGGCAGGGATTTCAGCAATTGAATGCCCGATAGTTCCGGCATGTTGATATCGAGAAAAAGCAGATCCACCGTTTGTCCGGTTAAATATGCGAGGGCTTTGAAGGGATTGGAAAAACTGGCAGTCAGCTCAAGAAACGGAGTCTTCTGAATATATCCGTCAATGAGGTCCTTTGCCAGGGGTTCATCATCGACAACCATGCATTTCATGCGGATATCAGTTAAGGTTAAGAGTCAGTTCGATCTTGTACGTTTCACCCGCATCGGAAATAGAAAGCCGGTGTTTATCGGGGTAAAGCATGGCCAGACGCTTTTTTACATTTTCCAGTCCGATGCCGGAATCCTTGCGGGTTATCGCGTCGTGGCCCGGGAAACAGGTGTTTTCCACCTTGAAGATCAGCTCCTTGCCCCTGATTTGCATAGCAATGTATATCTCTGATTCATGCTCGAATTTTATCCCGTATTTAAACGCGTTTTCAACGAAAGGAATCAGGAGCAGGGGGGCGATGGCGCAACCCTGGAAATCCCCGTCAACTTCAAAACGGAGGGTCATGGGAATATCCTTTGAAAGGCGTTGCTTCTGCAGTTCAATATAATCTTCGATATAACGGATCTCCTTGCCAAGATCGACCTTCTCAGTATTGCTTTCATACAGCATATACCGCATCAGGCTGGCCAGCTTCTCGATGATTCCGGCGGTTTTATCATCACCGGATATCGTGGCGCTGGAAAAGGCCATATTCAGTACGTTAAAAAGAAAATGCGGATTGATCTGCGCTTTCAGGAAATTGAGCTCAGCAGTCAGCTTCTCCTCTTTTAACCGCTGCTTCAACCTTTCATTCCGGATCCAGTTTTTGATAAAACCATACGCCAAAGCCAAAGAAAGGACAATGATGTTGAGGGCCAGATTGACCATCAGCTGAGAGCTGAACGACTCATCGGCGCTGGAATAGAGCGAGGTGAAAAACGCATAGTCCAACAGGGACTCTATTACCGTAAGTCCGATCAGCAGACCGGCGGTTTTCATCACAAATCCGGTGGTTTTACGGCTGGCCGCAGATTTGTGTATGAACAGGAGGGAGGTTACATAAAACAGGGCCACATTGATCAGGGCCCCTGAGATCAGCGGATAAAGGAATGATCCGTCAGACTTGTGAAAAACCCCGATGGTCTTCACTCCCAGCGCAAAGCCCAGAAATCCCGTTACCCATATGAGAAAATGGATTGCGGGTTCAAGATACCTTTTCATGGTTCGGATGATGGGTTATCAACCAAAGGTAGGTAATGTACCCCGTAATCAAAACGGGGTAAGAAAAAAACCCCAGGGCTGAACCCCGGGGTTATAATTCCATGCCGATGGAAATCATTGGCACATTAGCACATTGATTAATTGGCAGATTGTCTACCCTCTTCCTCCCCTGAACCCGCGGCCCTTCCCGCAATATTGGGTGCCGGTATTGGTGTTGATCCCGCTGCAGAGTCCGGTTCCGCGTTCCCAATCGCCGGTCACGATTTCGTCAAAAGCTGACTGGTCGAGAGCCGATGGAAGAAGAACGACTCCATTGATTTTGAGCACCCGGTTAAAGGCACGCAGGTGATTCCGTGAACCCAGCATGAGGGCTTCGGCCAGTGCCTTAAAATCATCCCCGGGGGATAATTCATACACATCAGCCAGGTCAACAATATCGGTTTCCTCAACCAGCGCGCCTACCTTAAGGGCTTCAATCAGGCTCACTTTTCCTTTGGCGAGCAGGTCGTTATAGAGGGCCTGCAGATCGGGGTTGACAAATACCCCGTTTTCTGCCGAAGCCGGGTCTGCAATTCCATAGACATTCATCAGGGTAAGAACCGCATTCATGTGATTCTGTTCGGCCTTCGGGATATTCTTGAAAACCGGGATCTTATAGGTTTCATAGAAAGCCAGGTACAAATCCCTTGCTACTTTCTCTTCTTCCCTCATAAATTTGAGCCATTCGCCAAGGGGATCGGTCATGGTGGTTGAGGCACCATCGAAATAGAGGGTTTTGAGCAGATCGGCATCGATTGTGGTAGTGCCGTCATCTGTGACGGAAACGATGGCAGCAGGAAACCCGGCAGCCAACTCGTTGGTTGTACTGCAGGATTGCAGGGATAAACCGCTGGCCAGCACAATAATTAATCCGTTAATCATACGATTTGATTTCATTTTTTTGTAATTTTATGGTTGCTAACTTTTTTAAAGTAAGAGCGGGCTGGTTGAACGTGAGGGTTCTCCGGCCCGCTTCCTTTTAGACCTGACAGGTTTATTAAAAACCTGTCAGGTCTTGGCTCCGGCCAACCTTAACGGTTACCCTTCTTACTTCCCGGTTTTGCCACGATTCCCCATGAATCGAAGAGCGCCTTTACTTCTGCCCAATGCGCTTCGCGCTGGTCAGCCATCAGTTTGCGGATCGCCAGCTTGTCTGCCAGTGAGGTGGCGGCAAGCATCTGCTCCCTTAGGGTTGCCATTTCAGCCTGGTGAGCGGTGGCCAGTTCGGCCAGCTGAGCCTTCTGCTCGGCCGTCAGGGTAGTGCTGTTAATGCAGGTTCCGGTTCTGTTTCCACGGAATCCGGCTCCGTTGCAGGTCTGGGCTTCGAGCCCGAATGTGCCGGCTGCGATCAGGAAGGCAGCCACAACGATTTTCATGCTAACTTTTTTCATTGTACTAAAAATTAAGGTTATTTATTTGAAACTGAATCTTTCTGATTTTGCCACCAGGGGCCCCGGCCGTTCTTGCCCGGACCGCCGCGCCCACCGCCGGGCGGGCCCTGTCCGCGCGGCACATTCACCTCGCCATCAGGTTTCAGGACTTTCTTAAACATTTCGAACAACTCTTTCTTCTGATCTTCTGTGCAGAACGATTTAAGCACCAGATAATGGTCAACGGAGAGCTTTTTCAGGTTTGTGTGCTGAAAGCCAATCTGTTCCGATAGCTGACTCAATCGTGTGGTATCAGGGGTTTCTCTATCCATCTCTGTAAGTAAGAGATCCCGCAACCGACTCATTTCCTGACTGATATCCCTAGCCTTACGGCCATAGTCCCAGGTTGCCTTGCGGAAGGAATCCTGCTGGTCAGGAGTAAGTTTCAACTGTTCCGCCATATAATTGACGCGCTGTGAACCCGGAATCGCCGTTGTATCGCCGGATATGGCTGACGCCGCTACAGATGTTCCGCCGGTCTTCTTGTTGATGTGCAGAACTACCGTCAGAATAGTTGCCACATTTGTCATCAGCAGAAACAGAACCAGGCAGACCAGGAGATTATTCTTTTTCATGTTACAGCTCCAGTAAAAAAGTTTCAATCGGTTCCTGCATCAGGTCATCCATCACCATCCGCAGCTCACTGGTAACAATGGCTTCGGAGGAATGTCCGGGAGTAATCAGCTTTCCGATTCCGAATCCCCCGAATACTCCTGCAAGAATAAACAGGCTGAATCCAAGGGCGGGTATCAGGTTTAATGAAAAGCTCCTGCGAACGGGCTGCAACTGCCGGCGCTGAAGGAGGCCTTCAATCCGCGTTGCCAGAAATGGATCGGGCTCAATCTCCTTTTCAATCCGGATCACTCCCAGAGTCTCCTCCAGGTAGCCGGCAAAGGACCGGCACTCCGGACAATTGCCGAGGTGCTCCCGTAACCGGCTCATCTCTTCGCCGGTAAGGTTTCCCTTGATGAATCCGATCAGATCGGTTTGGTAAATTTTGCAATCCATAGTATTGGTATTTATCGTTTAGATGTTTTACTATTTAAAAACTTGCGCGCCTAGCAGGATTTCTTGTAACAATGCCATAATTTTTTCTGCAGGTTTTTCTTCGCTCTGAAAATGAGCGATTCCACCGATGAAAGGGATAATTCCATCACTTCGGATATCTCTTTATAGGACAGGTCGTCAAACTCGGCCAGAACCAGCGCAGCGCGCTGCTTCTCCGGCAAGGATTCCAGGGCGGCATGGAGTATTCTTGACCTGTCCTGGTGTTCCAGAATCTCTCCCGGGTTTTTTTCCGATGGATCGCTGAGATTGTGAACCATCGCGGGATGGTTTTCCGAGTTCAGCGTATCGGATTGGATCGGATCATTTCTCCGCTTTTTGCTGCGGATATAATTCAGCGACCGGTTAACGGTGATGCGGTAAATCCAGGTTGATAATCCCGATTGCCCGCGGAAGCGGTGCAGGTTGGTAATGACATCGATGAACACATCCTGAGCGATATCGCGGGCATCCTCCGTATTGCGGACAAACCCCCGTGCTGTTTTCAGCACCAGGGGCTGGTAATGGTCAACCAGGGATCTGGTTGCCGCCGGATCTCCGGCCCGGAGCATTTCTATCAGGTTGTTTTCATCCATTCAAATCCGGTGTTTACGGTGTTTGACTCTTTTGACACCGGTTAGTTAAAAAACTTGCGGAGAGGGGGATAGAATAGGGCAGGAGGGCAGGAGGGCAAAAGGGCAGGAAGTAAAGTCTAAATACAAAGTAGCAAAGGTTTGACAATGGGCCACATTAGCAGCTTATTACATAATTTCTTAATCCTTTACTTCCTGCCCTTTTGCCCTCCTGCCCTCCTGCCCTATTTTGTCCCACCCCCTAAGGTATCCGGCGAAAATCAATAAATCCCCGCCACACATCCGTATCAATCAGTTCCACGCGGACGCGGTTGCCAACATCGAGACCGCGGTACCCCTCAACCACACGTCCTTCAACCGGGACAGTCAGCAGCCTTACCCAGGTGCCCTTATCGGATGCACCCGTTACAATGGCGTTAAAGGTCTCGCCGATACGATGCTCCAGCAGGAGCGCAGCAGCAGATTTACCTACCTGGCGTTCCACTTTTTTTGCATCATTCTCCTGCTCCGTACAATGGGCGGCAAGAGCTACAAGTTCCTCGGGAGTGTAGGGATATCCTTTCCCTGACAGAGCCGCCTTGAGCAAGCGATGGGTGATCAGGTCAGGAAACCGCCTGTTGGGAGCCGTGGAGTGCGAATAGCTCTGCACCGCCAGGCCGAAGTGGCCGGCTACCGGTTCTCCCGGCATCCCCACTGCATATTCCCCCGGCCCCAGCAGCTTGATGATACTGAGAGACAAATCCTGAATTTGATCCGGTTCGTTCTTCTTTGACCAGGTTAAATACTCCTGGAGGGATTTGGAATCGGGTTCTCCGGGAAGCTTGAATCCATGCTCCTCAGCAATTTCAACGATTCGGCTCCAGCGTTTCGGAGTTCTCACGATCCTCCGGAATGATGGGAAATTATGGCTGGTCAGAAACCTGGCAGTCACCCCGTTGGCACCAATCATGAAATCTTCAATGATTTCTTTTGCCCGGTTCTTCACTTCATTTCTGAGTTCCGAAATCGTATCCCCGTCAAAAATAGGCCGGGCCTGACTGGTAGTGAAATCCAGTGCGCCCTGCTCATGCCGGAAATTTTTCATCCGGCCGGCCGCCTGATCCTGAAGCTTCAGGTTTTCGTCAAGTCCCTTTACTTCAGCGGCTTCCTTAGGCAAAGGTCCCTGCCCTTCCAGCCACTCTGCCAGGCTGTTATAGGCCAGTTTGGCCTGATTCCTTACCAGCGCCCGGAAAATATCTGATTTCTGAATCACCCCGTCCCTGTCTATCGCCATCTCCACCACAATGGACATCCGGTCTGAATCGGCATTCAGAGAAGTAAGGCCAGTGGACAGTTCCTCGGGAAGCATCGGGAAAACTGCCGCGGCAGTATAAACCGATGTTGTGTTCTGAGCCGCATGTTTATCAATCTCGCTTGACTGCTTAACCACGGCATCCACATCCGCAATCGCCACCATCACCCGGATTATATCTTCACCCATGGGTTCAGCCAGCGTCAGCTGATCCAGATCAAGCGAGTCGTCGTTGTCGATCGAGCACCAGAGATGCTTTCTCATATCTCTTATGGAAGGATCCATTTTTGGTACTGAGCTGGTTATTCGCCTGACCTCCTCCATCACTTCGGGCGAGAAATCGGGGTCAAGGCCGCGCTCAAGCATATCCTTACGCGCAATTTCAATCAGGAGCGAACGATTATGCTGAGATTCTTTGTTTGACATTATACTGGTTTTTAACTTGACAATTTACATAAATGGTGGGGACGGTTATAACCGTCCCTACATTAGCTCCTGTAATTCCCTCAATACCAGATCGATCTCAAACCCACGGCCTTGTGCAAACTTCACGAGCTTTTGTTTTTTGGCGTAGGGATTGGTCTCCCGTTTCATTTCCCGGCTCTTCTTTTGCAGGAGCAATTTGAGTGTATCTGCGTATGAGTCTTCATCAATATGTTCAAATGCCTGTTCAATAATCGAAGGGCTTATCTTTCCTGCCGAAAGCATGTATCGGATTTTGATCCTGCCCCACTGGTTGAACCGAACCTTATCCCTGACGTAAGCAATCGCATAGCGTAAATCGTCCACAAACTTCTGTTTCACGAGTTCCGCAACCACCCAATCGGTGTCATCCTGTTCAATTTCCCAGATTTTCAGCTTTCCGCGAATATCACTCTCGCTGTTTTCCTTGCGTGCGCAGAGGGCCATCGCTTTGATGAGTGCCTGTTTTTTATCCATTGCCTGCCCGGATCATCCGGTCTTTATTGTGAATATCTTTTCGCAGCTCCACATCAGGAAAATAGTCCCTGAAAAGATTCAGGGTCTCAGCCCCCAGCCGGTCGTGAATCTCCACATAAACGCTACCGTCGGGTGTAAGGTTATTCTTCGCAAACTCCGCGATCGCCCGGTAAAAAACCAGGGGATCCTCATCCGGTACAAACAGGGCTAGATCAGGCTCCTGATCGGCGACGTGATGTGCCATGGATTGCTTTTCGGAGAGGGGGATGTAGGGCGGATTAGAGACAATTAAGGCAAAAGGCGAAAGGCGAAAAGCCTGCCCCGGGCTCGATCCGGGGGCGAAAGATGAAGAAGTTAAGATATCAAGATGGGTGGTAACTAAAGCGACATGGTTTAAATCCGCATTTTCCCTTGTGATTTGCAGCGCAACGTCACTGATATCCGATGCAACAACCTCACAATCCGGCAGATTTTTTGCCAGGGCAATCGCAATCGCCCCAATTCCACATCCAATATCCAACACCCTTATACCCCCATGCCCCTGTGCCCCTGTGCCCCCGTGCCCTTGTGCCCTAGTACCCTTTATCACCCACTCCACCAGCTCCTCCGTCTCCCCCCTCGGAATCAGCACCCCTGGCCGCACCTTCAGCTTTAATCCATAAAACTCGGTTTCCCCCAGAACATACTGGATCGGTTCATTGTTCCCCAAACGATTAATAATTACCCCGATATCTGTCCGCTGAGAATCCGTAAGCTCAGTATCAGGATTCATCCGGATCTGCACCCACGACAAGCCGGTGACGTGCTCCGCAATGAGACGTGCGATGGACTCCAGTTCGCGGTCCGGGTAAGAATTACTTAGGCGGGAACTCAGTGCCGTATGGATATCTCGGTATTTCATTGGCTCCTTCAGGGGTATCGGGTATCGGGTATCGGGTTGTCGGGTAAGGGGCTCTCCGAGGGAGGGGATTCCTGCTTCCGCAGGAATGACAGCGTCGGAGAGCCCTCTTCCCAACAACCGATACCCGATACCCGATACCCAAATCGTAAATCGTAAATCGTCAATCGTCAATCCAAAAATCCCCTATTCCGCATCAGCGCCGTAATATCCGGCTGCCTGCCACGGAACTTCACGAACATCTCCGTAGGATCGGCCATGCCGTTCTTTTCCAGTACATTCTTCCGGAAGGAGTCGGCCGTGGCCTTGTCAAAAATCCCTTTTTCCTTAAAGGCATCAAAGGCATCATGGTCCAGCACGGCCGACCACTCATAGCTGTAATAGCCGGCATCGTACCCGCCGGTAATATGGGTGAAATACCAGCTGTGATACCGGGGTTCAATCTCCGGAATCAATCCGATTTTATCCAGCAGGTTCTTTTCAAATTCAGCCACGTTTACGGGGACCGTATCTGACTGCATGTGGTAGGCCATATCCAGATAGCAGGCAGAGAGGAATTCAACCGAGGTGAATCCCTGGTTGAACTTGCTGGTTTTATCCATTTTGTCGATCAGCTCGTCAGGAATAGGCTCATTGGTCTGGTAGTGCAGTGCATAAGATTTCAGTACTTCCGTTTCGGCTGCCCAATGCTCCATGATCTGGCTCGGCAGTTCTACGAAATCCCGGGCCCGGTAAGAGGTTGACAGTGTCCTCTTGCTGAAGAGGTTATCCAGGGCATGACCGAACTCATGGAACAGGGTGGAAGCTTCATCCAGGCTCAGGAGGGCGGGTACATCGCCGCTTGGGCGGGTGAAATTGCAAACCATCGTAACCACCGGACGGATCTCTTTCCCTTTTTCAACGGAATGGCCCCGGTAGGTTCCGCACCAGGCCCCCTGGCGCTTGCTGGCGCGGGGATGGAAGTCCTGATACAACACCCCGAGGTGTGTACCATCTGCCTCCTTCACTTCAAAGACATAGGCTTCCTCATGTGGCTTCGGGATCTCCTTGATCTCGGTAAAGGTGATGCCATACAGCTTATTGGCTACATCGAAGGCTCCCTTCTGGACATTCTCCAGCTTGAAATAGGGCCTGAGCTCATTCTCATCGAGATTATATTTTTCTTTTCTGAGTTTCTCCGTGTACATCCACCAGTCGCTGCTCTCAAGCTTAAACTTTCCGCCATCGCGGACCACCATCTGCTGCATCTCCTCGCGGTCGCGTATGGCCGCGGCCAGCGCAGGCGCCCAAACTTTGTCCAACAGATCCATCACGTTGGCTGAGGTTTTGGCCATCCTCGATTCCATCACCATATCAGCATGCGTGGGATAGCCCAGCAGTTGGGCCTTCTTTGCCCGGATGCTCATGATTTTTGCGAGGATCTCCTTGTTGTCCAATCCATCGTTATGGTTGCCGCGCTCGTTCCAGCCGGCATAAAGCTTCTTTTTCAGGTCGCGGTTTTCAGCGTACTGCAAAAAAGGAATCCAGCTCGGCTTCTGGGCGGTAAACACCCAATTGCCTTCTAGTCCGGCTGCTTTCGCCGTTTCAGCCGCTGCATCGATTGAGGATTGTGGCAACCCTTTCAGGTCTGCCGCGTTTTCCACAAACATCCGGAAAGAGTTGGTCTCCTTGAGGACGTTCTGGGAGAACTTTACCCCGAGAACCGATAGTTCCTGATTCATTGCCTTGAGGAGCAGTTTTTTCTCATCCGGGAGGTTGGCCCCGTTGCGGATGAAACCCTTATACATATTCTCCAGGATATAAGCCTCCTCCTCTGTTAACCGGGCTTTATCCCGATTTTCCCAGATCATTTTAACCCGCTCAAAGAGCTTGGGATTCAGGTTGATCTCATCATTATGTGCAGCAAGTTTAGGCGATACCTCTAACTGGATCTTTTGCAGCTCATCATTGGTATTGGCTCCGGTTATCCCTCCAAAAACACTGCTTACTTTGCTCAGTAACTTCCCGCCCTCGTCCAGCGCCCGAATGGTGTTGGTAAAAGTCGGCTTCTTCTTGTTGTTCACAAGGGCTTCCACCTCCTGCTTCTGCTCCGCCATGCCCTGCTCAAAGGCGGGCAGATAGTGCTCGGGGTGGATCTTGTCAAACGGCGGCACCTCAAACGGTGTGGTATACTTACTCATGAACGGATTCGTGGAATCCGTCGCGGATTCCGGCTCGTTCTTGCAGGAGCTCAGGCCAATGACTGCCATGGAGATCAGGATTAATGTATTCCGTATCATATTGGGTTTGGTTTAATGGTTAAAGATACGAGAATAGTGATTAGTGATTGGAGATTGGAGACGCTTGACAATTAATTGCGAGGGTTATAAAACTTCAGGGCTTCAGGAATGAATTGCTGCAAATTTACCAGCCTTGTTTCATCGGAAGGGTGGGTGCTTAAAAACACTGGTGGATTCGCACCGCCGGCTGCTGACATTCTTTGCCAGAATGCAATTGCTTCACGCGGATCATAGCCAGCCATGGCAGAGAATATCAATCCGTACTGATCCGCTTCCGTTTCCTGTTGTCGCGACCAGGGCAGTATAGCTCCCACCTGGCTTCCGATACCGTAGGTTGAAATAAACAGATCTCTCGTCTCCTTTGGTTTTTGGGCCAAAGCAACATCAAGGGCTATACCACCCATCTGCTGCAACAGGGCCTGACTCATTCTTTCGTTGCCATGTTTTGCAATGGCATGAGCAATCTCATGTCCCATCACAATTCCCAGTGCAGTTTCATTCTGAGTAACTGGTAATAAGCCTGAATAAACTACTACTTTCCCGCCAGGCATGCACCATGCATTCATCTCATTAATTTCTACCGTGTTGAATTCCCACACATACCCTTCCAGTATCTCCGGCTGCCCCTTACTGTTATAATAGTTATTTATTGCAGCAGCAATTCGCTCTCCGACACGTTTAACGGTTGCGGCATCCCTGTTGCTGCCTGCAGGTAAAATCTTATGAGCGGACAAAAATTTGCCGTACTCGCTTACGGCCATTAACCGCAATTCTGAATCGTTTACCAAACGCAATTGTTTACGTCCTGTAACCATATTTACAAAGCATCCTGTTAAAAGAAAAAGACAGGATAAAACCAGAAAGAAGATGAATCTTTTCATGACAAAAAATCTTATGGATGACTCTCATTATAAATAACCTGAATAAATACTGTTTATAAAAATAACTCACCTTACCCGTCTTACTGTTACATAACTTCTATAAAGACTTACATGATTTACAGATTTTTTTGGCTCTGATCCCAAACATGTGAATTATATAACTCTTTAGAAAAGTTGTGTAACAGTGACAGTATCAGTAGTCTTATTTTCGCAGTGGGTTAATGCATTAAATATTTCACAAAAAAAACGGAAATGAAAAAGTTAATAATGAGTTCAGCCTTAGTTCTGTGTGTTATACTCATATTGCCTGGGTGCGCTTCATGGAACAAAACACAAAAAGGTGCAGTTGTCGGTACTGCAGCAGGAGGCGGGATGGGAGCCGTAATTGGCAAGGCTGTTGGCAATACAGCATTTGGAGCCATTATAGGCGCTGCAGTTGGCGGTGCGGCCGGTGCAGTTATCGGAAATCAGATGGACAAGCAGGCCGAAGAGATCAAGGCCAAGGTGCCCGATGCAAAAGTTGAACGGGTGGGTGAGGGCATTGTAGTGGAGTTTAATAGCAATATCCTTTTTGGCTTCGACAAATCAGCTCTGTCCTATGATGCAAAAGCCGGACTTGACAAACTGGTTACTGTGCTCACTGAATACAAGGACACTGATATCGAATTACAGGGACACACCGACAGTCAGGGAAGCACGGCTTATAACCAGAAGCTTTCAGAACAACGTGCAGGTGCTGTTTCCGATTATCTGGACAACAGGGGAGTTGCCGCCAATCGTATGACCATCAAAGGATTCGGTGAGACTACACCTAAATATGATAATGAATCAGAATCAGGAAGAACGGAAAATCGCAGGGTTGAATTTCTGATTACCGCAAACGAAAAGATGAAGGCTGATGCTGCAGAAGCAGCAAAAAAATAAATATTTAAAAAAAAATAAAATGATGACTAGATTAATAACAATCGCTTTAGTACTATTTCTTTCGGCTCCTCTGGCAGAAGCCCAGGTTGGTAATAAAGGAAAAATATCCTTTGGGATTCTTGGGGGTGTTAACTTTCAGACTCTTACAGGGCTAGATCATTCCGGCGATAAACTCGAGAATGGTTTATTGACAGGCTATCACGGTGGCGTTAATGTTCTGGTGCAAATTGCACCTGAATTCTATTTCCAGCCGGGCCTGCTTTATTCCTTAAAAGGCGCTAAGAGCACCTCAGAGCCATTGACCAGCAAAATAAAGGCTTCTTATGTAGAGATGCCATTGAATCTTGTATACAGGGGAAAACTTGGCAATGGTTATGTTCTGGTGGGTTTTGGACCCTATATCGGCTATGGGATCGGTGGTAAGGTGATTACCACGGGTGGAGAAGTTTCCCTGGAAACAGATGTTACTTTTCAGAACACAGTCGCCATAACAGATCCTGTGCTTGACACCTATTTTAAAACTTTTGATGCAGGTGGCAATGTGTTTGCGGGCTATGAAATGGCCGGAGGGTTATTCTTTCAATTCAACACCCAATTAGGTATGCTGAAAGTGAATCCGGAAAACGCATGGTTTACAAACGATAAGGCATCAATTAAACATACAGGCTTCGGCCTTTCATTAGGATACAGGTTTTAGGAAGAGAATTAGGTTTGTTTAGGTTTGGTTTTAGGTTTGTTTAGTGAATACCGTCTCCGGAAACAGAGGCGGTATTTTTTTTATACTCCGTCAACCTGCTTATTCTTTTTGAAGGATCTCCGTTAAGTGCTTTAAGATGATTTCAGGGCCATTATGGATTTTTAAATATTCAGATAATTCCTTCGCTCTTTTAAATGCATTTTCATCCTTTAACAATAATTCTATCTCATTTTTAAGTCTTTTTTTATTCAATTCATATTTTCTGATTCTTCTGGCACTCCCCTGTTTTACAATCAAATCGATGTTTGATTCCTGTTCGGGCTGAAGCCCGATACCAATGAAAGGCGTACCCGATGATACCGCCGTTTGAACCGTATCCTGCCCTCCGTGAATAATGGCAATCCTGGCCATGGGATTAACCAGGTGAGCCGGCAGCCAATCGGTAACATATACATTTTCAGGTACCGTTATTTGCATCTCATCAAGATGTTTTTTCATCGGCGAAATAACGTAACAATCAATATCCGAAAAGGCTTCGATCACCATTTTCAGGACGCTTCTATTTGCCGAACTCCCCATAGAGCAATATATCAGTGGTTTATCATCAGGAATTTGATACACGATATCAGGGATTTTCTCATCGAGCCGGGCAAACATAAACCCAACATAAAACCAGTTTGCCGGAAGGGTTGGAACACCGGTTAATTCCGGCAGGTCGGTGATCATATTGAAATCACCCTGATAAAGCTCGGCCAGCTTTCTAATGGGCTTAATGTGGTGCTTCTCACATACTTTACGGAATGGCTTAATCCACAAGGTGGTATTCAGGAACCATCGGTTGATGATCGTATTCAGCCATTTCTCAGGAATCAGTTTAACAATACCCCTGTAAAAAGCATCCGGTACGGTAGCCAGGTTATGTTCCAGAAACGGCTGGGTAAGCGGGAAAGGCATCACGTAAATCAAAGGCGTTTTGGTGACCCGTGCAGAGATCGCAAAACTCAGGGTAAAGCCCATGATTACGGCTGAAACACCCAATCGGGTCATGACCTCGATCTCACTTTCAACCCGTTCCTCCAATTCCTTCTCCGTAAACGGATCGGCAAAGCTCTCCATCCGGTCCACTTTCCAGAGATGCTCGATTTTCTCTTTGGTGAGCCAGGGTTTCAACGGGATAAAAGTAAATCCGGCTTTATCGATAATATAGGAGTATTCGTCGCTGTACCCTACAAAAACGCAGTTGTACCGGCCTTTGCAGAGCTTCGCAATTTCAACCATCCGGGTTGTTTCAGCGATATTGATCGTTTCCGGAGCGAATAAAACTGTTTTCATGATGCTGGAATATCTGCATGAATTTGATCAACCGTCAATCCCGGAGGAATAATTTAACGGGTATCAACTCTCCTTTCCCTTAAAAAGCGCATAAATCGCCATCGAATGACCGTGCCCGAGATCGAAATCGTCCTTGAGCCATTGAACGATTTGTCCGGCTTTAACACCGGGTTTAAGCTTCCCATTTTCCAGGAATCCTTTTTCAGTAGCAAGATTTCTAAGGTCGTCAGGACTTTTTCCTGTTTTAGTTTGGATATTGTCCAAATATGCTTGAAATGACATCTTTTAAAGAGTTTTTCGTTAACACAGATCTTCTGTTCATGAATTTCTGTTCCTATCAAAATTACTAACAAATAAAGTGTGGAATGGTTCCTCACCTCACGATTACTCACCAATCCTCACCATCCCTCACAATCCCTCCCCACCCTAATTCTTCACCACCCTTACAACATGGATGTTTTTCGCAGTCATTACCCTGACAAAATAGAGTCCATCCGGCAGGCGCGAAATATCGAAAGTGAAATCCTGTTCGTTTACTCGGTAAGCGGCCAAAACCCGGCCCTGCATGTCGGTGATTTCAAGGGCTTCCATTTCAAAACCTGTGCGGATCCGCACAGGGCCCGTGGTTGGATTGGGGTAAACGTGAATCGTGGGATCCAAAGCGAGTACGTTGGTTCCCACGGTTTTTTCATCAGCAGCTATCCAGCTTGATGCAAGGCTGTTATCAAGGGTTGTACTGATCAGTTGCAGGTACATCCCGTTGCCATCGGCATCCGGCCAGGGAAGAGTATCGAGATAATGGACCCGATCGATTTCATTTCCGAATGCATCCGACAACACAAGGTTCTCGCCGGCATTGGATAGGTCACGGGTGAACTGGCCAAAAGGCACCATTCCGTATCGGTTCTGAAAAGTAGTGGCATCTCCTGCCAGATAAATCGCCGTTCCACCCGGCATGGAGGAGCCTGCAGGGAACTGGTATACCAGCCCGGTTCCGCCGAAACAGATCCCGGTGAGGTCAACCGGTAAAGCCCCGGCATTGGTTATTTCCAGGAACTCCTGCTTGTCAGACTCCGGGAAATCTACGGAAGTCTCTGGATGATAATTGATTCCGGTTATAATAAGCGGAGGTGTGGAAACATCCTGGCAGGCGCTGAATGAACCCAGTTGTCTTGTCATCCAGGGAATGCGCAGTTTAAGCCAGGCTTTGATCGAGGTTACCGCGCTCTGATGGTTCCCAGCAGTGCCCCACCGGGCATTATCCCGGGCCGCTGCTTCACTGATCAGGGTAAAAATGGAATCAATGTAAAGATCCAGGCTTTCGGGATGAAAGGGCTGGCCCGGCTGTATCAGCTGGTTCCAGCGCCTGGATAAAATGCATTTAAACGGCGCACTGTTAAAAAGCTCCCTGTAAAACCTCGGGCCCTCATTGCTGCCGTTGGAAAACTGCCATACATCGGGCTTGCTGCGGTCGAACCCAAGTTCGAACAGGTCATTGCCGAAGGAGAGGTTCATGTCCCAGACAGGGCCTGCCCTCAACTTCCCGTTCCGGTCTTTGTGGTAGTAAGTGCTGTAGGTGTAAGCATCAGGATTGCTGATCAGTTCATTGATCAGTATAAAATCGATAAATGACGGAATGTCGATGATGGACGGATAGCCGGTGGACACGGATGCGTTGCCAGCTGAACATACGGTCTGCAAATTCAGGAAAACGGAACGGATATAGTTATGCTGCTGGAGGGTCACAGCCTCCGGTTTGGGCCAGCTGTGGATGAAATTACAATCGTTGTATCCGTAATAACTCGACATATACCAGGCAATGGGGTCACCACCGGTGGTTTTATCGGTCTTGGTTATATATCCTCCCGATACTTCCGGCTGGCTGTTTTGGTCCGCCTGAATTTTTACAATATCCACACGGTCTTTATCGGACTTGATTTTTTCCTCCAGGATGAATAGTCCCTTGTAATTCCCGTTAATGATGACCTCGCAATATTCGGTACGGCTTGCATACTGGCCCATCCGCCGGGCCAGATTATAGGAAAGGTAATTCCTGATGAGTGAAGGATCAGAGCTGAGTCCGTCAAGAATCCAGTCATTCTCAGAAGGCATGCCCAGTAGACTGACATTGTTTTTCGTGGCATGATCAGGCATCAGGGTGGTAAAGCCATATCCCTTTTTGGGCAAAATTGACGAATAGGATCCCCGTATTTCAATATCGATTCTGCCACTAAAGTTTAAAAACGGGAGAGAATCCCGATCCGTTACAAAATTCCTTAATCCCGGCCCCCGGTAAATGATTTTCATATCGGCCAGCACGCCCGGCTCATCCGGAATCGTGGCGGCATTATCAGTGGTGATGATTACGATGGGCAGGTTGGAGCTGATAAGCACCTGTGCATTAATGGAAACCACAAATGCCAGCAGCGGCAGCAACAGCAAGATTTTCTTCATTTCAACTCGTAATTTGTACTTCTGCCGCCTGCTTCTTCCTTTTGCAGAATGTCTTTACTAATCAAATCGTTAATATCTCTTATGGCTGTCTCCTTTGAACATTTGCCGATTTTTGCCCATTTCGAGGAGGTCAGCTTTCCTTCAAATCCATCCAGCACCAGGTTCAATAATTTTTGCTGCCGCTCATTGATGATAGTCTGATCATGCTTTCTCCAAAAATCAGCCTTGAACAATACCCCGTTTAATATTGAATCCGTTGACTTCAGTGCACTGATCAGACAATTTAAAAACCACCAGATCCAGGCTGTGATTTCCAGATCACCTTTTTGGGTCTTTTCCAGCATCTGATAGTATTGCTTTCTTTCAATCCTGATCTGTGCCGACATGCTATAAAACCGCTGAGTGCTTTTGTCTGAACGAGCAAGTACCATGTCAGTCAATGCCCTGCCGATCCTGCCATTGCCATCTTCAA
>CAZEKJ010000004.1:28149-125320 GCA_964512915.1 uncultured Porphyromonadaceae bacterium
CAAGGCCAGATCGGCGATGGCTCTGGCAATACGGCCATTGCCATCTTCAAACGGGTGAACGGTTACAAACCATAAATGTGCAACAGCAGCCTTGATCACGAGATCTGTAGCCTCTTCCTGATTAAACCAGTCAAGAAAACGGTTCATCTCCCCTGCAACCTTTATGGCCTCTGGAGCCTGAAAATGGATTAATTCCTTGCCTATTGCTCCCGAGACAACCCGCATCGGACCCCTTGAGTCTTTCCGCCAATCTCCAACCGTTATCTTATACATGCTGTTTCTCCCGGTCGGGAACAGCGCCGCATGCCAGTCAAACAATCGCTCCGCAGTCAAAGGTCTGAAGCAGTTACCGGTCGCATCCAGCATCATGTCTACCACACCGTCAACGTTCCTGTCCGAAACCACTGAACCGGCTATTTCCATGCCCAGCTTTCTGGCAATAGAGGAACGAACCTGATCGGGGTTTAATATCTCACCTTCAATCTCATTGGACTTGATTACCTCCAGTGTCATGGTTTCCAGTGCCGCCTCATTGCGCAGATCAAAACCCAGCGATTCCATCCGGCCTATCAAACGCCCCTGCAAATGCCTTACTTCACTTAACAAACTTACCAGTTCTTCAATTTTCCAGGAAAAGTTCGGCCAATGATCCAACTGGTGTATAAACTCCTTCATTCGTTTCAATTTATGACACAAATATAGGCATTATTCGTTGCACACGGTATTATTCGTTTCATTCTTTGAACCGAATGTGAGGGTTTTTCGGTTCGCTCTTAATGGGAATGGTTGCCGGAACGTTTTGGAGCTAGACGCAGGTGGGGATTTTTAGCACTTAACCCCCACTTACGTCTAGGTGCTATTGTGCGATGTCTTTATTTCACGCCTAAAACGTTATATAGGATTCTGTAAAATTCTGTCGGTTGTTCATACATTGGAAAATGGCCACATTCATTAATCCAATATAAGTTTGCATTAGGGAAGTCTTGTTTTATCTCATAGGAAAAAAAACCAACCACATCTTGTCTTCCAGAGATTATATCTATTTGACCTTTATAGCTGTTTAGCGATTGAGAAACATCAAAAGTCTTAAATATGTCCTTCCATAATAATGCCTCTGTTTTGCTGTTGCGTTCAGCGTTTACTCTTAAAAATAAACTATCCGGAATGGGATTAGCATACAAATATGCTCTTCTTCCTAATTTTTGTGATTCAAGAATATCTATACTGTCTGCTTTATTAATTTCAATCAATTTATTTAAAAGCTTAAGCCGATGTTCTTCTTCAAAGCTTCGGGTATGAATTTGATTCGCAAACAAAACAGTCAGTCCGTTTTTTCCGTCTTTATGAGGCCCGGGTGCCAATAAGATTAAATGTTTTACGTATGCTGGGTATTGAGCTGCAAAATTCATAGCCAACATTCCTCCCCACGAATGACCCATTATGATCGATTTATTTAGTTTGAGTCCATCCATTAAGGTTTTTAAGTCTTTTGTAACTGAAAGAATATTAATTGTGGTGGAATCAAATGGTGTAGGTATTGATTTTCCTGTTCCTCTTTGTTCAGGTAAAATGCATCGAAACTTAGAACTCATTGTTATAGCCATTCCTTCTAATTGGTAATAGAAATTTCCAGGACCACCTGTCAAAAGAATTACTGTGGGCAAGTTCTTTGAGCCGTATTCGTGATAATATAAGTATCCATTTTCATACTTTATAGAGTCTACCGTTTGAGCATTGGAAAAGGTATGCACAACACTCATACAAGCTAATATCAAAAATCCTAAAAAACACTTTTTGCTTGCCATAGGTTTGTTTGTTTTAAATATCGCACAACGATGTATACCCGAAATCTTTCGCATATATTCCATTTACCCGCATCCTTATTTCGGTGATCATTCCTTTTGGATAGATACCCGATTGAATCCGTGCATATTCCATCAGGAACCGCAACCAAAGCACCGGTGAAGGAATCCGTAAGCCCGTTTGGCTCGATGCGTGGAACTGATGGTTGGTAATCGGGTTTCAAAATATTGATTTGATGAGATTTATACAGCAACACCCCTTAAAATTACATTGAAATTATTAAAGCAACAATATCCCTCTACAAACCCTCTAAACCTGGTAAATAACTATAACGGGAGGACCACGGAAGGACCATGGGAAGACGACGGGAGGACCATGGGTCCTCCCCTACTGAACCCTTTCAACCAATTCAACCATTTCAACCATTTCAACCAATTCAACCAATTCAACCCTTTCAACCATTTCAACCATTTCAACCAATTCAACCCTTTTCGTACCTTCGCCCCATGCACCTCACCGACGAAATCATCATGCAGCGCTGCCTCGAGCTGGCACGCAACGGCCTGGGTCACACGGCCCCGAATCCGATGGTGGGTTCTGTTATCGTTCATGAGGGCCGGGTGATCGGCGAGGGATTTCATACCGGATGCGGGAAGCCGCACGCGGAGGTGGAGGCGGTAAATCAGGTTAAGGATCATACCCTCCTGTCTGAATCAACCCTGTACGTCAATCTCGAGCCCTGCAACCATCAGGGCAGAACCCCGCCGTGCACCGACCTGATTCTGGAAAAAGGCATTAAAAAAGTGGTGATCGGTCAGGCCGACCCGCACGAAACTGCGGGAGGCGGTATCGAAAGGCTGCGGAGCCATGGCGTTGAAGTGATTACGGGTATTCTGGAGGATGAGTGCCGTCACCTGAACCGTCGCTTCAACACGTTTCATCAGCAGAAAAGGCCGTACATCATACTCAAGTGGGCGCAGACGAAGGACGGTTATGTCGATATACACCGAACCGATCCCGCAACACAGCCCCCGGCACGGATCACCGACGATTCCTGTCAGCGGCTGGTACATAAATGGCGCTCCGAGGAGCAGGCCATCCTTGTGGGATCGAACACCATCCGGATGGATAACCCGCAACTGACCGTGCGCGACTGGGCAGGAAAAAACCCGGTACGGGTAACGGTGGACCGCAGATGCTCCTGTGCCCGTACGGGCGACCTGCGGTCGCCCCTTGCTGCATCCTACGAGGCCGGGGAACGGGCGACCGCAGGTCCAGTCCACCTCGGTGGGGCGGATAGACGGGCGACCGCAGGTCGCCCCTACTCGTACTTTACTGACGGAACTACACCCACCCTGGTTTACACCCACGTTGTGACGCCGGCCCAACCCAGCCTCGAATTCATCCGGATTTCGCCCGACGAACCGGTTTGGCCTCAGGTCCTGACCGATTTATACGCCCGAAATATTCAGTCGGTGCTGGTCGAAGGCGGCCCTACCCTGCTTAAAACCCTGATCGACAGTAATCTGTGGGATGAGGCCCGGGTGTTTATC
Source organism: uncultured Porphyromonadaceae bacterium (assembly GCA_964512915.1). Lineage (GTDB taxonomy): Bacteria > Bacteroidota > Bacteroidia > Bacteroidales > UBA12481 > UBA12481. Next base: position 31,506 of record CAZEKJ010000004.1, read on the forward strand.
GGTCCGGGCTGGCTTGGAAGCGGAATCAAAGCTCCTGATTTCCCTTTCCGGCCTGTGGAATCGGAACCGGTGGGCCAGTCAGACCTACTGATATTCAGGCGAAACAGTTAACATCGGTTTACATTCATGAAGAAATCCGACCTTCTCCTTCTGATGGCCTTCGTGGTCATTTTTGCACCTTTCCTGATTTGGGACGAGGCTTTTACCTGGTATCGCCAGGTGAACCATGAATTGCCCTATCTGATGAGCTTCATTAAGTTTTTCATCCTGGCCACGTTAGGGGAAATACTTGGACTCAGGATCCGCACCGGCGGATACCCGCTCAAAGGTTTTGGAATTCTTCCCCGGGCGATTGTATGGGGATTCCTGGGAATATCAATAAAGATGGCATTCGTGATCTTCGCAGAAGGGGCGCCTGCCATGCTCTCCTCACTGGGAGTGCTTTACCCGACGGATCATCCGTCCGACATACTCAATGCGGACTTTTTCCACGATTTCTCCTGGCTTCAGCTTCTTACCGCATTTGCGGTAGGCACCATGCTGAACCTGTTCTTTGCCCCGGTTTTCATGACGGTTCACAAAATCACCGATGCCCACATTGACCAGACCGGCGGAACCCTTCGCGGATTCTTCTCACCCATTAACATCCGCGAAATCATCGCCAACATAAACTGGCGCGTTCAATGGGATTTCGTCTTCAAGAAGACCATCCCGCTCTTCTGGATCCCCGCCCAGACCTTCAATTTCCTGCTACCGGCCGAATACAGGGTGCTGGTCGCGGCTGTCTACAGTATTATACTGGGGGTGATTCTCGCCATTGCGGCGCACAAAGGGAGGGACACAGGGGCACAAGGGCACAAGGGCACAAGGGCACAGGGGCACAAGGGCACAAGGGCACAGGGGCACAAGGGCATAGGGGCATAGGGGGCTTTAATAATGCTGTTCAGCATATCATCAGCGTGTCAATTTCTTACCTTTAGTCAAAATTCCTCCCCGATGAAACCTCTCTCCCCTTCCCGTCTCTCAGTCTCTAAGTCTCTTCGTCTCTCAGTCTCTAAGTCTCTTCGTCTCTCAGTCTTACAGTCTCTCAGTCTCTCAGTCTTATTGATATCAACCGGCGTCACCCTACACGCTCAGTCCGATCCGTACCAGGTGCGGCGTGACAAGCTGATAACCAAGACCGATAAGGGGTTGATCATTGTGGTTAATAACGGCGGGTCGGATTATGTTTCATCCGCCGGGGAAAACATGAACTTCTATTACCTCACGGGCATTACTACCCTTAATGCAACTCTGGTTATTGACGGCAAATCAGGGAAATCTACGGTTTACAAACCGGCTGGCCGGTATGGGCCGCCCGCGGCAGCACCTGCCGGGCTTGAGGTGAAGACTCCTGAGGATCTGGCCAAAGACCTGCCACGGCTGGTAGCGGCCAATCCAACGATATGGATAGAAATGAACCAGCTGAAGGTACTGGAGCAGGCGGGATCCGGAGTCAGCCGCCTGGAAAGCATTAAGAGCATCACCCCCTGGATCCACGACATGCGGCCGGTTAAGGACGAGACGGAGATCGGGCTGATCAAAAAGGCAGCACAAATCAATGCGCTGGGATTGGTTGAGATGATGAAGGCCGCCGAACCCGGCATGAATGAGAAGGACCTTGACCTGATCCTGGATTATACGTTTAAGAAGCTCGGCTCCACCGGTTACAGCTTTGGAATCCAGGCGGCATCGGGCCCGAATTCCACCTCTGTGCACTACGGGGCCAACAACCGTAAGACTGAAGCCGGCGACATGATGGTTTTCGACATAGGAGCTGAATATCAGTATTATACAGCTGACATCAGTCGCTCCTTCCCCATTTCCGGGAAGTTTACCAAGGAGCAAAGGGAGATTTATACGGTTGTACTCAATGCCCAGAAAGCCGCCATTGATAAGATGAAACCCGGAAGGAGCATCAACGAAGCCTACCTGACCGTTACCGATGAATTGAACAATGGCCTGTATGCCCTTGGCCTGATCACGGATACCACGCAGGCCTGGCAAAAATCCTTCTGGATGCAGCATGGCTGGGGCCACCATATCGGACTCGTTGTGCATGACGTTTCCGGTCCCTACGTGCGCGGCAAATCGGACCTGCTGGCGCCCGGAATGATCTATACAATGGAGCCCGGCCTCTATTTCCCCGAAAAATATCTGGAACAGGGATCCGGAAGACGTAACATTCCGGAAGATCAATGGAAATTGTTTGTCGAAAAAGTTACCCCGATATTTAAGAAATACATCAACATCGGAGTCAGGATTGAGGACGATGTGCTCATAACACCGGATGGGAATGAGGTCATTACCTCTGAGGTACCGAAGGAAATTGCGGACATTGAGGCGCTGATGAAGATGAAAAGCAGGTTTAATTAGGGCACAAGGGCACAAGGGCACAAGGGCACAGGGGCACAGGGGCACAAGGGCACAAGGGCACAAGGGCATGGGGGCACATTGGCACATTGGCACATTAGCATATTAGCATATTATGAATACCGAACTTTCACGTAGAAACTTTCTGGGTCGCTGCGCGGTTTGCGCGGCCGGCCTGGCGGCCTACCCGATGCTGGGTGAGGCCATGAACTATTACCCGATGCCGGTTTTGTCGAGACCCAAGGTTAAACCGGTGATCAAGACGATCTTCGCCTATCCCGATCCGGCCGGTCCGATCTGGCCCAACATCGGCTATGATTTCGATCTGAAAGTCGCGGATTACAAGCAGAAACTCCTTGCCGGCTGCAAGGATGCGGAATTCCGTTTCATGACCACGATGATCGGTTCTGATGCAGAGGCAAAACGTATTATCGAGGAGGATCCAGAAGTTGACGGATATCTCTATTTCCTCGTTGGGTGCCTGTGGGGAAACCTCTCGGAAACCCTTGCCCAGAGCGGCAAACCGATGATCATGGTGGACCATATGTACGCAGGTTCCGGTGAATTCCTTACTGCCTATGCGGCAGCCCGCCGGCAGAAACTGCCCGTGATTCCGGTCTCCTCATCGGATTTTAATGATGTGCTGAAGGCCGTGCATTACCTGGTAACGATGAAGATGCTCCGGGCATCAACCATGCTGGTGGTTGGAGGAACGCCCGATCCCAAATTGACGGAAGTGTATGGGATCGAGGTTAAGGGCATTGACTTCAAGGAGATCAATGACCGTTACAATGCCGTTCCAGAAAAGGAGTACAAAGCCAAGGCCGATGAGTGGATCAACCGTTCCGGTAAGGTGGTTGAGCCTAACCTCGAAGAGATCCGGAAATCGGCAGCCATGTACCTGGCGATGGCCGGAGTAATGGAAGATCATCATGCTCAGGCCATTACGGTGAATTGTCTGGGAGGCATCTACAGCCAGCAGATGGTTTGCGCCTATCCCTGTATCGGGTTTATGGAACTGGATGACCAGGGCTTTGTGGGCGCCTGCGAGGCCGACCAGCGGTCGACCCTTACCAAGCTGATCATGACTTACCAGGCAGGCAGGCCGGGCTTCATATCGGACCCGGTGATTGACACCTCGAAAAATCAGATCATATACGCCCACTGCGTGGCCCCGTCGAAAGTTTATGGCCCGGACGGCCCTTATAATCCGTTCCATATCCGGAGCCATTCGGAAGACCGCAAAGGAGCCGCCATCCGGTCGCTGATGCCGCTCGGGCAAATGACCACCACCATTGAATTCGACCACAACCGCAAGCAAGTCATTTTCCATCAAGGTGTTACAGTTGAGAACGTAGACGAGGACATGGCCTGCCGCAGCAAGCTGGCGGTTGAAGTTAAGGGAGATGTGTTCAAGCTCCTGAACGAATGGGATCAGTGGGGCTGGCACCGTGTCACCTTCTTCGGCGACCTGAAGCGCGAGGTGGAGACGCTGGCCATGCTGTATGGGTTTGAGATGCTGTACGAAGCGTAAGTTAGATTTACGATTGACGATTTACGATTGACGATTTAATTCAGTGGGACTATGGTGTCGAAAAGGATATGGATAACTTCTTTGCTGGCAATTGTGGGCATTGCGGCTATTGGCCAGAATAAAGGCTTGAAAACGATTACCGAAAGCGAGCTTCGGTACCACCTGGGATTCCTGGCGGCGCCGGAGTTCCGCGGGAGAATGACCCCGTCGCCGGAACTGGAGATTGCTACCGTGTACCTGGGGAACTGGGCGGAAAGTGCAGGATTAACCCCGATATTGCCCGATGGCTCCTTTTATCAGGCTATCCCGCTGAGGGTAACCTCCGTATCGGAGCCCAACACAAGACTCCGTGTCCTGACTGACCAGGGCGAACATGTCTACTATTACGGCAAGTCCTTTGGCGGAAGTTTCAGCAGTTCGGGAAGCTATGCGGGGGAGGCCGTTTTTGTGGGCCTGGGGATCAGCAATCCCGATAAAAACTGGGATGATCTCAAGGACCTCGACCTGACCGGCAAGATGGTGATCCTTCTGGATGAGCCGATGCCCGGACAAAAATCGGATTTAGGATCAACTTATGCCTACCGGCTGAGTTCGCGGGTTGGTGTGATCCGGGAGAAAGGCGCTGCCGGGGTGCTGGCGATCATCCCGCCTGGGCTTGAGGCGCAGCGGCTGGCCGGGATTAACGTTTTTGAGCGGATCCCCGGCGGAAGGATGACGGTTACGTATGACACGCAGCGCAGGGGTGTTTCGGTTGGACAACAGACTCAGGAACAGACTACTACACAGCCGGTGAGGCGGCCGTACCTGCCTTTTGGTCAGGCTGCCATCGGCCATGACCTCGCCGCTTCCATCCTGGGAGTCACAACGGCAGAGGTGGAACAGATGTTTCTTACCATTCGCGGAGGCAGCCCGGTACCGGCAAAACAGCTGCCTGGAAAGCGGATTCATTTGAATATTGAGGTGGAAAGCCGGAACAGCACTTCACGAAATGTTATCGCACAGATTCCGGGATCGGATCCCAAACTCAGGGATGAATATATCGTGATCTCCGCACATCATGACCATCTGGGTATCAGCGACGGTCAGGTTATCGCCGGAGCCGATGACGATGGAACCGGCACTGTTGCGCTCATGGAGATTGCCCAGGCCCTTCTCACCGAACGGCCTAAACGGTCGGTGATCATTGCCTGGTTCACCGGCGAGGAACTGGGGCTGTACGGTTCCCACTTTTTCGCCAACAATTGCCCGGTGCCGGTTGAAAAGATCAGCACCTGCCTGAACCTCGATATGCTGGGGCGAAACAATACCGACAGCCTTTACCTGGTAGGCTCGAACCTGCTCAGTTCGGAACTGGACAATTCTATTAAGAGGGTTAACACAAGTTTTGGGATCCACTTCGGTTTTGATTACCTCTATTCCAACCTCACGCATCCCCAGCGGGTCTATTTCCGTAGCGACCACTATCCGTTCATCCGTTTCGGCATTCCGTCGGTCTGGCTCTTTTGCGGCTTCACGGCCGACTACCATACCCCGAAGGATGTACTGGAGTTCATTGATTATCCGAAATTCCTCAAGGTCACCAAACTCACCTACCTTGCTGCGTATGATATCGGAAATCAAAAAGAGTTACTGAAACTCGATGTAAACCCGGAGGTAATTTCGAGGGGAAAACACAACATGAACACGAAAAGTTTGTTTGAGAATACGCGGTAATTGAGATAAAAAGGGCCCCGGTTTTCTCCATTCTCCCTTGATAAATCCATCTATATCCTGAAAAAGGATAAGATGGATTTATTTTTTGAGCAGAGAAAAAGGAAGACCATCCGGTTGGAAAAACATGATTATACGGGATGGGGATATTATTTTGTGACGATTAAGACGGAGGGGAACAGGCATCTGTTTGGAAGGATTGAAAAAGGACGGGTGGTATTGAATGATTTTGGTCAGATTGTCCAATCAGAATGGAGGAAAACCGCAGAGATGAGGCCAGATGTCCGAATTGATGAATTCGTGATTATGCCGGACCATTTTCATGGAATTCTGATCATGAACCTGGCTAAGAATGGGAATCAAACCGATATCAAATATCGCCTGTCGCCTACCGGTGGTAAAATCAAAAATCAGTCTGGCAGCCTGGCCGCAGTGATTTCCGGATTCAAATCTGCGGCTACGAGCAAAATCAACAAATTACGCGGAGGCTCTCAGCCCGCCATCTGGCATCGAAACTACTATGAATGCATCATCCCTGACGCCCGCGCACTGATGTCGATCCGGCGATACATCCGCGACAATCCCGCCCAGTGGTCCCGCCGTGCCCGTAAGGGCGACCTGCGGTCGCCCGTGTAGCTCCTGCCTAGTCCCGTGCAGGTGCTACCCACCGTGCCCGTAAGGGCGACCTGCGGTCGCCCGTGTAGCCCCCAGTCCGCTGCAGGGCGACCTGCGGTCGCCCGTGTAGGTCCCCCACCTCGGTGTGGCGGGTAGATGGGCGACCGCAGGTCGCCCATACAGGCACATGCCGTACAGTAGGAAAAGTGGTGAAAAAAACACGTATTTTCCGGCGAAAACCAAACTTCAACCCCAACCCCATGAAAACCCGTTCCCTCTTCCTCGCAACCCTCCTGGTCCTGCTGTCTGCCACCGGCATCTCCGCACAGGGCACCAAAGCCGATTATGACCGCGCTAAAAATCTGGGCAAACTGGTGTCCGATAAAATTCTGCACGGAAACATCCGGCCGGAATGGATCGGGAAAACCAATAGTTTCGTTTACTCCACCCTCACGGAAAAAGGTACGGAATATTACCTCGTGGATGCCGCTGCGGCAAAGAAAAGCCCGGCCTTCGATGCGGAAAAACTGGCCGCCCAGCTATCTGCGCAAAGCGGAAAAACGGTTAAGCCCTTTGAGCTGCCTTTCCGGGGGATCAGATTCAGTGACGACATGAAAACCTTCACGTTTAACAGTGACGGGTTTGAATGGACCTGGGACATCAAAAAGAAAGCCCTCACCAAAGGGAAAGCTGCTGCAATGGACCGCTTCGGGCAGCGGCCCGGCCGGAACTGGAGCGAAAGCCGGGATGAGCTTGACAATAAGCCTGTTGTGTCACCCGATAGCCTGTGGGACGCCTTTATCCGGGATAATAATGTCTGGATTAAACCGCACAAAGGCGGCGATGCCATTCAGTACAGCAAGGATGGAGTGCCCGGTTTCTACTATTCCTCGTACAATATTTTTTGGTCGCCCGATTCGAAAAAACTGGTGGCCGTAAAGTTCCGTCCGGCAACCAAGCGGTTCGTCCATTATGTAGAATCCTCCCCGGTGGATCAGGTGCAGCCCAAACACTCCGAAGTGGAATATGCCAAGCCGGGTGATGAATTGCCGCACCAGGTTCCGGTACTCTTCAACCGCGAGGATAAGAAACAGTTCATCGCGGATGATGCATTGTTTTCTCAACAATATGATATCGGTCGTTTTGCATGGAGAAAAGATAGCCGGGCCTTGACCTTTGAGTTCAACGAGCGCGGGCACCAGACCTACCGGATTCTGGAGATGGACGGAGCCACCGGCGTTATCCGTACCCTGATCCAGGAAACCAGTCCTACATTCATTCATTACAGCGGAAAACGCTACCGTTACGATATCAACGACGGCGAAGAGGTTCTGTGGGCTTCCGAGCGCGATGGATGGAACCATCTCTACCGGATCAGCGGAAAATCGGGCCGGGTTTTGGACCAGGTCACCAAAGGCGAATGGGTGGTTCGCAGCGTTCTCTCGGTGGATGATGAAAAGAAACAGATCACTTTCGAAGGAAGCGGCAAAGAGGCCGGTCAGGATCCTTACCTGATCCACGTATATCGGATTAATTTCGACGGTACCGGACTCACCAGACTGACCGACGGCAATGGCAATCATTCCGTAAGCTTTTCTCCCGATAAAACCTTCTTCGTGGATACCTGGTCGCGGGTGGATGAACCTGCTGTCAGTGTTGTTCGCAAAACTTCCGACGGATCACAGGTACTCGAACTTGAAAAGGCTGATATTTCAAAACTACTGGCCACCGGATGGAAGAAACCGATCGTTTTCAGCGCCAAAGGGCGCGATGGCGTTACCGATATATGGGGCATCATCATCCTGCCTACCAATTTTGACCCGGCCAAAAAATATCCGGTCATCGAAAACATCTACGCCGGTCCACATAGTTCGTTCGTGCCGAAGACTTTCTCAACCCAGACGGGCTCGCAGACTTATGCAGAACTGGGATTCATCCTGGTGCATATCGACGGGATGGGCACCTCCAACCGGTCCAAGGCCTTCCATGATGTATGCTGGCGCAATGTCGGTGATGCCGGGTTGCCCGACCGGATTCTCTGGATGCAGGCAGCCGCCAAAGAGCATCCCTACATGGATATCACACGTGTAGGAATCTACGGAACCTCGGCCGGCGGACAGAGCTCAACCGGCGCTCTCCTGTTCCATCCCGAATTCTACGATGTTGCCGTCTCCTCCTGCGGCTGCCACGATAACCGCATGGACAAGATCTGGTGGAACGAGCAGTGGATGGGTTACCCGCTGGGCGACTGGTACGACAAGAGTTCCAATGTGGTCAACGCCAAAAACCTCCAGGGCAAGCTGCTGCTGATCGTCGGCGAGATGGACCACAACGTGGATCCCTCCTCCACCTACCAGGTGGTAAATGCACTGATCAAGGTCAACAAAAACTTCGATTTCCTGATGGTTCCCGGCATGGACCATTCAGGCGGCGGCTCGTATGGCGACCACAAGCGGATGGACTTCTTTGTGAAGCATCTGCTGGGGGTTGAGCCGCCGAGTTGGGATTGACGATTTACGATTGACGATTTACGATTTTGGTTTCGCGTCACGGGTCACGCTTCACGTTTCACGATTTTTGGCACGCTTTATGCTTTCGTGCTTTAACCAAATCAAACAAGCATGAAAAAAAATGTTACACTCTTCGCTATAGCCCTGTTATTCACAGGTGTTACAGCGTTCGCGCAGCTGGGCGCAGGGATCAGTTCCCATGGATTCAGCATTCGTACAAATCCCAATGGAGATAGCGGATGGCTGCTTCGAAGCGGCTTCGGATTTGATTTTTCTCCGTACTATTCCTACCTGAGTCCGGAGGTCGCCTATATCCGCCGCCACCATTTCACCCACCGCTCCAGTCTTTATGCGGGCATCGGGGTAAAGAGCCAGCTGGAAATCGATTATGATGATATCGATCTTCACACCGGCCTGATTATTCCCGTTGGCCTTGAGATCTTTCCGATCCGGCACAACGACCGTTTCAGTATCAGCCTTGAATCAGGCCTGAAATCAAGAAAATTTGACAACAATGACTACCATCACCGGTGGGGTATGAGACGGTACGGACTCATCGAACTAACGTTTTACCTCGGGCATGGGGGGGGACGGGATTACTGGGACGACTGAACATAGTTGCCAGTTGCCGGTTAAGCCCAGTTGCCGGTTGCCGGTTACCAGTTACCGGTTAAGGTTGGGCGTTACTGCAGTGAATCAAGAAAGTTTCTGAAATCTCCAAATTTGGCTCAGGCTTAACTGGTAACCAGCAACCGGCAACCGGTAACTGGTTTAAACCGGCGACCTACTACTTCGCCACCCTTCCCGCCTCCGTCGTCAGCCAGTATTTTGCAAGCATATTCGGAACCTCCCACGCCGGGAGGTTTCCGTTTTTCAGGTAGGAGAGAAAGTTTTGGGTGACCTGGGTAAAGTGAGCCTCGTGACCCACCCGGTAGCTCTCCGGAATCAGAATCTGATATCCATCGTTGTATGTGACAGCGCTGATGCCGGGAAAACGGACCGAGAGTGCAGCAATGGATTTGTTTAATATATTCTGATATTCAGCTCTGGCCTGATTGGGAAATAAATACAATTCCGGCTTGAATTTCTGCTCCGGTCCCTGACGGATCTCCAGTCGGGCCAGACTCCCCTTCATCACGGAAAAATGAGTGTCGCCGGCCCCTTCAGGAGCCTGGTAGTTCCAGATGACCGAAACTTTTACATTAACCCCTTTAAGCTCATAATTAATTTCCCCGTTGCAGGCAACCTGCAGGATCGAATCGGCATCCACATAAGGAACCAGAAAAGCGGGATAGGCCCCGGAGCCGGTAACCTCGGTAAACTGTCGTGGTTGAATCGCGGTGTTCCATTTCCGGCTGCTGGATATTCTGATATCTTTTTGATAATCAATGATTTGCTCAGGAAAACAGGCCCACTGGACAAGATCGACCAGATGGGTGGTTACATCCACGATGCCCTCCCCTTCCTGCTTCACGTCGAAAAACCAGGCGGGCCTTACCAGTCGTGAGCCGGAAACATATTTGAAAAAATGGTGAACGCTCTCTTTGGTTACGGCGGGATCATCGGGTGAGCCTTTCAGAAGCTCCCCGAAAACCTCCGTAATGTGCGAGATTTCCTTCTGCAGGATCGAACTGATCTCAAAGCGCTCGGTCATGATATCATAAAGCAACAATCCTTTTTCTTCGGCGGTTTTGAATGCCTGTTGCAGGATGGCAAAATCTTCTGAATTGATTGCCATCGGCTTATCGGAAAAAATATTCAGGCCGCTCTCAATGGCTCTCCCTATGTATTCCGTTTTTCGTTCATTATTTCCTGCGAGAACCAGTACATTTCCCGGTTTCTCCTTCAGCATCCGGTTAAAAAAATCAGGGCCGGTTACGCTTTTCAGGTTCCATTTAGCCGGATCGGCCTCCCGGGTCCGGTACCCTTCCACCCGTTTTTTAAAATCAGAGAGTTCCGGCCCATCCGGTGCATATACGTAAACACTTGAATCCACCCCGGGATACATCGATTTCAGCACCAGCGCCGCATGAAAATGGCCCGGCTCCGCAACCATTAAGGTTACGGTTTGATCCGGCTTTTTTCCTTCGCAAGAAATCATCAATAATGATATAGAAAACAGGTACAGTATTTTTTTCATGAATGCCCGAATTAATACAACCCAAAACGCCAGAACCACGGGTCTACGGGAGGACCACGGGTCTTCCCCTACCACGCACCACACCCACACTCACACTCCCCCATGCCCTTGTGCCCTTGTGCCCTTGTGCCCTATAGCCCCAGGCTATCCGTCCCCCACGGCTTCCTCTGTTCCCTCCTCAGCAGCGCATTTGCCGCGTCGCTGTTGGTAAACCTTTCGTGTACCGGATCCCACTGCAGTTTCTTCGGAATCTTCATGGCGATATGACTCAGCAGGCAGGCCGAGCAGGAGCGGTGGGCGACCTCAACCGGCGCGATGGGCTGCTGGCGGGTTCGCATGGAGTCGATCCAGTTGCCGTAATGATTTGTGCTTTTAACCAGATGCATTTCATCGGGTCCGATCACGCTGGTTAGTAACTTCGGATCGCGGGCATCCAGTGACTTTTTGTTGGCATCGAAAGTTACCGGGTCGCTTTTTGTAGCCTGATAATTGCCCCTTGTAACAAAGATCCAGCCCTCGCTCCCTTCGAACTTCACCCCGTTCGGGCGGTCGCCGCTGACGAACATGGTTACTCCGTTAGCGTATTTGGCCTTAACCTCAAAGTCACCGTGCACATTCCACAGTCCGCTTTTGGGGAAACTTGCTTTTGCCTCGATCTCAACGGGGCCCGTATATTCGGTTCCCATTCCCCAGTGGGCTATATCCAGATGGTGAGCACCCCAGCCGGTGATCATCCCGGCGCCGAACTGCTCGCAGCGGAGCCAGCCGGGACGGCTGTAGTCGGCCTGCGGGTGCACACGTTTTTCGGTATAAAACACTTTCTCGGTCGACCCCAGCCACATATCATAATTCAGGTTTTTCGGCACAGGCATCTCCGGTTCAACCTCACCGCCCGGATCGCCCGGCAAGCCGATCTGGATGGTGTGCAGCTTTCCGATCCGCCCGTTACGAACCAGTTCACAGGCATATCGGAACTGTTCCGATGAACGCTGCTGGCTGCCGATCTGGAAAATAACCCCGGACCGGTGAACCGCATCGCTCAACTGCCGGCCTTCGGCAATGGTTAAGGAGGTTGGTTTTTGCAGATAGATATCCTTTCCGGCAAGGGCCGCCTCAATGGCCGGCTGGGAATGCCAGTGATCGGGAGTACTGATGATCACGGCATCAATATCAGCCTTCATGATCATCTCCCGATAATCCTCGAATAGCTTTACGTCCACCTCTTTACGTCCATATTTCTTCATATAGAACGCCTCTATGAACTGCTTTCCCTCGCCCACCCGTTTGGAGTCGAGGTCACAGGCCGCCACAAAGCGGACGGCATCAAACGGCAGGGCGCCTGGCATATCGGCCTCTCGGGCGATCCTGCCGCAGCCGATCTGGCCGATCCGGATCAGGTTGCTCGGGGCACTTTTACCAAAAACAGTTGATGGAACGATGGTCGGAATGATAATGGTTCCCGCGGCGGCCAGGCCACTAAGGCGCAAAAACTTCCGGCGATCAAGGCGTTGATGTTTCATATAGTAAGGGTTATAGTATGAACGCATTTATGCGTTCCCACGAAGATACAAACTAAACCGAATCCACTATGTCATCCCGACGAAAGTCGGGATCCCCAGCCTCGGAGCAAATGTCAGGAGATCCCGATTTCCATCGGGATGACAACCCTCAGGCCTAACCAGTAACCAGCAACCAGCAACCAGTCTCACTCCTGCCGCCACTTCCGCCTCACATGTTTCACGGTCTGGGTGCCGGTAAAGACGGTGTACCCGAAGGTGCCTCCGCCGGCCCGGATCACCTCACGCACGAAGCGGGTGCAATACATATGGGTAGGTGCGCCGTAAAAAAGGAATTGCTGATCCTCAACCTCGGTGGCCTTCGCTACCATCCGCTTTAGATCAAGATTGTATACAATGGCGGTATGGATGGCCCCGTAAGATCTGAAAAACTTCTTGGCTCCCAGGTGTACCAGGACAGTATCCAGGTTGGAGATCCATCCGTTTTCAAGCCGCGCCTTAATTTTCAGTTTCAATTCCGGCACGTGCCGGGCCGACCGCACCGTTCCGTAAAACTCCGGCCGCGGGCCCATCTGGTCGCGGCGATCGTCATACCGGCCAAAGTCATAATAACTAAGGTCACCGGTGGTGCCGTCTACCAGGATCACACCGGTATGGCCAACATTCGCATAATTATCTTTGTTGAAGTCAAACACATGTGCCCAAAAATTCCAGAAACTCCGGTATTGCGGGATCAGGATAGGCTTTTCGGGAAAATTCACCACAATGGCCATATCGCGGTTATCACGGCGGCCGGGAGGTTCCCGTAACGGATTCTCAGCCGGCAGCAAGCCAGGCAGGCATAAAAAAACAAGCAGTATGGAAAGCCGCAAAAGTTTCATAAAAATCTGCGGCAAATATAATAAGGTCAGCCGATAGTCAGGTACCGGAGCTGGTCAAGCATGATCGGGATATCATCGGCATCCACCCCGTGGCGAACCAGCTGCTCCCGGTCAGCATCAAAAAGACTGATGAATTCATCCATATCAATAACACCGCTTATCATGCTCTGCCTGTATCTTTCGAGTGCGGCTTCCCGATTCCCCTGGCACCATTCAAGGTGACCGAGGTTTATGAAATCGAAATGACTGGGCTCTTTCTCCAGCAGTTTCTCATAATATTTTCTCGCCTGATCGAATTTTCCGAGCACAAACGAGCACCATGCAATCGGTCGCCAAACCTTTGTGTTCTCGGGCGACAGATACTCCACCTTGAAATAGGAACGGAGCGCTTCCTCGAAATTCTGAAGGTCCAGCAGGCAGTGGCCAATGGAAACCTGGGTACTGAGATCCTCTGAATCAAACAGTTCAGCCTGGCGGTAGTATTGAAGGGCATTATCGGGCTGCTTCAGGTACCGGTAACAAAGTCCTATTTTCTTGAGGTTCCAGATATTCTCAGGGAGCATCAGATCGGCCTTCAGATAATAATCCAATGCTTTCTGGAAATTACCGGTCTTCTGCCAGGCAAAACCTGATTTTTGCAGTACCTCGGCACTCATATCGCCTGCCTGCTCAAGCACTCCGAAAGCCTCTGCGGCCTCCCGGTAGTTCTTTTTCTGAAGGTAGAATCCCGCGATGGCATATAATGATTTGGAATCTCCCCGGAAAAGATCCCGGTAGAAATCCTTACGGTAAAAATCAAGTTTCCATCCGAAGAAATCATCAAAACCCTGCCGGTCGGGATAGAGTCTGAAAAACCGGTACAAATCCTGGGTGTACTGCCGGATCACTCTCCGCGACTGCTGCTGCGGGTCAATGAGCTTATCGTCGTCGAGCATCTCCTTCAACTGGTCTGCTTCCGCTTTTAACCCGTCCGAGAGGAACTTCTGCATATCGGCCGGCATGCTGCGGATGCCGAAACAGATACTATATTTATCGGAATTGCATAAATAAAAACTTCGCTCAACCGATTCCAGGAATCCCTTCATCCAGGCAAACTCGCCCGAATTTTCCAGGGAGCCTATTTCGGGATGGTCGAGCGTGAACGGGAAAAACCAGTTGATCAGGTGCCGGAAGAAGGGGAAGCCTTTCAGGTTCTGGAAGGTGCCGATGAAAACGTCATCCCCTTCCATCTGCATCTCCGTGAGCTCCTGCATTTTATCCTTCAACCCGGGGGTGTCTTCAAATATCTCCTGCCATTCCGGGTTCTGATCATCCTTGAGGCTGTCTCCAAGAAGTTTATCGAGGTCCAGCTTGTTCCGGATCTGCGGGGTGAGCCGGATCATTTCGGGAAGAATCTCCTCCTGCATGCGGCGGCTGAGATTATCGGTATCCCGGCTGCGGATCAGCTGCATGATCACCTCCTTGACCAGGAGCTTGAACTCCGGGTTTTCATCCATTACAAGGAGCCTCCCCCGTATTGCCGGATACCAGGCCAACCGGGCATCATATCGTGAAAAGGCCAGAAGCAGCCCGATCAAAGCACGCTGGCGTATCTCCTCATTCTCCTGCTCGAAGAAGCTGAACAGCAGATTAAACTTGCGCTTGTCAAAATATCGGAATAAACTGAAATTCAAAGCAGTAACCATTAAGGCTTTTTCAGGAACCGACAGGGCTTTTGAATCCCGTGTCAACTCCACCAGGCGAACCTCCCGCTCACGGTATTCATCCGTCAGCCAGACCAGGTGGAAAAGGCGGGAGAGGTCCCGCATATATTCAGGCTGATCCGGATTCAGCAGATCGGGGTCATCGAGATAATTCTGGATGAAAGTTTCCAGACCGGGATCATCGCGGAAAATTCGTTTCCTCACATACACATATTCCGTGGATACGCGGGTCAGCAGGCTTGAAGCCGCCCGGTCGTTGATTTCATATAAGTCCGATACAATTTTCCGGTAAATTTTCTGCCGCTCAGGGTCTTTGATTCCCTGCACGGTGTAGTTCAGCATGTACCGGTAGGTGGTGTCGATTTGTCCGAGCTCCTCCAGGGAAGCCTGCGCGCCGGTTTCCGCCAGCATAGGCCGGAGTTCGGCCATGGCCTCTTTCAGCCGCTTCACTGACAAAAGGTCATGAATCCGGCGCGCGGTGCTGAGAATTTCTTTTTCGTTCATATCAGGATGGAACTGCAAAAACTGAACCAACGATAAGAGGGCAGAAGGCAGAAGGCAGAGGGCAAAAATCAGTAATAGGGAACAAGGAAGAGGAAAAAAGGAGGCATTTGCGGAAAGGCACGTGTAG
Organism: uncultured Porphyromonadaceae bacterium; assembly: GCA_964512915.1. Classification (GTDB taxonomy): domain Bacteria; phylum Bacteroidota; class Bacteroidia; order Bacteroidales; family UBA12481; genus UBA12481. Next base: position 47,159 of record CAZEKJ010000004.1, read on the forward strand.
CGGAGGACCCGTGGTCCTCCAGTGCCTTATCAGTTTTCCTTCACGCACCGCACCGGCATGTAAATATTTGTTGGGCCGTGGCCTACCCAAAGGCCCTGGGTTGCCCGGTCGGTATTCCACATCCATATATCCGTCCTCAAATTATTGATATCATAAGGCTCCGTGGTTGAGAAGAACCAGGCTTTCTCATAGGTTTCCTTGAAATTATAGACAGTATCGTATGGAGAGAATCCGCTGTACAGAACTGTGAACGTTGCGTAGCCCAGGTCCAGTCCGTTGAAATCATACTTACCCCCGATCCGCAGCTCCCGGGCGCCCGACTCTCCGCCGACTGTGGTGATCAATGTCTCCCAGTCGTCCTTGGTGGGCAGTCGCCAGCCGGTCGGACAAATAGTTACAAATTCATCATCGGCGCGGTTTACCACCACGGCACCGATCCGGTAGAGCTTGCCCACCTGGTCGCACCACCGGCTCTGTTCCATCAGGCAAATCCACTGGAGAAATCCTCCCGTAAGCTTCTGGGGTACGATAAAGTTCAGGTTTTGCGACATCCACCATTGGTCGCCGATTTTAACCGTACCGTAATGATTCCCGTCGCGGGGATCCCTGAAAAAGCTGGTCGGGTTGGTGTTGGACGAAACGATCACACGCTTGCGGTCGGTTGAGGTAAGCCTTTCCTCATCCCGTACCTGCAGCCCGATGTAGTATTCTCCCGGGGAGTCAAACTGATGGTAGGTCACCATCTCCCGGGTAAAAGGAGTATCCCAGGCGCCGTCACCATTGAAGTCCCAGCGCACCTCCAGTTCGCTCGGAGCCTGATAGTCATCCGAAGAGGACCAGGAACTCAGGTAAAACTGCGTGAGAATGTTCCCATAGTTTGACCCTACCTCGATTTTTGCTTTAGGGGGAAGGTTTTCATCGGCCACAAAAAACTCCTTAGAGATCTCGCTGAACAGGCGTGTTTCACGGTCATAGACCTTTAGCCTGATGATCGCCGGGCCCTTTTGCCGGAATATCACGATCTGCTGTTTTTCAGGAACAGGAAGGGTCCACTCTACCCGGTCGGGCAAAAACCATGCGAACAGCAGTTCCCGGTTCGGGTATTTGAGATGCTTTGAACCCGATGCATCGAAAAGTATTGTGTCGCCCACACGGATGATCGAATCGGAGATAGAAAAATCCGCAACAATCAGCGAATCCTCCATGGTTACAATCAGTTCCCGGCTGTAGGTTGCTGTTTTTCCTGCCGGGTCCTTCACTTCCAGTTTCGGCGTATATAAACCGGCAGCGTAATACTGGTAGCTGGTCACCGGATTTTTAGAGTAGTCCACGGTCCAGTGCCCGTCGCCCCGAAAATCCCATCGGAATTGGAGCTGGTTCAGTGAATCCTCGTCATCCAGGGTGAGGCTGGCATCAAACACGAATGAGGTCAGGATATTCCCTCTACCGGGAGTAACGGAAAATTCGGGTTTCGGAGCCGAATATCCCTGCTCCACCTGGACCATGACCTCCCCGGTGGTCAGTTGTTTCTTTCCATCGGCATATTCAAACTTGACCATGGCGTTCCCCGGTTTCAAAAACCGGTGGGTAACATTTGATGAAGTGCTGAACGGGGTATCCCAGGTTCCGTCGTTGTCCCAGTCCCAGCGGTAAAAGAGGGTCAACCCTTCCTTTTCACCGGTTACCGGTTCAACCGCTATCGTGAAATTATCCGTAGTCAGGCCTTTAGCCGGCTTAACGCTGATCGTGAGCTCAGGCAATGCCTCCGGATTCTGATCCTTCCTGCAGCCGGCCGCAATCAGCACAAGCAGAAGGAAAGCACTAAATCCGGAGAGGTACCCTGATCGCATGGCTCACTGATTGAAGGTGATTATTTCTTTTATCCGCTCCCCCTTAACAATGGTGAGTCGGTCCATCGTCCATTTAGTCCCGAACCGGCCTCCGGGAAACCCATCCCAGAGACAGGTATCTCCAAGGCATGAGCAGGTGATCCCCGCCTGAAAATAGTAATCCCCGGGAGCGAGCCTGAAGGTATAGGTCCGCTCTCGGTCGGAAACGTTCGCACTGATCAGGAAATCCCCGCGGTACAGGTTGTAGGCGTTCATGGCCAGGCTCAGGTCGATCCGGTGCACCCCACCGGGAGGAGCATTGCGTTCGGGCAGTGGAAAATCAAACTCCACGGTTCCCAGGGTGGGATCCGAAGTGGTGCCACCCGGATCCACCGGATCATCCGGATCGCAGGCCGCCAAAAGGATCAAACACACAACCAACCCTCTAATCCACTTATTTACTCTACTCATTACTTAACACTTAATCATTTTAATCATCGAATCAACGAATCATCAAATCATCAAATCAACGAATCAACTGCATCTCTCCTCCGTGAACATCCCTGAATCCCAGCTGTTGTGTTAATTCACTATGTGCCAATTCATTGACTGTTGTATTGGACAATTGAAGGTTATTTACGCTGGTTATCTGGATGGAGCTGAAAACCCCGGCCGCATTCACCAGATTGGTATACTGGTTGAGCGTATTGGAAATGGTGGTCTCCTGCAGGTCGGGAGAGACCAGCAAAGCCAGTTCCTCGCCGCCTTTGAAGAGACGATACTGCACATTGATCATATCCCTTACTACTGCCTGCTTAACCGGTACCTGCCTCACCATCTCCTCCAGAAAACGGTTCCCGCTGAACAGGTCGGTAATCTCTATTTCCTGTCCCAGTGACAGGATCGGACTCATCCGGATGACTACCTGATTCTGTGTGACTTCTCCTGATATTGAATCCTGATAATTAATGACGAATTCGCCCTGAAACACCCCATTCCCCTCACCGGGCGCCCATCGGGAGGTAAACTGGACACCGGTCTGAAGATTGATTTTCCTTCCCGGGATCTCCATCGGGTCATAAACCACCGGCCGCTGAGGCGGGATGGTTGTGCCCGTAACGATCCGGTCATCATCGGGAAAATGGACATACAGGCGGTATTCCGTTCCCCTTTTCGGTATGAAACCGCATTTGAACAACCTGATATTGTCGGCCGGAAAGTATCCGGAATCCTTTGGCGGGGCCGCTGCCGGCTCAAAGCGAAAGATACGGGCCGGCATCCCGTTCGCCCACTCCTCCACATATACCACAACATCCAGGTTCCAGACGGTTGAGTCAGTAACCGGAGCTGCACCCGGATCAGCCGGATCGGGCAGGTAGCTCCGCCCCAGCCTCACAAACTGTTCATCCACATCGGGATTCAGCAAACACCAGACCACCGGAACCGGATCGGATTCGATATTCAGATCGATCTCATTGGAGCAAGAGGAATGCAATAAGAGCAGGGAAACCGCCCCAAGGAAATAACCAACCGGATTTCTTAAAAATCGAAACATTCGAGTCGGATAAATAACCGAAAGTCTGTGGGGGCTGATCAAAGGTAGTGAATATTCTTATATCCACCTCAACCCCGGTCCCCATAGCCGTCAACCTAAGGGATTTCCATCTAGATAAACAAGGGCAAGAGGGCAAAAAGGCAGGAGTGCAAAAAGTAAAGGTTTAATAAGAAAAGACTTAAGTTGTAAGTGTGACCATCGGCAAGTGTGTGGTTTACTTTTTATTTTGCATGACTTAAAACTTTACTTCTTGTCTTTTTGCCCTCTTGCCCTTTTGCCCTAAGCCGGTTAGGCAGCCGAAATATCCCTTAGGTTGACGGCTATGGGGTCGGGCGTTGAGGTGGATCAGCACGAAAACAAGTACCTTCGCTACCCAAAAGACCAGCACGCATGACCCGCTTATTCTGTATAAAAACCATGACCCGGATTTTCCTGTCGATTGCCCTCATAATAGCAGGACTTAGCACCTACGCCCAGTCCCCCTTCCGTGGCACCATTTCCGAACCTTCCGCCCTGCTCGGCGGGATGCCGGCCGTGGCGCACTGGATCTGGCAGCCGGGCGAGGAGAATCCGAAGAACACCTACCTGCTGGTCCGGAAGTCGATTGACTTTAAAAACAGGCCCGATAGTGTATTCGCCTATATATCTGCCTATTCCGTGGCTGATGTGTATGTCAACGGGGAGATGGTCGACCGCTGTCCGATGAATTGCGACCCGGAATATCAGGTTTACGAGAAATTCAATTTAAGCCGCTATTTCCACGCCGGAACGAATACAATCACGGCCGTGGTGTACAATTTCGGAATCGGGATGCACCACCGGATCAATGCCCGGGGCGGGTTCTTTTTCCAGGGCGAGGCTTTCCTGCCGGATAAAAAGACCAGCGGCATCAACACCGACGGCAGCTGGCGGGTTTCCGCCCTTAGCGGCTGGGCCACGGATACCGAATTGCGCACCGGGTCAGCAGAGGGTGCACCGAACCTCATCGGGTTTATTGAGCATTTCGATGCCCGCAAGATGCCACAAAACTGGCATTCGGCAATTTTCGATGACAGCGGATGGCAGGCGGCCAGCGTCATCGGTATTCCGCCCGTGGGTCCGTGGAAAAGTATCGTAACCGTAACCCGGCCGGTTCTCTTTCGCGAAACCATCTATCCGGTGAACCAGTGGACCGTGAACGGCTGGGTGATATATGACTTTGGCCGGGAGGTGACGGGAACGCCGGTGATCCGCCTGAAGGCCGGCAAGGAGGGCGCCGATATCACGCTGGGAACTGCCGAGCGCCTGCTGCCCGACGGCACCCCCGACTTTCAGCGGCGGGTTCGGTATGAGGACCATTACATCACCCGCAGCGGGGAGCAGCAGTGGAGCCCCTTCACCTGGCGCGGCTTCAGGTATCTCACGATGCCGGTTAATTCCGATATTACCCTCATCGAACTCTCCGCCGTTGACCGCCATTTCAACCTGAGGGACGAAGGCGAGTTTGAATGCTCCGACCCCCTCCTCACCCGGATCTGGGAAACCGGCCGCTTCACGCTGAAATTATGCAGTCAGGATACCTACATGGACACCCCGTGGCGCGAGCAAACCCAGTACATCGCCGGGGATTCGCGCTACCTGCTGAAATATGCGTTCTATGCTTCCGGCCTCAGTTCGGAATTTTTAACCCGATATAATATCCTGTCGGGGGCCTGGTCGCAGCGCTGGGCCACCGACGGCTCCATCCGGTCGCGTTACCCCACCGACTGGCTCATCGGAGAGGGCACATCGGGATATCTGATTGATTATGAACTTGAATGGGTGATTATGCTGGGCGAATACCTGGATTATTTCGGGAATTCCGATCTGATCCGACAGGTGTATCCCAACCTGGTTAAGCTGATGGCCCATTTCGAGACCCTCATCGGGAAAGAACACGGGGTGCTTTCCGATATACCCGGCTGGATCGTGCTGGACCATCCGGATACCTACCCCATGGACCAGACGAAGGAGATAACGGGGTTGAATTGCCTGTACTACGCAGCGCTCAATACCGCGTCAAGACTGGCTGCGGAGGTCATGGCAGATCCGGTGCAGGGTGAAAAGTGGAAAAGTGAAAGAGTGATACTCGGGGCCAATATCCGGAAATGGATGTGGTCGCCGGAGAAGAAAGTGTATGCCGACAGTTATGGCAGCAGCCAGTTCAGCCAGCAGACCCAGGTGTATGCAATACTGTACGGGCTTGTCAATCAGGAAGATATTCCAGATGTAACCCGATATATCACGGAGCAGGGGCGAAAAAGCGAGATGTCGTTTGCCTATTACGTGGTGGGGTCGGTTTTCGACCGCGAGCCGCAATGGGCGCTGGATTATATCCGCAAGAACTGGGGGGATCAGATGAAGCTCGCGTCGTTCAATGGCGGATGGCAGGAGGGGTGGAATGTGGAAGAGTGGACGGGTGATATCGGTTCCACGTCGCATGCGTGGTGCTCGGGACCCACTGCACTGCTCCCGCAAAAGGTATTGGGGGTTGAGCCCATCAAGCCCGGCTGGAAAGAGTTCCGGGTTGCTCCGCATCCCGGCGACCTCACCTGGGCGCGGGGCGTGGTGCCCACACCTGCGGGCAGTATCATGATCAACTGGTCGCGGGACAATACTAAAATGAGTCTGTCGGTCGAGGTTCCCCGCGGCACCCGGGCATTGATCGATCTTCCCGCAGCGGCGATCACCGTCGATGGCAAGTCCGTTAAGGGACCCGTTTGGGTGGCGGCGGGGGAGCATCAGGTGGAATGGATTTTGTTCCCGTAGGGGCGTCCTGCGGACGCCCGTTTACCCCCATTTCATGAATCGTGACGCGTGATGCGTGATGCGTGAAGCGAAAAAAAATCGTGACAGGTTTGGTTTCAGAACTTACCGCTCACCCCCAGCCTCAGACTCCAGCTCGGTACCGTAGGAATGCCATAGCTATATTCTCCAAATATCCCGATATGCTTCGTTAGATAAAAAGCAAGACCGGCTCCATGATGATATTGAAACTGAAAGCCACGCTGGGGAACATAACCTTCAGGCGAGGAAAAATAGATACCGCCATATCGGGCGAGCAAATATAAATCAAACCTGAAATCAGGCTTTTTAATCAGAAAAGATAGAGGATGAAAATTCAGTCCTACACCGAAAAATGGTGCATCATGATTTTCGCTGATAATATCCCCTGTTTGCGGCACGAAAGCGGTGAACCGGCTGTAGCCCAGATATCCGCCAACCTCAAGAAATTCAAGTAGTCCATAGTTCGCTTCAATCCGGTAATTCGGAAAAGTCGGTTTCATTTTGGTCTTTGTCAACCATAAACCATCGTATCTTGCATATCCAGCCTTTAGGTTCCACCGGTCTTTGATGTAAGAATCCTGGGCATCAAGGGCCGGAAACGAAGTGATTAATGCGAATAGGATCAGTATTTGTTTTTTCATTGGGCTATTAATTTTCCCTGATAAACCTTGTCATAATCTTGTCTTAAGAACCAAAATCTCAATGGAATTTCAAACTCAACCCACACCTCAAACTCCCCGCAGGCTTCGCAAGCACACCATAACTGTATTCTCCGAAAACTCCGATATGCTTCGTAAGATAAAAGGCAAGACCAGCTCCATGGTTATACTGAAAGTAAAATCCCCGTGCAGGCAGATACTCCGCCGGTGCAACCAGGTAATAGCCCCCGTATCGGGCCAGAAGATAAAGGTCAAAACGAAAATCGGGCTTTCTAATCAGGAAGGTTAACGGATGGAAGTTGAGGTTCAATCCGAGGAGTGGAGTGCCCACGTTCTTAGAATCCCATTTCGACCACACCTGTTCAATTGTCCCAATCCATGTATATCCAAGGTAAACTCCCGCTTCCAGGAATTCCATGAAACCGTAGTTTGCCTCAACCCTGTAATCTGCATAGATAAATTTGGTGCTCCATTCGGGCGGATAAAAGCTGTCATTCTCGGCATATCCGGCCTTAATGTTCCACCGGTTTTTTATAAAGGAACCCTGTGCATTTCCAGAGAAAACACTGGTAATGAATACGATCATAAAGAGCATGCGCTTTTTCATGAGTTTCGCTATTTTTCCTGATACAACCACTTCTTAAACTTTTCACCCGTGAATCTCTTGGGAACTTTCGTGGCTGTTCCATCAAAATACAATTTATAGGATACCGATGGGATGATCGGGAAGAAACTCATCTGGTACATATTGGTGGCCTTAAAATCGGTGAGGTTTTCCGGTCGCTCGATATAGTTATCGGTCCTGGTGTTGAAATAGTAGAAATAAGGGTTATGCCGGTTGTAAACGTTGTACACTGAGAATGTCCAGGTGGCCTTCCGGTTGCGTTTTGTAATCGTATTTAAGGTGGCTCCCACATCCAGCCGGTGGTAGTCTTTCATCCGGCCGCTGTTTCGATCCCCATACATCAGCACTTCATAATACCCAAGATTCCCGTTTTCATCGGGCTCGGTATCCAGAGTCAGTTGCCGGCCCAGAACCGGTGTATACGGCAAACCGGTCTGATAAACCCAGGTGAGGCTGGCCGACCATTTCTCATTGAACTTATGATTGATATTCAGCGATGCAGTATGCGGCCGGTCGAAATCAAAGGCAAATTCCTGTCCCTTATTGATTTGAGGGAATTGCCGCGTAGTCCGGGAGTAGGCATAGCTGGCAAAACCGGTCCAGTCGCCATATTGCTTTTTTACCAGGAATTCCACCCCGGCCGATCGCCCCGTTCCCCCGGTTACCACCTTGCTGCGCCAGTCGAGATCGCCCATCAGGCTTGAATACCCTTCCCGGTAAGTGGCCAGATTCGAAAGCGTTTTATAATATCCGGTTATTTCAGCGGCGTATTGGCCGTTATGGAAGCTGCTGTTCCATCCGAGTGTATACTGGTCGGACCGGGCCGGATCGATTCCGGCACCAGCCGGTACCCACACCTCATTATTCATCACGCTCCCGGCGGTAAAAAGAAGTTGTTCATTCTGGGTAACCCGCTGATAACTTGCAGAAAGCTGCTGATCAGGAGCCAGGGTCAAATTGATTCGGGCCCTCGGTTCAAGAGACATGGAACTGAATCCTTTGGTAAGATAACCAACCCACCGTAATCCCAGATTGGCTTCAATCCTGCTGCCCAGAGAGAATTTATTATCCAGATAGAGTGCCGGTTCAAATGCTCTGAGCCGTTCAACTACCGGCTGTTGTTCCAATGTGGATTGATAATAGGAGTTCGGGATATGATCCAGGTATGAGGCCTGCAGTCCTGCATCGAGTGACCACCAGTTCAGAACCTGTACCTTGAGATTAGATCGTATCGACAGATCCGCCACCGATGAGAGATAATTGCGGTCGAATATCGGATGCTTGATGGAGTCGGTTATTGTATAATTCTGGAACAGGTTCAAACGATACCGCGTGTAAGAGAGGGTGTTGGTCATAAAAATCCGGGGGGATATTACGTGATTCCAACGGGCAGAAGCCAGCCAGTTACCCCATGCATTCTTCAAATGACTCTTTTGAGTCTCCTTTACACCTCCTTTTTCATTTTTCTGCACCGACCAGTAGTTCAGATAATCATCCCCCTGGTAAAGATTCAGGTGAAAGCTGTTTCGTTCATCCGGTTTCCAGGTAAACTTCCCGTTCAGATCATGGAACCCATAAGCAACAACCAAACCATTCATATCGATGATCCTGGTAACAGTCGCCATCAATGGATCGATCAGGGTTTTACGACCGGTGAGGATAAAGCTCGAATTCTTGAGTTTGGTTGGTCCCTCCACGGTAAATGACAGGTCCGTTACCCCCAGGCTTAATGATCCCTTCAAACTCGTCCGGTCCCCTTCACGCTGGGTAATATCCACCACCGAAGAAACCCGACCTCCAAACCGTGCCGGGAAACCGCCCTTATAAAGATCAATCGAATTAATAATATCAGGATTAAACACCGACATGAACCCACCCAGATGGTTAACATAAATAACCGGAACATTATCAAACAGATACAGGTTTTGCCCCGGGTCCCCGCCTCTGACAAGAAGCAGGCTTGAACCCTCATTCTGGGCCTGGATACCAGGCAATAGCTGCATGCTTTTCAGCACATCGGGCTTGCCCCCCAGTGAGGGTAGCTGCCTGAGCTCACTGATTCGCAGGGTCGACACATTATTGACCGGTGTCCGTAATCCTTTAACTACCACTTCTCCCAGCTCCTCTCCCGGCACCAGCGCTACATCAATCAGGGTATCCTTTGGCACTGAAAAAGCCACCTCTGCAGGTTTATATCCGACATAGGATATCTTTACCGTGCCTGGAATCCTGACCACGAAAGAAAAGTAACCGTTATTATCCGAAGAGGTTCCGCCTTTATCATGGGTCGAACGGATGTTAGCTCCGATTAACAGTTCACCGGAGTGTTGATCCCGCACGAACCCTGAAATCCGGGTCTGGCCCTGACCATGCATAGCCGGAAAGATAAAAAGCAATGACGCCAAGATCAGGAATCTAAATACTATTTTGAATTTCATCGTTTCCTGGGTTCAGGGTAAATAACTTCAGACCGATACACGGAGAAACCGGCCACAATCCCCATGGCGTTCCTGACATTCGAATAGAGCGGGAACGCATGGTAAGGACCGAATTGAAAATCGGGAAAGCGTCCGGTATTATACAGGTGTAACTGCTTTAAATACTGGTAGTAGTGCCAGGAAATCGATATAAAATCTACAGTAATCGGATAATACGATTCCAACATGACATAGTCCGGGGGTGGTCCATTATAGCCGTATGAGGAAGCATTGTAATAATCAACCTGAAGAGTATAGGTGCTGTCCATAATATTCCCGGTGCTGAACACGGCAACCGGCAATCCTTCCGTAAGAAGGAGAGGATCTTTAAATTCACACAGGGGTTTAAGCCTCCAGGAGGAAAACAGTGTGCTGTCGCGAATCATAACCTGAAAGTATTGAGTCTTTTTCCGGTCGACCGGGAAAGTAATCCGCACTCCTGGGTAAGAGTACCCCTCCTCATTAATTTCTGCAAAATTGATGTGTTCAACTGCCAATAGTTTTACTGGTGCGGGAATCGTGTCTGTTGCCGTAATCTCAGGGAATCCGGGAACCATAACCTGAATCCGGTAGATATTACCTGCCTTTGCTTTGGCATTGCTGTGATAATACCCGTTACCTGCATGAGGCAGGTTACCCAGGAGTGTATCATTCACAAAACAGCTCACAGTGGCATGATCCACCAGCGTAAGCGGAACGGTATCCAGCTTTCCCGACAGAGAAACATGGACCTTAATCAGGCTGTCAGCGGCCAGATAGCTGTTAACGGCCGGAACCGGGGTGAAATCGGGGAATTCATCCTGCACCAGCTCCCGGCAGCCGGTCAGCAACAAAAAGGCAAGTAATCCCGATAACGGAAGTAAACGACCAATTCGCACCATGGGTCAAATTTTTCAGTAAGTGAAGATCCTGAAGAACAAGGGGGATGATCAAAGGTACGAAAAAAATCGTGACGCGTGATGCGTGACCCGTGATTTGTGTGGCGGACCCGTGGTCCGCCCGGTATTGGGGCTGGGACAAAATGATAGTCACCCTCGGAGTCTGCTACAAATTGCCACTAGCTTTAGCTAGTGGTTTATGTTGATTCACAGTATTTTATGGGCTTAAGCCCAATTTTTATCTCCTGAATTTACCCAATCAATCATCAGGAACAGAGTTGGCCTAAAGGCCTCAATGTTCTATTTATCAACGCATTCCACTAGCTAAAGCTAGTGGCAACTGGTAGTGGGCTCCAAGGGTCACTATCATTTTGTCCCATCCATGTTTTGTCCCCCTCCAACATATAGAAGCTCCTCCCAACCCTCAATATCACATTGGCAAATTGGTAAATTGGCACATTACCACATTGGCACATTACTTCATTGAAATTCTCAGCTCCCCGCCAGCCGTGATTTCCTGATGTGTGATGTACATCCGATCGAGTGGTTTGTCATTCAAGGTGATACTTTTAATATAGAAATTCTGCGGTGTAAGGTTTTCGGCCGTTACCGTGAATTTCTTGTCGCCCGGCAGGTTGATGCTCACTTTGCTGAACGACGGGGTGCCGATCTGGTAAATTCCGTTGGCGGGGTTCATCGGGTAAAAGCCCATGGCGCTGAACACGTACCAGGCCGACATGGCGCCGCAGTCTTCATTGCCGCACAGGCCATCGGGCTGGTCGGTATAAAGGGTGGTGCAGATCCGATGGACGATCTCCTGGGTTTTTTCCGGTGCACCGGCGAGGTTATACAGATATGCCACATGGTGGCTGGGCTCATTGCCCTGTGCATACTGGCCCACCATGCCGGAAATATCGGGAGAGGCATTGGCGCCTTCTACCTTGGCGGTGGTATTGAACAACGAATCGAGCCGGGCCACGAACCGGTCCCGTCCCCCCATCAGGCTGATCAGGTCATCGGGATCCTGGGGAACAAACCAGGTGTACTGCCAGGAGTTGCCTTCGGTAAAATCGTGCACATCGTGACTGCTGTAAAGCGGATTAAAATTCTGCCGCCAGCTGCCATCAGACATACGGCCGCGCATAAACCGGGTTTCCGGATCGAATACATTCCGATAGTTCTTCGACCGGGTCATGAAGTACTGGTAATCTTCTTCCTTTCCGAGTTTCTTTGCCATCTGCGCGATACACCAGTCGTCATAGGCATATTCCAGAGTCTGGGATACCGACTGGTTCTCCAGGTCGGCGGGAAGGTACCCGAAAGCCTTGTAGTTTTTAAGTCCGCGCCCGTCATCCAAGGCACTCTTCTTCATATCGGAATAAGCCTTCTCATAATCAAAAGGAAATCCCTTGAGAGCTGCATCCACGATAACCGGAATGGCGTGATAACCAATCATGCAATTTGTTTCGCATCCCTCCAGGGTCCAGACCGGCAGGAGTCCGCTTTCATCGGCATGGGCCAGCATGGCCTTTATCAGGTCCGGAATACGCTCGGGCTGAACCAGGGTAAACAGCGGGTGTGCCGAACGGAAAGTATCCCACAGGGAGTAGACGGTATAGTTATTCCAGCCATCGGCCTGTTTAACCGTCCGTGCGCTGTCGCTGCCCCGGTACCTGCCGTCAGTATCAGAAAAAAGTGACGGGGCAATCATTGAGTGATAAAGCGCTGTATAAAAGACAGTCTTGAGCCTATTATCCGATGTACTGGCTTCGATTTTACCTAATTCCTGATTCCACTTTTCCCGTGCAGCCTTCTTTACTTTATCGAATTTCCACTCGGAATTCTCAGTTCTCAAATTCGCCAAAGCTCCCTGCTCATCCACCGGAGAGATTCCCACTTTCATCAGCAGTTCGCCTCCTTTGCCAAAGGAGAGGATTGCCTCAGTATATTTTCCGCTCACGTTCCTCATTCCGGGGTTCTCGAGTCCGGTTTTATATAGCATAAAAGATGAAATCGGCCGGTTGAAGACGGCTGCAAACCAAACCTGCTGATTGTTGGCCCACCCTTTGGATTTGCGGTATCCGGTTATCAGGGTATCGTTTTCAACCCTGATAAAGGTGGCAGCAGGGGCATCCCAGTTAATGGCAAAACCCAGGTCGAGCATGAGGTTGGCCGCCTCTCCCTCGGGATACCGGTACCGGTGCATGGCTGTCCGCTCCGTGGCGGTAAGTTCAACTTTAATGGGATTCTGACGGGTTTCGGCATCCCGCAGGGTGACCCTGTAATAACCGGGCGAAGCCGATTCATCATCATGGGAGAACACTGCCTTGAACCGCTGGTGAAACTCTTTTCCGCCATGGTATTCTGAAGCCGGGAGGTTCCGGGTGGTGGGCTGGAACAATATATCAGCCAGGTCTCCGATACCCGTACCGCTAAGATGCTTATGGGAGAAGCCCACGATTATCGAATCGGAATAGTTATACCCCGAACACCAGTCCCATCCGTTTGTTCCATTATCAGGGCTCACCTGAACCATGCCAAAGGGGAGTACAGCGCCCGGAAAGGTATGGCCGTGGGCGGCGGTTCCGATGAAGGGGTTTACGTATTTTGAATAATCTTCCTGGACGGTATCGGAACAAGATGTGAGGAGGAAGGCGAAAGGAAAAAGGCGAAAGGCGAAAGAAAGACTTAAGACAAAAGACTTTAAAGAGTTCATGGGTGATGGGTTTTATCAATGATTACAAATATACACCCAAAGCCCTCTTTATAACTTAAGATCTTAACTCTTTCTTTCGCCTTTCGCCTTTCGCCTTTCGCCTTTATTTCTTCCCTTTTGCAAACAGATCCCACGCCAGCGAGCTGGCCCCGAGCACCGCGGAATTCTTGCTATTGAGCCCTGAGGGCAGGAGTTTGACTTTACCCTTATAGATAAACAGCAGGTTATCTTCAAATGCGCGGAGTGTTGGTTCCATAAGGAGTCCCTTTGCCAGGGTGAGCCCGCCGAAAAGAAAAATAGCTTCGGGGTTGGTATGGGCGACTACATCGGCCAGCTTCAGTCCGAGCATTTCACCTGTGTGCTCAAAAGCGCGGATAGCCAGAATGTCACCACGCTCAGCTGCTTCTGCAATATTCAGGGAGGTCATCTGATTGAAGCTAAGGTCCCTCAGTTCCGAGGGTTCAAGGGAGTCCGACATGATTTTGAAAAGGGTGCGCTTAAGACCGGTCGCTGACACGTATGTTTCGAGGCAGCCCATTCGTCCGCATCCGCACTCACGGTTGGTACGGCCCGGCCGTACAATGGTGTGCCCCACTTCGCCGGCGAAACCGTCCTGACCATAGACCAGTTTTCCGTCAATCACAATGCCGGATCCGACCCCGGTACCGAGTGTAATGACCACGAAATTCTTCATCCCCTGTGCCGCTCCGTAAACCATTTCGCCCACTGCCGCAGCATTGGCGTCGTTGGTTACCAGCACCGGCCAGTCGGTATGCTCATGAATAAGATCTGCCAGCGGGGTTATTCCCTTCCACGCCAGGTCGGCCGGATGTTCAATGGTTCCCTTGTTGATGTTCCCCATCGGTGCCCCGATGCCTATGCCAATGACCTCAAGCGGTTCCGCTACTTTCTTTTGAAGCATTTTTACTTTCTCCCACATGGCTGCAACAAAAACTTCCGGTTCCGCAAAATTCACGGTAGAAATCCTGTCTTCTGCCAAAAAATGTCCATGGGAATCCACAAAAGCAAAGTCGGTGTTAGTGCCGCCGATATCAATGCCGAGCGCAACTTTTTTCATAATGAACTACGAATGAAGTGTTGGGTATAAGGTATTGGGGGCAATTTAAAAAAACCGCGCAAAGATTCAAACAGCCCATCTGAAAACATGATAAAAATCAGTTTTATTTAGATTGATTCCGGATAACGGCCTGACTATGGGCAGATTCGATTTTTTCCCTACTTTTCAGGCCAAATCATAGGGAGGAATCATGAGGATAACTGTTTTATTAGCCTTTCTGGTTGTCATGACCGGTGCCTGCAAACAGAAAACCAGTACAAATCAATCCCTTGCCGATGCAAAACCGGTAACGGTTGAGATGGGTGTGACTGGAATGACCTGCATGGGGTGTGTGGAAACGGTTCGATCTAGCATTGCACAGCTCGAAGGTATTGATACAGTGATGGTATCGCTGGACAGTGCGAGGGCTACCGTGACGTATCGTCCCGGCAAGGTTGATACCTTAAAGATCCGCGATGCAGTAGAGCTTAACGGGTATAAAATATCGGGCATAAAAACCGTACAATAAGCATTTATGGAAGAAGACATCAAGAAAACGGGCGACGAGGAAGAGGGGAAAATCAACGAGACTTCGCGCCGGGATTTCATGAAGAAATTCGGATTGTACGGAGCGGCAACGGTTGCCGGTTCCGCTGCATTATACACCGGGTACCGGTTCGAGAAGGACAAGCCTAACCAGGACATGGTCAGGGTGCTCACTGAAGATAACCGTTTGGTACTGGTGCCCAAGGCCGAGATCGAGGCTATCAATCCGAGTCTGAAAACACTTCAGACGAAGGGACGTGAAGGTATTGAAGGCCGGAGATGGGTAATGGTTATCGATCTTGCGAAATGCAGAAATGCGCGCAAGTGCGTTGATTCATGTCAGAGCGCCCACCACCTCCGTCCGTACGAATACCATATCAATACGCTGGCCATGCAGGAGTCGAAGAACACGGCGCCCTATTTCATGCCCAAGCCCTGCCAGCACTGCGACAATCCGCCGTGTGTTTCTGTTTGCCCGGTGGATGCAACCTACAAGCGCCAGGACGGAATCGTTCTGATCGACAATGAACGCTGCATCGGCTGCCGCTTCTGCATGGCCGCCTGCCCTTACTCGGCCAGGATGTTTCACTGGCAGGAGCCTCAAAACAGCGAGGAAGACAAAGGGAAAACCTACAACGTTGAGCTTAATGTTCCGCAGAAGAAAGGTACCATCTCCAAGTGCCTGTTCAGTGCCGACCGTCTGCGGGAGGGAAAGCTCCCCTATTGCGTTTCGGCGTGCCCGAACGGGGTCTTTTATTTCGGTGATGAGAACGAGGACTCAGTTACCAACGGAACCACCAAGGAGACTGTCCGCTTCAGCGAACTGATCCGGAACAACAGTGGCTACCGGCTGATGCCTGAACTGGGGACCGATCCGAGGGTTTACTACCTGCCGCCAAAGAACCGGCTGTTTGAGTTCCCCGAAGAGAGCCTTCTTGATGACGAACATGATGATCACGTTTAATCCCGCCAGACCATGGAAATGACCAATCCTTACCAGTCAGCTGAACCCGGCCGTTTGGATCGGGTAGCTTCTGACATCCTCCGCAACGTCAGGCTCAACAAGGGATTCATGATCTGGATGGGTTTCCTGTCCGTTGGACTTCTTGCCTGCCTTTTCGCCTACACCATACAGCTCCGCGAGGGCCTCGGGGTTACCGGTCTCCGCGACCATACCAGCTGGGGCATGTATATTGCCAACTTCGTTTTCTTTGTAGCCTCCTCCCTGATCGGCATGCTGATCAGCTCCGTTCTCGGGCTGATCGGATTCAAGTGGGTTATCCCGATTGCACGAATTGCTGAAATAATAGCGGTGGCTTTCGCGGCAGTGGCAGGCCTCGTGATTATCAGCGACATGGGCCGCCCCGACCGGCTTCCCTATGTGTTCCTGCATGGAAGGCTGCAGTCTCCCATTCTTTGGGATGTGACTGTGGTCACCACCTATTTTCTTGTCAGCTTCCTGCTCTACTTCCTGCCGATGCTGCCCGACCTGGCAGTAGCGAAAGGCAGGATTACACATCTGCCAAAGTGGCTCCAATGGCTTTATAATATTGCCTCTTTCAACTGGATCCACAAATCGGAACAATATAAGATTCTGTTCCGGATGACGCGAACTCTGCTGATATTAATTGTACCCCTGGCCTTCGCCATTCATACGGTCACCTCCTGGCTTTTTGCAGTAACTGTAAGGCCCGGGTGGGACAGTACGATCTTTGGCCCCTATTTTATCTCAGGCGCCTTTGTTTCGGGCTCAGCCGCGGTGATCATCGCTATGTTTTTCTTCAGGAACAGCTTCAGGCTGCATAACTATTTAACGCCCTATCATTTTGATAAAATGGCCAAACTTCTTGGTTTGGTGGCCATTGTCTATTTTTATTTTAATCTGAACGAATTTCTGGTTCCGGTCTATAAACTCAAGAAATTTGAAGCGCTTCACCTTCAGGAGCTGTTTACTGGAAGTCACGCACTCCTCTTCTGGGGCACTCAGTTACTCGGACTTATTATCCCGATATTTCTCCTGTTCCTTAAGCCGATGCGGAAACCGCTTCCGCTCACCATCATTGCACTTTTTGTCTTTGCCGGCTCCTGGCTCAAGCGGTTCATTATTGTGGTTCCGGTTCAGGAACATCCTTTCCTGCCCAAACAGAACGTTCCCGTGGAGTGGATGGTCTACACCCCCACCCTCATCGAAGTAGCTGTCACGGTTGCTTCCATGATCATGGTCCTGATGATTATCACGATCCTGGCGAAGACCTTTCCGGTATTGCCGATCGTGGAGATTGCCGCGGAAGAGGGACCGCAGAACGCAGACAGAGGACTGCAGGAAGACAGTCAAAACGAAGTAACTGGTAACAGAGGTTCTCGGAAGAACTCAGGCGGTCTGCCGTCTGCGGTCTGCGGTCTTTTTCTGCTGATGCTGGTACCTGCTGTCTCGCAGGCACAAACCTGGGAAACACCAGCAGAAAAAAAGACCAAGCTCGCCGATTTCAAGTTCGACGAGACGACCGTTAAGGCCGGCGCCGTGATTTACCAGGTAAACTGCAAATCGTGCCATGGCGATCCGGGCAAGAATAATGTTACCCAGCTGGTACCTCTTCCCCCTGATATCGTTTCAGAGCAGTTGCAAAGAAATACCGACGGAGAGCTATATTATAAACTGCAAACGGGGAAAGGCCAGATGCCAGCCTTTGGTATGGCGCTGACCTCGCCTGAACTGTGGCAGGTGATTGCTTACATGAGGAGTTTTAACCCAAATTACACCCAGGAGGTCGCCACAAAGGGGGGCCTTGACACACGCTACAGTGATGTGAAAATTACCTTGGCGGCGATGAATGATACGATCCTGAAGGCCACCATATCGGGCCTGGAAAACAATATCCGCATTCCCATCCCCGCGGTTGAAGCCAGGGTTTTTGCGCACCGGTATTTTGGTCACCTTCCCCTGGATGAACCGAAATCCTCCGATCCTGCCGGCATCATTCTTTTCAACATTCCTTCCGATCTACCCGCCGATACGGCCGGAAGGGTCAAACTGATGGTCACGCTGACGAATGAAGACCAGTTTGGTGCCGTTGAAACTGACAGCATCCTTGAATTCGGGAAGGAAACACATCCGGTAAGCCTCCGCGCTAAGAGGGCCATGTGGAACACGGGTAACAGAGCCCCGATCTGGCTGACTATCGCCTACCCGCTCGGCCTCCTCATTGTGCTCGCAGTCATCGGTTCCATCCTCCTTCAACTGCGGGAAATATTCTATATCGGTAAAAGGAGCAAGAACGAAAATAAATTGTAAGATTCAATTAACCGGTAACCGGCAACGGGTAACCGGCAACCAGTTTTAACCTGTAACCAGTAACAAGAATATGACCGCACTAACCACCATCGGCCGCATACTATATGCATTGCCTTTTGCAGTTTTCGGGATCAACCATTTCATTATGAAAGATTTCTACCTGGGTGAGCTTACTTCATTCATTCCATTCGGAGGATACATGATCCTGCTGACCGGGGTAGTATTGTTACTCACCAGCATTTCGATCATGACCAAAAAGTATGTGAAGGTCAGCACGCTCACGTTAGCCGCACTGCTATTTCTGTTCATTGCCACCATTCATATTCCGCAGCTGTTCGATGCGGATAAGCATATGATTGCCATGATTGCATTGCTGAAGGATGTTTCGTTGCTGGGTGGCAGCCTGATGATTGCCGGAATGACCAAAAACACGTGACGCATACATGCGTCCGTTCCCGTAGGGGCGAGCTGCGCTCGCCCGTTTTGCCATCGAGTAGATAAAGCACAGTTAAGGTATAGTTAAGGTATAGTTAAGGGAATATGAGACAAATAATAGTAGTTATTTTATTAATGTCCGGTCTTTCAGGTTTCGCACAGACTGATCTGCCGGCGCTGCCGAAAATAGAGATCGGCATTGAGGAAAAACTCGGTGAAACGATTCCTCTCGGACTAAAATTCCTGAATGAATCCGGAGATACGGTAACATTGGGGCAGCTGATCGACAAGCCCACTGTTCTCTCTTTTGTATATTTTGATTGTCCCAGCATCTGCGGACCGTTCCAGTCGGGGATTTCAGAAGTGATACCCAAGGTGGGCATGGAACTGGGCAAGGACTATCAGATTATCACCATCAGCTTTAATCCCCAGGATACCCCGGAAAGGGCAGTTCTCAAAAAGGTTAACTATATCCAGCAAATACCTGAGGATCTGAGTAAATCATGGATATATCTCACCGGCTGGCAGGAAAATATTACCAAAATAACCGATGCAGTGGGATATCATTACAAACCTACCGGGCTTGATTTCGCACATCCATCGGCACTAATCATTCTGAGTCCCCAGGGCAAGATCACGCGCTATCTGTTTGGAATCAGTTTTCTACCCTTCGACCTGAAAATGGCGCTGATAGAAGCCCAGAAAGGACTTGCCCGGCCAGCCATAAACAAGGTTCTGGAGCTTTGCTTTGGCTATGATAATAAAAGCCGCGGATACACCCTTCAGGTTACGAGGATCGTTGGGAGCATTACGATTCTGGCTGCGTTGATTGTCCTGGCGGTACTGATCTTCAAGAAACGAAAAAAAACAGTTAAATCCTGATATAATGAGCACCAGCGAAACGCACGGTCAAGTAAGTTATCTCGAGCATCAAGGGAAGTACAAAGGGTTACTGGGTTGGCTAACATCAACCGACCACAAGAAGATTGCACTTCTGTACATGTACAGCATGCTTGTATTTTTCTCAGTGGCTGCCATACTTGGGCTACTAATGACTATAGAGAAGGCGGCACCCGGGCAGGACATCATGTCGGCGCAGCAGTATAACGGATTCTTTACCATTCATGGGGTGATCATGATCTTCATCATCGTGATTCCCGGTCTGGCTGCGGTCTTTGGCAACTTCGCCCTACCGATTATGATCGGTGCGCGGGATGTAGCCTTTCCGAAGCTGAACCTGTTTTCCTGGTATCTGTATATCATCGGTGGCATCCTGGGCGTTCTTTCCCAGTTTGCAGGTGACGGACCTCCGGATACCGGCTGGACCTTCTATGTCCCCTACAGTGCAGAATCCTCCACGAACGTAATATTCGCCCTTACGGCGGCTTTTATTCTCGGATTCTCAAGCATCCTAACAGGCCTGAACTTTATTGTTACCATTCACCGCATGCGTGCTCCGGGGATGACCTTTTTCAAGATGCCTCTGTTCCCCTGGTCGCTCTATGCCACCGCATGGATACAGTTGCTGGCAACGCCGATCGTCGGGATCACCCTGCTGATGGTCATTGCCGAGCGGGTGCTCCATATCGGGTTCTTTGATCCTGCCCTTGGAGGAGACCCGGTGCTCTTTCAGCACCTCTTCTGGATCTATTCCCATCCTGCGGTTTATATCATGATACTGCCCGCGATGGGTGTCGTCACTGAAATATTCCCGACATTCAGCCAGAAACCGGTTTTCGGATATGGCGCCATCGCAATTTCATCCCTTGCAATCGCATTTGTCGGGTATTTCGTCTGGGGTCACCACATGTTCACCTCCGGAATCAGCTACTGGTCGAGATGGTTTTTCTCCTTCCTCACCTTTATCGTTGCCGTTCCGAGTGCCATCAAGGTATTCAACTGGGTGAGCACGATGTATGGCGGGTCCATCGATATGAAGCCGCCTCTTCTCTATGCAATTTCCTTTATCTTTCTATTCATGATCGGCGGCTTTACCGGACTCACCCTTGGCTCCCTGGCTACCAACATCCATTTGCATGACACCGCCTTTATCGTAGCTCATTTCCACTATATCATTTTTGGAGGGATGGGATTTGCCTTCTTCGCGGGTATCCACTACTGGTACCCCAAAATTTACGGCAGAATGTACAGCAACCGATGGGCCTACATTGGCTGGGGATTTCTTTTTACCGGGTTTAACCTGCTCTATTTTCCCCAGTTCATTATCGGAATACAGGGCATGCCAAGAAGGTATTTTGATTATCTGCCCGAGTTTCAATGGGGCCACTTCCTCTCCCTGATCGGTGCCATTATTTTATTATCGGGCTTCATTATCATGGTATCCAACCTCATCTATCACAGGAAGAAAGGTGCCATTGCCCCGGCCAATCCGTGGAAAGGCGTAACGCTCGAATGGCAGATACCGTCACCGCCGCCGTTAGAGAATTTCGATGAAATTCCAACCATAACAAGGAAACCGTATTTCTTTGGAAAAGATTAAGTTAACAATATGACGAACCCAATGCACGACGAACATCACGATCACCTGGGATCCAAGATGGGGATGTGGCTGTTCATTTTCACCGAACTGTTCCTTTTTGGAGGATTGTTCCTGGTATATGCCGTTTTCAGAGCCAAATATGGCGAAGATTTCCACCATGCAGCTGAAGAGTTGAACGTCTTTATCGGAACGCTCAATACGGTGGTGCTGCTGATCAGCAGTATGACCGTTGCCATGTCGATCTCAGCCATCCAGAAAGGTGACTCAGGAAGAGCGATCAGGCTGCTGCTCCTCACGATAGTTCTGGCTCTGGTTTTCATGGTTAACAAATACTTCGAATGGGGACATAAATTCGAGTTCAAACTCTATCCCGGATCACCGGTCCTTGGAAACCTGCCAAAAGGTGAGCTTCTTTTCTTCGGGCTCTATTTTATGATGACGGGACTGCATGCCCTCCACGTGATAATTGGTTGTGTCCTGCTGGGAATCACCATCCCGAAGATTGCCAAAAAGCAGGTCACCAGTGAACGCTTCACCTTTCTGGAAAACGCAGGGCTATACTGGCACCTGGTGGATTTTATATGGATATTCCTGTTTCCGATGATGTATCTTATTACATGATGGGTTTCGGGTATCAGGTATCGGGTTTGGGGTTTGGGGTTTGAGGTTTGGGGTTTGAGGTTTGAGGTTTGGGGTTTATTTGAGATTTGTTTTTTGAGGTTTGAGATTTGAAAATACAGTTATGGAGAAGAATCATATTTCAAGTTATACGTCGCACGGGATTGTGCTGACGGCTTTGCTGGCACTTACGGCAGTATCAGTTTTGGTTGCAGAGCTGCACCTTGGAGCTATTTCGGTTGCCGTGGCGCTCCTGGTGGCGTCAATTAAAGGGACAACCGTGCTTACCTACTTTATGCACCTGAAATACGAGAGCACCTTTTTCAAAGTGATGGTGGTGGGTGTTTTTGTGATGTATGCACTCATAATCATATTTACTTTTTCCGATTATTTATTTCGCTAATAAAAAACAAGCACCATGTTTGAAGGAGCATCTAACCTGGCTGACGGCGTTGACCGGGCGTTTGTTTTCATCTTTTCGATATCGGCCTTTTTCATTATCGGCATCACCGCATTCATGATCTGGATCGTGATCCGGTATAACCGGAAAAAGGGAAAGCCCGCCATGCAATTTACCGGCAATAACACCCTTGAAGCAATCTGGATCGTGATTCCGCTGATTATTGTATTGGCCATGTTCTATTATGGATGGATCGGTTTTGCCCCGATGAGGAAAGTGCCGGCCGATGCCATGAAAGTGACTGCCATCGGAAGGATGTGGGAATGGTCCTTCGATTATGGCAACGGGAAGATTTCCAAAATCATGGTGGTCCCGGCCGATAAGCCGATAAGAGTGGACCTGCTTTCGGTTGATGTCAATCACAGTTTTTTTGTACCGGCATTCCGGGTCAAGGAGGATGTGGTGCCCGGATACGATAATTACCTGTGGTTCTCCGCCTTCAGGGTTGGCGAATATGATATTTTATGCACGGAGTATTGTGGGTTGATGCACTCAGCCATGGTCTCAACCGTAAAGGTGGTTCCGGAAGCTGAATTCATCGCCTGGCTCGACTCCCTTCCTGCAACCGGAGATATTCCTGAGCCGGAAGGTCTGACCCTGCTGAAGAATACAGGGTGCATCGCCTGCCATTCCCTCGATGGAGTCCGCCTGGTAGGTCCCAGTTTTAAAGGTTTCTATGGCAAGACCCACACCGTGGTTGAAGAGGGTGCGGAGAAGGAGGTTGAGGTTAATGATGAGTATATCAGGAGTTCTATTCTTGAACCCAACAAACAGGTAGTCAAGGGTTTTAGTAAAGGATTAATGCAGGCGTACGGCAATGTGGTGAATGAAGATCAGATCAAGCTGATGATTGAATATCTCAGGACCCTGAAAGAATAATACCCTATATTCCCCTTGCTGGCTGCCATTCTCAAACTGATCAAGTATAAGCTGTCTCTGGCGGTAACCTTGTCGGCCACCATGGGATTTTTCC
Organism: uncultured Porphyromonadaceae bacterium; assembly: GCA_964512915.1. GTDB lineage: Bacteria > Bacteroidota > Bacteroidia > Bacteroidales > UBA12481 > UBA12481. The sequence continues at coordinate 70,584 of CAZEKJ010000004.1, forward strand.
TGTTCCGTAAGGGCCCCGACCCGGCCCTGCCAGTGCTTATTGCCGGCGTGTTCATGCTGGCAGGCGGATCCGCCGCACTGAATGAATATCAGGAAAGAAAATTGGATGCCATGATGGGCCGCACCCGCAACCGGCCAATACCGTCCGGAATCATCAATCCCCTCTCAGCACTCGCTATTTCAGCCGGCTTAATCCTGACGGGCCTTCTCCTGCTCTCCCGCTTCGGCATCACCCCAGTTTTTCTTGGGGCGTTCAACCTATTGCTTTATAATGGTTTATACACCCCGATGAAGGTACGCAACTCATTTGCGGTGATTCCGGGAGGACTTGTGGGAGCGATCCCTCCTGTTATAGGCTGGAGCGCTGCAGGCGGGCCTCTGTTTCATCCCAATATCCTGTTTATTGCAACCCTGATGTTCCTGTGGCAATTGCCCCACTTCTGGCTGTTGATTATACGGTATGGGAAGGAATATGAAGCGGCAGGATTCTCTACCCTTAAAAGGTATCTCGACGACAATCAGATTAAACGGCTGATCTTCTTTTGGATGGCCGTTTCCTCGGTTTTCCTCCTGACGGCACCGCTGTTTGGCATCCTGATTGATCTGTGGGTTTTCCTTCTCCTGGCACTCCTGAACGTGCTCTTTATCGGATTCTTCTATTACGTGCTGTTCCTGAATCCATCGGAGAAACGGATCCGGCTCATCTTCATCCTCACCAACGTATTTCTGACGGTGGTGCTGGGGATGCTGATATTGAATTCCCTTGCGTAACTTACTGCCTGTAAGGGCGACCTGCGGTCGCCCATTTAAACCGGGCGACCGCAGGTCGCCCCTACTGGGACGCTAGACGAAAAATTCGTTGCCGATTTTGCGGGCGCGGGTGGGCTTGTCGAGATCGATGCCCAGAGCCAGTCCGATCTCTACCAACAGGTTCCAGCCGGCAGCCAGCTCCACATAAGGAGCCATTTTCCCCCCGTCAGGAATAATAAAAGTGGGGAAAGAAGTCTGCCTGGATGATATCGCAATCACCTTCATGCCGACACCCTTGACGAGGCACTCCATGAACTTTTCCTCTTCACTATGGAAGGGCTCAACAATGATCACCACCTCATTCTTGTCCATCACTTCCTCGATACCGTGCACTGCGTAAGTACCTTCCAGGAAATCAGATTTCTTGCGGGTGATTTCGTTGGTTTTGAGGGTCAGCTCTTCAACTACTCCATTGTTCCTGCCGGCGAAATAGATCTTGTCGGCATTCTTTGCCGCCAGGATTATTTCAGGATCAATCACGGAGGTCAGGGCGGTATCAATCTGGTCGGGCAGCTCATCAAACCCGCACATGCACTTGCCGAGCATCTGGCGGATCATGGCATCGTAAAAAAGGCCCTGTTCGATCACCGACTTGGTTGCTGCCACCGCATCTTCCTTGCCGCAGTTCAGTACATGGGTCTCATGTGCAAGCTCGGCCAGCTTGGTATTTTCATTGGCAGTCAGTCCGAAAAGCGCATCATGCCCCTCCTCGCGGAGTTTCATGAAAAGTCTTACCACCTCCTTGGTTTTCCCGGAGTTGGAGGCGCCGAAAACAGCAAGGTCCTTAAGCGCATACTCCATCGCCTGGGTAGATCCATCGGTATAAACCGGAATTTTCGCGCCCCATTTCAGGATGTCATACATCGCCCGTTTGGCAGGAAAAATCCGGCTGCTGCCCTCACCGGTGAGAAAGAGGCCCTTTTTCGCCATGGCCTTTTCGGCATACGAGGCGGCCACCATCGGGTCAAATTTCCTGACTACCTCAGTTGTTTCCATCATTTCACGCACGAGTGCGAAGGTTGCGTACTTGCTGTCTTGTAGGTTCATAGTGTAGAATTTAAATGGCCTCCCTGCGGTCGGCTAACAGGCCCTTCGGGCTAAAAGGGGCTTCGCCCTAACAGGCATTTGGCAATTTCTCTATTAGCGCGAAGCGCCTGTTAGGAGCGCAGCGACCTCTTAGGAGCGAAGCGACCTATTAGCGAGCGCAGCGAGCCTATTATATTATTTATACTTCACAAACTCCCTAAGTTCCTCCTGCACCACCGGATCTTTCTGAAACCCACCTCCGAGGTGTTGCCAGAATACCTCTGCATATTCAACGCCAACCATGGCGCCGTAATCTTTGTTACCCTGATAAACCACTCCGAAGAAATCATCCATCTTGTGCATCACCTTCATGAGTTCTTTCTGCGATTCATGATACTGCAGCATTTCCTGCTTGGTGTCCATTACGGAAGTCACATCCACGAAGAAATGCGGGGTGACGATCGGGGCACCGATCGGGTCCGTCAGGGTCAGGGGTGCAGTGTGGTAGAGCAGCGGGGTGATCTCAAGCGGCTTTTCCGTAACCGGTACATTCGGCAGGGTAGCCACCATGGTGGCAGCTTCCACAATGTTGCAGGTTGCACGGTGGTCGGCATGATAATCCATCGGAAGATGGGTCATAACAATGCCCGCCTTATATTCCCTGATAATCCGGATCACATCAAGCCTGAAATCCTCATTATCAAACAGATACCCGTCGCGTCCTCCGAGGCAGATATATTCGGCGTCCAGAACGGCAGCAGCCTTACGGGCTTCTTCTCTCCGGATGGCTATGGTTTTGTCTTCCGTTGAACCGATCCCGCCCATTCCGCCGGCAGTAAGGGTGACAATAACGATTTTGTATCCTTTGTCTTTCAGATGCTTAAGTGTACCGGCATTCCATGCTTCCGTATCATCCGGATGAGCATGGACAGAGACGACGACGTTGTTAAATTTTCGCATGTAATCTGGTGAATTCAGGTAGCTTTCCTATAAGAGGGCGAATATAATCCAAAAAGGCATTGCTGACAAAATTTCCCTCCGCATTGAAATACTCTTTCGGCATCGGTTTCGCATGGACCGCCACATCTTTCAGGAGGGCCTTCCCAAACCGGCATTCATAGGGATCGTTATGAACTCTTTCGAGCGTAACCATGAAGCCCGATTCGCCGTTTTCAGCCAGCCGAACCGCTTCTTTGCCGGCGTGATAAGCCTCGTCAAGGTCCAGTTCCACGGCATTAACAAAATCTGACATGATGAGCGACTCCGTGATCTGAAATTCGCCGCGGAAACCAAATTCCTGACTGATCATTTTGTGCAGGTTCAATCCGACGCTGGCTCCGCCCATGGCGCCAAACTCAGTATTGTTAAACTTATCTTTCGTGAGAGAGGCGCTCACGGCCGTGCCATCCGCATATTTCAACCCTTCGCCGCAAACAACCGACACCCAGCCGTACTTTTTATATACCCCATCCACATCCCTGAGAAATTTTTCCCGGTCAAAGGCAAATTCAGGACAATAGATCAGGTGGGGAGCATCCTCTTCATTATGCTTAGCGATGGCAGTGGCAGCACCCAGCCAGCCTGCATCCCTTCCAATTGTCTGATATACTACGAATTGATCGACTTTCTTCATATCCCTGGCCAATACCCCCCCCTGCATGACATTGAGGATATTGCTTTTGGCAGCCGAAGGAAAGCCGGGTGTATGATCCGTTCCAAACAGGTCATTATCAACCGTTTTCGGAACCCCTACCCCGATCAGTTCATACCCCTGGGTTTTGCAGTACGCCTCCACCCGGTTGATTGTATCCATGGTGTCATTTCCCCCGATCAGGAAGAAATAGTGAATATCATGCTTTTTCAGCACCTCAAGAATTCTCGGAAAATCCTCATCCTTGAGCTTATGCCGGGAGGATCCGAGGGCCGAGCCCGGGGTTTTCCTCAGGCCCTTAATCACCTCTTTCGGCTGCTTGCCGAAATCGATCAGCCACTCATTCATGAACCCTTCGATTCCATAGTTCATGCCGTATACTTCACCTATCTTTTCCGATTTCATGGCGGCCTTCACCACCCCGGCCAGACTCGAATTGATCACTGAGGTGGGTCCGCCTGACTGGCCGATGATGCAGTTTGATTTCATGCTAAATTGTTAATTAATATTTCTAAAAGGCTCGGCTTTAGCCTCGCTAAAAGGTCGCTGCGCTCCTAAAAGGGGCTGAAGCCCTAACTCGCACGACGGTTGCCTCTCTATTAGCGCGAAGCGCCTGTTAGCGACCGCAGGGAGCCTTTTAGCGAGGCGTTAGCCGAGCCTCTTAGGAGTGAAGCGACCTGTTCATTCTTTTCGTTCAAACACCAACTCCCCAAAATACTCCGGCCGGTGATAATCGGGCTTCTCTGTGCCCACCGGATTCCAGGTCAGATAGTGGGGCTGCGTGAGTTTATCCCCGCATTTATAAAAGTTTGCCTTGAAAGTTTTTCCCCCGAGGCTCCCGATCTCTTTGCCGGCAAAGGCTTCAACCGGGATGGCAATGGTCAGTTCCCAGGATTGTTCTCCTCTCTTTTCGCTGAAGGGTTTGGTTCCCATGGTTCCCATCCTGCGTATCTTGCTGATATAGGACGGATCAACCTTTTTGCTGTCGGCCCGGCCCGTCCCCTTGCCCAGGAGACAGGTTCCTATCGGGTTAAACTCAAAATTGTAATAGATCCCGTCGGAGTCGGGGGATACAAAGAATTCTACGCATGAATCTTCGCAAACACTTTCGTTGGAACTATCTTTTTCGGCCAGTACGAAGTTCTCCGTAACATAATACTTCAGGTAAATTTCAGAATCTCCGTATCCGATATTGAATCGCACGGCCGGTTTATTGACATATCCATCCCAATTAACCGTACTGATTTCATGGCCTTTACCGAGGGCATCGAGGGCTTTTGAAACCTCATTCAGATCCGGCTGAGGAGCAGAAAACCCCAGCCAGGGAACCATAATAGTCTTCATTAGTAATTCTAGTAGCATTTTTTCGTGATACGTAAAGCGTAACGCGTGAATAACAATCTCTTAACTCTCTTAACTTCCTTAACTCCCGACCTCCTTCCAGGCAAGCCCGGATGCCCCTAAAATCGCGGCATCGGCCTCTTTGAGGCTCGATGGAATGATTTTCAGGGATTTTCGGTAATAGCCCATGATATTTTCATCCACGAACCGGCTGAGCGGGTCGAGCAGCAGGTCGCCCGACTGAGCCAGTCCGCCGAAGAGGAAGATCGCTTCCGGGCTGCAGAAGGCAGCCGCATTATTGATCGCGGTAGCGAGCATTTCGGCGGTCTGTTCAAAGGCGGCCAGTGCTATCTGGTCTCCGTTGTTTGCCGCTTCCGCAATGGCTTTTGAGGTCAATTCATCTGCGGGAATTTTCCGGAGCGGACTTGGATCGCGGCGTTCGGCGAACAGTTCCAGCACCGTTTTTACAATACCCGTGGCTGAGACATAGGCTTCCAGGCATCCCTGCCGTCCGCAGCCGCATTCCCTTCCGAAAGGTTCCATTGTGAGGTGTCCCATCTCCCCGGCAAATCCGGTATGGCCGTATACCAGCTCGCCGTTAATGACGATCCCGCTGCCCAGCCCGGTTCCGAGGGTGAGAATGATGAAATTCTTCATCCCCTTGGCGCCACCGTAGATCATTTCCCCCAAGGCGGCAGCATTGGCATCGTTGGTGAGAACAACCGGCACCGGGTAATATTTTCCGAACAGTTTCGCCAGCGGGACAATTCCTTTCCAGTTGAGGTTAGGCGCATGCTCGATGGTCCCCTTGTAATAGTTGCCGTTGGGTGCCCCGATGCCGATGGCCTTAAGCTCCACGTCACCGGAATCTCTCAGTAAACTCTGGATTTCCCGGTGCACGGCTTCCACGAAATCTTCGGCTTTCTTATACGTTGCCGTCAATACCTTTCCCTGTGCCAGTATCCGGGCGTCGCGGTCAACCACCCCGATCTTGGTGTTCGTTCCCCCGATGTCGATTCCGATTGTAACTTCCATTATTGTAGTGTGTTAGTCTAATCCTGTCTGTCATCCTGGCGAAAGCCAGGATCTCCCAGGGGATCCCGACTTTCGTCGGGATGACAACCCCTAACCGGCTCCCAGCACCTCCGGCCTCTCCCTGTGCACCTTCATCACCATTTCCCCGAACAGGGTGTTCGCCCAGGCGAACCATTTCCGCGTAAAGTTAGCAGGATCATCCTTATGGAAAGATTCGTGCATAAATCCGGTTCCGGCATGTGTGGCCTTCAGGCTTGCCAGGCAGAAGCGGATCTCTTCGTCATCCTGCGAGGTAAGCGCCCGCATGGTGAGGCCCAGCGGCCAGATCATGTCCATTCCGGTATGCGGACCGCCGATTCCCTGAGCAGCTGTTCCTTTGAAATAATAGGGGTTCGAATCACTGAGGACAAACTTCCGGGTGTTCCGGTACATGTCATCACCGAGGCTCAGACCCGTCAGGTATGGAATGGACAGCAAGCTTGGCACATTTGCGTCATCCATATAGAGCCGGTTGCCGAATCCGTCAGCCTCAAACGCAAAAATGCGCCCGAATTTCTCATGCTCGCGAAGCCCGTATGAATAAACCGCTGCCTCAACCTCATCAGCAAACGCCCGGCACTCGCTGGCCAGGGAATGGTTATTCTTTACCCCGATTTGTATCTCTGCCAATTGCCTCAGACTGGCAACGGCAAAAAGGTTTGACGGGATCAGGAAAGGATAGATCGTGGCATCATCAGATGGCCGGAATATGGAGCAAATCATTCCTACCGGCTTTATCGGGTTTCCCCATCCTCCGCCGGCAACGGTATCGGTTTGCCAACCGGTTACCCGCTGGAATTTATAGGGCCCTCTGTTATTTTTCCGCTGCTGCTCCCTGAAAGTCTTGATCACGAGGCCCATGGCCCGGTCCCAGTCGGCATCAAAGACCGAAGTGTCTCCCGTTGCTTTCCAGTAACCGTGAGCCAGCCGGATTGGGTAACAGAGCGAATCCACCTCCCATTTTCTTTCGTGAAGCTCGGGTTTCATATCGGTCAGGTCATCCTTCCAGGGACTGCCGGTGGGGCCGTCGTTGAATGCGTTTGCATAGGGATCGATAAGGATGCACTGAACCTGACGGTTGATAACCCCCGCCAAAAGTTTTTTCAGTTTCGGGTCCTTTGCAGCCAGCGGCAGATAGGGCCATACCTGGGCTGTTGAATCCCGCAGCCACATGGCATGGATATCCCCGGTAATCACAAAGGTATCAGGCTTGCCATTCTTTTCAGAATACGTTACGGTAGTATCCAGGGTATTCGGGAAACAGTTCCCGAAAAGCCAGGACAGCTCAGGATCCCTGATGGCAGACTGGATCTCGCGAATCGTCTCCTCCACCGCTTCCGATGTGAAATTCCGGTCCTTTAACGGCGGCCTTTTCGACTCATACCCAAACTCTTCCATCGCCCTCCCCATCACGCCGGTCCCCCCGGCCAACAAGGCACCCCCTGCAAAGCCCGCTGCTTTAAGAAATTTCCTCCTGTCAGTCATTCGGCATGTATTAATAATTTTGTACCTTTTTATATCGTGAACCGTGAAGCGTGAAGCGTGAAGCGTGAACCGTGAACCGAGAATCAGCAACTGGTAACCGGTAACTGGTAACCGGTAACTGGTAACCGGCACCCTACCCCCTCACCACCATCCTCACCATCCCCATCACATTGATCAGGTTGAGGACAAAGGCGAGAAGCATTGCTGCTGCCATCAGTCCGAGGAACCCGATCCACCACACTATTTCCAGATGAACGGCTCCGTAACCCATAAGGATTACACCCCCGATATAGATGATCAGCTTAATTATCAGTTTATTGTTAAACCCGAATTTGAAAACGCGGGCGGATATCAGGTATTGCGAGAGTCCCGCGAATCCCTGCGTTGCCAGGCAGGCAATGGCGGCTCCGAGCGCATGGTAGCGGGGAATTAATAACAAGTTCAATATCAGGTTAATGCCAACTGCAATTGCGGGTGACAGGTTAAGTTCCCTGAGGTTTCCGGGTGCGGTGAGCAGGGTGCCGAAAATAATAGTTCCGCACATGCCCAGGAAAGAAACCATCAGGATGCCAAAGAAGCCGGCCGATTCATGAATATTCTCATCATAGAGAATGCCCATGATCTCGGTCCGGTAAAAATGCGAGCCGATTGCCAGCGCAATCATCGGAATAAAAAGTATCAGGGAGGAAAGAAGGGTTAATTCATGCGGATTCTGCCGGTCCTTGATCATTTTGCTGAACATTGGCAGCAACAGCACTGCGAAAAGAAGCGCAAACTGGTATGCGGCATCGAAAATCCTGAATCCATTCTGATATATTCCTGCCTGCATCTTGCCATCAGCGCCCAACATTTCCTTGAGCAGTACTATATCAATACGGGTATAGGCAGTCATCAGCAAAACAAGGAGCGCATAAGGTGCTGATTGCTTAATGATTACAAGTATAAACTTCCGGTCATACTTATATTTGGGAAATTTGGATTTAGCAGCCACAATTAAAAAACAAACAATCGCCGTTATGGCATAGGCTGCAGTCTGCGCGTAGATAAACCATTCAATGGTGACCGGTGTACTGAGAACATTGCCCCACAGCAATATGGCACAAAAAACAATCATTAGCGTGCGGTCGAGGACCGAAATCACCGAATTAACCGTGTGCATTTGCATCCCTGCAATGTTCGACCTGAGATACAGGGCAAAGGAAATCAGAACCTGATTAAAAGCAAGCAGCATCAGGATGCGGATCTCCCGGACCGTATGCTCCAACAACAGTGCAACAAGCAGAACAACAATACAATATAAAAATGCCAGAATAAACTTAATGACCACCAGGTTAGAAAAATGTTTCTGGAGCAGCTGATGGTTTTGGGATATATTCCGGTTATTGTAGTTCGTAATTCCGAGATCCAGTAAAATATTGATCAGGAGTGAAATGTTGAATAAGGCCGAATAGAGCCCGAATTCGTCAGCCCCAACCAGATTCTGCATATTCCGGTCGATCCCAAAAATCCATAACGGCTTGATCAGAAGATTCAGCAGGATGATCAGAACCAGGTTTGTGACGAATTTCCTTTTCAAAAGTTTTTTGATTTATCCGATTAATCCATTTACCAGGCGAATCGACCGAAATCATTGGCCAAATGTAGTAATTTTAACTATTGGAAATCGCTGACTTTTACCAGCTTTAGCCTTAATCCATTTACCATGAAATACTTACCCATCGTCCTCCTCACGCTTTTTTTGGGTGCCGCCTGCGCCAACCAGGAAAAAACCGGGAACCGAGTTCCTGAGCGCACGATTCTAACGAAAACCGTCATGCTCGACAAGATCAAAGGGGGCTGGGCCGGACAGGTTATCGGATGCACCTTTGGCGGTCCCACAGAGTTTGGCTACAAAGGAACCATGATCCAGGATTACCAGCCGATACCCTGGGATAGCGATCGCATTGCCTGGTATTTCGAAAATGCGCCGGGTTTGTATGACGATGTATACATGGACCTCACTTTTGTCGACGTAATGAACAAGGAGGGCATTGATGCGCCGGCATCGAGTCACGCCAAGGCGTTTGCGCATGCGGTCTATCCGCTCTGGCATGCCAATCAGGCAGCCCGGCATAACATCCTCCACGGCATTATGCCTCCCGAATCGGGCCATTGGCTCAACAATCCCCATTCCGATGATATCGATTTTCAAATCGAGGCTGACTTTGCCGGACTAATGTCGCCCGGAATGCCGAACGCCTCCTCCGGGATCTGCGACCGGATAGGCCATATCATGAACTATGGTGACGGATGGTATGGTGGCGTGTACCTTGCTGCCATGTACAGTCTGGCCTTTGTGAGCCATGATATCGAATTTATTGTGGAGGAAGGGCTGAAGACCATCCCGGCTGAATCCAGCTTCTATCGGTGTATTCAGGATGTCATTGGCGCATACAAGAAGGATCCCTCCGACTGGAAAGCAGCATGGTTTGCAGTTGAACGAAATTGGGCGGCCGAAGTGGGCTGTCCCGATGGAGTTTTCAGGCCTTTTAATATCGATGCAAAGGTGAATTCGGCCTATGTAGTGATCGGACTTTTATACGGCAGAGGGGATTTTGCCAGGACCCTGCAGATAGCTGCGCGATGCGGGCAGGATTCCGACTGTAACCCTGCCAGTGCCGGGGGGATACTGGGTACGGTGCTGGGCTATGACAAGATTCCGGGATTCTGGCTTGAGGCTCTCATACCAATTGAAAACGAGCCGTTCTCCTTCACAAACCTATCACTGTCTGATGTTTATGAATCCAGTTTCAAGCATGCACTTGAGATGGTAACAAAAAATGGCGGAGCCATTGATGGCGAAAATGTGACCATTGCTTCACAGATACCCCAGCCGGTGAAACTGGAGCAGGGCTTTACCGGTTATTATCCGGTTGAGCGGCGCAGAATCGGGACCGATATTGAGACCACGGCAGAGATCCGGTTTGAGGGAACGGGTTTTGTGCTCACCGGTGAGGTGGACCGTGATTCATTCCGAAAAAAAATTCCAGGGGTTATAGATGTTGAAATGGTAGTGGATGATTTGGCTCCGGTTGCTTTTGCCATGCCCCTGAATGATCTGAGGCGGAGGCTGGAGGTGGCCTGGATGTTCGGCCTTACCGACGGACCCCACGTGATCCGGCTGAAAATCCTCAATCCATGGGAAGCCGGCCGCATCCGGACCGGCGACCTCATCATTTACCGGTCGCAGCCATTCAATCCGGGGATCTGATATTTTCCTTACTCTGATTATCTTTGCCCGATGGTCATTGCTGTCAACTGCCGCTTACTTCAGAAGAACAGGCTCGAGGGCATCGGGTGGTTCACCTATGAAACGCTCAGGCGCATCACACGTGATCATCCTGAGCATCAGTTCATCTTCATTTTCGACCGCCCCTATTCATCGGAGTTTATTTTTTCTGATAATATAACCCCGGTGGTGGCCGGATTTCCTACACGCCACCCCATTTTGTGGCTGCTTTGGTTTGAGGTGGTGATCCCCCGGGTGCTAAGAAAATACAAGGCTGATATTTTCTTTTCCCCGGATGGATTTCTCTCCCTGCGCACCCGGGTGAAATCGATCCCCGTGATCCATGACATCAGTTTTGTGCACCGGCCCGGTGACCTGCCCTTCTGGCCGCGTGTCTATTACAACTATTTCTTTCCCCGGTTTGCCCGGAAAGCCTACCGGATCTGCACTGTATCACAGCACAGCCAGAAAGACATGAACCGCACCTGGGATACTGCCCGGGCCATTGTACGGGTGGTTCACAACGGCGCCAATGCCGCCTACCAGCCCCTCACCCCTGAAGAGATCCGTGCCACACGGGAAAAATATACCGGGGGTCAGCCTTATTTTCTGTATGTGGGTTCACTCCACCCCCGGAAAAATGTCGGCAACCTGCTGGATGCCTATGACCGGTTTTCCAGCGAAAACGGGCCGGACGTGAGGATGGTTGTGGTTGGGGAGAGGATGTGGAAGAAGAACGTGACGCGTGACACGAAAAACGTGATGCGAAACACGGATTCTTTCGGATCACGCATCACGCGTCACGATCCTCCCGTTTTGTTCACCGGCCGTCTCGAGCCCGATGAACTTCGCCTGGTGATGGGCGCTGCACTGGCCCTGACCTTTGTTCCCTGGTATGAAGGTTTTGGCATACCGGTGGTGGAGGCGATGGCAGCAGGTGTGCCGGTACTGACCTCCCATGTGACCTCCCTGCCTGAAGTGGGCGGCGAGGCGGTTCTCTATGCCGATCCCGCCTCAGTGGAAAGCATTGCGGAGGGCATGACGCGATTAGCCGCTGATGAAAAATTGCGACATGACCTCATCGAAAAAGGGCTCGAACGGTCAAGGAGCTTCAGCTGGGACAAGACCGCGCGGAAGGTTTGGCTGACGATAGATACGGTGATCAGGGCGATACGAACGTACAAGTAACAGGTCGCTGCGCTCGCTAAAAGGCCTCCCTGCGGTCGGCTAATAGGCCCTTCGGGCTAATAGGGGCTTCGCCCTAACAGGCAATTGTGTTCATGCTCTATTAGCCCGAAGGGCCTATTAGCCGACCGCAGGGAGGCCTCTTAGCGAGGCGCCAGCCGATCCTCTTAGGAGCGCAGCGACCCATTTATTTTAATTACCATGCCAAAAGATCGTACCCACCCCACCCTCCTGCCTTCCCCCAGCCTCGCTACTGCCGGCTGCGATGAGGCGGGCCGCGGCTGCCTGGCCGGGCCGGTGTTCGCCGCCGCGGTGATCCTGCCGGCTGGGTTTACGCATCCCGATCTCAACGATTCCAAGCAGATGAGCATGAAGAACCGCAACCGGCTGCGTTTGGTGATCGAGGATTCGGCGCTGGCCTGGGCCGTAGCCCGGGTCGAGGCAGAAGAGATTGATGAGATCAACATTCTCAATGCCAGCATTCTGTCCATGCATCGGGCCCTATCGGAATTAAAAATAAAACCGGAATTGCTCCTGATCGACGGTCATCGGTTCAAACCCTGGTCCGATGTTCCACACCGTTGTGAAATAAAGGGTGATGGGCGATTCCTTTGCATCGCCGCCGCCTCCGTACTGGCCAAAACCCACAGGGATGAATACATGCTGGGAATCCATCAGGAGTTTCCTCATTATCACTGGGATCACAACATGGGCTACCCCACACGGGAACATCGGGATGCGATACGCCGTGAAGGGATCACTCCGCATCACCGGAAGAGTTTCAGGCTGCTCGACGGGCAGATGGAGATCCCGTTTATGATTGACGATTGACGATTGACAATTGACGATTTGATGCCATATATTGCTACTTTTCTCCCTCTAAAACATTCTACCCAATGAAACATCTTTTCCCCATAATCGGAATGCTGCTGCTGGCCTCCTGCCAGCCCAAGGAAGTGCCACTAACCCGTGAACAGGTTGACAAGGCCTGGAAGGAGGGGACGACCTTAGACCTGACAGGTTTTGAAAACCTAGACCTGACAGGTTTCCAAAACCTGTCAGGTCTGTTCGCCCGCCAACCGGTTAAGGACGACAAGGGCTTCAACGTCCTCGTCGACCTGGCGCATGAGTGTTCTTTTTACCTGATGTGGACGTTGCCGGAGCAGCTGAACAAGCTGGGATACCGGTCGCTGGGCAGTCACGCCACGATCAACTCCGCCATGGATCCGAACGGAGAAAGCCGGGTGCGGATTCTCTGGGATACGGTCAATAAGATCTATCCGTTTGTTTGGTGGCCGAACCCCAAATACCATGTGGCGATCACCGGACAGTTCAATCCGAAAGCCCAGGATTATACCGATGCGGAGATTACCTCCCTGGTAAATTTCGTTAAGAAGGGCGGCGGACTGATCATCCAGACGGATAACCGCAAGCTTAAAGGCGGCCCCGGCAAGCCGGGCGTTGCCGATAGTTCCTGGTCGGTGCGGAAGCTGGTAAAAGCTTTCAATGCTGAAGTTATGGATGAGCCGGTTAAACTGACTTTTGGTAAGGGACGTGTTCTGATTACCGGTAATACAAAAGACCTGAAATATCCCAGGAATGCCACGGATGTTCAGAAAGACTCGGTTGACCTTGTGGTTGGCGGGTACCTGGCCTGGCTGACGGAAAAGCAGAAACGGCTGAAGGATGAGCCCATCATGCCACAGACCATGGAAGGCGGCGGCCCCATTTATCCCGAGCTTGAAGAGAATTTCAGCAACATCGTGTTTTATTACGCGGCCAATCAGAAAACTGAGCTGCTGAGCGTAGTCAAGAATGATGTACCCAAGGCCCAAACTTTTATCCAGGAGAGGCTCCCCTCAACACCGACAGCCGAACCGATGTACCTGATCCTTTGCGCCGGCGGTGGCGGCGGATGGGCCGTGAATATCTACAAGCCAAAGGAAAATGGAATCATCAGTCTGGATGGTCACGGAATCCTTTCGATCTTCGGTCACGAGCTCGCGCATACCATGTATGGCCCAGCCAATGATGAGGGGAATGTTGCCGGCATCACGCCGATCCCGAACCGCGGCGAGGCCCATGCCGGTTGGTTCCAGGGAAAGGTAAACGCCCTTTTCGATTCAACGTTGCGCGATAAGGCTAACCGCGACTGTAACCTGATGTTTGCCTTTGACCCGAAGGGTAACGCCATGGATCTGGCCACCTGCTACGAGAATGAGGCCATGAACAAGCAGTGGGGGTATGGTAAAGACTGGCACAAGACCTGGTATATCTGGCAAAAGCTGGACGACCGGTATGGTCCCGGCTGGTATCCGAAATGGAGATATGTGCAGCACACAAGATGGAAAAATGATCCTGAGCACCGTCTAAGCTGGGACGAGATGATTGAGGACATGAGCATTGCCGTAGGCGAGGACCTCTTTCCTTTCTTCATCAAACTGGGAACCACACTGGATAAAAAGCGCCTCGAGCAGATCGATTATAATGGAGCGACCATTAAATTACCGGTAGCGCCGATAGAGGTGACGATGGCGGGGGCGGTTCGCATCGAAGCAATATAAAAACAGGTCGCTGCGCTCCTAAAAGGCCTCCCTGCGGTCGGCTAAAAGGCTCCCTTCGGTCGCTAACAGGCGCTTCGCGCTAATAACGCTTTATAGCTATTGATTGTTAGGGCGAAACCCCTTTTAGCCGACCGCAGGGAGGCCTTTTAGGAGCGCAGCGACCTGTTACCGAGCGAAGCGAGGACATTACATCCACTTATTCTTCCGCATCAGCACCACCCCAACAACAGCAAGTGCTGCAGCGGCCAGAGCGATGCCGATAAAGGCTATGCTGCTGTCCTCCATGAAGTTTCTGATGTTCATGCCGAAGAAGCTGGCAACCATGGTCGGAATTGCCAGTGCAATTGTGATGATGGTGAGTTTCCTCATCACAATGTTCAGGTTGTTGGAGATAACCGAAGCAAAGGCATCCATCATCCCGCTTAAAATGTCGCTGTATACGTGGGTCATCTCAATGGCCTGCTTGATCTCGATGATCACATCCTCAACCAGCTCCTCATCCACTTCATTTTTCTTGAAATAGCGGGAATTGCGCAGCTTGGTGATCAGGATTTCGTTGGACCGCAGTGAGGTATTAAAATAAACCAGGCACTTTTCCATCAGGAGCAATTTATGCAGCTCCTCATTTTTGGTCGATTTCTCAAGTGCCTGTTCAATCTTGTAGGTTTCGGTATTGATTTGCTTCAGGAACTTCAGATAGGTGATGGTGGAGTAATCGATGATATGAAACAGAAACTCGATCTTGTTCTCGTAATCCACCTGCTTCTTGATATTCTTGGAAAAAACCTCTGCGAGAACATCGTTGTGCTGATAGCCCAGAACGATAAGGGCATCATCGGAAAGCAATACGCCTAGCGGCATGGTGGCAAAAGGAAGGCCATTATCGCGGTTGTAATACGGCACCCGGTAAATCATGTATAACTTCCCTTCATCCACCTCCATACGAGATCGTTCGTCGACGTCCATGATGTCATTCAGGAAATCTTCATCGATCTTAAAGGTGGTCTTCAAAATATTGAGCTCCTCAATGGTAGGGGAGACCGCATTGATGACAGCACCTTTGATGTACGTTTGAAGTGGGAGCAGGCCGTTTTTAACGATTTGCCAGTACGTAATCATAAGTAACCTCCGTTTTTAAGTCCGCCAGAAGTACTTATGTGACCTCTGGAGGACTAGTTACACCTGTAGTTATCCGCGTGATAGTCGTCCATATGCAGTTTTAATGCGGTGCAAAAGTAACACTTTTTTCTTTCGTATAAAGCTAGATTGGGTGGATTTTTTGTTACTGGTTAAGATCGGTTGCCGGTTGCCGGTTGCCAGTTGCCGGTTGGGCCAGAACTAGTTTCCAATAATAATGAATAACCTGAAATTTCGGTCCTGGCTCAAAAAACTGGTAACCGGCAACCGGCAACCGGTAACTGCTAATAACCAACCAGTAACTTTTTTCGTACCTTTGCGCCCTCAAATTACGAAAGGGAAACATGTACGAAATCAGAAATATAGCGATCATTGCCCACGTCGATCATGGTAAGACGACCCTGGTTGATCGCATTCTGCACCAGGTTAAATTGTTCCGCGACAATCAGGAGATGGGCGAGCTGATACTCGACAGCAATGATCTGGAGCGTGAACGCGGGATCACCATCCTGGCCAAAAACGTATCGGTGCGCTACAAAGGCGTTAAAATCAACATTATTGACACCCCCGGTCACGCCGATTTTGGCGGAGAGGTTGAACGCGTGCTCAACATGGCCGACGGGGTCCTGCTTCTGGTGGATGCTTTTGAAGGTCCGATGCCGCAAACCCGGTTTGTTCTCCAGAAGGCCCTGCATCTGAACCTGAAACCCATTGTGGTGATCAACAAGGTTGATAAACCGAACTGTAAGCCCGATGAGGTTCACGAGCAGGTTTTCGAGCTGATGATGCACCTCGATGCCAACAATGAGCAGTTGGATTTTCCGGTTGTTTATGGTTCATCGAAAGAGGGCTGGATGGGACCCGACTGGAAAACCCCGACCGAGGACGTTACCTATCTTCTTGACACTATTCTCGAGCACATCCCTGAGGCACCGTTTAACGAGGGTACCCCTCAGATGATGATCACCTCCCTGGATTATTCATCCTATGTTGGCCGTATTGCAGTGGGTCGCCTCCTGCGCGGAACCATGCAGACCGGCATGTGGGTCTCATTGGTCAAGCAGCATGGGCTGGTCCAGAAGGAGCAGATCAAGGAATTATACCTGTTTGAAGGCCTCGGAAAAGAAAAAATAAAGACACCTGTAAGATCCGGTGAAATAATTGCCCTTATGGGACTGGAAGGATTTGAAATCGGTGACACGGTTGCCGATGCGGAGAATCCGGAAGCCCTGGTTCCGATCAAGGTTGATGAACCCACGATGAGCATGCTCTTCACCATCAACAACTCACCCTTTTACGGACAGGACGGGAAATTTGTCACCTCAAGACATCTGCGGGAGCGGCTTTTCCGGGAGACTGAGAAGAACCTCGCCATGCGGGTTGAGGAAACCGATTCACCGGAAATGCTGAACGTATACGGCAGGGGAATCCTTCACCTTTCCATCCTGGTGGAGACCATGCGCCGTGAAGGATATGAATTCCAGATGGGCCAGCCAAAGGTACTGCTGAAGGAGATCGACGGAGTGACACATGAACCGGTTGAAAACCTGGTGATTAATGTACCCGAAATGTTTCAGGGTAAAGTCATTGAAGCCGTAACCGCCCGTCGGGGTGAACTTCTGAATATCGAGCACAAGGGCGACCAGAACAGTCTTACCTTCCGCATTCCGTCGCGGGGACTGATGGGCCTCTCAAACCAGGTGCTCACCCTGACTACCGGTCAGGCCATTATCGCACACCGTTTTGAATCCTACATGCCCTACCGTGGGGATATCAATACCAAGCGCAACGGCGCACTCATCGCACTCGAAACAGGCCAGGCCATCGCCTATGCCATCGATAAGCTCCAGGATCGCGGCGTTTTCTTTGTTCCGGCCGGCGAACCTGTTTATAAGGGCCAGGTAATTGGCGAGCACATCCGCCCCACCGACCTGGTAATCAATTTGAGTAAAACCAAAAAGCTCACCAACATGCGGGCTTCGGGTTCCGATGAAAAGACTTCAATCCCGCCGCCACGCCTCTTCTCCCTCGAACAGTATATGGAGTATATCGGGGATGACGAATACCTCGAGGTGACTCCGAAAAATCTGAGACTGAGGAAGATTAATCTGAATGTGAAAACCTGATAAGGGGCAGGAGGGCATTCCTTAGGGCAGGAGGGCAAAAGGGCAGGAGGGCAGGAAGTAAAGGTCAAATCTTAAAACTTAAAGTCTTAAGCCTTTACTTTCTGCCCTCCTGCCCTTTCTGCCCTTCTGCCCTAATAAATCACCATCTGCCTGGTCTGGTTGAGCGAACCGGCTTTAAGGGTGTAATAATAAACGCCAGATTCGAGGCCTGAGGCATCCAGATTAAGAATATGTTTTCCTGCAGGCCTGAATCCTTCACGTAAAACCTTCACCTTGCGTCCGGTGAGGTCCATAATCTCAAAGTTTACGTCCGTTCCGTTTACCAGTTCATAGGCAATATCCGTTGATCCGTTGAAAGGGTTCGGAAAGTTCTGCCCAAGTGAGGCGTTTGAAATCAGGGGATCAATACCGTCGATCAGGTTACTGTGGTCGTTCAGGTTCAGCCGGCACATCAGGTTTCGTCTTCCTGAGAAAGCACCCATGCCTTCCTCAGTATTTCCGTCATAAATACCAATGGTTGTTGGAGCAATCATTTTCAGCGTGCGGTCGGTTCCGATTTTCAACCCTTTGGCCCTTCTGGTCAGATAATCCGTATGCATGTCCCATTGCGAAATACCTGCATAGACCAGATCACCGGCCTTGAGGAACTCAGTTTCGCCGTCCTTGCTGAAAGGCATGGTGATCCAGGTATTGAACATAGAGGAATCCAGGGTCATCATATCCGTAACCAGTACTTTAACCGGGAATAGATCATCCCCCTCCTGTGGTTTCAGCCAGAGCTGGAACTGAAATTCAATCAGGCCGTCGGCCAGGCCGCCCATGATGTAGGTTGATATGGAGCTGACCTCGCAATCCTTGTAAATCGGCAGGATCGATCCGGTAAAATAATCTTCGCAGGAGAGCTTGTCAATCGGGCCATACCGTTCAAAAAGGTAGGACCAGGCAAGGTCGGGTGAATCATCTGAAGTGGAATAGATACTGTCGTTCACATGAAAGATGAATTCCGATTTATTATTCTCCGGGGTCTGTTCGTTCATGCCGGTCTTGAAATCATAGGTCACTTTATAATGACCAAACTCCTCGGGAATAAACTTGTCGGTGATCTTGAGCGTATCCAGATATCCGGTGGCCAGATCAATGGTTTCAGTAGTTTTGTGCCAGATCTGCTGGTTGTTTTTGGTGATTGTGACATCCATGTAAACATCTTCCTGATCATATTCCCCGAAATTAAGCACACTGGATTCCCAGTTGAAGAGGCCGAGAGTTCCGTTAAGCTGGCTTTTCGGAATCATGTTAAAAGGGGTCATCGGGGTTTCCTGATCGCCGTTGTCCCATCCTGCTGTAAAATGCTTCAGCCGCAGGTCATAATCCCAGGCTTCTGCCAGCTGAAAATCATCCAACACCCAGAAGTACCATTGGGTATTTCCATAATGCAGCTGGATAATAACATCCGGCTGACCGGCAGCGATCTCGGAGATGTTGGCTTCAAAAACAACTGGCTTACCAGGGGCAGCATCATTCGGGCGGTCCTTGTGCTGAACGCCGAAACCGACGTTATAAATCGCCCAGCGGGTGCCGCCGTCGACCGATACCTTCAACTCCTGCAATCCGGGGCCCCCGTTCATGAAATGTGTCTCATAACGGACCACAACGGTACCGTGTGCACTGCAGTTGAAATGGGGAAATTCGATGGTGTTGTTGACCACCGTTGCAGGATCCTTGAATTCGTTGTAAACTGCCAGAGGGATCCCGAGATAACCGTTCCGGCCGGAGGTTGATTCAAATGGCGGTTCCTGGGCAAACTGTGCCCTGATACTGTCATAGGGCATCCACTTAAAATTATAACCAATGTCGTCCGGATCGATCAGTTTATATCCATCCGGCATTTTCCAGCCCTTCGGATCTGTGGGATCGCCCCAGTCAAAATCTTCATAGAAAAAAACCTGCCCGTTGCCTTTCAGGGAAGGGGGGACAGTTTTAGTCTGGGCATTCATTGTCATCAGCCCGGCCAGGGCGAGAAACATCAGAATAAGGGTAAATTTTCTCATAGGAAGGGGTGTTGGTTAATAGGGAGGAAAGATAAAAGATTTTTCTATTCATTGCAGGCGCAGGGGGTGGAACAAAAGAGGGCAGAAGGGCAGGAGGGCAGAAGGGCAAAAAGTAAAGGATAAAAATAATAGGTAACAAAATACTAGTATGTTTATAATGTGCGCCTTAAACTACTTATCACTTTTCACTTTCCTTTCTGCCCTTCTGCCCTCCTGCCCTTCTGCCCTCTTTTGTCCCACCCCCTGCAACCATTGCACGTTACGTTAAAATTCCGTAACATCAGGTTATAAAATCTTTCCAACCTATGAAACCCAACCTTCTATTTATCAGCCTGATAATCGTTACCCTGGGGTACGGATGCGATCAGGGTAAAAACGAAAAATCACTGAAATTATGGTACGATAAACCGGCCGATGCTTCCATTCCGGATGACAGGAACGGATGGAAAAACGATGCGGAGTGGCTGAAAGCGCTGCCTATCGGGAACGGGAGTGTAGGGGGAATGGTTTACGGGGATGTGAACGCCGAACGTATTCAGCTGAATGAAAAATCGTTATGGTCAGGATCCCCCACCGACAATGACAATCCCCTATCGTATGGGGCCATCGATTCGATCCGGAATTTACTCTATGCAGGTAAATACAGGGAGGCCCATCAGATGGCTGAAAGGACTCAGATTTGCAAGGGGGCGGGATCGGGCCATGGGAACGGGGCCAACGTGCCGTTCGGCTGTTACCAGACGCTGGGCGACCTGCGGCTGGATTTCGGCAAGAGCGATCCGTATCAGAGTTATTACAGAGAGCTCGATTTGAGTACCGGCGTAGTAACGGTTCGGTATGAACAGAATGGAATTCGTTTCACAAGGGAGGTTTTCGTCAGTTATCCCGATCAGGTACTGGTTATCAGGCTGAAATCCGATAAAAAGGGCAGTCTCAGCTTTTCGGCCACGATGGACCGGCCCGAGCGGTTTGTCACATCGGTTAGGGATGGACAGCTGATCATGACCGGCCGCATGGATAACGGTCAGGGCGGCGACGGGATGAGTTACCTGGCTCGGGTGAAAGCGGTGAATTCGGGCGGTACCGTGGAGTTGTCGGGCGATAAAATGATCGTTACGGATGCCGATGCGGTCACCCTGCTTCTGGCTGCCGGAACGGATTATCAGTTAAAGACTCCGGATTACACGGGGGCAGAGTTTGTGCAGGCTACTGCCGACCGGATTGCCCAAGCGGAAAAACGCTCCTTCTCATCCTTGCTGCAGCGTCATCGGGATGATTTCTCGGCCCTGATGGACCGGGTGGAGTTTTCCCTGGAGAGTCCGGTTTCCGCCGATACCCTACCCACCGACCAGCGCCTGGTTAATTTTAAGGAAAGCAAGAATGACCCGGGACTTACCGAACTCTATTTCCAGTACGGGCGCTACCTTCTGGTGGCCTCCTCGCGGCCCGGCAGTCTGCCGGCCAACCTGCAGGGAATCTGGGCCAACAAGATCCAGACGCCCTGGAACTGTGATTATCACACCGATATTAATATCCAGATGAACTACTGGCCGGTGGAGGTAACGAACCTCTCCGAGCTGCAGATGCCCCTCACCGAACTGGTTGAATCTCTGGTTGTTCCCGGAAGCAAAACGGCTCAGGTTCACTACCGGGCAGGCGGCTGGTGCGTGCATCCGATCACCAATGTGTTCGGATTTACTGCACCGGGCGAATGGCCGAGCTGGGGTCTTCACCTCGGAGCCGGCGCCTGGATGGTGCAGCATCTGTGGGAACATTTCGCCTTTACGGGTGACAAGGAATACCTCAAAAGGGTATACCCCGTGATGACAGGATCGGCTCAGTTTTACCTCGACTGGCTGGTAAAGGATCCGGTTTCGGGCAAACTGGTATCCGGACCGGCCTCATCACCAGAGAACTCATTCAAGGCGCCTGACGGGAGCATCGGTTACCTGACCATGGGTCCGTCGCATGACCAGCAGGTGATCTGGGATCTCTTTACCAACCTGATTGAAGCCGCTGATATACTGGGAATTAAAGATGACTTCATCGGTCGGGTTTCAGAAGCCCGGAACAATCTCCTCCTTCCGAAAATCGGGTCCGATGGCCGTCTGATGGAGTGGCCGGTTGAATTTGTGGAACCCGAACCGGGCCACCGGCACATGTCGCACCTGTTTGCCCTGCATCCCGGTCGGCAGATCACCTCCCAAACTCCTGAAATGCAGGCTGCCGCAAGAAAGTCGCTAGAATTCAGGCTGTCCAACGGGGGCGGTCACACCGGCTGGAGCGCCGCGTGGCTGGTCAACCTCTGGTCGAGGCTGGGCGACGGGGATGCCGCTCAAAAAGCCATCGACGTGCTGCTCACCAAATGCACCAGTCCGAATTTCTTCGACCTGCATCCGCCGTTCCAGATCGACGGCAACTTCGGCGCCACCGCCGGCATCGCCGAGATGCTGCTCCAGAGCCACACCGGCGAAATCGTGCTGCTCCCTGCCCTTCCCGCCGCCTGGCCAAACGGGGAAATTGAAGGATTGGTTGCCCGCGGAGGCTTTGTGGTGGAAATGGAGTGGAAAGAGGGTAAGCTGGTGAAGGCAACAATCCTTTCTAAGAACGGGGGTAAGTGTCCCGTAAGTTATCAGGGGAAGAAAAAGGAATTTGAGACAAAGGCGGGGGAGCAGGTGAACCTTAGACCTGTCAGCTTCGAGCCATAACTACTTGATTTATTCATGATTATTAGCTTATTTAGATTTGTTTTTAATAATAACCCGTTGAGGATTAGTATGTTAAAAATCAGATTTTCACCTGTCAGGTTTATCCTTGTACTAACCATCCTGGTGACCGATTTCTTTCTCGGCCCACAGGCTCTTGCGCAAAGCTCGCCCAAGCCCTACGGTCCGGTCCCAAGTTCAGCCCAGCTGAAATGGCACCAGACCGAACTGTACGGACTGATTCATTTCTCCACCACCACGTATGCCAATCTGGAGTGGGGCTACGGCAATGAACCGGCCAAAAACTTCAATCCGAAGGAATTCGATGCCGACCAGATTGCGGCGGCTGCCAAGGCTGGCGGACTGCGCGGACTCATCCTGGTAACCAAGCACCACTGCGGGTTCTGCCTCTGGCCCTCGAAATACAACGACACCTATTCGGTGAAAAACTCGCCGTGGAAAGACGGTCAGGGCGACATGGTAAAAGACTACGCAGATGCCTGCAAAAAGTACGGGCTGAAGTTCGGCGTCTACCTTTCGCCGTGGGACCGCAACCACAAAGACTACGGCAAGGCGGAGTACATCACCTACTATATGAACCAGTTACGCGAATTGCTCACCAACTATGGCCCGATATATGAGGTTTGGCTCGACGGCGCCAACGGGGGCGATGGCTGGTATGGCGGGGCGAAAGAGAAGCGCACCATCGATAAAAACAACTACTATCCGTTTGAAAAGATCTTTGAACTGGTGTACGAGCTCCAGCCGAATGCTATCGTGTTCAGCGATATCGGTCCCGGTGCCCGCTGGGTGGGCAATGAATCGGGCTGGGCCAACGATCCCTGCTGGGCCACCTTCACGCCCAAAAACCGGGATGGCGAAAACCTGAAGCCGGTGCCGGGGAACACGAAATATGAAGAGGGCCTGAGCGGTCATCGGGATGGAAAATTCTGGATCCCGGCCGAGAGTGATTTCCCGCTGCGACAGGGCTGGTTCTATCATCCCGATCAGAAGCCGAGAACGCCGGAAAATCTCTGGAAAACCTACCTCGAATCGGTGGGCCGGGGCACGGCCATGAATATCGGGCTGGCGCCGGATACCCGCGGCCTCCTCTGCGATGCTGACGTGAAATCGCTGGAAGGGTTTGGCCGGATACTGGAGGGTACCTTTAAAACCAACCTGGCAAAGCAGGCCAAAATCACCGCGGGAAATATCAGGAATAACAGCATAACCTATAATGTTGACCGGCTGGTGGATGACAGCAACGACACCTATTGGGCCACCGACGATATCGTGACCAACTGCGGCGTGGTGTTTGATTTTGACGAAGCGGTTACCTTCAACGTGGTGCGGTTTCGCGAATATCTGCCTTTGGGACAGCGGGTTGATGGCTGGTCGGTGGACACCTGGACCGGCACCGGCTGGAAAGAGCTGGCCTCCGGACAATCCATCGGGGCCTGCCGGATTGTGGAGACCGATCCGGTAAAAACCACAAAAATCAGGTTCCGGATCACCCATTCACCGGTTTGTCCGGCCATTTCCGATTTTGGACTGTATCTTAAATCATCAGGCCTAAATCCCGATGATGAGGCCAAAGCAGAGATCCTGAAATCCATGCAGCAGTCGCAGGACTACTGGAACTCCGGCAATCTCGACGGGTTCATGCACAACTACTGGCACTCCGATTCCCTCAAGTTCGTGGGCAAAACCGGCATCACTTACGGCTGGGATGCAACGCTGAAACGCTACAAGGCCAGCTATCCCGATAAATCCAGGCAGGGTACATTAAAATTCGACTACCTCCATCTCGATAAAATAAGTGACGATGGATGGTATCAGGTTGGCAAATACACACTTACCCGCGACAAAGACACCTCATCAGGCCATTTCATGCTAATTTGGAGGAAAATCGACGGGCAGTGGCGGATTGTGGCGGATCATTCGTCGTGACGACGCAAGCGTGCGCCCGCGTAACGCACCTGTAGGGGCGAACCCGCGGTTCACCCGGGATGGTTCGTGGGGAGTGACCAGTGACCAGTGACCAGTGACCAGTGACCAGTTCGTGATGCGTGACGCGTGAAGGGAGCACGTTACGGGAAGTGTGAATTTTAATCAGGATCCCTTAGCCATCGGTCAATACTTCGGGCAACCATCTCTGGATTGGGTAAGAGTGTTTTATAATATTCCGGCAGCTCCGGGGTTGTGCTGTAAGTAGCAACCCCAATGGGAAGCATCGAGCTTTTCAAGGAATATTCAACGACCAGCCGCTTTTTGTTTTTACAAATTATGATCCCGATTGAGTCATTTTCATTTGGGAGTTTAACCTGATCATTCAGCACAGCCAAATAAAACTCCATTTTCCCTTTGTATTCCGGTTTAAAAGCACCGGTCTTCAGTTCAATGGCGACCAAACTTTGAAGCCTTCTGTGGTATAAAAGTAGGTCGATATAATATTCTTCATCCTCTACCCCCAAACGATATTGATTACCGATAAAGCTAAAGTCATCGCCGAGCTCAATCAAAAACCCACGAATGTTTTTCAGCAGCGCAAGTTCAAGTTCATGTTCGCTGTGATTATCAGACAATTCCAGGAAATCAAAAGTATAATGATCTTTAACAGCCAGTTTTCTTTGGGCCTGATATTTCTCTGGAACCGTCTGGTCAAAATTGGTTTGATTGAGCGTATATTTTTCATAAGTCCGGTTATCAATCTGATGGTCAAGGACCCTTGATGTCCAACCAAACCTTTTTGCCGCAAGGAGATAAAACAGACGTTCGGATCTAGTCTTGCATTTTGAAAAAATTATGACGTTATGAGAAAAGCTAATTTCTCCAGTCAATGACTGGAGAATTGTATCACCTTGATATTCCGTGTAATACTGGACCATGTTCCATAAATTAGTTGTGGAATACCCCCGCTGTCCGGGAAACTCCTTTTGAAGGTCGGCAGCCAGGGTTTCAACGACTGACTTACCCCAACCCTCCACTTTTTGCTTCTCCGCGATCATCTTACCCCGATCCCAGTAGAGGGCAACCAGTTCTTTATTAACCGATCTCAAAGCCTCATACTGTGCTGACCGGATGCGGTCTTTAACTTCAACAAAGAAATCGCGATACTCTTTCGGTGATTCCATGATAGGGTATTTCCCTATTTAGATGCTGCCGAGAGCATAGAATGGAGAAAACACCTGGAAAACTTTTGTGCTTTATTAAACCTCCCGACAAAACGTGAGGCGTGACGCGTGATGCGAAAAACCGGTAACTGGTAACCGGCAACCAGCAACCAGCAACCAGCAACTAGTAACCAGCAACCTTCACCACCACTGCCTCCTGTTTCGCCAACTCCTCCCGCATCGCCTTTGGGATTACCACTAACAGTCCATCCGGCGTCATCTTGCTTTTCAGGGTTTTATTGCCAGCAACCAGGGTAGCGGTGAGTTTGCCTTTTAATTGGGTTTTGATGATCAGGTTCTCGGGCAATGCCACCTCATCGTTATCGGGCATATAAATGGCGTAAATCGTTTTGTCACCTTTTGCCGTGTAGGCGATCTTGCCTTGCTGGAAGGGCTCCACCGGGGTGGTTCCATAGATGGCTTCTCCATTGACCGACAGCCATTTGCCCATGCCTTCCAGACGCTGATACACGGCCGGCTCAAATTCGCCGGTGCCTTTGGGACCCACACCCAGCAGAAGGTTGCCGCCTTTGGCCACGATCTTCACCAGCAGCTGAACCAGTTCCTTTACGGATTTATAATTATCACCGGGCACCCAGCCCCAGGCGCCGCCCATCGTGATGCAGCTTTCCCACGGCACGGCGAGGGCTTTCTCGGGGGTCTTCTGTTCGGGAGTCAGGTAATCCTCATATTCGCTCTTCACCCAGCGGTCGACCACCAGCATTCCGGGATTCGCCTTACGGGCGCGGGCCGCGATGGTTTTCATGTCGATATCCATATCGTGCGGATACTTGCAGAATTCGGCAACCTTGGGCGTGATGGAGGATTTCGGCATCACCCAGCAGCCATCGAGCCAGAGAATATCCACTTTCCCGTACTCGGTTGTGATCTCATTAATCTGATTCTGTGTGTATTCCACGAACTTCTTCCATCGCTCCGGATGCTGGGTGATGTCGTAGGTGGGATTCCGGTCCTTCGGCGGATAATAGGGCCACCAGAAATAGGGGGTGGTCCAGTCGGGCTTCGAGAAATAGGCGCCCACGGCCATCCCCTCGGCACGACAGGCATTCATGATCTCCTTGTATACGTTAGATTTCGGATTGGTCGAGAATGGGGTTCCCTTGTCGGTCACCTTAAAATCGGTGTATTTGGTATCATACAGACAGAACCCGTCATGATGTTTCGTGCTGTAAATCATATACTTTGCCCCCGATCCCTTGAATGCTTTCGCCCATTTCTGCGGATCGAACTGAACCGGATTGAATTTCGATTTGTTATTCCGATAATCGGTTGCGTACTTATAGTAGTCGTCATACCCGGGCCGGGTGATCCAGTCCTCCGGGCAAAGTCCCCAGGATTCAATCACGCCATCCACCGAGTACAAGCCCATGTGAATGAGCAATCCAAACTTGTACCCCTGCCAGGTATTCAGATTTTCGAGCACCTTCGGATCCTTGGGCCAGACGTAGGTATCGGGCTCAGATTGGGCGGAGAGGTTGAAAGAAGCCAGGATCAGAAAAAGGCTGAGTAGGGTTGCTAAGCGTTTCATGGGGATAGTTGGTTTTTCGGGATAAAAATAAGAAAAGTTGCTGGTTGCCAGTTGCCGGTTGCCGGTTGCCGGTTTATCGGAAAATTGGCATCTTTATAATTCTGATAAACCTATAAAACTGTTTCCGATGATTCGCCTCTTTGTATGTGCATCAATGTTCTGTATGTTCCTGGCCGGCTCCGGCCAAAACATCGGCACTTTCGATTATTTCGCAAACAACTGGAATGTGGCCGGATTGAAGGACTACCCGCGGGGAGCACGGATCAGTCCGGAAAACCTTGTGTATCTGGATGAATCAAACGGGGTAGTTGAAATCCGATATGGAACAAATCTTACACCGCTGAGCCGGAAAGAGGGCAAGCTGGCCTGGGAGGGCTGGATGCCGATCATGCAGGTTCAGTCGGCTGAGGGCGGTATCCGCTATGATTTTACCATCTGGGCGACCCCGATGCCGGATGTTAAAGAGTGGCAAAAGGCTTTCGACTGGCCGACGGAAGGGGAGAATTTCGCGGTCTGGATCCGGTATACGGCGACCAATACGTCCTCAAACCCGGCCCGGGCGCGGTTACATATCGGAATAAAACCAATAAAAAACTACGGTAATCATCTGATTGATAAAATACTGGCTCCCGGTGAAACATTGGAGCAGGCAGCCCGGTATCCATTCTTTTCCATCAAAAATCCTGATGCGCTTACGGCTGCCGATTATAAGACCTGGTTTGACCGGACAGTCGGATATTGGCATGAAATAAAGAGTTCCATCGCCCTGATCGAGGTTCCGGAGAAAAAGGCAACGGATGCCTTGAAGGCTGCGCATGTTTGCCAGATGATCGCCAATGATCTCGGGGAGGTTCGCGGCGGCGAAGGGTTTTATGATGAGTTCTACATCCGCGACGGGGCGTATCAGGTTATGGAACTGGAGGAGGCCGGCATGTGGGAGGCTGCGCGAAAATCCATCGAATTATATCTGCCCAGGCAGCGGGAGGACGGCCGTTTTGAATCGCACACCGGGCAATTTGACGCAAACGGTCAGGCTCCCTGGGTGTTGTGGCAGTATTACAAGATGACCGCCGACCGGGCTTTTCTGGAGCGGGTGTATCCGAAGATGCGGAAGTCGGCCGACTGGACTATCGGAACTCTTAAGGAAACACAGAATGACCCGGAATACCCCGGGCTGCTCCCGAAGGCTTTGGCAGACGGGGAATATCTGTGGGCGGGTCAGAACCATATCGTCGGGTATGATTTCTGGAACCTGCGGGGTTTGCTCGTGACGGCGGATGCTGCGCGAATCCTTGGAAAGATGGATGAGGCATCGGAATTGAACAGGATTGCTGAACAATACCGCTCGGCGATTAATGCGGCCATGAAGAAAAACGGATTGGCACATTTTCCCCCGAGCTGGGAGCTTATCGGGACTCATTGGGGCAATACCGAAACCCTCTGGCCCACTCCGATCTTTCCGAAAACCGATTCACGGGTGACTTCCCTGGTGGATTTTCTCAGAAACGATTTTGTGGGTGGATATGCGGAAGGAACGATCCGATGGAACGGGTACCCGGATGTGATCCATCCCTATATGGGGGCGTACACGACCATGGCCGACCTCAGTTTGGGCAACGACGAGCGCGTGGTGGAGGATTTTTATTGGTATCTCCTCCATTCGACCGCAGCGCATGCGTTTCCGGAAGGAATATTCTATAAAACGCAGACCGCCTGGGGCAATACGATACCACATGTTACCGGGGCCTGCAACTATGCGATCATGCTGCGGCACATGCTGGTTCATGAAGAGGGCGATGAGCTGCACCTGCTAAAGGCCGTGCCAGACGGGTGGCTGGCCGACGGGAAAGAGATCCGGATTGAGCGGCTGCCCACCTGGTTTGGGAATGTGACGATGGTCATTAAGGGGACAAAAGAAGGCGTTGAGGTAAAATTTGAAGGTCCCAACCGGGAGAAACCAGCCAGGATTTTTCTTCACCTGCCGGATAACCGCAAGCTGGTGAGTCCGTTGCCGGGTGTTGTGGTTGAGCTCCGCAAACCGCAGTCTGTACAGTGGAATTTTGAGAAGGTGGTAAAACAGTACCAGGCAATGCAGGAGAAGCCGGTGACTAGCATTCGTTTTGGCATGATGACCGATGTGCACAAGGATATCATGCATGATGCGGACCAGCGGTTAACCTCCTTTGTGAAAGAGATGACCGCCATTCAGCCGGACTTCACCATTCATCTCGGCGATTTTTGTCAGCCTGCAGCCAAAAACCGGGAGTTTCTGGGGATCTGGAATTCCTTTCCCGGAGCCCGGTATCATGTATTGGGCAATCACGATATGGACGGGGGATTCAGCCGTGACTCGACTGTTTCATTTTACGGGGCAAAGGGGAAATACTATTCCTATGACCGGGGTGATTTTCATTTTGTGGTGCTGGATGCTAACGAGGTGAATCCATCGCCATCCCGGCCGGCAGGCTATGCACATTATATCGGGAAAGAACAGCAGGATTGGCTTCGAAAGGACCTGGGCAAATCGAAACATCCGACGGTTGTTTTTTCCCATCAGCCCCTTCCCACCGGTATTGACAACTCCAAAGAGATCCTGGCCCTGCTGGCGGAAGCCGGAAAAGCAAATCCTGCCGGAAAGGTGATCGCCTGCTTCAACGGCCACGACCATGCCGATCAGGTTAAAAAAACCGGGGACATCTGGTTCATCCAGGTCAACTCTATGTCGTACGACTGGCTGGGTGATGCCTATGTGCATAAAAGTTACCCGGATTCGATACATAAAAACTACCCGGCTATTCAGTATACCGCACCTTACAAGGATCCGCTTTGGGCTGTTGTCACGCTAAGTTCAGACGGTACCATTAAAATTCAGGGAAGGAAAAGTGAGTGGGTAGGGTCTTCGCCGATGGAACTGAAGCATCCGGGGAAAGGGGGCGGAATGAAGTTTTCGGCGGGGATTATGGATACAGTACTTCTGTTGAAATAGCGAGATCAAACATAAGGCAGAAGGCAGAGGGCAGAAGGCAAAAATTAGGACGAAGAAAAATGAAAAAAGAAGGAAACTGCTTCTAATCCAACTTGTTACTTAACTTGATTCTTAAGGATTAAGGACTTAAGACTAATTTTTGCCTTCTGCCCTCTGCCCTCTGCCTTGTTCTCCCACGACCACCTTTCCTAATACCAAAAATCCATGACCCGCCACGAACGACTTCTTCGATCCCTCCGCGGCCTCCCGGTCGATCGCCCACCCGTCTGTTTCTACGAAATAAACGGCTACGACGAGCATCCGGAAGATCCTGATCCGTTCAATATTTTCTCCCATCCCTCCTGGAAACCTCTAATCTACCTGGCCCGGGAGAAAACCGACCGGATCATCATGCGGGGCGTGGCTTTCAAGGAGATCGCCCCCGACCCGATCGGCCACATTGCCGCCGATCAAACCACCCTAAAAAACGGCTCCCGGTACATCCGGCGAACCGTTCATGCGGGCAGGCGCATCCTGACCATGGAGACCCGTCAGGATCCGGATATCAACACCATCTGGACCACCGAGCCGCTGCTCAAGGATCTGGATGATCTGGATGCGTTCCTTGAACTCCCCGTTTTCGGTGCCGGTGAAACCGTGAATGCCATTGAATTCCTTAAAGTTGAAGCCGATATCGGAGATACAGGTTTGGTCATGATCGACACGCCCGATCCGCTTTGCCTGGCTGCACTCCTCTTCGACATGAGCAATTACACCATGGTTGCCCTCACCGAACCCGAGCGCTTTCATAAATTACTGCAACGGTTCTCCGAGGTTCTCCTTGCCAAAACGGAGGAAGTTGCAAAACTCCTCCCCGGCCGCCTCTGGCGCATTTACGGTCCGGAGTTCGCCTCCCCGCCCTACCTGCCGCCTTATCTGTTCCGTGAATATGTATCCCGATATGTTGGCCCGATGATCGACCTGATCCACCAATCGGGCGGGTTTGCCCGGGTTCACTGTCATGGCAACATCCGCGACATCCTCGATGATATTGCAGCCATGGGTGCCGATGCCATTGACCCGATCGAGCCCCCGCCCCAGGGCGATGTAACGCTAAAATATGTAAGGGAACGCTACGGCGACCGCCTTGTCCTCTTCGGCAACCTCGAATGTGCCGATCTCGAAAACCTCCCGACTTCCGAATTTGAAAAGAAAATCCGCCAGGCCCTCGACGAAGGCACCGCCGGCTCCGGCCGCGGCTTCGTACTTATGCCCTCTGCTTCGCCATATGGGAGGGTGCTGGGGGAGCGTGCAATGAGGAACTATGAGGCGATGATCCGGGTAATACAATAAGGCAGAGGGTAGAAGGCAGAAGGCAGAAATTAGTCTTAAGTCCTTAATCCTTAAGAATCAAGTTAAGTAACAAGTTGGACTAGAAGCAGTTTATTTCTTTTCACCTATTTCTTCTTACTAATTTCTGCCTTCTGCCCTCTGCCTTGTAAATATCTATATATGTTGTATTTTTACTTCAAATAGCCTTACTATGAAACTGCCCGTCTCCGTCAATAACCGGCTTTCCATCACCGGCGCCATCGTGGCCAGCATCAGTCTGATGTTCATCATCTTCTTTTTTATCATCAGCCTGTTCTATACCGAAGGCGGTAACTACCTGGGCCTATTCACCTACATTATCCTTCCGGTATTCCTGATTCTCGGCCTGATCCTGATACCCATCGGGATGGTTGGGAAAATGAAGCGGATGAAACGAGGTATTGAAGAGGTAAAAGGTAAGCCCTGGATCATAGATTTTACCGATAAACGGCACCGGAATGCCACATTTGTTTTTGCCATGGGTACGGTAGTTCTTCTCTTTCTATCGGGGATTGGAAGCTATGAGGCCTTTCATTACAGCGAATCCGTTCAGTTCTGCGGTACAACCTGCCACAAGGTTATGGAGCCGGAACACACTGCCTATCAGGGATCTGAACACGCCAACGTTGCCTGCGTAGAATGCCATGTTGGCGCCGGCGCCGACTGGTATATCAGATCGAAACTTTCCGGACTCCGACAGGTTTGGGCGGTTATCACCAATAGTTACCCTCGCCCGATACCTACCCCGATAGTGGATCTGCGGCCTGCGCGGGAAACCTGTGAACACTGCCACTGGCCGGCGAAGTTCTATGCGCACAAACTGGTATCAGAGAAACACTATCTGGCCGATTCTGCCAATACCGAGTGGAATATAGACCTTCGGATGAAAATCGCCGCCTCACACAGCGCCCTGGGAAATACCGGCGGAATCCACTGGCATATCAATCCTGATATTAAAATCGAATACATTGATGCCCTGGGCGACCGTGAGATGCTTCCGTGGGTCCGTAGTATTAACCTGATCACCGGCGATACCACGATATACATGGATTCCGAGAACCCGGCCAGCGACTCAATCATGCATGCTGTTGAACCCCGTACCATGGACTGCATGGATTGCCACACACGCCCGTCGCACAAATACCGGACTCCACAAACATTTGTAGATGAAGCGATTGCAGCAGGCGAGATATCCGTTACCCTGCCGGAAATTAAAAAAATCAGCATGGAAGTCCTGCGCACAGAGTACTTCAACCGCCAGGGCGCCCAGGACACCATCCGCCAAACCATCGATGCATTCTACAAGGATACCTATCCCGATATTTATGCCAACCGCAAATCCGACGTGGATCAGGCTATTGCAGGAGTTTTAGCTGGATATGCCAAAAACATATTCCCCGAAATGAAAGCCAGCTGGGATGCGTACCCTGATCACATCGGACATATTGAATACGGCGGCTGTTTCCGGTGCCACAACGATAAACATCAGAGTAAATCGGGTAAAGTAATCTCACGAGACTGCAACCTCTGCCACAACATCATGACTCAGGGGACTCCGCAAAACCTGGAAGTGGCTCCGTTTAATGGTCAACTGGAATTCAAACACCCCGTTGACATTGAGGATGCATGGAAGGAGATGGCTTGTACGGAGTGCCACAGAAAGCTGTACTAGTTGCCAGTTGCCGGTTACCGGTTACCGGTTGGGCCAGAGCGGTCATCCTGACGGAAGTCAGGATCCCCTTGCGGTGCATTGAGGGTTGGGATTCCTGCTTTCGCCGGAATGACATTAGTTGCTCCGACTGGTCACTGGTTACTGGTCACTGGTCACTCATCCTCCAACGCTCACCGGCAACCCATACTCTGTAAATACTCTAATAGCCATCTCTATTTCCCCCCTCGTGGGTTCTGCCAGTCCGGCCTGGTCGTATTGCTGTCCCAGCTTGTTGTGCTTATTTATGGCGATATTATGGTAAGCCAGGAGGTTGACCTGTTTTGGAGGACCATCCAGTGCGGCAATGAATGATGCGGTTTGCCTGAGGTTCTCAGGGTCACTGTTCACTCCGCTGATCAATGGAATCCTGATGTTGATCTCTGCCCCCGATTCAGCCAGTATCTGAAGATTTGAAAGGATTTTTTCATTGCCCACCCCAGTGAACCTCTTGTGCTTTTCGGAATCCATGTGCTTCAGGTCGTAAAGGAATAGGTCGGTCCGCTTTGCGACCTCCAGAAGAGTTTCTGTTTTTGCAAAGCCCGATGTATCCACCGCCCTGTGAATCCCCTCGCTGCCGCAGGCATCCAGCAGTTCAATCAGAAAATCAGGCTGTTGCAGCGGTTCACCACCCGATATGGTGATCCCGCCTGCAGACTGGTCCATCATCACGGTTTCGCGCCTCACCACCTTCATCACTTCCTCCACGGTAGCCGGATAACCCGACATTTCCATGGCCTTCGTTGGACATACATCGGCACAAATCCCACAAAGATCGCAGGCATCCACATCGGTAAAAATTCCATCCGGAGTGAGCTTCAGGGCATGCTGCGGACAATTCTCCACGCAGGTGCTGCAGCCGATACATTTCGCCTTCGAATACATTTTCTGCACATGCGGGGAAATGCTCTCCGGATTATGGCACCACAGGCAATTCAACGGGCAGCCCTTGAGGAAAACCGTAATCCTTATACCCGGACCATCGTTGATCGAATAGGGTTTAATATCGAAGAGCAGTGCCTGAGCCATTTTATACTTTGAAGTATGAAGTTAGAATTGAGAGATTCGAATGCAGAATTCCGAATTCCGAAATATCAGATTCAAGTACCTCCTTCTTCAATTAGCACATTAGCACATTAGCATATTAGCACATTTACAGAATTTCATTCTGCGTACGTTCGATAACCTCGATCTGAAGATCATCGTTCATGTCGTTGAAATAGTCGCTGTAGCCGGCCATCCGAACGAGGAGATCCTTATACTCATCGGGAGTCTGGCGGGCGGCCATGAGGGTGGCGGTGTCAACGATGTTGAACTGAACATGGTGCCCGCCGAGGGTGAAATAACTGCGGATCAGCTGACCCAGTTTTGCAATATCCTGATCGCGTTTCAGCAGGCTCGGCAGGAATCGCAGGTTCAGCAGGGTTCCGCCAGATTTGGTCTGGTCGAGCTTCGAAAGCGACCGTATTACAGCGGTGGGGCCATGGGTGTCGCAACCGTGCGACGGTGAGGTGCCGTCGGAGATCGATTTTCCGGCCAGCCTGCCGTTCGGCATGGCACCCAGCACCTTGCCGAAATAGATGTGGCAGGTGGTGGAGAGCATGTTCAGGTGGAAAGTTTCGCCCTTTGTGTTGGGCTTGCCGTCGATGGCCTTAAACAAGTCTTCATAGACCCGGAGGGCAATAGTATCGGCATAGTCATCATCATTGCCAAAGAACGGTGTGCGGTTCAGAATAAACTGGCGCAGTTTCTCCTCGCCGGCAAAGTTATTGGCCACAGCACCGAGAATGTAATCCATTGTATGAGTCTTATCCTCAAATACATGCTTTTTCAGGACCGACAGGCTGTCGGTAACGGTTCCCAAACCTGTGCACTGAATGTAGTTGGTGTTATACCGCGGACCGCCGTCATAATAGTCCTTCCCTTTTGCGATGCAGTCGTCGATGACCACCGACAGGAAGGTAGCCGGAGCATTCTTTGCAAACATCCGGTCGATATAATTGCTTACCCTGATTTTGGTTTCGGTGATAAAATTCAGCTGTTTCAGGAAAGCCTGATAAACCTCTTCATAATCCTTGAAATTCCTTGGGTCGCCGCAGTCGATGCCGGCGCGTTTGCCGGTTACCGGGTTAATCCCCCTGTTCAGCGTGATTTCCAGCACTTTCGGAACATTGAGGTATCCGGTCAGCAGGAAAGCTTCCTTGCCGAAAGCGCCCACTTCGATACAGCCTGAGCATCCGCCTTCGCGCGCATCTTTAATTGTTTTACCCATGCCCACCATTTCCATGACATAGATATCAGGATTGAAAACCGATGGGTATCCATGTCCCTGGCGGATTACGCGGCAGGCGGCATTCAGGAATTTATCCGGAGTCTTTGAGCTGATATGTACGGAGTTACCGGGCTGAAGCACATGAAGTTCCTCAACAACATCCAGAAGTAGGTAGGAAACCTCGCTGACGCCGTCGGAGCCATCGGATTTCACACCCCCGATATTGATGTTGGTGAAATCGTTGTAGGTGCCGCTTTCCCGTGCCGTGATCCCCACTTTCGGGGGTGCGGGATGGTTGTTCACCTTGATCCAGAAACAGGAAACCAGCTCCTTGGCCTCATCGCGGGTTAATGTTCCGGCACCGACTTCCCTCTCATAAAACGGGGCCAGGTGCTGATCGAAATGCCCCGGGTTCATGGCATCCCAACCGTTCAGTTCGGTGATGGTTCCCAGGTGGATGAACCAGTACATCTGGATGGCTTCCCAGAAGGTGCGGGGGGCATGGGCGGGAACCCACCGGCACACCTCGGCAATTTTCAGCAGTTCAGCTTTCCGCTGCGGATCCTTTTCAGTTTTGGCCAGTACTTCCGCTTTTTCAGCGTGACGGGTCCCGAAAACGATGATTGCATCGCAGGAGATATCCATGGCCTTCAGCTGCTCTGCCTTATCAGTAGCCTCCGGATCGTTCATGTAATCAAGCGAATCCAGATGCGATTTAATATCATTCTTGAAATCCAGCATCCCCTTCACATAGATCTTTCCATCAAGTACGGTGTGCCCCGGTGCCCGCTGCTCCATGAACTCGGTAAAAACTCCGGCTTCATAAGCCTGGCGCCACTCTTCCGGAACATGGCTGAAGATCCGCTCCCGCATGGTTCGTCCTTTCCAATAGGGGATCACCTCTTTCTCATATATCCCGATGTCTTTCGGATCCACACGGTAGTGCTGCTGGTCGCGGCTGCTGAGTACCTGGAAGTCCTCCACGGAATGACAGTTCAGTTCCGGGAAAGTTGGCACCGCCTTGGGTTTTGGCCCGCGCTCCCCTACAATAAGCTCGTCATCGCCAATATATATCTCCTTTTTGCTGCAATGGTCCAGAAACTGCAGTGCCCGCATCATCGGGACTGAGTACTTGCCGTTGTTTTCCTTGTAAAAAGCGGTCTGATGAAGAGCCCGTTCAATGGTGATCGATGGCTCCGTTTCCACGCTGAGCTTTCGCAGACGCTGGATGCGCGGATTCATGCCGGGACCGATGGCACCAGTATGCGGTTCGTAAAAGTTGCCTTCGGCGTTGGGTTTGCGCTCGGGACTATTTGATGAGGTCATGGTTAAAAAGGTTGAGAAGGTTGAGAAGGTTGAGAAGGTTTAGCAGGGACGAAGGGCACTGCCTTCAATCGAAAATCGTAAATCGTAAATCGTAAATCGTAAATGTGTTCCGTCGGTCGTCCGTCATCGGTCGTCCATCGTCAACCGCCTAAAGCATCAGGCAGTTATAAAGGCATCGGTATGCCTTGAGGAGGGTACTATGTGCGCGGGCTGACATATTGAGCACAAAGGTAATGCAGAACTTTTCAATTTGATGCCAACCAATGGTAAAATTTGTCGGACTCTGATATTGTGACCTTTTACAACGTTTTAAAATCAGACCATTGCTGCTTATTAATGCCGGATACCTGAGAGGAATTTCAAACTGGGGAGAGAAAGGAGTTGGTGAAGCAAACACCGTATTCTCGAACCAATAACAAATGTTTGAGATGGTCTCTTTAGTTGAGATAGTCTCATTAACAACAAAATAGAATATGAAGTACGTCTTTAAACATTTTCTCAATTGATTTGTGTTAAATATGATTACATTAATTCACACCTCTACCATGAAAAAAAATGTCTTCCTTTCCATTGCCCTGGTGTGCTTCTTTACCAGTGCTTTCTCACAATCAGATGTAAGTCCTTTCCCGGCATCCGCAAGTGGATTCTCAATTACTTCCTTCGGGGATTATCAGTCTCTTTCAGTTAATCCAGCTAACCTTGGGTTTGATGGGCCCAAAAAGATCCATTTTGGACTAGGGGATCTTTCTGGCGGATTTTATTCTCAGCCCCTTTCACGCAAAGAAATCTTTAATGACTTATTTGCTCAAAACATTTCATTCAATGAAACCCAACGATCAGCTGCAGTTGAGAAATTTGCCAATTCCAGGGTGTTGTTCAATGCAAATATAAATCTGCTTGGGTTCTCTTACCAAACAAAAAAATTGGGTGGATTTGCTTTTGCGGTAAGGGAGAAGATCTCCTTTAATCTTATTATGAATCACTTTACTTCTGAAATGCTATTTCTGGGTTGGAATGCAAATTATTTCGACCAGAAAGTGAGGGACGCAAACGGGGCTATTACTTCGGGGTTAGCAAGTAATCCTCAATCCCTTGCTGTTCTTGGATATGGTTCAGAGGCAAACGTTGTATGGCTTCGAGAATATGTTTTAGGCTATGGGAAGTCACTCATCGATAAGGAAAATTTTAAACTAAATATTGGATTTTCTGCGCGATACATTCAAGGATTCGCATTTGCCCAGTATTTTACACACGCTGATAAAAGTGATTTGTATTCTGGTATTTCCACCTCAGTTAATCTGGATCTTGGACCTAATACGCTTTCACCTGCAGATGGAAAAATAACCACCCCGGTTGGTAAAGGTGTCGGTTTTGATTTTGGCCTTTCTGGTGAGATTGCCGGTAAATTTAAATGGGGTATTACACTCGCTGACATCGGACAAGTTAATTGGTTTGGGAATGTTTATAAAGGAGCGAATGTTGATTTTACTGATATTGAATCTGGGGGGATTAATAGCTACAATCTATTTACCGAAGCAACAGACATTGATGGTATCGCCGGTTTTGACTGGGAAAATATTACTCCGGTGGACAGGAAGTTACCTATGAATTTAAGACTAGGTGGAAGCTATAAATTAGGGAAGATAATCGAATTAGGTGGTGAATTTTACTATCCATTGATCAAGGATGTCCCTGGTGCTTATAGAAATCCGATTTATTCATTTGGAAGTGCCTTCCACCTTGGAAATGTTCATTTACACGCCGGGTTCAATTACAATGAATACTATGGCATGAGCACACCTATTGGGGCTGTGTTCCAATTCGGGAAGAAAAAGTCATATGAAATTGGAATCGGTAGTCGTGACTTTCTAGGGCTATTCCAGCAAAATAATCCTGGAATCAGTTTGGTCATGGGGTTAGTAAGGGTATCCTTTTAGTGGATCTGATTCTGGATGATGATCCGAGAGATTGAGTTTTTCTATCCCTTAATTTCTTTAGTATCTTTTATCGTCGGGACCATCCTGGCTGGTAAGCATAAAATCGATCTTGCTACTGGTTACTGGCTAGGCCAGAACTGTCATCCTGACGAAAGTCAGGACTCCGCACACACACACTCACACGGACACACACACTCAACTTGGGGATTCCGACATACGCCGGAATGACAGTTCTGGCCTAACCAGTAACCAGCAACCAGTAACCAAAATAACCAGTAACCTGGAACCAGCAACCAGTAACTTTTTTCCTATCTTTCCCCCATTAAACAAACTGCTAAAACAATATGAAAAGATTAACCTCCCTTCTTTTAGGTATTTCCCTGATGTTCAGTATATCAGCGAAGGCTGATGAGGGCATGTGGCTGTTGCCGCTGATCCAGAAACTGAATATCGGCAAGATGACCGAACTCGGGCTGCAATTGACGGCTGAGGACATTTACAGTGTCAACCACTCTTCCGTGAAAGATGCCATCGTGATTTTCGGCGGCGGATGCACCGGTGAGATCGTTTCTCCCCAGGGGCTGCTGTTCACCAACCACCATTGCGGATACGGTGCGATACAGTCACACTCCACGGTTGAACATGATTATCTGACCGATGGTTTCTGGGCCATGAGCAAGTCGGAAGAGCTTGCCACGCCGGGGCTCTCCGTTACTTTCCTTGATTACCTTACCGAAGTTACCGACAGGGTGCTGGCGAAAGTTAACGACGGCATGAGCGAGGCCGACCGCGCCAATGCAATCCGTGAAGAATCGCAGAAAATATCAGCTGAAATTAAAGGCGATGCTTTCAAGTCGGCACGTGTGATCTCCTATTATGGCGGCAACAAATACTATTTGCTCGTTTACACCCGCTATGCCGATGTTCGCCTGGTTGGTGCACCGCCGAGCTCAGTAGGAAAATTCGGTGCCGATACCGACAACTGGATGTGGCCCCGTCAGACCGGCGATTTCTCGATTTTCCGCGTTTACATGTCACCCGACGGCAAACCGGCCAACTATTCACCTGACAATGTACCGCTGAAACCCAAGCACTACCTTCCGGTTTCCGTTAAGGGCGTAAAAGAGGGCGATTTCTCCATGATCCTCGGATACCCGGGCCGGACCACCCGCTACATGACTTCTTTCGAAGTTGAAGATGTTCTCCAGTATCTGCATCCCAACAGGATCAAGATCCGTGGCGCAAAACAGGAAATCATGCTGGCTGATATGCTTGCTGATCCGAAAGTCCGCATACAATATTCCTCAAAATATTCAGGATCAACTAATTACTACAAATTCTCTATCGGTCAGGCTGCCAGTTTGAAGAGAATGAAAATTGCCGACCAGAAACGGGCGCTGGAAGATCAGTTTACCAAATGGATCGCACAGGATCCGGGCCTCCAGAAAAAATATGGCGAAGCACTCGGACTTATCAAGAAATCGATCGAAGGCCGTGCAATCGGGAACAGCGTCAGCCAGTATTATCAGGAGTGTTTTGGAGGTTCCGAAATCCTCGGAGTGGCCGGTCAGTTCGGCGGCCAGGTTTCAGGAATCCTCACCGCTGAAAAAGATCCGGCTAAGGCTAAGACATCGACTGCCAAATTGAAAGCCGGCCTCGATGGCATTTTTAAGGACTACAACATGCCCACCGACCAGAAGATCACCGCTGCCATGTTCGAGATGTTCAGCAAGGATGTTGAAAATCAGTATAAACCCGATGTTTACGACCTGATCAACAAGAAGTTCAAGGGCTCCGGAGTTGAATTCTCCGAAAAAATGTTCGAGACCTCGATCTTCTGTGACCGGGCCAAACTGGAAGCTTTCCTCGATAATCCGAGTCAGAAGGTACTGGATAAGGACCTGGCTTACATCGCCATCAAATCCTTCAGCAAAAAATCAGGTGAAATCCGTAATGATCTCGTCAAATACCAGGCAGACCTGGCCAAAGGTCAGCGCCAGTGGATCGACGGCCTGATGGCCATGCAGAAAGACCGCACCTTCTATCCGGATGCTAACAGCACCATGAGGATGTCCTACGGTAGCATCAAATCTTACGATCCTCAGGATGCCGTTCATTATAAGTATTATACAACGCTCGACGGCGTAATGCAGAAAGAGGATCCGAACAACTGGGAATTCGTGGTGCCGGCCAAACTGAAAGAGCTTTACAATGCCAAGGATTACGGCATTTATGGTGAAGGCGGCGTCATGAAAATCGGGTTCATTTCCAATAATGATATCACCGGCGGTAACTCAGGATCACCTGTCCTGAACGCCAAGGGCGAACTGATCGGCCTGGCTTTCGACGGCAACTGGGAAGCCATGAGCGGCGATATCGCCTTTGAACCCGATTACCAGCGTACGATCAGTGTTGACGTCCGCTATGTATTGTTCATCATGGACAAATACGCAGGGGCGAAGCATCTGGTGGATGAGCTGACTCTCGCGTACTAAGGCAGAAGGGCAAGAGGGCAAAAGGGCAGAAAGTAAAGGCCTTAAGACAATAAGAATTAAGGGCTGGGAGTTGAACTTCCAGCCCTTTTTTGTAAAACCTTAAAACTTTACTTCCTGCCCTTTTGCCCTCTTGCCCTTTTGCCCTACTTTTGCATCATGAACCTCAACTTCATCGACATCATCTCCGCCTTCATGGTCCTCTTTGCCGTTATCGATATTACCGGCAGCATTCCGATCATTCTCAACATCAAGAATAAAGGCGGGGTGATTAAGGCCGGGCAGGCAACCATTGTTTCCTTTCTTGTCCTGCTGGCTTTCCTTTTCGTAGGGGAAAAGATTCTCGGGCTGTTCGGGATTGATGTGTCTTCCTTTGCCATAGCGGGTTCCTTCATTATTTTCTTCCTGGCTCTCGAGATGCTTATGGGACATGAGTTCTTCAAAAATGACAGTCCGGAGTCGGCCTCCATCGTTCCCATCGCCTTTCCGCTCATCGCCGGCGCCGGCTCCATCACCACCCTGATCTCCCTCCGATCCCAGTACGACCACATCAACATTATCATCGCCCTGACCCTGAACATGGCCGTAGTTTACCTGGTACTCCGCGGCACCCATTGGTTCGAGCGCATCCTCGGCCCCACCGGGCTCATGATACTCAAGAAGTTCTTCGGGATTATTCTGCTGGCTATCGCAATTAAGCTGTTTGTGGCGAATACGGGGATAAAGATAGGGGCATAGGGGCACAAGGGCACAGGGGCACAAGGGCACAGGGGCACAGGGGCACAAGGGCACAAGGGCACAAGGGCACAAGGGCACAAGGGCACAAGGGCACAGGGAAGGGGTTAGCGTAGTTTCATGAGGATTAAAAAGGGGTTGTCGTTTTCGGTGCGGTTTTCGAGTAGCCGCAGAAATTCATCTCTTTTTTCCGTTAGCAGGACTTGACTTTTTGCGAATTTTTCTAACGCCTTCTGAGATAATGGCCCGATTTCCAGAACCTGATACAGGATCTTCTCCGAATAGTCTACTTCAAAATCGGCCATAACCGGGAATGCATACAAATCATTTTCCAGCATGGTTCTGCCGTTGCCGCCGATCTTGAAGGTTTTTTCAGCTTTTTTGTCATAGGCCAGTGTGAAGAAGTCCTCCTGATTATAGTTTCCAAACAGAATAAAATGACCGGGCAGGTCAACCATCTTTTCAATGTAACAGAGTTTATCCCAACCCGTTTGACCGGATCTGTCATTGAAGTATTTATCCGGCAGATTATCCTTCGAAAACCACAGATGGTACTTTGCCTCCTCTTTGCCATCGGGTTTCAGGTAATACAAAGTATCGAAATAGTTTTCCCAGAAAAGCAATTTCTTATTGCTGGAAGTGAGATGTGCTTTAACCCAACCCCTGCGAAACAGTTTGTCATCATTGGCCCTGGGGAGCAGCCGGTTGGAAATATTCAGTTCAGAATCCAGAACCAGAACATGGCTGAAACCTTCCATGGGTCTTTTTGGCCTCGACAAAAGGAGGGCCACATGCTGTTCATCCATACCTACTATCCGGAGCCAGTCGGGCTCCCATTGTTCGCTCAACTCACTGAACGGCTTTTCATTAAGCACCAATCCGTCCAACGAATACTTAATCACACGGTCGCCGAAAGGATCGACCAGGATGACAAACCGGTCGTATGGGTCGAGGCAGGCCGTTAACAGGCTGGTGAATTCACCCGGTCCTTTACCCACCTTGCCTATTTTCCGGCAGAACTTACCCTTCCTGTCGAACAGCAGCAAGTCGCCCAACAAGCCCTTTGTATTCACTACCAGAATATGATTCCGGCTGATTGAAACATTCTGACTGAAACCCCAGCGCTCAGCGGTAAAATAGGAATCCGGAACCGCTTCAAGCTCAACAAATTCCACATCGGAGACAATCTCGCTGAGTTTAATGGTTGCCGGGTGGTTGTATCCGTCAATCACGTCGATACGGGTCAGGTTGCCGGAGGTATCCGGTTTTGGGGTCTGGCAGGAAAGGACGGTTACTGCCAGTGAAACAACTGCAAGAAATCTGCGCATGGCCATGGATGTGTGGTTGGTGATTTTCATGATAAATTTAATGGATTTGGCGGATGATAACAATATCGATCCAACCCGCGGGGGGATTGTTATGGAACACGGGCGCCCACCGGGCGCGGGGGGAGGCCGGTACGGAATGTTACACGGGCGCCCACCGGGCGCCCCTACGGGAACGATGGCGGATGCGAACCAATTCAACCATTTCAACCATTTCAACATTTCAACCAAATAACGCATCTTTGCCCCATGCACATCACCATTCATACCGACGGCGCGGCGCGGGGGAACCCGGGGCCGGGGGGATACGGCTTGGTACTTCAGGCGCCCGGCGGCCAGCGGAAGGAGCTATCCGGCGGATACCGGCTTACAACCAACAACCGCATGGAGCTGCTGGCTGTGATCATCGGGCTGGAAACGCTGAAAATTCAGGGCAGCGAGGTTACCATTTATACCGATTCGCGCTATGTGGCGGATGCCGTGGAGAAAGGCTGGGTATTCACCTGGGCCAAAAATCAGTTTAAAAAGAAAAAGAATCCTGATCTCTGGAAGCGGTTTCTCGCCATCTACCCCAAACACAGGGTCCGGTTCATATGGATAAAAGGCCATGCCAACCATCCGGAGAATGAACGTTGCGATCAGCTGGCGGTTGAGGCCTCATTCGGCAAGGCGCTGCCCGCAGATACTGTTTATGAGGCTGAACAGGCTTCAGAAGCAGGAAAACTTTTATAACTTTCCACCCGCATTCAAAAACGCAAAAAATAAATCAGAATACCATGAACTTCAACCGGATCAATAACATTACCGGATGGATCATTTTTGCCATCGCATCACTGGTTTACCTGCTCACCATCGAGCCGACTGCCTCCTTCTGGGATTGCGGTGAGTTCATAGCCACGGCCAAGAACATGGAGATCGGGCATCCTCCGGGAGCCTCCTTCTGGATGCTAGTGAGCAAGTTTTTCTCGCTTTTTGCCTTTGGTAACGTAGCTGGGATTGCGAAAATGATGAATGTTCTTTCGGCGCTCGCATCAGGATTCACCATTCTTTTTCTCTTCTGGTCGATCACGCACCTGGCACGAAAGTTTTTTGCCAAGGGTATCGAAATGGCTAAAGGTGAACTGTATGCAATCATGGGTGCCGGGATCGTAGGAGCGCTTACCTACACCTTTACCGACTCTTTCTGGTTCAGCGCGGTTGAGGCTGAAGTTTATGCCATGTCCTCTCTTTTTACCGCCGCTGTTTTCTGGGCTATCCTGAAATGGGAAAATGTGGCCGACGAACCGCGAAGCGACCGGTGGCTGATCCTCATCGCCTACCTTATGGGTATCTCCATCGGCGTGCACATCCTGAACCTGCTGGCCCTCCCGGCAATCGTACTGGTATACTATTTCAAGCGTCATCCGGTTA
Organism: uncultured Porphyromonadaceae bacterium; assembly: GCA_964512915.1. Lineage (GTDB taxonomy): Bacteria > Bacteroidota > Bacteroidia > Bacteroidales > UBA12481 > UBA12481. The sequence goes on from CAZEKJ010000004.1 coordinate 115,266, forward strand.
CCCGCAAAGGAATTTTTTACGCCGTGGCAGGCTCTTTTGTGCTGCTGGCAATCCTCCTGTACGGAGTCATCCAGCTTACCATCAAGGCAGCTTCCTGGTTTGAACTGTTCTTTATCAATACGATCGGGCTGCCTTTCAATAGCGGGGTCCTGATTTTCATACTCCTCCTGATCGGAGCCCTTGTCTACGCCATGATGTGGTCGCATAAAAAAGGCAAGGTGATGTGGAACACCATCTTCCTCATGTTTACCTTCATCATAATCGGTTATTCATCGATCATCATCCTCCCGATCCGGTCGGCCGCCAATCCGCCACTCGATGAAAACAACCCTGATAACACCCTCAGCCTGCTTTCGTATGTCAACCGGGAAGTCTACGGCCAGCGCCCGCTGCTTTACGGAGAGTATTTCAATGCCCCGATGGAGGACATCAAGGATGGCAAAAACTTCTATTACAAGAAGGATGGAAAATATGCAGTGTCTGACAAGCGCACTGAATACATTTATAACAAGAAGTTCATGACGATCTTCCCGCGCATGTACAACGCGCAGGAACCAAAATATGCAGAAGCCTACAAGGAATGGGGAAAAATCAAGGGAAAACCTGTTAAGATTCAAAATCCTGAAGGCGAATATGAAATACGAAACGTTCCCACTTTTGGGGAGAACCTCCGTTTCTTCTTCCGCTATCAGCTGGGGCACATGTATTTCCGGTATTTTATGTGGAATTTTTCGGGCCGTCAGAGCGATGAACAGGGGTACGGAAATATTTCCTCCGGCAACTGGATCACAGGGATCAAATTCCTCGATGCCATGCGGTTAGGACCACAAAATGACCTGCCGAAATCCTTAACGGACAATAAGGGCCGTAACAAATACTTCATGCTTCCGCTGATTCTCGGGCTCATCGGGGGCTGGTTCTATTTCAAGCGGCATAATCTCGGCTTCTGGACCGTTACGCTCCTCTTCATCATGACCGGGGCGATGATCATCGTTTACCTGAACGAAGTCCCGGTGACGCCGAGGGAAAGGGACTATGTCTATGTCGGCTCTTTTTATGCCTTCGCGATGTTTATCGGGATCGGCGTACTTTATCTGTATGAGATCCTGAAGAAGAAACTGCAGCCGCATGTGGCGGCAATAACGGTGACAGGCGTTTGCATTCTCGCTGTTCCGGTGGTATTGGCAACCCAGAACTGGGATGACCACGATCGTTCAGGTCGCTATACCGCGCACGATTTTGCCTATAATTACCTTATCGGGTTAGATAAAAATGCCCTGATCTTCACCAATGGTGACAATGATACCTTTCCGCTCTGGTACATGCAGGAGGTTGAAGGCGTCCGCACTGATGTGAGGGTCTGCTGCATGCCTTTCCTGCCGCAGGATTGGTATATCGACCAGCTGAAGCGCACCTATTATGAATCAAAGGCCCTGCCCCTGTCGATGGAGTTTGAGCAATACCGGCAGGGAAAACGCGGGTATGTTCCGATATTGGATGAGGTTAAGCAGCCTTATGATCTTAAGGAGCTGGTGGAATATGCGCTGAGCGACAAGCCCGGTGCCCTGAGAACCTCCTCAACCGGAAGGCAGTTTAATGTGATCCCGGCTTCCACATGGGTGTTGCCGGTTAATAAGGAACAGGTCCTCCGAAATGGCACGGTTGCTCCGGAAAGGGCAGCACAGATTGATTCCGCCATTGTGTGGACCATGGGGCAGCAGCAGGTTTACAAGGATGAACTGGTAATTCTCGATATCCTGGCTCACAATAACTGGGAACGCCCGATGTACTATACCACTCCGGGCCAGAGCGGATCGGTTAAGCTCGATAATTATCTGGAACTGCAGGGCCTTAGCTACCGGTTGATTCCTGTGAAAGGCGACAAGCAGTCGGCGATGAAAGGGATGGTTAATACCGACATCATGTATGAGAACCTGATGAATAAATTCAAGTATACCAACCTGAACAACCCGAAAGTATACCAGGATGAGACTTGCCGCCGGATGTTGCAGAACATGAAAAACAATTTCAATCGTTTGGCAGGGGCCCTGTTAGATGAAGGGAAAACCGGAAAAGCTGTCGCCGTGCTGAATAAGCTCGACCAGGCCATGCCGGTTGGCATTATGGGCTATACCTATCTGGATATTGAAAACGCCGAACTATGGTATCGCGCCGGAAATTCTGCCAAAGGGCTGGACGCCGTGAAATTCGCTTTTGAGAATGTCAGGAACAATATGACCTATTACCTGAGTTTGCCGGCCAATCTGATCACTTCTGTGAACTCCGATATTTCCAACGTCATGAATTATGAACTTCCGCAGCTCATGCGGATTTCACAGGATTATAAGGAAGACGCACTGTACAAGGAGATCGAAGCCCGGTACAATGACTACTATTCACGGTATGTAGGCAAAGTGGGAAAACCCCGGTAAATTGTCAGGATGAATCGGATCTATCTTTTTTTTCTGCTGGCATCCGCAGGCCTGGCAGGTTGCAATTCCAACAGCCTGCAGCCGGATCAATCACGATTATCAGGTACGATTACACCGGCAATATCAGGCTATGTAACGGTTGCAGCCGGATCAGTCCTTGACAGCGCGAAAATCGGAAAAAACGGGGATTTCAATCTGGATCTGACACTGGCTGAACCCACGAAGGTGCTGGTTTTCTTCGGGAAGCAGATCACAAACGTGCACCTGGAACCCGGGAAGGATCTGATTATTAAGCTGAATCCCGCAACATTTCCTGACAATATTACGTATGAAGGTGCCCTCGGTCCGGTTAACCATTACCTGAGCCTGGCGAACCGTCTGGATCAACAGACCCTGCTGGATCCTGCGAAGTTGTTTGCCATGCTTCCTCCCGATTTTATCCGGGTTACCGACTCGATCAAGCGGCTCAAGATAACGCTGCTGGAAGAATTTGCCTCAAAATACAAAGAGATTGATCCGGAGTTTACCCGGCGGACAAAATCGGAATTTGAGTTCTCCTGGGCGGATCAGCGGATTCAGTACCCCGACAGGCACCTGCTGGCAACCGGCATTTTTCCCGAACTTCTTGCCGGATATCACCCGGATTATCTGAATACATTAAACCTGAACCGGGCTGAAAATCTTTCCAGTAATGTCTTCAAGGCATTCATAATGAATTACCTGGACTACAAGCAGGAAGTCTATCTGGAGGAGAATCCCAAAACCCGGGAGCTGATATTCCCCGAATCGATTGCACGGTTCCGGGTCATTCACCAGGAGTTTACCGATCCGCAGGTGCTCGACCTGCTGATTTTCCAGGCGATGAATGCACATCTCTCCAACTACGGTACCGCCTATCTTGAATCCTTTATCACGGACTTCCGGATCACCTGCAAGAATCCCGATTACGTGAACACCATCGAGACGCTCGTTTCCAATCTGGAAACTGTTTCGGGAGGCAAGCCCGCTCCGGATTTTACCGCCTATACGATTGACGGGAAAAAAGTAAAGATCAGTGATTATTTCGGCAAGGTCCTTTATATCGGGTTCTGGTCCTCCTGGTCGGAATGGAGCCTTCTTGAAATCCCGAGCTTTGAACAGATACGGAGAGAATTTGAAGGTCGTGATATCACTTTTATCATGATTTCCCTTGATTTTGAGAAAGATAAAAACAAATGGGCCGCTACCGTCAGACAGAACTATCTCGGTGGCATCCAGCTCATCCAGGACCCCAAATCCACCGTTCTTCAGGACAAGTACTTCCTCACTGAATTTCCCCGGTACTTTCTGATCGGCAAAGACGGCAAGATCATCAGCGTTTTTGCGCCGAGGCCGGTGGAGAATGTGCGGGCTACACTACGCAAAATAATTGGCCTCGCTGCTGAAAAGTAATTGGCCTCGCTTCGCTCGGCTAATTGGCTCGGCTTACGCCTCGCTAATTGGCGCTACGCGCTAATTGGGCCAGAACCTGATTAGTGAGCGATAGCGAACCAATTAGCGACCGCAGGGAGCCAATTAGCCGACCGAAGGGAGGCTAATTTCTAAATATAATTCGGAAACTCCAGGTGCACCACCCCCGGCTCATTTTGTATCTCCTTGGCGAGCTGGCGGGTATCGGTGAAGAGGTGTATTTCGCTGAAGATTGAGATACCGGTGAGGCCTTTCAGGCTGGAGTTGGCCGGGTCATCTTCGTGGATTTGAACCTGAATCAGTGAGTAGCGGCCTCCGACATGCCTGTTATTGGCATCTCGAAAAAGCGCTCCGAGGGCTGCTGTGGACTGATCGTGAGCATACAGGACAACGGAAAGCTGTTTCAGCGGGCGATTGATCTGTATCGGCTCCGGTACACGGGTGAAGAGGGACAGGACCTTCACCAATGCTGAAATCAGCTTGACTTTAATATTTGAACGTAATACCCAATATCGCCGGTAAGGTTCTTCGTCCCACAATGCCATAACAGCCAGGATCTTCCCTTCCCGCCGGGCAATCCGGAATTCACTAAGACTTAAACCTTTTATTTTCTGCGTATAATGGCGGAAAAGTTCTTCTGTCATCCTCGGAGCCAGCCGGTAGGTGGAATAGAACCGGTTATAGAGCGCAACCAGCTCGGGGATATCCTCTTCGGATGGAATTTCAATTGTATAGGCCGGGTCCGTTTTCAGCATCCTGACCGGAACGAAGCTGAATACACGGTTGTCGCCGAGATAAAGTGATGCCGGAAAGCCAATGCGGCCTTTTGTAAAGGCCATCGGAGCCTCATTATTCTTCAGCAGGGTTGCCAGCCCTAACCGGGTTCCATCGGATACCTCTTTTTCGATGGTGTGTTTGACCATACGGTAGGCAGTCAGCCCCCGGCGAAAATCGGGATCTACCTTAAAATCCATGAAATAGGCCATCCGGATAGGTTGATCCTTAAAGTACATGGTTTCATGAATGGTGCCCAGCAATCCCACCACGCGATCGCCGACCACGGCGATGGAATGGTAGGACTCCGTGTCAATCAGTCTGTGGAGCCGGTTGAAGACAGGGGATCGATCGGGATACATGGTAATCATGCCCGACTGATAACATCGGGGTGATAATTCCAGAATCTTCTGATTATCTGTATTTTCCGCCCAAATAACTGAAACAGCAGGGTTGTTTGAGGTCCCCTTTTCCATAGTTTGCCGTTGATCCCGTTAAATTACAAATCCTTCCTGATTATTCACCTATTTGTTACCTTCGTCCAAAACGAGTATTCCATGAAAACAATCCATATATCCCTCATTCTCCTGCTTTCATGTTCAGCTGTCCACCTGGGTGCCCAGGTGGCATCATCGAAGGAATATTCGCGAACCTTTCTCACGTACCCATTCGGGGATCCGAATCCGGTAGCACGCACCGGAAAGATTTATCCATATTTCCGCTTTGACGGATTCAGTACCAAAGGGATCAACCGCGACTGGAAAATCGTTGAGCTTGAGAATGAATGGGTTAAGGTGCTGATTGCTCCGGAGATGGGGGGAAAGATCCTTGGTGCCATTGAAAAATCGACCGGACTGGAGTTTCTCTATCTGAATAAAGTGGTGAAATTCAGAGACATCTCCATGCGCGGCGCCTGGACTTCCGGTGGAATCGAGTTTAATTTCGGTGTAATAGGCCATGCGCCAACCACAGCCACGCCGGTGGATTATCTGGTGCGGTCCAACACGGATGGAAGTGTTTCCTGCTGGATCGGGGCCATGGATCTGTCCTCAAGGACTGAGTGGCGGGTTGAGATCAGGCTCCCGAAAGACAAGGCCTGGGTTGAAACGCATGCTTTCTGGTATAATCCGATGGACCTGTCGACCTCAAAGTACCAGTGGTCCACCGCGGCTGCCGATGCAGCTCCGGATCTGCAATACATCTTCCCGGGCGACCATTACATCGGGCACGACGGTGATCAGTCGCCCTGGCCCGTTTTGAAAGATGGGCGGAACATTTCCAATTATGCCGAGAATAATTACGGTTCCGATCACAGTTATCATGTTCTCGGAACCTATTCCGATTTTTTCGCCGGATTCTATTCAACCCGCAACTTTGGATTCGGCCACTGGAACGATTATCCCGAAAAACTGGGCAAAAAGATCTGGATCTGGTCGCTGAGCCCGCAGGGAGCCCTCTGGACCGACCTTCTTACGGACCAGCCTGGCAATATGCAATACACTGAAATTCAAACCGGTATCCTGTTCAACCAGGAAGCGGCCGGCAGCACCTATACCCCATTTAAACATATGTCGTTCCCCTCGAATACCAGTGAACGATTTACCGAATACTGGTTCCCGGTGGTGGGGACGGGAGGGGTGACGGAGGTGACGAGGGCGGGTGTCTTGTTTGTAGACGATAAGACTGTGAGACCGAAGGACCAAGAGACTGTAAGACTAAGAGACCAAGAGACGGTAAGACAGGGAGAACAGGGTTTGGCAAATGCTGTCATACCGGCGAATGCCGGAATCTCCACGGTAATACGGTTTTGTCCGCTGGAGTTTGTGAAAGACACCCTGTTTGTTGAGTATTCAGATGGATCCGGGGAAAAGGTCGTCCTCGATCTCAAGCCCCTGGAACTGTTTACCTACTCCCCCAACTCGTCAATCGTAAATGGTAAATCGTCAATCTCTTCCGTCCGAATCGGCACCCGCCTCCACTGGACCCCCACGACCCAAGCTGCCCGTGATCTCGACCGGCCGGTGGTATCGCCGCAGTTTGACTGGAACTCCGTCCAGGGCCTGTTCATGAAGGCCACCGAATTCAGCCGTCAGCGGGAATACTCGCAGGCAAGGGACTATTTCCGGAAAGCGCTTGCAAAAGATGCCCGATATATTCCAGCCCTCACCGGCCTTGCCGAGGAGTATATCAGGATTCTCAGGCCCAACCTGGCGGAGGAGCTTCTCCAGACTGCACTGGGGCTGGATACCTATGATCCGAATGCGAATTATTTATATGGGATCGTTAAGAAGGTTGAAATGGTTGAAGGGGTTGAAATGGTTGAACCGACGCAGGGATTCTATCAGGCTCTGGAGGCATTCGGGATATCTGCGCGTTCGATGGAATACCGGGCAGCCGCCTACACTCAGATGGCCGAAATATACCTGATCCTACGGAAGTTTGACCAGGCATTAAAATATACAGCACTGGCGCAGGATTATAACCGCTACAATATCAAGGCGATACAACTTGAGATCCTGGCAAACCGTTTATCAGGGCAAAAAGATCAGGCAAAAACCGGAACCGACAAATTGCTCGCCATCGATCCCTTGAACCACTTCGCCCGGTTTGAGAGGTATCTGATTCAGGAAACCGCTGAAAATCTCGCCGACTTTACTTACCTGATTCGTAATGAATTTCCCGAGCAGACCTATCTGGAGCTGGCCATTTTCTACCATACAATCGGTAGGAACGAAGATGCCAACAGACTGTTGCGATTGGCGCCGACTACCCCGGAAGTTACCTATTGGGCAGACTATCTAATCGGGCGGACACATGGGGCCGCCCCTACCATTTCAACCAATTCAACCATTTCAACCAATTCAACTAAATTCTCCTTCCCCTGGCGCCCGGAGACCCTTCGTGTCATTGAGAACCTTGAGGCAAAAACTCCCGACTGGCGGAACCGTTACTATATGGGACTCATGCGCTGGAACCTGGATGATTCGGCAAGGGCACGCGACCTGTTCAAGTCGTGCAGGGATGAACCGGCTGAGTCGCATTTTTATCTGACGCGGGCCAAGCTTTTCTCAGGACATAATGATGAGATGGTGCTTCAGGATCTCCAGCGTGCCAATTCCCTGGAACCCTCAGAGTGGAGGACCTGGCAAGCCCTCACCGGCTACTATATGGGCAAGAGGGCCTGGGGGCAGGCTCTGGAAACGGCCAGAAAAGGAACGGATAAGATACCCGGACACATGATCCTGGAGTTTGAAAGGGCAAAGACTGAGCTCTATAACCATCAGTATGACAAATGCTTAGGTATTCTCGGAGATCTGATTCTGCTGCCTGCCGAGGGAGCCCGCGAGGGGCATGAGATATACCGGTCGGCGCTGATCCTGAGGGCGCTCAACAGCTTCGTTCAAAAGAAATATGCCCGGGCGTTGAAAGATCTTGAGGAGGCCCGGAAATGGCCGGAAACCCTGGGGGTTGGAAAACCTTACGTGACCGATGAACGGATTGAGGACTATCTGACCGGAGTCATCTATTTGCAAACCGACCGGCCCGAAGAGGGAGCTAAATATCTGAATGAAGTGATAAACTGGACTTCCAAGAATAAGCCGGCCTGGGACAGCCCCTATGTTTTGACTGCCCTGGCCAAGGTTCTGCTGAACCGGGAGCTTGAGGGCGACCGCTACCTTACCGACTGGATGAAGATTCAGCCGACCAGCCCGCTTATGCTATGGTCAGTGGCCGCTTACAGCAACAATCCGTCCGCTGCAGAAAAAGCGTTGTTGCGGCTGGGATGGAAACCCGAGGAAACCCCGTGGAACCTCGGCGATGCGCAGTTCCCGCTGGTGTATGAAATCGTGCAAAAGGTGGTTGTCCGGTAGGGGCGAGCGGCGCTCGCCCGTCTTGCCCGGTGAAATGTGGAATGTGGAATGTGGAAATGTGATATTGGTTGAATTGGTTGAATTGGTTGAAATGGTTGAAATGGTTGAATTGGTTGAAATGGTTGAAATGGTTGAAGAAAGGTTGAGAAGGTTGAGAAGGTTGAGCCGGATAGCTCTCCTGGTCTCTTGTTCTCTTGGTCTCTTGGTCTTACAGTCTTACAGTCTCACAGTCTCTTTGTCTACCGGTCTTATTCACACCGGCTACGGCCCGGAGGACCTGGTGATGGATTCGCTGAACAACCCGCCAAGAGTACTGATCTCGTGCGCCGGGCGCAGGGAGGAGTATCCGGCCTATGGGGAAATACAGGCCTATTATCCTGAAAGCGGCAGGGTGGAGACACTCAAGAGGGTGCATGAACCCGCTGGCATGGTTTTTCGGCCGCATGGGATCAGCCTGCTCACCCTTGATTCCCGCCGTTACCTGTTTGTGATTAGTCATGATGAGGAGGCCCGGTATCACCCGGTGTTCCGTTACCGGATTTCCAATGATACCCTGTTCTTTGAAAAGGTCTTTCACAGTGATCTGCTGATTTCTCCAAATGCACTGCAGGCCTACCCGGATGGCAGCATTCTTGTCTGTAATGATGCTGCAAAACGCGGCAGCATGGCCGAAAAGATATTAAGGTTGAAACGCGGGAATATCGTCCGCTTCGACGGGTTTGGCAACTGGACTGTGGTGGCTGAGAAACTTGGCATGCCTGCCGGAATGGCCGGGTCGGGCGAAAACCTTTATGTTTGCGGCTCGCTTGAGAACCGCTTATATCGGTTTACCTATAAAAACGGGGAATTATCAGAAAAGCGAACACTCACAAAAATCAAGGGAGGCGATAATATCAGGATATATGAAGGATTTCTTCTGACAACCAGCCATGCAAAACCGCTGAAATTCATCAGTCATGTGGGCAACCGGGAAAAGCCCTCGCCTTCGCTTGTCCTCAAGATCGATACTACAACCGGCACCTCATCCGTTCTTTATTCCGATAACGGCAGGATCATCAGTGCGGCCTCAGCGGCATTGATCTGGAACAGGCAATTGATTGTCGGCCAGATATTTGAGCCTGCGATTCTTATTCATCAACTGGAATAAACTCATGGCTTCCCTATTCACCCGGTCTCTTGGTCTCTCGGTCCCTTGGTCTCTTGGTCTTACAGTCTCTTGGTCTCATAGTCTTCTTGCCTTGCTGTTCCTGCTATTCACCACCTCCTGCGAGGCAGATGAACCGGACAATGAGCTTATGTTCAGCCGGTCGAAATTACTGAGGGAGGTGAACAGTGCAAGGAGCAAGGGGAGATACACTTTAGCGACCTGGATGGGGGTAGCCTGCGTGAGAAGTGGGTCAGTGGGGGGGAGCAGTCGGGGAAGTCGTTTGCCTCTTCGAAGGAAATAATCAGCCGGTGTTTGGTAGAGGGTGGGGTATGGTGGTTAGCGGGGGCAGATTATGGGAACACGAGGCGGGAGTTTGGGTAT
>CAZEKJ010000004.1:125330-177134 GCA_964512915.1 uncultured Porphyromonadaceae bacterium
CCGGAGCAAGGGGAGATACTGTGGGACCAAATGGTACAAGGCTGTCAACCCGGTAAAATGGAATGAACAACTGGAACTTGCGGCCCGTGACCACAGCAAGGATATGTTTGATAATCAATTCTTCAGCCATACCGGTAGTGATGGTAAAAATGTGGATGACCGGATCTACACGCAGCATTATTTCTGGTCAGCCTGTGGTGAAAACGTGGCGTATGGCGCTCTATACGAAGATGAGGTGATGAAAGAGTGGCTGAAAAGCCCGGGACACTGTGTCAACATCATGAATCCTGCATACACGGAGATGGGGGCCTGGCTAACGGGGATGTACTGGACACAGGTATTTGCAAAACCGCAATAGAAGGATAAGGAAACTCAACAACATAACCCTTGCAGCTTATGAAACATGTTACTCTGAAGATCTCCTTTTGCTTTATTCTGATATCCGGCACCCTGAATCAAGCATGGTCCCAGGACCGGAGCGTTGATTTCCGCTTTGCTCCGCCCTTCTGGCAAAGCACGATCTGCCTGCCGGACGATCCTTTTAAAACGCTTGTAGATGAGCAAGGTAACCTGGTGACTCACCAGTTTCCGGTGAACCAGTACGGGGAACCCAGAACGCGCATCGGAATTGAGGTGACGGAAAATATGGACAGGATCGGACAGGCGCTGTTTTCGCCCCGTATTCCGATTGTTATTACCCAAAAGCAGCATCTGAACCTCGAGGTTACCGAGGAAGCATTCGCTGTAACGCGAATTCCGGAGGCTGAATTGACCAGGGTTACCCCTCTTTCCGATGAACCTGAGATGGACCGTGGTGCCGGAAAGGAAAAGCCACGTAACGACATGATTATCATCAGGATAAAAAATAACAGCAATCATACACGCACGCTGGAGCCAGTGATCCGCATAAACAGCACACTGCCGGTTCAGTTCAGCAACGGTCAGTTTATCCTTAATAACCGGGAACGGCTCGGCTGCACCCTGCCCCTGGATAGCGCTACACGGGTGACAACAGGCCAGGATTCACGGATTACCTTGAAGCCGGTTGTTCTGGAGCCGGGACAAAAACTCACCTTTGCCGTGGTCCTTTACGGGGGCGGTGCGCTGGCCATCTGGCCCCGAACAACCGATGAAGCGGAACAGTGCAGGAGTCAGGCTGTATCCTACTGGAAATCGGCAGATCTGCCCTATGGCAGAATCTCGGTACCCGACAAGGGGATACAAAACCTTATCGATGCTTCCATCCGGAATATCTGGCAATCGAGGGAAATCAAAAACGGGCTGCCTGCTTTTCAGGTTGGCCCCACCTGCTACCGCGGTTTGTGGATTGTAGACGGTGCATTTTTGCTTGAAGCAGCTACCATCCTGGGCACCGGAAGCGAAGCCCGCAACGGGGTCAAATACAATCTATCCTTCCAGAAAGAGGATGGCCGGTTCGAGGTGATGGAGAAATACTGGAAGGAGAACGGGATCATCACCTGGACCGCGGTGCGCCATGCGATGCTCACCCAGGACAAGCCCTGGCTGGAATCGGAATGGCCCAAACTGGAGCGGGCGATGGCGTATATTGTCAAATTGAGGGAGGATTCCTGGAAGGATGACACATCCCTGAACGACGGTCTCATGCCGGCGGGCACCATCGACGGTGGATTAAGCTTCGGGCAGGAATACACCAATGTTTATTGGAACCTGTTGGGAATGAAATCGTTCATACAGGCTACCCGTTGGCTTGGAAAGGAAGCCGAAGCACAAAAATGGGAAAAGGTTTATTCCGATTTCTATTCGCGTTTCAGAGAAATCGCAAGGCGGGATATGCTCACGGATTCGACCGGGAATTCCTACCTGCCAACCCTGATGGGCGCTGAGGGTGCCAAAACGCTGCCCCAGAGAGCACAGTGGTCGTTTTGCCAGGCCGTATATCCCGGCCAGTTGTTCGACCGCAAGGATTCCTTTGTTGATGGTAACCTCAGGATGCTTGAGGCCACCGAGCGGGAAGGAATGGTATATGGCACCGGCTGGGACGCCAAAGGTTTCTGGAACTATTTTGCCTCTTTTTATGGTCACGCCTGGTTGTGGCAGGGTGAAGGACTGAAGGCTGCGAACAGCCTGTATGCCTTTGCCAACCATGCCTCACCGCTCCTGGCCTGGCGCGAGGAGCAGTCGCCGAAGGGCGAACCTTTCAAAAAGGTGGGTGACATGCCGCACAACTGGGCCTCAGCTGAGTTTATCAGGCTTACCGTCCACCTTCTTGCCCTTGACAGGGGAAGTGAGCTGCACCTTCTCGAAGGCCTGCCGGCCGAATGGACCCGGCCCGGGATGGTGACAAAGCTTGACGGCATTGCCACTCCCTTCGGTCCGCTTACGATGGAACTGAAAATAGCGGCCAACGGCAAGAGCGCCACCCTGAAAATTGATCCCCTCAGCGATCCGGGCTGCACGAAAATCGTGGTACACACAGCAGGCTGGTCGCTGGAAGGCGAAGACGTAAGCCTCGAAGCCGGGAAGGGGAGCAAGATTTCCGTGCTGGTCAAAAGTGGCGGTTGAAGACGGTTGCCGGTTGCCAGTTGCCGGTTGCCGGTTGAAGCCAGTTGCCGGTTGCCGGTTGCCAGTTGCCGGTTAGGCCATAACCATACACCTGTACTAATAAACAACATCCATTATGCGCTCAGTCTTCACTATCCTCTTTTCTATCACGGTCCTGGCCTCATGCTCCAATAACAGGCAACCGGCAACCGGCAACCGGCAACCTTCTTCCAACCGGCAACCGGCAACCGGCAACCGGCAACCCTCTTCCAACCGGCAACCTGACTGGAACCTGACCTACCCCGGCACTTACCGTGCAATCATCGGCGAGCCGGCCACCTTCACCCTCCTCTCCGTTGCCAACCGCGAGCCGCGGGCGGAAGCCATTAAAGCGCTGGGCGATGCTCCGGTGCCCATCGACCTGAATGAAATCAAGGCTGAAGTGGTTAACGGCCGCACCTGCCTTCAGTTTCCGCTGGACCGCGAGGAACAGATCTATGGATTTGGCCTGAATTTCAAAACGATAGCGCAGCGAGGCCGGATATTCCGCCTCCATGTGGACCATTACGGAGGTGAAGATAACGGGCGGACGCATGCCCCGGTTCCTTTCTTTGTGTCCAGCAAGGGCTATGGCGTGCTCGTGAATGCGGCACGGTATATCGATGTTTCGGTTGGGTCGGCAGTGCGAAAGGACAGCAAAAATCCGCCCGTTACCCGCGACCGGAACACCGACAAGGCATGGAATGCACAGCCTTACTCGGACAATATCGGGATGGTGATCCCGGAATCCGGTGTAGAAATCATCCTGTTCACCGGCAGGAACATGATGGAGGTGGTTCAGCGCTTCAACCTCTATTGCGGCGGCGGAATCATCCCGCCAAAATGGGGACTGGGATTCTGGCAGAGGACCCCAACCCTTTATGGAGAAAGGGAGGTACGTGAAGAGGCTGCCGGATTTGAACAGAACAATTTCCCGCTGGATGTGGTGGGACTAGAGCCCGGCTGGCACAGCCACTCCTATCCCTGCTCCTTTGAATGGGATCCCAACCGGTTCCCGCAGCCGGCCTCATTTATCGGCGAAATGCTGACAAAGGGTATACACCTGAATTTGTGGATGAATCCATACCTGGTTCCAGGCGGCACCCTTGACAATAAAATGAAGGACCTTACCGGCTCCCATACTGTCTGGTGCGGAACCGTTGTTGATTATACCCTGCCGGAAGCCCGGAAGATCATGCAGGATCATTTCGTTAAGAATCAGCTCGATATCGGTGCCAGCGGTTTCAAGATGGATGAAGTCGACGGATTCGACTCCTGGCTCTGGCCCGATGGTGCGACCTTCCCATCCGGTCGCGACGGCGAACAGATGCGCCAGACCTATGGGCTCCAGATGATGACCCTGACTGACGAGATCTTCAGGCAAAAGAATGAACGGACCTACGGTCTGATCCGCGCGGCTAATGCAGGGTCAGTTTCTTATCCGTATGTTATTTATAATGATTACTATAGTCATAAGGATTTCATCACAGCCCTCATCAATTCCGGCTTTTCCGGCCTGCTCTGGACTCCGGAAGTTCGTGCGAGCGGTTCCTCCGAAGAGTGGGTCCGCCGGATGCAAACCGTCTGTTTCTCGCCCATGGCCATGATCAACGCCTGGGCCGACGGAACGAAACCCTGGTCTTTTCCCGATGTGTACAAAGCCTGTCAGGATGTGGCTTTCCTCCGCATGCAGCTGCTTCCCTACCTCTATTCAACATTTGCCCAGTACTATTTTGAGGGCAAGCCGCCGTTCCGTGCCATGCAGCTGGTCGACGGATTTCCGGCATCGGGAGAGATTAAAAACCAATATATGGTGGGCGACAACCTCCTGGTCGCCCCCTTGTTCACAGGCGAAACCGAACGCACCGTGATCCTGCCTCCCGGGGAATGGTTCGATTTTTATTCCGGAAAACCGGCCGGTTTCGGCACCATAACCGTAAAAGCTGTGCTGGACAAGATCCCGCTTTTTGTGAGGGATGGCGGCATTATTCCGATGATTCCCGCAGTAAGAAAGACCTCAGACTGGAGTCGGGAGTCAGGAGTTGAAGTACGGGTTTACGGCAAGAATGACGGGCATTTCGATCTGTATAATGATGACGGTAAAACGTTTGATTTCGAAAAGGGGGAGTATTCCATCCAGATACTTACCGTTAAGGCAAACAGCAACACCGCAATCCAGACCGGGAAGTCCTCGCTGGGCTACTCCCGGATCACATGGAGGGTAATGTCTCGTTAAGGGCGAGGGAGCTGGTTGAAGCCAGTTGCCGGTTACCGGTTGCCGGTTGCCGGTTGGGCCAGAACTGTCATCCTGACGAAAGTCAGGATCTCATGCCTCGGAGCAGATGTCAGGAGATTCCGGCTTTCACCGGAATGACATCATTGCGTTAACCGGCAACTGGCAACCGGCAACCGGCAACTGGGTTTAACCGGCAACTGGCAACCGGCAACCGGCAACTGGCTTTAACCGGCAACTAGCTTCAACCTTTTCCTATCTTTGCCCCAAACTCACTGCCATGACCCCGAAAGAACGCCTCCTCGCTGCTCTCAACCGTGAAAAGCCTGATCGCCTGCCTGTTTCTCTTCATCAGTGGCAGGCTTATCATCTGAATAAATACATGGGTGGGGCATCGGACCTCGAGGCCTTCCAAAAAACCGGGCTTGATGCTCAGATCCAGTATTTCGAGGAGATGGACCAGTTCTGGGTGGTGGATTCGGATCCGACGCTGTTCAATACGAAAACCTGGAAGGACATTCCCCTGGTAATCAACAATGATCCTGAACAAAGGATCGTACATCATACCATTGAAACTCCGGAAGGAATCCTGACCTATAAAAGTGAAGGAAACCGGAAGACCACCTGGATCACCGAGTATCTGATCAAGCATGATGAAGACATCAACCTGATCCGCAAATACATGCCTGCCCGAACCCTGACCATTGCCCCGGTGAATAAAAAATATGACGAGGTTGGTGACAATGGCATACTGCGAGGGTTTGTATGGGGCGACCAGGCCGGATGCTGGCAGCATGCGGCCTGTCTGTATGATATTACAGCCCTGATCTATGCCACATTTGAAAAGCCGGACTGGGTGCATGAACTGATGCAGATCCTTCTCGACAAGAAGCTTCACTTCATTGAATCGATGAAGGGCGCCAAATTCGACCTGATCGAAACCGGCGGCGGATCGGCTTCATCCACGGTGATCTCCCCTGACCTGTTTGAGCAGTTCTGTCTGCCGTATGACCGGAAGATGCACGATGCCCTCCATGATCTCGGATTTAAAATATCGTATCATACCTGCGGCGGCACCGTTGGAATTGAGGAACTCATTATAAAAACCGGCGCTGACGCATCGGAAACCCTGGCTCCTCTCAGCGTGGGCGGCAACCAGGAGCCCTGGGACTTCAAGCGGAAGGTGGGCAACCGCATCGCCCTGATCGGCGGGGTAGATCAGTTCAGCACCCTCAGCGAAGGTCCGGCCGAAAAGATAAGAAACAATGTACGGGAGCTGTTTGAAAAGGTCGGATATGAAGGAGGCTATATCTGTGCCGCCTCCGACCACTTTTTCGAATGCCCGCCGGAGAATCTCGTGACTTTCGCGGAAGCGGCGAGAGAGTGCAGGTATTGACGATTTACGATTTACGATTTTCGATTTGGGTATCGGGTGTCAGGTATCGGGTATCGGGCGCGCTGATGTCATTCCGGTGCATACCGGAATCTCATGGCCAATGCTCCGAGGCATGGGATCCTGACTTTCGTCAGGATGACAGTTCTGGCCTAACCGGCAACCGGTAACCGGCAACCAGTAACCATTTTATCCAGCAACCAGTAACATGAACCACGCCATCGTCCGTCTTCCCTGCCCTGAACTGGGTCGCGGCATCACCACAGCCGGGTTGGGGGAGCCAGATTATGATCTGGCTCTACAGCAGCACTATAGCTATATTAAAGCGTTGGAATCTTGTGGATTAACAGTGACCGTTCTGCCTTCCGACAGCCGCTTCCCCGATTCCGTTTTCATCGAAGATGTGGCACTGTGCACGCCGCGATGTGCGGTGGTAACACGCCCGGGCGCTCCTACGCGGCGGGACGAAACCGACGGCATCCGTGCCGTGCTGGAATCCTTCTTTGAATCCGTGGAGGAGATCACCGCACCGGGCACCGTCGAGGCCGGAGACATTATGATGGTTAGGGACCATTTCTATATCGGGATATCGGAACGAACAAATTTGCAGGGGGCTGTTCAACTTATCGGAATCCTAAATAAGTATGGGTTAACGGGCTCAACCGTTGCGCTCAGAACGATGCTTCACCTGAAGACCGGGGTCAATTATCTGGATAAAAAAACCATCCTCATAACCGGCGAGTTCTTATCACATTCCACATTTCAACATTTCCACCGGATCAAAGTGGACCCTGAGGAAGCCTACGCCGCCAATTCCCTCTACATCAATGGCACGGTGCTGGTGCCCGCGGGGTTTCCCAAAACCAGGCAAAAGATTGATTCGGCCGGATATCCGGTACTGTTGGTGGATATTTCAGAATTCCGGAAGCTCGATGGAGGGCTGAGCTGCCTTTCGCTCAGATTCTAAGCTATTTAGCCACCCGCCCGGGGTGTCGTTTTCTGACTATTTGACGAACTGACCCAGCAGAATGAAAACAATGTTACACCTTTATAGATTGGCGCTTTAGTTCAGATTATGAGATGAATAGGATTCTGGTCATCGATGATGAGGTGGTTAACCTGCGGTTGATCAAGTCCATGATACATATTGGATTTCCTGATGTCCAGGTGATT
Organism: uncultured Porphyromonadaceae bacterium; assembly: GCA_964512915.1. GTDB lineage: Bacteria > Bacteroidota > Bacteroidia > Bacteroidales > UBA12481 > UBA12481. The sequence continues at coordinate 132,692 of CAZEKJ010000004.1, forward strand.
TTGTGCGATAAGGCACGCGACAGCATCTCTTTTGCAGAAAGGGAAATGCCGGATGTTATTCTCCTGGATCTTATCATGCCTGATATAAATGGTTATGAGGTATGCCGGCAGCTAAAATCCAACGAAAAAACAAAAGCTATTCCGGTAATCATGGTTTCGGCTATCGGTCAGGATCCGTCAGTTCGTGTTGAAGGCCTTCGTCAGGGAGCCGATGCTTTTTTGACCAAGCCGGTCTATCTGAATGAGCTGAAAGAGGTGATTCAGGTCGCTTTCCGCCATAAAGTTAAGGAGGAGCACCTGCAACGGGAGAATATGGATCTTGAACGGCAGCTCAGGATGCGGACTGAAGAATTTCACAAAACCGAAAGCCGTTTTCTTGAGATTTCTGCATACGATATCCAGTTTTTCTGGGAGGTGGATTCCAGGGGTAGGGTTATATACATCAGTTCAGCGGCCGAAAAGATTTTGGGGTTTCCTACTCATGAGATGATTGGTAAAGGTTTTTTATCTTTTTTTCAGGAACGTTCAGAGAAAAACCGCATTAAAAACCTGGTCTTCAGTTATATAAAAAACCGCACATCCTTCCGGGGAGAAGAGTACGTCAGCTCCCGCAAGGATGGTACGGCTGTCTGGATGTCTGTCAGCGGATTTCCGGTTTTTGACGGGCAAAACAACTATTTGGGATACCGTGGGATCAACCATGACATCACCCTTCGTAAAAAGGTTGAAAGTGAACTTCTGAAGAGTCTTCGTGAAATCGACGCGTATAAGGAAAAACTTAAGGTTCTGAACTCAGCCCTCACCCTTGCCGAGGAAAAAGAGAGAAGGAGAATTGCGGAACTTTTGCACGATAACCTGGGGCCGACACTTTCATTAGCCAACTTGAAGATTACCTCTGCGCTCAATAAGACAACTTTGGAAGAGGCTAAAAAACAACTGGTTGATTGCACCCTGCTGATCCAGGATACCATCAGTCAGTCAAGGTCACTTACCTATGAACTGAGCCCCCCGATCCTCTATGAACTCGGGTTGATCAGTGCGATAAAATGGAAGCTCGATCAGTTTTCGGGTCTCTTTGAGATCAGGACCTCAGTAACGGGTGACGAGAGCAACCTTGGTCTGTCTGATGATATCCGAATCCTTCTTTTCAGGATTATCTCCGAATTAGTGCTGAATATTGTCAAGCATGCCCAAGCTACTGAAATACAGATTTCCGTAGGTAAGGAGGGGGACCAGCTGAGAGTCTCGATCACGGACAATGGAAAGACTCCGAACACCTATAATGAGCAGAGCCCATTACAAGGGAATGAGGGACTTGGAATGTTCCTCATCAAGGAACGTCTGGACTCATTGCAGGGATCCTTGATTCTGGAAACACCATCGGGACAAAAAAACCGGGTCAGCTTGCTGGTTCCGATATAACTAACTGCCATGCCGATAAAAGTTATAATTGCTGATGATCATAAGCTGTTCCGCGAGGGTCTGTCGAACCTGCTGACGGATGCAAATAACATTGAAATCATTTCGCAGGCTGAGAATGGCCGTCAGGTTCTGGATCAGGTCCGGTTCAATGTTCCTGACATAATTCTGATGGATATAGGGATGCCCATACTCAACGGCATAGATACGACCATTGCCTTACGCTCAGATTACCCCGACATTAAAGTTATAGCCCTGTCGATGCATGCAGATAAGACCTATGTTAAGGGGATGATTGAGGCAGGGGCCTGGGGCTATCTTATGAAGAACTGCACGTATGACCAACTGGTTGATGCCATCAATCAGGTTTATACAGGCAAGAAGTATTTGGGCGCAGATGCCGCCGAAGTAATAATTCAGGATTATCTGGACCAGGAAACGCGGGGAATCAATAAACCTGCAGACCTAACAGAAAGGGAGTCTGAGATCCTGAAATTACTGGCCGAAGGACAGTCAATACGGGAAATAGCCGACAAGCTTTTTATCAGCATAAAAACTGTGGGTACCCATAAACAGAATATTTTCGATAAATTGGGATTTGAAAATACCGCACACCTTGTGAAATATGCCCTAAAAAATGGAATTATCACTTTCTGATCGGTTACTATGAGGCTAGCCAGAAATAGGTTTTTCTTTCTCCTGATCCTTGTGCAATCCGGATGGATGGTTCATGCCCAGGAAAGAAACAAGGTTGATATGCCTGTGAAGTTTTCAATCCCTGCCTTGGCGCTGATTGATTTTTCCGGACCCGATACCCGGATTACTTTCATTTCCGATCATGAAGCAGAGCAAGTGATCACCCCTAATACCCTGGATAAGACATGGATAAATTATTCTTCCATCGTTGCCGGTGAATCAACCAACTCCATTTCCGTGCACATGAGTTCAGGCAATCTCCCGGCTCAGATACAGATCAACCTGATGGTCGGTGAGGATGCAGGCGCCGGTGCCGGAACTACCGGAAGCCCTTCCGGCCCCGTTACCCTCACCCGGTTCCCACAGAATATTATTACCGGTATCGGCAGTTGCTATACCGGAAGAGGCAGCCATAAAGGTCATCAGCTGACCTACTCCTGGGAGGGACTGACTTCCGCCGAATCCGGAAACATGGTACCCGGATCGATGGAGATTTCTGTCACCTATACCATTACTGCCACCGAATAGGACCAGGGATTCTTACTCCCTTGTCGGAATTCCTGAAAATAAAATCAGGATTTACTCCCTTAATATCAGCATTCATCTGACTCAAGTCCAAAGGGATATCGGCTACTTTTGCAACAAATCCCGTTATGAAAAGAAATGCCGGAATTGTAACCCTATCTCTGTGGCTGCTCCTTATTGCCAACGGAGGAGTCTTGGCGCAAAGCTTTACGGCTGGCGACATCATAACATTACAGGTTCAGGATTTTGCGCTGATAGAGACCAATCATGCCCCGGTAAGCCTGACCTTATCAACGAGCGTTGCAGGAATGCCGGTTTCGGCTGTTTCCAATTCCAATATGTTCGTCAAGATTTCCTCTCTGGTACCAGGTGGAACCAATCGGGAGATTACCGCACGAATTTCAAGCGGCTCCATACCAACCGGCACAACCCTGACCCTGGTGGCTTCATCCTGCACGCTCATCAACAGCGGGGGAAGGCTGGGAACCGTTGTTTCCACACCGATTGTCCTGGGCATTGTGGACCAGAACCTGGTAACCGGTATCGGAAGCTGCTATACGGGCACCGGATACAACGACGGATACAAATTGACCTACAACTGGTCACCAACCAACCTGACAACGGCTTATCAGTTACTCTCGGCATCTTCATCACCTGTATCCCTTACCATTGTCCTTACCATAACTGCCCACGACGGAAACTGATTCTTCCCACTCAATTCCCCATTTTTTTCTAAGGAAATTGGAAATTTAAATCCGTCTTTCTGAACCTGATTTTCAGCAAAGCGGAGTGAAACGCGGAATTCCGGGGCACTACTTTAGCCTCAGATTTCTGGCAGGACAATTTTCAACTCATATAAACTTTAATAATTCAGCAATGAAAAAATCATTTCTTCTACTCAGTGTCGCCCTACTGGGAGCAATACTTTGCTCGCCTGCTATTGGGCAAACCAACACGGCGGCCCATGATCTCTCGTTAGGAATGCCTGAGATTAACCTTTTGAGCAGCAACTCATCGACCGTAAATCTCGAATTAACCACAAATGTTGCAGGGGAGGCTGTTCAGTCGAGTATCGCCGATTCAACGGCGAGGGTAAAAATTTCCTCGGTTGTAGCTGGAAGCCAGACCCGAACATTAAGCGCATCGGTTAGTGCCGGCAGCGTACCGGCAGGCACCCAGCTCCGCCTGATTGCCAAGGCTCCCAATGCAAATTTTGGCGGAACAACAGGAACCCTTGGATCGGAGTCAACCCTTTCGGGCTCAGCCGCTAATATTATAACAGGAATTGGATCCTGCTTTTCCGGAACCGGATCGGATGATGGATATGTTTTGAAATATACATGGGGGCTGGATAATCCGGCTGCCACTTACGGTGCTGTCAGGGCTGTGTCGGGGGGATCCTCGGTAACGGTAACCCTGACTTTGTCGGCTGGAGTATAACTGAATTCTTAAGCTAACGGCATGAAACACTATAGATTACTATTTGTCATTTTACTTTTGGCCTGGGCACCGCTGACAACCTACGGATCCATCGAGGTGCTGGGCAGCCTGAAACATATTCACAATGGTAAACCGGGTGAAATAATTAAAGGTGAAATCAAGATTCAGAACAGTGATGAAAATGACCAGGAAATAAAGGTCTATCAATCAGACCTATTGTTTAATTATCAGGAATATACCTTTTATGACGAACCGGTGAGCCATGCACGTTCCAGTGCGCGCTGGATTCAGTTCAGTCCAAAATCAGTGATTGTAAAAGGGAAAGAGGTTCGGTTTATCCAATATGAAATCACCATACCCCCGGCTGATTCCCTCAGGGGTACCTACTGGAGTGTGCTTATGGTAGAAGGAGTAGATCCGATAGATCCGAACCAGAAGGGGGACCTGAACATCCGGACCGTTACCCGGTATGCCATTCAGATTGTAACTGAAATAGCAGACAAGGGCATCGGATCACTGAAATTCCTTGAACCGACGCTGATTACCGAAGGAACCAAGCTTTTTCTGGCTGTTGACCTTGTCAATAACGGCGACCATTACATTGCTCCCGATGTATCGATCGAGCTGTTTGACGATAAAGGGGCTTCGATTAAGGTGATCTCAGCGCAGAAAAAAGGCATGTATCCATTGACATCAACCCGATTCCGACTGGATCTGGAGGGACTTCCGGGTCAAAAGACCTATCAGGCAATCATCATTGCCGCCGGCCAGGAAAATGACGTTTTCGGACTCGAATACACCCTGTTTTTTTGAACCCTGAATCATATGATTAAAGTGCATATGAATGTTGAAAGTAGCTGCAGCCATTCTCGGTCTTCTGTTTTTTTTTCAGCTGGAAGCTTCAGGCCAGTCTGGTCTGGAGATTCGGCTCCTGAACGAGAAACGGAAAGAGATGGCTGCAGGCTCTACTTCCAACGTGCTCATCATGCTGAACAATCCTGGTGAAACTGAGAAAGAGATTCAACTGAAGCTCATTACACCCGAGAGCTGGAGGCAGATAACCGATTATTCATCTATCCGGGTTGAGCAGAAGTCGGGAATCAACAAAATTTTAACCATCCACATTCCGGAGAACACCAGCGCCGGCAATTATTCCATTAAGCTGGAGGCATTCGAGAAATCAGCCGGGGAACCCTTTGGAATCGTTACCATCCCCATAACTATCCTTCCCCGGTATGAGATCCGGGTTGACAAGCTCAAGACGCCCTTGTACCTGTTTGCCGGTGACACCCTGACAACCGGCTTCCTGATCCGATACCTGTCGAATCTGGATGGGGCAATAATATCTCACATAACCAATGACAAGAAACTGGAGGAACGGTTATTTACAATTCCGGCTGACTCAGGAATCGTTGCGCGAGTCGCGGTGACCATCCCCAAAAACCTGATCAACTTTACCCAGGCTGTGGTTACCCTATCTGCCTCTGTTTCTGACAAACCGGAAACTGAACAAACCGCTTCCTATATCTTTGACGTGATTCCGGGCGGAAATCAGAAATTCGATGGGTTCAACCGATTCCCCATCAAAGTTTCGGGACTTCTGGTTACCCATAACCGTAACGCCAAACGCGAATATGGTTCGATGTTTGACCTTCGGGGAGGAGGTGTTCTCAACGAGGCCAAACAGCGGAAACTCGATTTTCATTTTCGCGGCCCTGATCGCGGGGGCAATCCAATTCTCGGGTTGAATGATGAATACTACCTGAATTATTCCACCCCCCGAACACACATCAGAGTGGGTGACCATAACTACCGACTTACAGATCTTACCGAGTCCTCCCGGAGCGGGAGGGGAATTGGCATTACCCATACCTTGGGCAAGATCTCAATAGGCTCCTTCTTCCATTTTCCCCGGTATTTCCCGGGAACCCGGCAGATTCTGGCACTCTATTCCAACTATCGCGTCAATGAAAAAATAAGGCTTGATGCCGGCTATCTGATAAAATTCACTACCAGCGGCGAAAATGCTCAATTACTGACCTTATCGGGAATGCTGATCCCCTTTCGCTGGATCAATGCCGATATAGAGGTGGCGGGTGGAATGCATCAGGGCCGGTTCACCAAAGGCTTCCGGACCGCCTGCCAGGTCAATTATTCAATCTTCCGTTCGCATTTCAGCCTCACCCAGGCGGATCCGGGCTTTCCCGGGTATTTCTCAAATTCCAGCTACCTGTCGTCTGGCATTACCGCAAATCTTAAAAAGAAAGTAAGCCTGTCCGTCAATTATGACCGAAACCGGTCAAACCTGGCTCTTGACACTCTCTATTCGAATGCTCCTTTCAGCCGGAATTTTCATTTTCTGACAAGCTACCGGGTGAACCCGAAAAACTCACTGAGCATAGGCTTTTTCATTACAGGACGTGAGGATCGCGCGATCGAGCCGCTGTTCAATTATTCAAAGTATACCGGTCGGCTCATGATTCAGAGCCGATTCAATCAACTATCGCTTACCGTTAACGGTGAAATCGGAAAAATGATCAATTACCTGAAAATCAACGATGGAGAACTGACGAATTTTTACAAGGGGTATGCATCCGGGAAATACACATTCAATGAGACTTTTTCGGCCGAATGGTTTCTGAATTACCAGGGGGGCCAGCAATACCTGCTGGCCGGATTCCATCATTTCTATTACGGAGGGTCATTGCAGATGGCGCTAAAGAAAAAAACCTTCGTTTCGTTTGATTATCAGAATAATTATGAGATTGAAGAGTATTATCGTGACAGGAGCCTGCTGTCTCTGAGGATTAACCAGATAATCAATCAGTACCATGAAATTGAGGTTGCTTCGAATTACAATCTCGTCAGAAATTCATTGAACAAGAAAGAGCTGAATTTTCTGGTGAAATACACCTATACGATTAATGCCCCGATATCCAGGAAAGAAAACATAGGCAGCCTCTCGGGTAAAATAATCAATAGCGGAGTAGACCAGGTTGAAGGTATCCTTTTCAACCTGAACGGAAATATTGCGATTACCGATAAGGGCGGAGTCTTTGAATTCCCCATGCTGAAAGTTGGGACCTATCTGTTGGCCATGGATGAATCCAGTGCAGGACTTAACACCATCGCCGGCACTCCCGGTCCCTACCGGATAACCATTGAGCCCGGAAAACAAGCCCGGTTTGAACTCATGCTCACGCAGTCGGCAAAAATTACAGGGCAGCTTGTGATACAGGAAGATGAAAAAAGCGGGAAAAAGGGGTATTACCCGGTTAAGGAGGAGATAGAAAACCTGATTGTGGAGGCAAGCAATGGACCAGAGCTATTCAGGATCCTTACCTCACGAAACGGAACATTCACATTTGATGATTTAAGGCCTGGCGACTGGCAGGTTAAAATATATCCCAATGGTATTCCGAAAGGATATCAGCTGGAAAGTGATCTTTTCAGGATGAGTCTTACCTCGGGTGAGGATAAAGTCCTTAAGGTGATCATTTATAAAAAATCACGGGAAATCAGGTTTCAGAAAGACCAGTAGACACACTAACCTTAAAACTATGAAAGTCTGCAGATTATTTTTCGTCTTGTTGGTCATGCTGGTCCTATCCGATCCGGCTTGTGCACAGAACAGCCTGTCGGTTTCTGACCGGTCAGCCATGACCCTGGACCTGACTCCCGCTCTGTCAGCCGGGATAAATACCGAACTTATAGCAGACAGCACACAATGGATAAACTACTCTTTTGAAATAAATCCTGCCGAGCCCTTCGCATCCATTTCCGTGGAGATAATTTCTGGAAGCATCCCCGATGGCGTTGAGCTCTATTTGCAGGCCGGTCACTATGTGGGCAACAGCCGGGGCAGAACAGGCCGTCCCACGGGTAAAATCAGGCTCGACCATGTGCCCAAGGTTCTTATAAACGATATCGGCACGAGTTTCACGGGCCATGGAAAACGTGAAGGGCATCAACTTATCCTTACGATGGTCATCACCGATTTCGCGCTCCTTCAATCGGGAGACTTTTCATTCTTTCTTCAATATACACTTAACCAGTAATACTTTAAGAGATGGCAGGGCACCGTGAAACACCCCGACAAAAGATGATCTCGATGATGTATCTGGTACTTACCGCCTTGCTGGCACTCAATGTATCAAAGGAGGTCCTTAACGCATTCTCTGTAGTGAATGACAGCGTTCTGCTTACGAATGAAAATTTCTCCAGGAAACTTAAAAGCACCTATGCCAGCTTTGAAAAGGGATTTCACCTTAATCAGAGTGAAGTAGGGCCCTTCTGGGATAAAGCAAAAAAAGCACAGAAGCTCTCCTCGGAAATGGTAGAATATATTGAAAACCTGCGTGATGAGATGATCGCCAAAACGGAAAGAATTCCCCTGGATTCTGCCCGTGTGATTCCACTGCTTAAGCTCCAGAAGAAAGATGACTACAGCATACCGACAAATTATCTTATGGGAAGTGCGGGGGATGGCTCTAATGGTAAGTCGGGAGAACTAAAAAACAAAATCGTTGAATTCCGAAAAAAAATGATGGACCTGGTAGACCCCAAATACAGGGAACTTCTCAACTTCGGACTGGAAACAGATGGTGTATACTTTGATGCTTCAGGAAATAAGGAAAGCTGGGAAATTCACAATTTCTATGAAATCCCATTGGCAGCCGACATCCCAATCCTGAATAAAATAATTACGGAAGTCTACAATGCAGAACTCGATATAGTTAATGTCCTGCTGAACTCAATCAGTGCTGATGACTTTAAATATGACCGGATTGAGGCAAAAGTACTGCCCGCCAGCAATTATCTTTTCACGGGAGAAACCTATGAGGCCGAGGTGATTGTAGCAGCCTATGACACCAGCCAGAGTCCGAATGTTTACCTGATGCGGGGGGTGGACTCCCTGCCGCTGTCGAGGAAAAGTCAGGCTACTCTCATTTCAAGTCGTGAGGGCCGGGTAAGGTTTTCTTTTCCGTCCTATTCGGCAGGTCTGGAAAAATACGCCGGTTTTGTAAGTGTGGTGAACAGCTCGGGAATTGAAAACATTTATCATTTCAAGAATGAATATGTTGTTGCCCAGCCATCGCTGACGGTGTCTGCTACCAACATGAACGTACTGTATGCAGGGGTGAACAACCCGGTATCCATCTCTATATCAGGCGTTCCCGCTGAAGATATATTCCCGGTGATTTCGTGCGGCACCATCAAGCAAAATCCAGGCAAGAACGGCTGGGTGGTGGTGGTTCCTGCTACCTGCAGACAAGCTGTAATTGAGGTATCGGTGAGAATAGGAGGAGGAACGAAAAGAATGGGATCGGAGAATTTCCGGGTAAAGAAACTTCCCGATCCGGTTCCCACCATTGCCAACAAAAAGGATGGATTTGTAAGCCGGGATATTCTGATTGCTGCCGGGAATATCGCTGCAAAGATGCCGGATGACTTCGAATTTAACTACTCATTCGAGATCATTTCCTTTAAAATGACCCTGCAGCGAGGATTTACTGTTTATCACTATGACTCTAAAAACAGTAAACTGACCGATGAAATGATCGCACAAATCAAAAATACCAACCGTGGCCAGGGCATACTGTTTGAAGAGATCACTGCAAGGGGCCCCGATGGAGCCGACCGGCTCCTATCACCGCTCAGTATAACCATAAACTGAGCTTCCTTTGCCCTAGATTTTAACCTTGCCCACCAGCAGCACCGGATTATCGTTTTCAGAAACAGTCTGCAGAATATTCTCGAGCCTCTTTTTAGCTTCCGGCGAGGTGCCCGGCAATTTCGAAACTGAATCGGCCATCTCCCGTAGGTCAAGCGCCTGAAAGGAAGCCGTCATGGTGCCATTCGGATGGAACTGCGGATAGAACTTTTCGTTGGTGCCAAGAAAATCATTTTGAATGGCCCCGATATTTTTGGCCCGATTGGTTTTGCTGTCAAAAACAAAGGTTTCCCGATCGGAATAAGTCGCCCGATTCATATTGTATCGCTTGTCAAACTCGACAGACTTGATTGTGGTCCAGCTACCGGTAAAAAGGTGATCCGTTAATGGATACAGGCCTACGTAAGCAGTACCCACTTTTTCATCAGGATAAGCCCTTGCCAGATCTGTAGTAACGACTGCAACAGGCCTTAACTGCTGCCCCTCGACGACCCAGGTGGTATCTTGTGAAAAATTATAATACATATAAATACGGCCATCAGCCAACTGGATGGAAGCATCGGTTAAACCAAGCGGATGGGTCCTGCTGATCTCCCACAGCAGCTTACCCGAGGTAGTCTGGCAGAACAGCGGGCAATTGGATGTTCTTCCCCGCACCTGCATGGTGGTAATATACAGAAGGCTGTCTTCAAGAACGATGATATCCCGTATGCCGATCTCGGGTCCTTTATGCATCAAGGGGATACTGGTAAAACCTCCGGATTTTATACCGTACGAGAGAAGCCGTTGAGTCATCATTACCATGTCAGCAACATAGAGCCTGTCATTATCCTCATCAACAAAGATGTTACGATTAGCATCCATGACTTCACCGGGGCCCTTGCCAACATTTGCCAGAACACGTACAAATTTTCCATTCTGATCGAACATCAGAATACCATTCCCAGGGGTTGAAATGATTACATATTCTTTCCCGGCAAAGACCCTCATGGCAAAGTTGAACGCACTTTTCTCATTGGTTTCCAGGTGAATAAGATGAAGATCCGTCACCCAGTCGCTCAGCTTGACTTCCGCTTTTTCGGTGATTTTATCGACATGAATAACAGGTATTTTGCTATTTCCAATTGTAACAATCTCTACTGAAGCATCATTCTTTTGCTTGCATCCGAATGTCAGAAATAACAAGGCAAAAACAAGGATCTGATTTTTATTGAAAGGTGACATGGTAAGAAGGATTTGATTGGTTCCTTAAAGATAGAAAGGTATAGGGAACAAATCACTCCTGTTTTAATTTTACACTATTTTACACTATTTTACATACGTATAATTCCAAAAACCGGATTGCCATGATTATCAGCCGCACCTTCGATTTGCTGGACCGATATCAGAAACTGTTCAACAAGGAGGGAATCCTCAACGCCAAAAGCAAGGACCAGTGGGTTTCATATAGCGCCCAGGAGTATATCGGATTGTCGCATGATTTTGCGTATGGGCTTCTGGCCCTGGGATATCAGAAAGGCGACAAGATGGCGACCATCACCAACAACCGGCCCGAATGGAACTTCATGGACATGGGGATGGCGATGGCGGGCGTGGTTCATGTACCGGTTTTTACCTCGTTGAACACAGAGGAATACCTGTATGTACTGGATCATTCCGATGCGAAGGCCGTGGTGGTTTCGGATCGGAATCTCCTGCAAAAGGTCAGGCCTGCCGTGGACAAGCTGGCTGCGCTAAGCTCCTGCTATACGATTGAACCAATTGATAATGAGCCCAATTGGATGGAAATCGTTGAGCTTGGCAGGCAAAAGAAGGAGGAGGTAAAGGACGAGCTAGCCAAACGGAAGCAGGAGATCACCCCCGATGATTGCGCTACCCTCATTTACACCTCGGGAACAACGGGAGTTTGCAAAGGGGTAATGCTTTCACATAAGAACCTGGTAAGGAATTTTCTTGCTGCGGCAGAGGTATTCGGACTGGGTCCGGATGACAATTACCTGAGCATTCTGCCGCTTTGCCATGTCGGAGGCCGGATGGGTAACTATCAGACCCAATACAGCGGGGCCAGGATTTACTACGCAGAAAGCATGGGGACCATCGCGGCAAACCTGAAAGAGATAAAGGCAGACGGGTTCGATACTGTGCCCAGGATTCTCGAAAAGATTTATGATAACGTCATTGCCAAAGGCAACAAGCTGACCGGCATCAAGAAAAAGATTTTCTTCTGGGCCGTGCGGCTGGGACTGCGGTACAAGCTGGATTCCGACAGCACCTGGCTGTACAAAAAGCAATTGAAAATTGCCGATAAACTCATTTTCAGTAAGTGGCGGGAAGCCCTCGGAGGGCGGATCCGGCTTGCTGGCTGCGGCGGAGCCAGTTTGCAGCCCAGGCTGGAAAGAATATTCTGGGCAGCCGGGATCAAAATCATCAACATGTACGGACTTACCGAGACCTCCCCCATTATCACCATAAACCGGCAGATGAAACCCTTCCTGAAACTGGGTTCCGTAGGATCGCTGATTGACGGTGTGGAACTGAAAATCGCCGAAGATGGGGAGATTCTCTGCCGCGGGCACGATGTAATGCTGGGATATTATAAGGAGCCTGAAATGACCCGGTCGGTGATTGATAAGGATGGGTGGTTTCATACCGGTGACATTGGCTCACTTGAACGAGGTATCCACCTGTTAGTAACCGATCGGAAGAAAGAAATATTCAAGCTGTCGAACGGGAAATTCATTGCTCCCCAGGTGCTTGAAGGCCGGTTGAAAGAATCGGAATTAATCGAACAAACCTGCGTGGTGGGTGATGGGGAAAAATTCCCCGGCGCCCTCATCTCACCCAACTTTGTCCAGCTGGAAAAACAACTTCAGGCCAAAGGCGTCTCTTTCGATAAACGCGAAGATCTGGTTACCTCATCAGAGGTAAATGAAATCCTGAAGGACGAGATACAAAAGATAAACAGAAGACTCAGCCCTTCAGAAAAGATAGGCAGATTCAGGCTGGTGCCACATGATTGGTCGCCCGAAACCGGGGAGCTATCCCCAACCCTGAAACTCAGGCGGAAATTCATCCATGAAAAATACGAGGAGCTGATCCGGCAGGTTTATCAGAAATAACTTTTTGCAGATGAAGATCATAGCTGTCAGTGACAAAAAAACAGGCAGGGAATTCATCGAGGTACCGAAGATTCTCTATCGCGGGGACCCTGTCTGGGTTTGTCCGCTCGACCAGGATATCGATGCCATCTTTGATCCCGGCAAGAACGTGTATTACAAACATGGGGAGGCAACCCGATGGATACTTAAGAACGAACGGGGAGCTTTGATTGGGCGGATTGCTGCATTCATTAATTTCCAGACGGCCCATATCCAGGATCAGCCAACCGGGGGAATCGGATTCTTCGAATGCATCAACGATCAGCATGCTGCTCATCTTCTGTTCGATACGGCCAAATCCTGGCTCACCGGGAAAGGAATGGAAGCCATGGATGGCCCGATGAATTTCGGCGAGGTCGATAGTTACTCAGGGCTTCTGGTTGAAGGTTTTACGCACCCTTCCTATGAAGTCGCCTACAATCCCCCCTATTATCAGGCCTTGTTCGAATCCTATGGCTTTCAAACCTATTACAAGCAGGAAGGTTTTCACCTGGATGTAACCAAAGATATGCCGGAACGGTTCACAAGGATTGCCGAATGGGTTGCAAAAAAACGGGAATACCAGTTCAGGCATTTCACCTGGAAGAATCAGGATAAAATGATCGCTGATTTTGCGGAAGTATTCAATGTCGCCTGGGCTTCGTTTAAGGAGAATTTTGAACCCCTGCAATCGGATTATATCCTGAATACCTTAAAAAAGGCCAAAGCCATTATCGACGAAGAGTTTATCTGGCTCGCCTACCGGGATAACAAACCGATCGCCATCTACCTGATGTATCCCGATGTGAACATGGTTCTGAAGCACCTCGACGGGAAGCTGCATATCTGGAATAAACTGAAATTCCTTTGGTACATTAAGCGAAAATCCATCACCCGGGCGCGCGGGGTGCTCATGGGCGTCATACCCAAGTACCAGGGGCTCGGCATTGAATCAGCCTTTATCTGGCAGCTGGTACAGGTGTTTAAACGGAAGAAGCAGTACCGGGAGGTCGAATTTTCCTGGGTAGGCGACTTCAACCCCAAAATGAGAAAGATATTCATTTCGGTGGGCAGCGTACCGGCAAAGCACTATATCACGTACAGGTATCTGTTTGACCGGGAAAAAGAGTTCAAACGTTATCCGATACCGGGAACAAATGAATCGTGATGAGGGTGTCGGGCTTCAGGTATCGGGTGTCGGGTATCGGTTGTTGGGAAAAGGGCTCTTCGAATGTGTCATCCCGGCGAAGGCCGGGATCCCTAGCCTCGGAGCAACTGGCGGGAGATCCTGACTTTCGTCAGGATGACATCGGAGAGCCCTGTACCCTACACCCGACACCCGATACCCAAATCGTAAATCGTAAATCGTAAATCGTAAATTCTGATGTTTGATATTATTGTAATCGGCGGGGGTTTGGGCGGACTTACCGCAGGGGCCAAACTGGCGAAATCGGGGAAAAAAGTATTATTGATTGAGCAGCATGACAGGCCGGGCGGTTGTGCAACCACCTTTAAGCGAAAGGGTTTTACGCTGGAGGTGGGTCTTCATGAAATGGATGGCCTGCATGGCAGCGACATGAAAACCAGGATTTTCAGGGATCTGGGAATCCTGGAGACGGTTGATTTTATTAAAGTTCCTGAATTCTACCGCTTTGTGAACGGCCGCAGGGACGTGGTGGTGAGCCATGATCCTGAGGAGATGGTCAGGCGGTTAACCGACCTTTTCCCGTCTGAAAAGAATGGGATTGAAGCCTATTTCCATCAGGTGATGAATATCCGGCAGATCATGAAACAAAATGAGCTGGATACTGGCATGACGGTGGGCCGGTTTATGGATTCCATTATTTCGGATGAGGACCTGAAACTGATCCTGCTGGGTAATCTGGGGTATTTTGATGAGGATCCCTACAGCCTGTCGCTGGGGTACTATTGCATGGCTCAGAACAGTTACTACACCGGCGGGGGAAATTTCATCAAAGGAGGGTCGCAGGTTCTTTCCAATGCCCTGGCGGGGGTGATTACCGAGAATGGTGGAGAGGTTTTGCTGAACCATCGGGTTACGGGAATACAGGTAGAAGCCGGATTGGCGACCGGAGTTTCGTATCAAAAAAATGGCGGTGGTGAAATTCTCGCGGCTACTGCACGGGATATCATCGCAAATGCATCGATTCCACAGGTTGGCGATTCTTTACTACCTGTTGACTTCCAGAATTTTCGTAATTCTTATTCCAACTTAACACCAGGGGCCTCTCTGCTAACTGTTTATTTCGGTTTTAAGACCAGTCCGGCAAACCTGGGCCACCACCAGTATTCCACTTTTGTATTTGATCCATCCGTCAGGAATCAGGCTGATGTTCTGCAGAACAACAGGGGACCCTTTGAGACCAGGAGTTTCACCTTTGTTGACTATTCACAGATTGAGTCGGGGCTGGCTCCGGAAGGGAAAGCCGTTGGGTCCATCTGCTGCATCGACAGTCCTGCTGAATGGGAGCGTCTTCCCTCAAAGGCTTATAAAGCACGCAAGAAAGAGGTTGAAGAGATCTTCTGCAACCGGCTTGAAAAGCTCATACCGGGAATATCGGAGATCATTGAATATTGCGAAGTGGGCACTGCCAAAACGGTTCAGCGCTATACCCTGAATCCACGGGGGGCGGTATACGGTTTTGCCCAGACCCCCGGTCGGGTTTCAACGCGTATTGCTTCTCCATTGGACAACCTCTATTTCGCCTCTGCCTGGACCCAGACCGGCGGAGGATTCTCGGGGGCCATTTTCAGCGGGTATCTGTGTGCGATGGAGGTACTGCGGAAAAGAAAGTAACCCCAATGTGCCAATGTGCCAATGTGATAATGTGATAATGTGCCAATGTGCCAATGTGCCAATGTGCCAATGTGCTAATGTGCTAATTAGCAGGGCATTCATACATCAGTACTCCCGGGAAAACCTATTTTACGGTCTTAAGATACTTGTATAAATCACTGTCGGTGGTTATGATCAGGCTGGTTTTATCATCAAAGGATTTATCCAGCGTTTCCATGGCGCGAAGGAAGGCGTACAGATCCCGCGAGGCAGCATTTTTATTATAGGCCGCTGCGTAGACCTTCGTTGCCTCTGCATCAGCACGTCCCCGTATCTGTTCAGATTGCTTGACAGCTTCTGACTTAATCTGGGCAAGGTCCCTTTCTTTGTTACCCTGTATCTTGCGTGCTTCTCCCTGGCCTTCCGAACGGAACTGGTCGGCGATCCGGTTACGCTCGCTGATCATGCGGTCGTAAACATTATTCCGCACAGACTCCACGTAATTCATCCGTTTGATCCGGAAATCAAGGATGATGATTCCAAGATCGGTTGTTCGTTCATTCGCCTTGACCAGTATCATTTTTTCGATGGCTGCACGACCCACCTTGATAGAATCCAGGGATTCAATCTCCTGCAGGTATTGCTCGGATGTTTCCGGTTTCCGGTTGGTAGACCTGACCAGATCGAGGAGTTCGTATCTGGCAATGGCATTCCGGGTTTCGCCGTCGAGTATATCATCGAGGCGGGATTGTCCCGAACGCTCATCCCGCAAACGCATATAAAATTGCAGCGGATCCGTGATCTGCCAGCGTGCGTATGTATCCACAAAGATGAATTTCTTGTCCTGAGTTGGAACCTGGTTGGGATCACCGTCCCATTTCAGGTATCGCTTATCGAATCGCTGGACCTTCTGGATAAACGGAACTTTGTAATTGACTCCCGGACGGGTCCGTGATCCTCCAACTGGTTTCCCAAACTGGGTAACAATTGCCTGTTCGGTTTCATCAAGTATGAACAGGCTTCCGAACGCCAGGATCAGAACCAGGGCTCCTACGATGAGATATAGGATATGTTTTGTTTTCATGGCTTACTTGTTTTGAGTGGCGGTGGTGGTTGCGGCTGCGGCCGGGATGTTGGCTGTGGCTTTTTTGCCAATATTCAACAATGGCAGAACGCTTGTACCCTTTTCATCCACGATAATTTTATCGCCGATCTTCGGCAGGATTTTTTCCAATGTCTCGAAGTAGATACGCTTTTTGGTTACCTCAGGGGCCTTGATGTACTCATTATAGAGTGAATTGAACCTATCAGATTCTCCTATAGCCCCATTCACCCGGTTAAGTGCATAAGCCTCTGCAAGCTGAATGGTTTCATCTGCCTCACCGCGAGCCCTTGGGATCACCTGGTTGTATTCCGATTCGGCCTGATTGATGAGGGTCTCCCGTTCCTGTTGAGCCTGGTTAACCGCGTTGAATGAAGGCTTAACGGACTCCGGTGGGTTCACATCCTGCAGCACCACCTGATCGATCCGGATGCCATTCTCATACTCCTCGCACATCGCCTGTAGCAGTGTTTCCACTGAAGAAGCTACCTCCTGCCGGCCCACGGTCAGCACCTCGTTTACGGTACGGTCACCCACCGCTTTTCGCATGGCAGCTTCCGACATGTCACGGAGGGCATCTTCTGCCATCCGCACCTTGAAAAGAAATTTGTATGAATCCACAATTCGGTACTGGACAACCCATTCGACATCGGCCAGGTTCAGATCTCCAGTCAGCATCAGGGATTCCTCTGTATATTCATTGGAAGAATAGACTGTCTTTACGCCGGCGGTGATAGTCCGAAACCCGAATTCCTGCTTCAACTGCCTCTGAACCGGAATTTTATAAATCTTCTCCAAGCCCAACGGTGCAATGAAATTAAGCCCGGGATTTACTTTCCGGGTAAACTGTCCGAGGAAAAGCACAACGCCCTCTTCTTCCGGTTTTATCGTTTTAACCGATGTTACCAGCATTAGTAACGCAAACAGGCCAAGAACGATCTTGCCGAGGTTCTTTAGAATCCAGTCAAATATGTCTTCAATCTGGGTAATTTGTTGAGCCATAATGGGAAAATTAATTCTTCAATATACGATATAAATCAGAATTTGGATGATATGCATGGTAGGCGGGTAACCTTCTCCAGGGCTTCCGCAAACCCCACCCTCCCCAATCCCAGCCGGATGGCCGGTTTCGGCATGTTAAACAGATGCGAGCCAATGGCCAGGACCTGTTCCTCAACCAGCAGATCCTGACAAAACTTTTCTGATGTTTGCCCTGAATGCAGGTTCAGCATGGCCACGCTGCCAGCGACAGGAGGTTTCCAGGAAAACAATCCGCGGTTATCTTCAATGAACTGATCCACCAACCTGATATTCCAGCCGATGATATCCCGGTTTCTTTGCAGGATCGAATCCCGGTTCTGCAGGGCAATTATGGAGAGAATATCACTCGGAGCAGAGGAACAAATAGTTGTATAGTCCTTGAGTTGAAGGAGTTTACTGAGGAATTGAGGATTGCGGCAGACCAGCCAGCCGATGCGGAGGCCGGGCAGGGAGAAGGATTTGGA
This sequence comes from uncultured Porphyromonadaceae bacterium, assembly GCA_964512915.1. Taxonomy (GTDB): domain Bacteria; phylum Bacteroidota; class Bacteroidia; order Bacteroidales; family UBA12481; genus UBA12481. The sequence continues at coordinate 150,987 of CAZEKJ010000004.1, forward strand.
CATGCCTGATAGCGAAACTGCGTTAATGCTCAGACTGGCAGCGCCGGGCAGCCGTTCGGCCGGATCCAGCTCGAGACCCCGGTACATCTCGTCCGAGAACAAAACGATCCCATTCAGGTCACAGAACCTCGATATTTCAATAAAATCTTCGGCTGAAACCATTGACCCGGTGGGATTGTGCGGGAGATTGACCACCACCATCCGCGTTTTTCCGGTAACCAGGGCTTTCAGGCTTTCAACCTGATAGTTGCCGTTAGCATCAGCCTCCCACGGAATCACCCGGCAGCCAATTCCTGCTGCAATTTCATGCAGCGACTGGTAGGCCGGCGAAATGACTACCACATGATCCCCTTTCTCCAGCAGAGCGGTCATGGCCAGGAAGATCCCTTCCCCCGGGGCACATATCAGGATATTATCTGAGCTGATTCCCTCGTAAAGGGTTGCGACTTCCTTCCTTAACAAAGGGTGACCGGTGGTAGAGGTATAATAAAACTGAAGATCTTCCCAAAGTTGAAGCGACTCCGGTGAGGCCATGGCCAGAAGTTCATTCATTCGCAGTGGCTCGCAATCGGAGCAGCTTAGCTGGTAGGGCACTTCGAATTCGTATTGGGCGAAGTGGCGTTCGAGGAAGAAGGGGGGGAGTTTCATGGTGAGGGGTGGTGAGGAATTGTGAGGGGTGGTGAGGGGTGGTGAGGGGTTGTGAGGGGTGGTGAGGGGTTGTGAGGGGTTGCGATGTTTCGCATCACGCATCACGGTTCACGTTTTTTCGGAACCAGGTTTTGGGATTAAAGTAGGATTTATAGCGGGTGAAAAGTTCTTTGCCGACAAGAAATCCGCCTAACCAGAACATTATTTCACCGATAACAATTGAAGAGGTCGTCAGTACAACTTTTAGTCCTGTGCTGATTTCAAGCATCGGTATAAAAGGCAATACCAGGTAAAAGGGGATGCACCCGAATATCAGGATAACACCGAGTTTTAGCTGCCAGTTTTTCTTTTGCATGGTTCAAAGATAGGGGAATTTGGGGCTTGGGGGCATAAGGGCACTTTCTTTGATCTCTCTTCTTTCTTCTTTCATCTTTATCAAGACTCCCTTCCCCTCTCCCTAAATATAGAAACAAACTTTACCTCCCCATTGTTCAGCTCTGATGAGACCAAAAAAGCACCAGCAGTGCACTTGTCATCCCCGCGAAAGCGGGGACCGCGTCGCCTACCCGTGCCCTCCTCCAGAACACTTGTTCCTTATTTCTTAATCCCTATTCCTGATTTTTGCCTTCTGCCTTCTGCCTTCTGCCTTCTAATCCCCCCACCCCCGAAACCCCAAGTGCCTTGTGAAATGCCCGTTGATCAGCGAATCCATCGTGAACATACCCAGGAAAATCTTGTTTACCCGGCTGCAGTAACGGAAGCCGAAAACCCCCACCCCGCCGGTGATATTAGAGATCACCTGACCGCCATAATCGGCGGCCATCCGGTTCAGATCCATATATTCATAATATTCGGGCGAGCCCGTACGCACCTGGATCTCGATCTCTCCAGGCAGCCGGTAAGCCACATCGGGATTGGGTTTTATGACCTGCCGGACCTGGGCAAGGAGCAGGTCGCCCGGCACATTGACGATGACCTGGGCATGCGAGCGGGGCACCCCGCTATTCTCGGAATTCCGGATGAACACCTTGTCGACCAGCCTCGTTACGGTATCTCCGCTGTTCATGATCTCCAGCACACTAAAAATCACATGCAGCTCATAGCGCACAAACTCATCGGGATCCTCAAAGCGGACTTCCAGTGGCGGCGGATAAAAATCGAGACGGGTGTGCAATCCCTGCTTGGGCGCCAATATTTTCGGAGGATCTACATAACTGATAACAGAGCTGCACAGGGTACGGCCCGAATCGGGCTGGATATTCAGCACCAGGCGGGTACCCCTGATCATCAGCCTGGAAAGTTTAAACTTGCATTGATATAATTGTGTGCCTTCACCGGTAAAAATCCCCTCCTCCTTGTTCATTTCAGGAACCGGGAGAAATACCATCTCATAGTATTTCCATCCCGATTCGGTAAAGAGCTCAACCCGCGGCCGGAGGGCTTCATAGCAGATGGAATCCGGACTCCGGGCGATATCCAGGGCACTGCCCTCGCTTTTGAATGTCCGCCCGAGCCGGATTGAGTGAACCGAATCATCGGGATTGAGCATGGCAAAAACCACCGGTAGACTCTCCCCGGGGGCTGAAAGGGTGATCTCCTGGTCGCAGGAAACCAAGAGAATCAGAATTCCCGATAGTAGTATAAACCGATGTAAAAGCCTATTTATCATTTATCTTCAATGCATCTAACGAAATAAGCATTGCGGTCATTGACCAGATAGGGAGAAAACTGATCGTACACGACCCTGTTTCCCCTGAGATGGATCCTATCTCCCAACACATATAATCCCAAATTGTCAAAGTGTCCCCCAAACAGAGAATCACTCATTGGATTTAGGAGTTCCATACACAGGTTCCTTCTCTGATAAGCAACATTCTTTTTAAAGTCTTCAACTTTTTCCTCACGGTGGGTAGAGGTCCAGTATCCTGAGATACTGGATAGGGAGCCAAAACCAAATTGTGTGATCTGCTCGTTGGTCTCCCACAAAAAATTGTAATAACCTCCGTAGGTCAGGTTCAGGCCACCCGGACCGCCCACCCCGTAGTAATAAACAAGGTACAGATAGGGAACGTCGCGGGGGGCGATCACTTTCCATTCCGCGTAGGAAGGCACATGCCATCCATCCGGACACACGCCCTGCGCCTTCTCGGTTTCGCTGTACTGCACCGCCTCATACCAGGAATAGAGCATTCCGTATTCATCCAAATTCGTAGGGTTGTCGTCATAGATATACCCCTCGATGATCCCGTTGTCGGTTTGGGCGGAGTCAGAATGAAGGAAAACTCCGTATTTCAGGCTCTCGGCCATCCACCAATGGCCTTCCAGCAAAACTGTCCGATAGGTCAGGCCGTCGCGCGGATCCGTCATGCTGCCGGTTACCGGTATCGGGAATACCCGCACGCTATCGGCAGCCTCCACAGAAACGCTATCGGAATCTGTCAGTTCCATCCGGATATAATTCATTCCCTTGGTAGAAAACCGGTGAACAGCCTTAAGCTGGCGGTCCCGCTCCGTATCCCAGATTCCGTCGCCGTTCCAGTCCCACCGCGCACTCAGTTTGTCCCTGATATCTTCATGATCCGATGACTTCGAGGCATCAAACGTGAAAATCGTGGTGGTGTCGCCGGCGTAGGGGAAAACCGACAGTTGCGGTTTCGGCGCGGTATTGACCGGTTCATCGGTGCAACCCGTCAGGAGAAACCCGAATACCACAAGCAACCAGGAAGTTGGATACAGGAATTTCATATTGTCAGGGGGGACCAAACCAAAGGTACGTAATAAATATGAATTTCGTGCCCGTAGGGGCGACCTGCGGTCGCCCGTGTTGACATACCGGTACGTTTACAAATCGACCGGTGGTCGCCCGTGTTGACATACCCGCGCGGCAACCTCGGGTTGGTTTTTTCATAAAATCATTCAATATTCGATTTGGTATTTTCAATATTTTCGTTAAATTTCGATTTGTATTATTACATATTAAATATGAATCGGTCTGTTTTTAAGGAACTTATTGCCTGGAAGAATTCTGCTGAACGGAAAGTTCTGCTGATTCGTGGGGCAAGGCAGGTTGGAAAAACTTATACAGTAAGACAACTGGGCAAGGATTTTCCAGATTATCTCGAAATCAACCTTGAGCAAAACACAGGGATCCATCAGGTTTTTATGCAAACTCAGGATCCCAAACAGATTTGTCAGCTCCTTTCTGCCTACCTGGGTCATCCGATCAAACCTGGCGAAACCCTTCTCTTCTTCGATGAGATTCAGGCCTGTAAACCAGCAATTCAGTCCCTGCGATATTTCTATGAACAATTACCTGATTTACACGTCATTGCAGCCGGATCACTCCTTGAATTTGCCCTGCAGGAAATACCTTCATTCGGGGTGGGTCGGATCCGCCAGATTTACATGTATCCCCTATCATTCGATGAATATCTGGAGGCAATTGATTTCGAAGACCTTCTCAATGCAAAGCGCTCAGCATCAACGGCTAATCCACTTCCAGATGTCTTGCATTTCCGTTTACTGGAACACCTCCGCACCTTCCTTGTCATTGGTGGTATGCCTGAAGTGGTAGCCAGCTTTATAAAAACCGGGGATTACCTGAATTGCCAGCAGATCCTGAATGATTTGATCCGGGCATTTGAAAGCGACTTTGCCCGCTACAAGGAGCGGTCTCCGGTATTGGTGCTGCAAGAGGTATTCCGATCAGTGGCCAACCAGGCCGGGAGGAAGTTCGTTTATACCAAAGCAGGTCAAAATCTGCCGATTACAAAAGTCCAGGAGGCCTTCGAACTCCTTAGAATGGCCCGACTGGTGTTCCCGGTGTATCATACAGCAGCCGATGGAGTTCCCCTGGGTTTCAATGTCAATACTAAAAAATTTAAAGCTCTGTTCCTTGATATGGGCTTACTTCAGCGACTATCGGCTCTTGAACTGTCGGATTTTTTACTGGCCCGGGGGGAAGAATTAATCAATCGCGGACCTTTGGCTGAATTGTTTACAGGACTCGAAATCCAGAAGTATCGAAGTCCCTATGAACCCTCCGATTTGTTTTATTGGCATCGCGAAGCCCGGAATAGTTCAGCAGAACTGGATTATGTAATACAAAAAGGAAGACAGATAATTCCTATAGAGGTAAAATCAGGTTCAACCGGAAAAATGCAATCCCTCTTCCTGTTTTTGAAGGAAAAAAAACTCAGCAAAGGGATCCGGATTTCCACAGAGAATTTCGGAACCTATGGTCAGATCGATGTCTATCCATTATATGCCATTGAAAACCTGATCCGATCTCACATCCACACCCGATCGGAGGTCTCCGCATAATACAGCAAATAATCATGCAACGCCCGGGCGATGCGTTCGTCGATAAAGGGCAGCCGGATAAATCCGGAGGCATTGCCTATTTTCAGACTGGCCACTCCGCGCTTTTTGTAGAAATAGCTCTGGCTGAACTCCAGATGCTGCACCTTGTGTAACTCCATCTGCTTGAAATGATGCTCAACGGCCCCGGATGACACCCGGATCTGTCCGTTGCTGATCTGGAAATAGCTTTTCTTCAAGGTCAGCCGGCTGTAAAAAAACATAAGAATTATCCAAAGAAGGATACCAAAAAGAACCCGCCAGTCCAGGAACATCAGGGGGGTTGCCAAAACACCCGGCAGCCAGCCCTTGTAGAGCCAGGTACGGCGCAAATAAACCTTCGAAGACCGGATTACCGGCTGATCCTTGAGCTCATCGGCACCAAAAAGATCCTCCTTCAACAGCTCAATATGCTTGTCGAGACAACCAGGCATCTCGATCAGTTTGGTTTTGGTGGTCAGTTCGCTCGTAGCCTGATGAACAGTTACCCGATAGATCCCAAAAAGCTTTTTCAGCGGTCCGGTTTCCCAGTTCAACTGCTGGATCTTGCGGAACGGGATCAGCATATTCTTGCGGGTCAGTAAGCCCGATACAATCCGGTACGACAGGTTCAGCTTGTAAAACCGCAGGTCGTAAAACAGGATCGCGGTCCTGGCCATGGAATAGAGCAGGGAGAGCAGGAGAAAGAAAAGAACCAGGGACATGAGGATGGCCCAGCCCGACTGGCTCAGATAAACAGCGGCCTCATGGGCGTACTCCTCAGCCTTTTCCTTGAAATATTGCTTAACCTGGTTGTAAAACTGCATTCCGAAAAAGAACAGGATCGCTGCGGTTTTCAGGTGATTCTGACTGATCCCGATCTTGAGCAGGTCGCGGTTTGTGAGCCTGAGAACGAGCTTTTCTTCCGACGGTGCGCTCCCGGAGGCTTCCACGTTTTCAGCCGGTTGAATCTCCACATACGAGCTCAATATCCTCGACAGCTCCACAGCCACTGGTTGGGTCAGGGCTAAGATCTTCAACTCCTTTTGCGAGGTTCCTGCGGTATCAATCTCAACACTCATGACCCCAAGAAACTGCTGGAATACCGTTTGATTCGTATTCACATTCTGAATCCGGTCGAGGGGAATGGTGAGGGTTTTCCGGCCCAGGTATCCTTTATTAAGTATAAACTGCTGATTTTCTATGTGAAACTTAAAGGCACGGAAATATAGAATGGCGTGGATAAGGGTCAGAATGGCGGCCAGCAAAACAAAAGCCCCGAGAATCAGAATTTTCTTATCGGAGTGTTTGGCAAAGAGAATCCCCACAATAACCGGCCAGAAGATCTGGATTCCGCGCTTACCCTCCTGAAGGAATATCAGGACCAGCCCCTTAACAGACTGTCGCTGAGGCTGGCTGAAATCGATATTACTCATCCGCACTGATTTTGCCGGTGAGGAACTCCCGGATCTGTCCGGCGGTTGCAATAGGGAGACCGGGAATCTCCAGGTCATCCGCGCTGCTTCCTGCGGTATAAATTTTCAGGGTCGCCAGCCCCATCCGTTTGGCTATAACGCCCTGGTTCAGTTCCACATGTTGAATCCGGTTAAAGGGAATGGAGGTCAGTTTATACCGGATCAACCCGCGTTGGTAGGCAATGTCCTTATCCCGGATAAGATAGCCCCGGTAAGGAAAGGCTTTTATAGTAATAATCATAGATACAATCCAAACGGCAACCACCAGGGCGGCCCACGCCCAGTGCCAAAAATCAGGGGTTTTTTCTTTCAGGATCGCCGGCAATAACCACCCAGTCGGAACAAGGATGGCCGTCCAGATCACATACCGTATATACAGGATCCTTATATACTTCTTGTCGACCGGATTGTAGGCAGCCGCCTCCAGGGTTGGCAGGTTCTCAGGCAGGATGATGGAGTTGGTGAAATCGGGGTTCATGGGTAGTGAATTGGTTGGGCTAAGGTAGTAAAAAGGGGGAACAGGGGCACAAGGGCACAGGGGCACAGGGGCATGGGGATTCCGGCTTTCGCCGGAATGACAGTTCTGGCCTAACCGGCAACCGGTAACCGGCAACCGGCAACCATTTTTAACCGGCAACCGGTAACCGGCAACCTTTTTCGTTGATCGCTTTGATATTCACCTTTCGCTTTGTTTCTTTGCAGGGCTGAGGAGGCCTGGTCCAGCCAGGCTTTTTTATGGAATAATCTTAAGATCTGGGTATTATGAAACTTCCGGGACAAACAAAGGCACGGCTTAATGAGGAAGCGCGCGATTTTATCAACCTCTATGCATCGTTGGGTGAGCGGGCTGAGAACATTCTGCCCGGTGGCGTTTTTGAGAAGCTGAAGAACTTCATCCGGATCTGTTTCGATGAGCAGATGGAGCCCGAGATACAGCAGGCGGCCATCCACCGGACGCTGCTGGAAGTTAAGGAGGCGTTGCCGGGATATACCGATATCAGCCTGATGCTGGCCCCGCACATGAATTCAAAAGCTTTCGAATTCTCGGCCCGCCGCCAGGCTTTCCGGAAAAAGATTCGTGAAACCCTCGATCAGGAGCTGGTGACCCCGGAAGAAAAGCAGAAGCTCGAAAACATTCTCCGGCTGCATGACTTTTCAGTAGGGACACCGCCCACCACCCAGGAAACCATTGATTTTCTTTACCGCGTGCTGGTTGGCGATGAAGTGAGGGTGATCCGGAAATTCCGGGATGTGCTGGGTATCAATGAAGATGTGGAGGAGGCACAGTGGAACTATCTACTGGATGTGCTCGACCAGATGGTGAACCAGAGCACACACTACACCACGGGGCCGGAAAAGGAGAACTTCCTGGCACGCACGGAATCGACGGTGAACTTCAAGGGGCTGAACGGCCTGATCCGCACCCTGGTTTCGGGAACCGCACAAAGCACGATCCGCCTGCTGAAAGAGGAGGTATTTACACCGAATGCCGTGAAGGTTATCGATTTCACCGACCCCGAATCTTTTCTCAGGACCATGCAGGAGGACCCTGTTTCGATCTTTGCCGTCAGGATTACCTCCATGCGCCGAAATATTCTGAGCCGTCCGGAATTTGCCAACTACCTCATACGCTGTGTATTTATCGACGATTCCCCGGAATCGCGGTCGACCAACACGAGCCTGGTTTTTGCCTTTCACAACGGGATCATCAATACCCTCAACAAGGTGCACACCCGCAAGATGGGCACCCCGGCCAACACCCAGATGAATCTTCGCCTGATCCTCGACAAGGTGAACGCGGAAAATATCAGGAAATACAAGGAAAAGATCGACAAGAAGATACGGGAGTTCGACCAGGAGATCCTCGACCTCAAAAAAGAGCAGCTGGCCGATCCCGATAACCCGGAACAGGATATTATTCTTTACAAATTCGATGAGTTTGCCCGGCAGCTGATCAAGGACCGGTACACCTTATCGAAATTGCGCCAATACCTGCAGCTCGTTGATGACGTGAGGGATCCTTCGGCTCATATCAGGGTAAACCGGGAGCTGATCGTGGAGTTTGAAGAGCGCACCCTCGATTATTTCTATTCCGGCAATAAAAACCTGGGGATCGCCACCATAGTTGAAGGGGGCGGCCGGGCGCAGATCCGGACTTATGGTGAATACCTGCTTCAGCGGAAACTGAAGCCGGTGGCCGAGGAGATCATCCACCGGTGCGAAGTGATCCTCGATGTGATCCCGAACACCTACCAGCGGACGCTGCACAACCATTTCCATAAGAACTTCGGGTTCAACCTGTTTCTCGAGAAATACAAGGAATACCTCACCAAGGTTGAGAATGAGGCCGACAATAAGGGCAGGTTCCAGAACTTCCTGATTGATCTTGGGATCAAGGATAAATATGACCAGAAGAGTGCGGCCGACCAGGAGATCATCAAGGATTTCCTCAGCAAGCTCGGGACCCTCGATAAAACCTCGGTTTCCGATGATGTTCAGATGATCATCCGCGACCTGCTTTTCTGGAGGGGCAGGCAGCCCAACCCGTTCATCCATTTCGTGGAGGAAGCTTCGTGGGAGTACCGCGACCTGTTTCCGCCCGACCGGTTCGACATCAATCCGTTTGATATCAATATCGAGCTGTATGAGAACGGGCGGGTTGACTTTGAGCGTCTTCAGACCAAGCTGGAGCTGATCCGCGACACTTTTCACCTGTTCGACGACAGCGGCACCCTGTGGGACCGTTTCTGCGAAAACACCACCTTCGTAATCAACGATCCGTCGAATCCTACGGGCTACACGGATTTCAATAACCAGGCACTGATCGCTTTTCTTAAGTTCCTGAACAAAACCCAGTTCACCCTGTTCCTGGATGAAGCCTACAATGACGCTGTGAAGCTCGAGGATCCTGAGGAGCCCAAATGGCGCACCGTATCGAGGTATATCATGAACAACTTCGCATCCTACCCGACGCTGAGCATGGTGACCTCCCTATCCACGACCAAGAACCTCGGCGCCACGGGCGACCGGCTCGGCTCGATAGCAGCCACGCCAGCCTGCAAGGAGGTGATCGACTATGCCAAAAAATTGTTCTCCCCCGACCGGGCCAACACCAATTCCCTGTACATGCTGGTGAACGTTCTGGAGGTGGCCCAGCTGGCCAAGACCATCAAGATCCGCATGGATGAGAACCTTCCCAAGGACGCCTCGAGGCACAAGATCAAATCGAGGCTGGAAGAGTTCATTAAAAAAGAGATTCCGGCAAACATACCCGGCAAGGGCGTGGGCCGCAGCGCCAAAGGGAAGCGTGTTTCCCTGTTCGAGGGGAGTCCGCTCCACCTGTTCCTGCTCGATGAGCTCCGCTCCCTCGACCAGCTCGACGTGCTGGAGCTGCCCGATGATTTCAAATACAAGGGTGAGCCTTTCTTCTCCTATTACAAGGAACACATTGTGCGGTCGCTCAACCGTTTCCGCATCAACAAGGAGTTCCGCCGCGAATCGAACCGGCGAATGGATATGGCCAAAGAGGTAGCCACGGATGTTTTATCCCGATATAACGATCTGAATATAAGCTTCCTTGACTCTGACGGTTCCTATCTGTTCAATTTGCATATACGCAACCTGGCCTCCTACCAGGAGCTGGAATCCTTCTGCACGGCGATGGCTGAAAAACGGGGGCTGGCCACCCTTCCCTACCAGACCGGTTTCGTTCGGTTTTCGCTCGGCGATTACCTCGACGGAACGGATGCCTCCTACCTGGTTTTCCGCAAGGAGCTGGAGACGGCACTGGTTCTTTTCCTCACCTACTGGATCCGCTATCAGGAGCTGCTGGCTCAGGACCCCGCGAGGATGAAGGAGCCTGCCGAACATCTGGCGAAACTCTTCCCAAGGATGAGCGGAACCGGGTTGATGCAGTCGGTATTATCAGACTATGAACCGGTTGCAAAACTTACCAAAACAGTTAACCAGTCGCTCCGCATCCGGGATATCAAGTCGGTGAACCTGCCCTTTCCTTCGGATTGCGGGGTTACGATCCATACCATTGCCACCTCAAAGAACAGTGTGATCGAATTCTTCGATAATATCGGTGAGTGCCCTGATCTGGAGTCTTTTGTAGCCAGCAAGGCATTCACCCGGGTTTATGAAACGCTGCTGCCACAAGTATACAAGGGCATACCGGCTCTGCGGGACCTTGACTATAATGAGGTTGCCGCCCGGTTTGGCAAGAGTACGCTGCTGAAGTTCATCCGGAGCAAGAAAGAGTTCCTTCCGGATGCACATATACTGGACGAGCACGATGAGCTGCTGGTCATGAAAGAAATCCTGATGGAGCTCGAAACCCTGCTCTTCTCAGATTTCAAGGTCAAGCTGCTGGCTCTCCGGGTCAATGGCGGCGATGCAGGAGGCGATCTGGCGCGCCTGGAGGGATACAACCGGATTTTGCGGAAGTTTATCGAAGAGCTTTTCCTTCAGTTTGGCCTACCTTTCGATCAACGGATGCGTGAACCGCGCATGCGCGAGCTTTTCAGCCGCACCCTGGGGCTGTTCACAGAAACCACTGGCATTCAGGCCGAGGTGTTCAGCCAGGTGCTGGGAATGGCTCACCTCACGCAACAGCTGAGTCATTTTGAAGAGCCGTTTGCCGGGGACCCGAGGCCTGCTCTGGCTGAGTCTTCCCGGAAATATCTTCAGGGCCGGCTCGACCGGGAATCCGATCCGGCTGCACGTCTCTGGATGGATTATCTCCTCACCGGAACGACTATTTTCACCACTGTCTGGAGGGACCGGATTGAAACCCTTACCACTGGAATCCGCAGGATGCCTGAGGGTGAAGCCCGACTGCTGGGCGCCTCTTATCTCACAGATGTTTTTCCCGATGAGTGCCGTTTCACCTGGGAAAGTTCACAGAAGGCTTCTGACAGCCTGGTTACGGCCAAGGACCTTCCCGAAACCGTACGCAAAATGGTTCTTTTCCTTACCGGGCGCATCAATGCCACACGCAGCACCGACCTGTTTACGCGATACAACCATTTTCTCACGCGGATGGTGCAGTACGAATACATGCCTCAGAATTCCTCCGTCAATGAGATGATCCAGCACGGGTATGCCCTGCACACAGGGTTTACGATGGATAACCTCCTTAGCCGTAAGCCAGCCTGGAAGAATCTGCGGTGGATCAACCGCATCATGGAAAGCTGCGGGGTTATTGCCGCTGAAAAAGATGTCCAGACACATACACGCATCGCCACCGACGCCAAAAAGCGGGAGTTCCCATTCCATAAGATCGACCGGACCGGCAGGGAGCCCGAACCGTTCGACCGCAGCAGTTCAGGCACCCCCCGCGATTTCATCAAGCAGATGAAGACCCGGCCCACAGCCTCCTTTTTCGGCAACCGGATTGCGCGGTTCACCGAGACCCTGGATCCCGAGGACTATCGCTGCAAAATACATAACCAGGGACTGGTTAAAGAGCTTTTTATCTTCCACAAGTCGTACCTTAAATATCTGACTGACAACTTCCGGCTGTTGGGGCCACAAACCATCACCCTGGCCGAAGTGAAAGAGTTTGTTCCCGATATCGTGCTCTTTTACGGAGCCCCGGAGAAGGTAATCTCCTATCCTAGAATTGGTTACTTTGACCTGGCCGGTCCCAATGGCAGCATTAAAACCCTGGTTACCCCGCTCAAACGGAAGGTGGACTATTTCGGCGACATCAAAAAGCCGCGTCTCACCTTGCTGAACGAAAAGGTAAAAGAGATGGGAGGCATGCCGGTGCATGGTTCCATTTTCGCGATTGAGGAGGAGGACGGCACTGTTTTCGTGGTTCTGATCAGCGGCGACAGCGGAGTGGGAAAATCCGAGATGCTCGCAGCTTTGATGCTGAAATGGCTTAAAAAAGACCTGAAAGGTGTCCGGTCCATCAAGATGATCGCGGGGGACATGCTTCATGTATTCCCGGACCAGGACGGAAACCTTTATGGAATCGGAACCGAGATCGGCGACTTTTCGCGGGTTACAGATTTTGATCCCGATTTTATAAGGCAGTATAAAACACTGTTTGAGAGCAGTGCCAGCAGTAATGCGGAGGACCTTAACTCCAGGAGCACCATATCGGGATTATGTGATATCCGTATGCCCTTCAAGATTGACATATTCCTTACTGCCAGTAACTTTTCCCGTGAGGAGGCCGGTATCCGCCGGTATGCCAACCCGGAGAATTTCATCCTCTACAGGGAGAGTCATGCGGAAAGAAAAGAGAAGGCAACCAGTTCCGATTATCCGCACATTCAGCGGACATTACTCCGATACACAGCTGACAAACAGATCGTCGACCTGCTTGGAAGGCATGGGTCCTATCTCGATGATATCCTCGACTGGATCCCGGATTCCACCGGTCGGGTTTATTTGGGATCATCATTTAAATTGATGGACAAGATTGATCTGGAGGAAGTTGTAACCGGAATATTCAAGGGGAAAACCTACCAGAAACACGGAGTGGCCTTCAAGGTGGACAAGATCCGGTTCGATATTATCAAGAACCGGTTTATAGCCACCGGGATTAGTGAATCCGGGGAGGACACCTTCCTGATCGACCGCGACTTTTTCGGCAGGCTGTTCCATGCCCTGGCCAGCACGCCGGCAGGGAACCCCTTTATAGGCGAAGAGGGAGAGCTGGCGATCCGCCAGCACCTGATCAGGATCCTGAAAGGCGGTCAGGATGGAAAAGGAAAAGGCCGTAATATTCAGCTGGGTATCCTGTCGACCGATCTGGGCAAGAAAGGCAAGGAGATAACCGGGCCCAAGAAGGCTGCTGAGGATCTGCTCAGGTTGATCCGCGAAGTCCGCCTCCAGAAGCCTGAACTCACAAAACATAAATATGTGGTTCGCCAGGCCATCAGCGAGAAGTACGGACATATCCTGCCAGCCAACGAGGTGAGTGCAGAGGTATTCCGATATAACTTCTATCTGTACCAGCTCGAAAAAATGCAGAAAGCCCGGTTTGTAAGGCTCGATAATTCTGAACTGACGGTGGACCTTAGCCGCCTGAGGGGATTCTGTCCGGTTGAAGCCTCGAAGGATTTCAGTCCGCTTCTGGTAACGCCAAATCTCAATATCGAGCTGAATTCCCTGAGTGAAACCTACCGTCAGTTAATGGCGCTGCCCAACAGCATGGAGTTTGCATCGGAATTCATGGAGCAGACAACCGATCTGTATCTGGCAGAAGGTTATGCGCGCGAAACCGTTATTAACAACCTGATTATTCAGCTCTTGCTGAAAAACGGATTCATTTCTGTGACCGACCTGGCCCGTGGGCGGATTGCGGAAAAGGTGAGCCGGGAAACGATTGCTTCAGCTAAATATGCGATAATGAAAAAACTTTATTAGTTCCAGAAGGCCTTGATCATGAAATAGATCCCAAAGGCCATCAGGATAATGCCCGTTATCCTGAACAGTTTAGTCATCAGCATTTCCGTGACCACTTTTCGCAATTTTGACGAGAAGATGATTTTGATTATGTCAAAAACCATCACTGTTATAATGGTGCTGCCAAAGAAGTACAGGATCTGAACGCCGACCAGTTTTAAGGTGGACACCACCATCGTCATCGTGACCAGCCAGAAACCTAAAACTCCCGGGTTAAGTGTATTTATGGCAAACCCCTTAACAATCAGAATCATGATCCCGCCTCCGCCTAGTGGCTTAGTTGTTTTTGTAGGTTTCCGGAGAAAATAGGTAATGCCGAAAAAAAGGAAAGCTGCCGCAGCTGCCAGTTTGATGAAAATCGTATTTGGAAGGGGAGCCATCAGCTCCTTTGCACTGAAATAGGCGACAAAGATGCAACCAATGTCGCTCAACCAAACACCCGCATTCAGGAGCGCAGCAGCAACGGGACCTCTCCTCATGACGGTTTCCATAACCGTAAAAAAAGTGGCTCCAACGATAACGCTAAGCAGGAGACCGGTGAGTACTCCTTTAATAATAATTGGCAGGGTCATTTTACAACCATTTCAAAAGCCGGACAATCAAAATAACTGTAAGGTGCTATCAGGTAGCTCTTTCCTTGGATTGCGAAGTTAAGAAACCTTCCCAATCTTTCGATAATCCGTTCAAAACGCGTGGGAATTTATGTTGTCCGCCGTCTTTCCCTTTGTATTTGAGAAAGTCGTAGAACAGATGATTCGGGATCAGCTCAACCAGGATATCCTTAAGTGCGGCCTGGCGCTCCACGGCATAATCATCGTTGAGGAACTTCAGCGCATTGTCCAGTTTCTCCTTAACTTCCTCACTATTAACCCCCTCACTATCAATTCCCAGATACCACTTATGTGCGAACAATCCCTGGTAGGAAATCCCCTGGACGGTGAATTCCTTAATATCGATTCCCATCTCTTCACTAACCATCTGAATGGCGCGCAGCATATTATCGACCGACAGATGTTCCCCGCAAAGACTCAGAAAGTGCTTGGTGCGGCCGGTTATAACCATTTCGGCTTTCGCTTTGTTTGTAAAGCGGATGGTATCGCCGATCAGATACCTCCATGCGCCGGCGCAGGTTGAGATCAGGATTGCATAATCCCTGCCCTCCTCCACTTCACCCAGCAGAAGGGTTTTCGGATTTTCGGCAATCTGTCCGTCGGGGGTGAAATTATCGCTGTCGAAAGGAACAAACTCAAAGAAAATCCCGTTATCAAGTACAAGCTGCATGTCGGCATCCTTGTCGCGCTGAAAAGCAAGGAATCCTTCTGAAGCCAGGTAGGTTTCCAGGTAAATGACCGGTTCACCCAGCAGTTTGGCGAAGCTTTTCTTGTAAGGCTCGAGTGCGACGCCGCCATGTGCAAAGACCTTGAAATTGGGCCAGATCTCGTGAATATTCTTCAGGTTATACTTTTCAATCACTTTTTCCAGCAGGATCTGCACCCAGGCAGGAACACCGGATATTCCACCGATATCCCAGTTTGGAGCCTGGTCAACCATTTTGTTGATTTTGGTTGTCCAGTCCTTAACTTTTGCAATGGGCTTGCCGGGCTTGTAAAACCGGTCGAACCAGAAGGGAAGTCTTCCGGCGATGATACCGCTGAGATCGCCTTCGAAATAGTTCTGCATTTTTTTCAGCGAAGTGGAGCCGCCGAGCATCAGAACCGACTTTTCGTAAAAACGGGGCGGCAGGTCGTAGTCCGACAGCGCAAGAAGCTGCCTGATGCCCACCTTCCGGATTGAACGGAGCATGTCGTTGGTCAGTGGAACGCGTTTGGAGGAGTCATTGGAGGTGCCGGAGGTAAGGCCAAAATACTTAACCTTGCCCGGCCAGCAAACGTTCTTCTGGTCGCCGCTCAGCAGCTTGTACCACCACTCCGTATAGAGCTTTTCGTAGTTGTAAATAGGAACTTTGGACTGGAATGCTTTAACCGCATCTGCTGATTCGAGCATTTCTTCGAATCCATTGGCCTTGCCGAACTGGGTATTCTTTGCACGCGTCAAAAGCTTTATAAGAGTCTTTTCCTGAACCTCCTGACCGATCGCGATCTTCCTCTTGTAGTTCGCACTTTTTTTGCGCACCACATTATTCAACAATGTACCAACAACAGCCATAGGAACGCATTTTTGTGACGGGCAAAAATAACTGTTTTTTTATTAACCGAACCTGTTTACTATTTTAGTGCAAAACCTGCCCCTATGAAAACCGATTTTACACGTTCCTTTTTCCCGGGATTGCAGTCGGAATGGACCTTTATGGACAATGCAGGGGGATCTCAGATTCTCCAGCCCTTTCTCGACCGCATGCTTGAGTTTTACCGAACCTCGAATGTTCAGCTGGGTGCATCCTACCAACCCTCGGTGGAGGCCACAGGAAGGGTAGCCCGGGGCCAGTCGGTGATGGCCGGCTATATCAACGCCGCGTCCTCTGAAGAGATCATCATGGGTTCATCTACTTCGCTTTTGCTCAGGATCTTAGCCTTAAACCTGGGGAAATGGTTTCCCCGGGGCAGCGAAATTATTGTTACAGACTGTGACCATGAAGCCAATATTGGTTGCTGGCGTGAGCTGGAAAAATCGGGGTTCATCATCAAGACCTGGAAAACCGATCCGGTCACCCTGATGCTGAACCCGGCGGATCTTGAAAGGCTGCTGAGCCGGCAGACCCGCCTGGTGGCTTTTACCCATGCATCTAATATTCTGGGAACGGTTAACCCGATCAAACAGATCGTTAAACTGATTCACTCCTGCGGGGCGCTTGCCTGTGCCGATGGCGTGGCCTATGCACCGCACCGTATGATCGATGTTTCTGACTGGGACGTTGATTTTTATGTATTCAGTTTTTACAAGACCTTTGGCCCGCATTATGCCATGCTTTATGGGAAAAGGGATATTCTGCTGGAGCTCCCGGGTAATAATCACTATTTCATCGGCAAGGATCAGTCGCCCTACAAATTCCAGCCCGGTCATGTGAATTTTGAATTCTCCTGGGGGATCACCGGCCTGCCCGACTATTTTGATCAGCTTTTCGCACACCACTTTCCGGAGAACGGCGAACTAACGGGCCGTGAGCGGCTTGCCAAAGTCTTTGGGATGATTCAGGGGCATGAAAATGCCCTTTCGCACCGGCTGCTAACCTTTCTCGGGACCAAGCCCGGGGTCAGGATCATTGGCCGGGAGACTGCAACGGAAGACAGGGTTCCCACCATTTCATTTGTAGTGGGTAAGCGCGACAGTGAGTCCATTGTCCGGGAGGTTGACAAACATAAAATCGGCATCCGTTTCGGAGATTTTTACGCCAGACGCCTGATTGAAACACTGGGTTTGGCCGAACAGAACGGCGTGGTGCGGGTTTCCATGGTGCATTACAATACAATCGACGAGGTGGATCGGTTGATACGGGTTTTGGATGATATAATTTGATTTGTGCCCGTCGTGCCCGTCGTGCCTGTCGTGCCCGTAGGGGCGTCCTGCGGACGCCCGCAAATGGGCGTCCTGCGGACGCCCGTACGGGCACAAGGCACATGGAAAAAGGCACAAGGCACAAGGCAAAAGGCAAAAGGTAAGGTTAAAGGATAAAGGAGGAAGTAATGAAGATAGTAAATTCCATCGTTTTTCTGGCCATCCTGGCCTTGCCGGCCCTGGGCCAGCAGACGGGCCAGACTATTCGCGGCACGGTGACCGACCGGGTTACGAAAAGCCCGCTGCCCGGGGCCACCGTCTATCTCAGGGATACCGATCCGGTGATCGGGACCTCCACCGATGCCAACGGCCAGTATGTCATCAGAAATGTTCCGTATCGCAGAACAGTAGTCGCTTGCCGTTTTGTCGGCTATTCAGAATATAATTCCGATGATTTTATCGTGACTTCCGCCAAGGAAATCGTGCTCAATATTGAACTGGATGAAGGGATCTCAATTGGCGGAGTAACCATTTCAGCTGTCAGGACGATCAATGAGCCGCTCAACGAGCTGGCCTATGTAAGCGCACGGTCTTTCTCGGTTGAGGAAACGGAGCGGACACCGGTAGGCCTTAATGATGTTTCGAAAATGGCCCAGTCGTTTCCCGGGACCCAGCAGGGCCGGCTTGACATTGAGAATGACATCATCGTCCGAGGCAACTCCTCCTTCGGAATGATCTGGCGCCTCGAAGGGCTGGATATCCCCTCTCCTAACCATTTCGCCAGGCCGGGATCCTCCGGGGGAGGAATTTCCATCCTCAGCGCCCAGCTGATGAGCCGGTCCGATTTTTATACCGGTGGCATGCCGGCAGAATTCGGCAACACCATTTCAGCAGCATTTGATATCAGGCTAAAAAACGGAAACCTAAGTAAATATGAGAACCGCTTCAAGGTGAGCCTTATCGGTATTGATTATGCACTTGAAGGGCCGTTTAAAAAAGAACAATCCTCCTTTGTTTTCAATTTTCGCTATTCCATGCTGGGTCTCCTCAACAGGATGGGTTTTCACCCGACCGGAATCAATGCCTTTAATGAGTATACCGATTTCTCCTTCAACACCTATTTCAATATGCCGAAGAAAAAGGCCAACCTCAATATTTTCGGCATGGGGGGCCTGAGCACCGAGATTTACAACCCGATTAACCCTCCTTCGGAACGTGATCCCAAGGTTATGTGGCATTGGGAAGAGGTTTTCTTTGCCTCCCAGATGGCCACGATCGGGGCCGTCTATACCAAGCTGCATTCCACCCGCTCTTTCAGTAAGGTTGCCGTGGCCGCAACATCCAGCTGGATTAGCCGGTACAACGACACCTTAAATCTGGAGGACGTCCACTACCGGTATCGCGATGATAATTACCGGGATTCCCGGCTGGTGGGAACCTATGTTTACAGCAACCGGATCGACAGCTCCTTCCGGATCAAGGCCGGCATCATCGGTACTCTCGTAGGGTATGATTTCTTTCAGAAGTATACCGCCAGAAGCACCACTCTCGATATCAATCAATTCGTATTAGGCGGAACCCAGGTGCAGGGATCCGGAACTACGGAAACCGCCCAGGCTTACTGCCAGGGAATCTTTAACCTGTCGCCCAATTTTACGGTAACCGGCGGATTTCACCTTCTGACTCTTTTCATGAATAAAACCGCCTCCATCGATCCCCGCCTCTCCGTTAAATATCAGATTAATGCCAACAACCGGCTGAGCCTGGCCATCGGCAAGTACAGCCAGCACCTGCCGCTGCCGGCTTATGCTTATGTTCAGGCCGATACCCTGGAAAACGGGACCATCCTGGCAGAGCAGGTTAACAGGAACATGAAGATGATGTTTTCCAATCACTACATCCTTTCCTACCAGTATGCCACACCGGCCAAGTTTAAGTTTCAGGCCGAGGCCTACCTGCAGGACATCTACCATGTACCGGTTGCTGCAGATCCGCGCAGCACCTATACCATGCTGAATGACAATTCCGAATTTCCGGCCATGCCCACCTCGGATCAGGGAAGGGGTTTGAATTACGGAATTGACCTGGCGATTGAGAAATATACCATCAACAGTTTCTATTTTCTGATAACCGGCTCCCTGTTCTCGGCCAAATACAAGCCGCTTGATAACGTCTGGTACAATAACCGGTATTCAAGCAACTGGGTCTCTGCGATCACCGTGGGAAAGGAATTTGATTTTGGCAAAGGCCGCGTTCTGCAGGTGGGGACCCGTTTTATCCATAACGGCGGACATCGGTACACCACGATCGACCTGGAAAAGTCCGCAATAAAAGGGGAATACGTGGCTATGGAGGGAGGGCTCAACGCCTCCCGGATGCCGGCATACTGGAAATTCGACGGAAGAATCGCCTACCGTTTCTCCCGGCCAAAATATGCCATGAACATTTCGCTCGACATGTCAAACCTCACCGGCCATAAAAATCCCAACTCGGTTGGGTATGATTCGGCAACCAACGAGCTGTTCTTCTACTACCATACCGGCAACGACTTTATCCCGCTGCTTAATATCCAGATAGACTTTTAACGATGCGGAGGGATGAGGACCCGGATTTGCCGGTGATCCGAAGAATAAAAATGCCTTCCGGCAAGCCTTCCGTAGCCAGCTGAACGGGAGACCCTGTGATGGATTCCTTGAATTCCGACAATACCTCGCGGCCAGATATATCGATAATCGATAAGTTATAGCGGCCGGTTTCGGGCAGGGTAATAAGAATATGGTCCTTGAATGGGTTGGGTGTTACAAGAGCATCCGCGGTTAGGACGGGACTGTCGTCCAGTCCTGTATTTCCGGATACATTCACGGAAATGTCATCCACAAACATCAGCCGTTCAGCCGGATCGGTATCCGACCCCGAAGTGGGATTGAATTCCAGACGGGCAATATCGACACTGCCGGAAGGGAAAATCCAGGGCTGATTAATGATCAGCTTACTGCCGGCCCACATGAATACCTGGTTGTTGCGTCCGTGTGCCGTCAGCCGGAAATCGGTCCAGGTATTTACAGCTATAGGAAATGTCCCTGCGGGTTTATCGTTTACCCAGGCTCTTCCCGAGCCCCTGGAGTCATACTCGATCCTGATTTCCATACCGGCAAGGTTAACGATCCTGACGGATCCCTTTCGTCCCGAGGGTGCCCATACTGAAAATCGCAGGGTGACCTCCGGCATTTTGAGATGTTCCAGGGAGAGAGAGCCTACCGCAGTGCCGGAAAGTTCCAGTCCCTGAAACCCTGATTTTACGACGGAAGTAACGACCATTGCCGATGAATTGCCAGGAACCTGCCCGGTAACGATCCAGTTATCAGATTGTCCTGCGATCGGTTCATATCCGGTATAGGTCTCAAAACTTTCTGTGAAAGGCAGCGCCCAGGTGGAAGAAGGAAATGCCTCGTAAATTCCGGAATAGAAGGTTGTATCGGCAGTGCGGGCTGCAACAACCCACCTGAAAGGTCCGGCCGGTCTGTCCTCAAGCCGCATCCGGTCAACATCCAGCCCCTTTCGCACAAGAATAAGACTATCTCCATCGGAGCGATAGAGGTCGAAAACGCATTTTTCGCAGGTTTGATCCGAAACCCAGGCCAGTTCGATGGAACTGCCAGTATAACGGCTGCCGCGCGCCGGTGTCGGATAGCACGGGCTAAGCGGCTGGTACTGATCAGGATATTCGAAAGTCCGGATTCCCTCTTTCAGCAGTGGAACATGAACCTCAAATGACTCTTTGGAAACCGGGTTTCCGGAAACCGTCAGGTAATCGTACTGCCGGTATACTTCCGAAGCCAAAAGTCCGGAGAGGTCGCTGATCCCGTTGTTGGAAAGGTCCAGGTGCCTGAGGCGGGGATGCAGTTCTGCCCATTCCGTTGCTATCAGCAGATTATTTGCAACATTCAGCTTTTGAAGGGTTGGTGACCGGTAGTCTCCCATTCCCCTGAGGCGGTTTCCCGAGAGGTCAAACTCTTCAAGTGCCGGGGTGTATAAAAAGAGGCGGCCCGGCACTTCCAGCCGGTTCCCGGAAAGATTGATCCGCTTAAGCGCAGAAAGGTCGGCCGATGCCGAAACCTTGTCTATCAAATTATTATGGAGATCCAGGTCGGTGAGCGACTGCAGCTGATCCGTCAGAATCAGGCTGGTCAGGCGGTTGCCGGAGAGGTCGAGCCGTGCCAGGAGTGACAGTTTTTCCAGGTTCGGGGATTCTTTCAGCCGGTTATCGGCCAGACACAGCTTCATCAGGCCGGTTATGCCCGCAATGAAGTCAGCTTGTTCGAGGCCGGCACCCGAAAGGTCGATCTCATCGAGGCATGTCAGGGCCGTCAGAATGGAGGGATCCGGCGCGGGAGCTCCCGAATAGGTAAACTTCATCAGACCGTCGAGGTTTCTCAGGAAATCCCACTCCTCCAGCCGGGAACCGATAAAACGGAGTTCCGAGAGGTTTGAAAGCGTCCCGATGACCGCAGTATTTCCTGCCAGTTGTTCTTTCCATTCCAGAACCTGAAGGTGGGTAAGGTTTCCCAGGGGCCCGGCATCAAGCGCGAGCCCCGGAAAACCCGAAATCGACAGCTTTCTCAGCGATGTACATAACCCGATCCCTTCAAGGCTAAGAATGGGCTCGTCGATCTCAAGACTGATCAGGCGGCTCAGGTCACCCTGGTACACTTCAGGATCAGGCAGTCCTGCCTTCCCGTAGCCCAGAGCAGCGATAAAAGCCGAATATAATGAGGGGTCCTGTACAGTGAGTACAGGCCCGCGGATGAACAGTTCAACGGGTCCGATCCATCTCGATTCCCCATCCGATAGTACTGCTGAAACATTAACCGTGTGGATTCCGGGCGGAATCTGATCGGCAATGATCGTAGTATCCCGGGTGCTGGTCAGAATCTGTCCATCAAGATAAACCCGGTATTCTACGAGTCCGTCGGCCCGACCGGGCGACCAGGTAATATCCTGTTTATGAACCGATTTGATTAGTCTGATATTGCGGGGCGGACTGGGCCAGGTTACGGGTTCAAGGTCAACGAAGGCTTCCGAAACCGGAAAGCCGAGTACCAGAAGTCCGGGCAGGTAATATCCGTCGCCATACCCGGCGCCGCCCATGTTGAAGTGCAAAAAACCACCCTGGTCATATCCGTCGCACACAAAAGCGTGGCCCCCGCCGGTAACGAGTATCGGCTTATACTCCGATAAATTAGCGTACAATAAATCGGCCCAGGAGTCGGGAGTGAAATCCGTTTTTTTCATTCGGGCAGCCTGGTTATAGCCCATCTCCTGCAGAGCCTGCAGGGTTCGATGACTGTTCGCTGAAGAGGCGGTGGTCCCATAGGTGGTATGCACCAGCACAGACATATCGGCAAGGAGGTCGCAAACCTCCCGGTTTACCGCAACCAGTGTATTCTCCATGCGGTTCCAGTTATAGGAACCGATGTGAGCCGATATTTGACCATACTTACCGGACGTCCATGAATGGTCGAGGTTTGCCTGGTTATACGCTGCATAGTACCTGACGATCTGTCCCAGTGCCACCGCTACGCAGCCCGGCAGCGCCCTTCCGTTCGGACCGGCCGGATCCCTTGGGCAGAAATAATTGAAAAACCGCCCCTGACCCCACTGGGTCCGAAGCAGAGGCCCCACCGGATCGGAAAAGGTGCGGATACCCTTAAGCCGACGGGAAGCTGCTGCTACATTATCCGAAAGGCTGCTTAGAAGGGGTTCGGGTACTGAAGAAACCGAATCTCCTGAGTAAAAGAGGTTGTTGGGCGAATAGCCGGCAACAATTACCTGATCCCTGAGGCTTGAAAGAATCACGAAGGCCGGTGGAGAAATCCTTTCATAAACTGCGCTCTCCCCGATCTTTGTTACCCGGTCGAACCTGCCGCATACGGATCCGTTCCCCAGGCCGGCCAGGAATTCCCGGGCTGTCTGGTCCATGGCTGCTCCCGCTTGCCCGGAGGCAATGGGAGCAACCGACAAAAGGCCAGTCAGAACCGCCAGAAACCGTGTAGTGAGATATCGGACCATATTCTGAAAGTAAGACCCCTTTTCCCTCCGGCTATTACCGGTGCGGGTGAGTTGCCTTCGCAGATGATTCAATCTTTTTTATAAAAGGGATCGTGACTTATGCCGGTTAAAAAAAATAGAGTGTCAACCGGAATAATCAGAGCAGGTTATGACTTAACTTTGCAGGATATTTTTTCTATATGGCACCACTGAAAATTGCTGTAATCGGTTTGGGTCAGTTTGGCAGGGCAATTGCCACGGCCCTTACTAAATGCGGGGCTGAAGTACTTGCCATTGATTCGCGAGAGGAGGTTGTTGACAGCTTTTCAGAGCAGGTGGCCTATGCTGTTGCGCTTGACGCGACGGATAAAAAAGCGCTCCTTTCTGTGAATATCACGGATATGGATGCCGTGGTTGTAGCGATCGGGCAGGACATGGAGCAGCTTTTATTAACCACGGTGCTTTTGCTGGAAATGAATGTCAAGCGGGTTATTGCACGGGCTACCGGCAAGCGGGTACGGCTCATCCTGCAGAAAATAGGGGTTCATGAGGTGCTCAGCCCCGAGGTTGAGGTTGGACAGATTGTAGCCGAGCGGCTGACGAACCCGAATCTGATTTCTTATTTGCAATTGCCTGATAATTACAGAATTGCAGAGATCAGGACTCCCCGGCAGCTGATCGGAAGAACATTGGGGAATATCAATCTCAGGGAAAGATACCGCCTGTCCCTGGTCACGGTGAAGTCTATCAAGAATGAAGAGAGCCATATCGAAGGGGTTGTTGACTATGAATTCAAGATCGAAAGCTGCCACACCCTGGTGCTTTTCGGCCTCAACAAGGACCTGGAACGATTTGTAGCCATCAATGAATAAGCGCCTTGCTCCCTCTCCGGAGTCTATCCGGGAGCTCCGGGAGCGAATCAATCTCCGGCTGTTTTCGAGCAAGCACGGAATGCTCTCGGTACTCACCTGGGGAACGTTAATCTTTTCCCTGGCCGCCCTTGTTGCCATCGTTTATTATTACGGATTCGAACAGACGCCTGAATCGATGGACACCATCCGCCTGGTAATCCGTTTCAGCGTGTGGTTCTATATCCTGAAATACCTGATCCGGGTACTGTATGATTTCCATCCGGGTCAGTTTGTAAGGGAAAACAGGATGGATACGGTGGTTTTCCTTTTAATGGTTGTTGCCGAATTCTTCAACCTTGTATTTGGTGATGACATTCTGAACAAAATATTCATTCAATGGATGAATATCAGGATGGGCGACCTTTCAATCCTGGCTGTACAGCTCTACTTTTTTGTGATTGTGGGGGTGGAGATCGGCAAGGCTGCCGTGAAGATATCCATGCTTAAGATACCACCGGTTCAGTTGCTGGTTATCTCCTTTATCGGCCTGATAACCTTCGGCACCATCCTTTTGTTGCTTCCGGAGATGACCAACGAACCCGCCCCGGGAATCCGCGGAATCTCATTTATCGATTCCCTGTTCACCTCCACCAGCGCCGTTTGCGTAACGGGGCTCACCGTGGTCGATACAGCTATCTGTTTTACACACAAAGGACATTGGATCATCATGATCCTGATGCAATTGGGAGGGATCAACATCCTCGCTTTTGCCGCTTTTTTTGCGATTTTCTATAAAGATTCCGCGAGTATCAAGTATCAGTCCCTGATCCGGGACCTGCTCGATACCTCCGAAATGTCGAAGTCTCGGTCAATTCTGGGAAAGATTGTATTATTCTCCTTCATGATTGAAGCAACGGGTGTTCTCCTGATCTACTTATCCTGGGGGCCCGATGTTGTTTTTCCGGAGGGTCAGTCCAAGTTTTTTTCCTCGCTTTTCCACAGTATATCGGCTTTCAACAATGCAGGCTTCAGCCTTTTCTCCAACAATTTCTTTGAGGATTCTGTAAGGCTCAACTGGACCGTCCAGGGAGTAATTGTGGTATTGGTTTTCCTGGGAGGGATCGGCTATCCTGTGCTGCAGGATATTGCCAGCCTGCCGAAAAAGGGTATCCGTTCCTTTGGTTTCTGGAAATACCTTCAGCCGGGTACCCGGATTGCCTTGCGCACCTCTTCCTACCTGATCGCAATCGGGGCGATTATGTTCTACTTCTTTTATCCGGTCTACCCCACCGATGTTTCCATTGGCGGCAGGATTATGCAAGGCGTTTTTCATTCCGTGATAGCACGTACGGCCGGCTTTAATTCCGTGGACATGACCCAGTTCAGTCAGGCACTCATCCTCGTTTTCATCGCCCTGATGTTCGTGGGAGCCTCACCGGGCTCAACAGGCGGCGGAATCAAAACCACAACCTTCGCGGTACTCATGAAATCTATCTATGCCGGAGTTAAAGGCACCAAAAATATCGTATTCTTTCAGCATTCACTAAAAACGCCACTTATTCAGCGTGCCGTTTCGGTTACAGTACTCTACGCCTGTTTTTTTCTCATCGGCACTACACTGCTTGCCATCCTTGAGCCCTCCATTCCGATGGGGAATCTCGCCTTTGAACAGGTATCCGCACTTAGCACAGTAGGGCTCAGCACGGGCATCACCGCCAATCTTAGCTCAGCAGCCAAGGCGGTTCTGGTTATCTCCATGTACGTGGGCCGTATCGGATCCCTCACTATTATCATGGCATTGCTGAGAAAGGCTCCTACGGTTCAGTACACCTATTCGCATACTAATGTGCTGATAGGATAAGAGGGGGCACAAGGGCACAAGGGCACAAGGGCACAAGGGCACAAGGGCA
>CAZEKJ010000005.1:0-5202 GCA_964512915.1 uncultured Porphyromonadaceae bacterium
GCCGGGCTCGCGAACCAGCATGATGCTGCTTCCGCCGCCGTCGAGGTTGACTGCCTGGGTGCAGCCATGGTCGCGAAACAGGCAGGCCAGCTCATACAAGGAGATCCCCTCACTGTAGAGGGGCTGGCGGCCATCGACCACCATCATCAGGAGCCAATTTCCTGTATCATCGAATCCAACAGCGGTGCGGGGATGCACGGTGGTGACCGAGGAATCAGGAATGATCCTGCCATCGATGATCAGGGGGCTGCCCCAGTCGGAAACCGCTGTTTCAACGGTATCACCGGGACCGGGATCTCCGATGTGGGGCCGGTTTCCTTTTGAAATCCAGAAAGCCGTACGACCGGATTGAACGGGGCTGATCGTCCTGCCGCCTGAAACCACCATGCCCTGGATGTCGACCGGGCGCCCTTCGTACCAGCCCACGCCGATAGACTTATCGTTGGGGATGCCGGCAAAGGCATTGGTGTTGATGGCGGCCAGTACGTTATATCGGGAGAACAGATCAACCGGCAGGGTCAGCCTGCTTTCTGCCGGACCATTTCCATCCGGATCTTCACCGGGCATGGTGATGACCTGGAGATCAGTATCCTGTAAATTCAACCTAACACAATATACTTTCAACAGCCGTGGCTGGAGAAGGGATTCCGCCCAACAGATCAAAGATCCGGTATGCCGTGGAAAAAGATCAAGGGTGTCCTGGGAAAAACCGGGAAGGTTCACCCACAACACCCCTGAAAATATCAGAAATAGTATTCTTTTCAACTCATTACAAGCCTTTTGCCAGGTGATAATAGAGGTCGTTCCAGCGCAGCTGGTTGCGGAACTCATCAATTTTGGTATCCTTGTCGATGACCACGAATTCCACGCCGGCCATTTCAGCAAAGTCGCGGATCGCTTCAGTGGTGAGGTTCTGACTGTAGCAGGTGTGATGTGCTCCCCCTGCATAAATCCAGGCGGTGGCGGCTGCTGCAAGATTGGGCTTGGCATCCCATAGAACCCTTGCAACCGGAAGCTTTGGCATGTCATGCTTCGGTTTCACAGCTTCCACCTCATTGACAAGAATCCGGAAACGGCTTCCCATGTCCAATACGGATACATTGATTGCCGGGCCGGAAGCCACATTGAAGCAGAGCCGGACCGGATCGGCCTTGCCGCCAATGCCCAGCGGATGTACTTCGCATGAAGGCTTTCCGTCGGCAATGGATTCACAGATCTCAAGCATATGTGCGCCAAGAACCAGCATTCCTGCCGGATCCAGGTGATAGGTGTAGTCTTCCATAAAGGTATTGCCTCCCGGCAGGCCGGTGGCCATCACTTTCATGGCCCGCAGCATGGCTGCCATTTTCCAGTCTCCCTCGGCGCCAAAGCCGTAACCATCGTTCATCAGGCGCTGAACCGCGATGCCCGGCAACTGGATAAGGCCCCTGAGGTTCTCGAAGGTATCTGTAAATCCCTTAAAGCCGCCCTCTTTCAGAAATGCCCGCATGCCGGCTTCGATCCGGGCAGCTTCGCGCAACGAGCCGAATTTGGCCCCACCACTGTGCAAGGCCGGGTCCATGGTATATCGGGCCTGATAATCTTCGGTCAGACTCTTGATATCTGCATCGGTAACCGCGTCGATGTATTTAACCAGGTCACCCATGGCATAGCCGTTCACCGACCAGCCGAACTTCAGCTGGGCTTCAACCTTGTCACCCTCGGTAACCGCCACTTCACGCATGTTGTCACCCAAACGGGCAAACCTGGCTCCCTGTGCATCCAGCCAGGCAGCTGCAGCACGGGTCCAAACTGCTATACGCTGCTGCACCTCCGGATCCTGCCAGTGACCTACCACTACCTTCCGGTCGAGCCGCATACGGGTCAGCATGAATCCATACTCGCGGTCGCCGTGGGCCGACTGGTTAAGGTTCATGAAATCCATGTCGATTTCCGACCACGGAATATCACGATTGTATTGGGTATGAAGGTGCAGAATCGGCTTTTGAAGGGCTTTCAGTCCGGCGATCCACATTTTTGCCGGTGAAAAGGTGTGCATCCAGGTGATAATTCCGATACAATTCTGCGATGAATTTGCCTCCATGCAAACCTGGTAAATCTCGTCGGGAGTCTTGACTACCGGCTTAAAAACGATCTCAACCGGGATGTCAGGGGAACCGCTCAGGAATTTTGCGATCTCCTGCGAATGTGCTCCTACGGTTTTAAGTACTTCAGGACCATATAGATGCTGACTTCCGGTAACGAACCAGGCTTCGAAAGCCTTAAGATTTTCCATAATTAGTGTTGAAATTACATTTATTCAGCTAAGGTATATTATTTCGGGTTTTTGGTGCACCGTGGCATGATATTTTACTTTGAAATTTTTACCATCACCACACCGTGCCGTCCAACCTTTGCTGAATACTCCTTGCTGAAAACTCCGGCCTCTTTTTGTCTCCAGAGATCTCTCACCTGATGCTTTCCGGAAATTCCAAGATCAGACCAGAGGGCGGTAACCTTTGCCGGCTCCTCGCCCCGGTTGAAAAGTCCGACTGCAATTGAGCCATCTTCCAGCTCACGTTTCCACACTTCCAGATCGCCCGTTTTGGTTACACGGTATCCGGGCTTGCCCAGCGGGTCCTGATCCACGTCAATGATCTCATCATTGGTGAGGATGCTGAGGGTGAACTCGTCGAGCCTGACAATATCGCCGCTGAAAATAAGCGGTGCGGCTACCAAAGCCCAGAGTGACATCTGGGTATACTGTTCATTGGGAGTAAGCGGGGTTGGGACAGTTTCGCCGCTCCAGTTGCTCAGATATCCGAACAGAAGGTAGTCAGGATCATTCCAGCCACCGGGTCCGGCATAGCGATGCAGACTATCCTGACTGTAAACATCGAAACCGTCGCGGAAAAGGGCCGTTCCGATTCCTTCAAAAGATCCTCCCAGGTCACCGGCGGTTCGCCAGCTGTGCCCGCCAACCTGCCTGCCCCATTTCCATACATCACCCATGCCGTACTGGCAAAGGTTCAGCACAATGTCCCTGGGCTGTTTTTCAAGAATGCTGCTGATCAGGAGATAGGGCTTCTGGAGTTCGGGAATGCTCTGGTCCTTTGCGATGCTGCCGTAGGAACACCAGTCATATTTGAGGAAATCAAAACCCCACTCAACCATGGTTTTAACATCCTGCTCTTCAAATCCATAGGCGCTAACGTGACCGGCACAGGTGGTGGTACCTGGCGAAGTATAGGTACCGGCCTTGAGTCCTTTGGAGTGGATGTAGTCCACCATCCCTTTCATGTCGGGGAACCGCTTGTTGGTCAACAGATTTCCCTGCGGATCCCTGGGAACGCCATTGATTTCAGGATTGTCCGACGTGGGCCTAACGGACCAGCAGTCATCGATATTGACATACATATACCCATGATCGATCATCCCGTTGGCCACCATTGCATCGGCAGCGCTGCGCATGATCTTTTCGGTTACATGGTTTTCCCAGACATACCAGCTGTTCCATCCCATGTGCGGGGTTAAAGCCAGTGTGTTCCCCACAACCAGCCTGAAATCACGCTCGGCTGAACCCAGCGCGTTGCTCACCCTGAAGGTCATG
The DNA here is from genome assembly GCA_964512915.1 of uncultured Porphyromonadaceae bacterium. Lineage (GTDB taxonomy): Bacteria > Bacteroidota > Bacteroidia > Bacteroidales > UBA12481 > UBA12481. The sequence goes on from CAZEKJ010000005.1 coordinate 3,590, forward strand.
ATGTAAGTTCCGGCTTCGGCCACGGATCCGGAGAAAAGGCCTGTTGTTGCATCTACCATCAGTCCGGCCGGAAGGTTGGATACCTCATATTTAAGGGGTTTGTCACCGGTAGCAGCCATTTTAAAAAGGACAGGGTTGCCGGGTCGGACGCCGAAGATTCTGGCACCGTTGATCCGGGGCTTTGGCCCGGGCTTGGGCGTCAGGATTACCGCCGGTTCAATTTCGGGCTTCCACAGTGTAATTCCGGCTGCATCCCCGGTAAACGTTGCCTCGGCCCAGTTGCCGTGATCATAGGCAATGCCGTCGCCGCCATCCCTGACCTCAAGCAGCAAGGTTCTTACTTTTTTTATTTCGATATCTACGGGCAGGGCAGGGGTGCCGGGTTTCATTACGGGCGACTCCCAAAGTACCTTTCCATCTCCAATAACAGCAAACGAAACCGAACCGGGAGCGCCCATCGTGGCATCGTCCATGCCAACCTTAGCCGTAAAACGGACGGCCTTACGGTTCAGGGAAAGGCGTATGATACTGTTGGCATGGGTACCCACACCAAACTCGAATTTTTGTCCGGCGATAATCAGGTTCTTTCCGGTTACCGACCTGTCGGCCTGGGCTTTGCCCCAACCCTGACGGGTTCCCGAGAGATCCAGTGACGAGAGCCTGAGTGTTTCATTTTTAGTCTTACAGCCAGCGAGTATGGCTACAGCGATTAACAGGATTGACAGGGTCTTTTGCATGCTTCGGTACTTTTAGTTTCAGCCCTGAAGGTACGATTAAAAGCAAAAAAAAAGCCTTACTTCCGTAAGGCCTAAAATCTTAAATGGCTCTATAAACTATCTCAGTTTAACATTCACTGCATTTAATCCTTTTTTTCCTTCTTGCAAATCGAAGGTCACTTCGTCATTCTCGCGGATTTTTTCTTTCAAACCTGATGAATGAACGAAATATTCTTTCGTTGAATCTGCGTCCTTAATGAATCCAAATCCTTTGGTTTCATCAAAAAATTTAACAATACCGTTGTTCATAATGTGATATTAAAATATGGGTGCAAGTTATACATTTTAATTTACATACAGGCTCAAAAAAAAGTGCCGCACAGAAGGGCTTCTGTGCGGCACCCGGATGAATTGATTTGCAGTAATCCGCCTGGTTCCCTTGTCTTGATGGCGGATTTATCTAATAAACTGAGGTCTGAGGCGTAAAGTTAGCCCAACCGGTAGTCCAGTCGGTGCTGCCGAAAGCTCCTACATAATTGGTTGATTCCAGTCCCGAAGGAACGGTAACCGCACCTGTCAGCAGCGGCGATCCGGCTTTCGGCAGGAAATTCGGCGCTGTCAGCGTGAACGGGGAAGTCAGGTTCAGTTCCGCTGTGGTTGCGAAAGTTCTGTTCGCACGTGCTGCGTCCATGAAGAAGGTTTCTTCACCAGCTGCATTTCCTGCCCAATTGTCGTTGATTCCTGCGAGAACAACACCTTTAACCTGTATGTTGCCTGCGGCGACTTTGCTGTCCGCCATCAGCAGACCTTTTGGCCAGCCGGCAAATACTGAATTGTATACTTCAAGCGAGGTGCGCCTTCTCAGGTGCATGGCTGAAGCGAATAGGCTGTTTGCAG
>CAZEKJ010000005.1:5212-77577 GCA_964512915.1 uncultured Porphyromonadaceae bacterium
GTGGCATCGGTGGTTGGTTTCGGACCGAACAGGCTTACGTTTGCAAATTTTGGATTGGTAAGGGGACTGTTGGTGGATCCGGTGGCATCGTTATCGGATTCAAAACCATTTGATTTTGAGATATCAGCAATATTCGGATCACGCAGGCCAACTACATACTGAATGTTGCCACTGAATCCGTAATCGGTATCAAAATCATCATCAAGGCCCGAAAAAGCAATCAGATGCTTGCAACTGACCGAACCGCCAAACCATTCGTACGAGTCATCATTTGAAAACGAAACCTGAACATAGTCAACAACAGTGCCGCTTCCAACCCCACCAAATGTAATTCCGTTGATCTCTTTGTCCGGTGCAAAGGCATAGCCGGCAAACTCAACGCGTACATATTTCAGAATGCCTGAGTTATCTGCCGCATTGGTGCCGCCATATTTCGACCCTACTCCGCCTTCAATTTCAGCTTCACCGCCGGTTGGGTTGATCGGTGCTTTACCGCAAAGGATCAAACCTCCCCAGTCACCGGCAGCACGCTGGCCTGCTGGCTTGTCAGAGGTGAAAACGATCGGTTTTTGAGCCGTTCCTTCAGCCATGATTTTTCCACCACGCTCAATGATCAGGGAAGCCTTTGATCCGGTTTTCCCTTTGATGATGGTGCCGGCTTCAATGGTCAGGGTTGCTCCGTCCTTAACATAAACCCAGCCATCAAGAATATAATTAACATCAGATTTCAAACTCATGTTGGCCGTAATGTTGCCGGCAATGGTTATGCTGCTGCCAGCCGCCGGGTCAACCATGATCTTGCTTGAATCGGTAAAATTGCCTTCCATAGTTGTAACAACCACCCAGGTCTCACCAATGGAAACACCGGTAACAGTACCATCAGTTCCTACTGTGGCAGTGTTTATGTTGCGCGATAAAAAGGAGACTTCTTTATTGGTTGCGTCAATCGGGGCAACCGAATAGCTGAGCTTGGAGGATGAGCCCACACGTACTAAAAGATTATCCTGCTCGATATTAACACCCGTAACAGGTACATCCTTCTTGCAGGAGGTAAAACCGCTAATGACAGCCACTGAAGCTATCAGGAGAATGGAAAGATTCAATTTTTTCATACTTAATATAAAGTTGTTTTTATGGTACAAAAAAACTCAGGTTAGATGACCTGAGTGTTAATTGCCGGTTAAGAAATCCTTAAGGAGACCCCATTTAGAAGATATATTGTAATCCGATGGAGTAGAAACTGCCCGGCCGGAATTGCCGGTAGATCTGCTCGCGGGTGAAATGAACCACCTCTGCACCACCGGCCTGGTAGGTGGAGAGATCTACATCCGTGTCCACAGACTGCCTGAAAGTTACAGGCTGATTTAGCAGGTCCTTGATGCCCAGCTTGACTTCAAGATGCTTTCCGATTTTTTTTGAGATCATCAGGTCGATGAGGTGGCGTGGCGCTTCATAAATATTCGGGATATACTCCCAGGGTTTTGATTTTGGCTGGCCAACAATATAGATCCTCTCGCCAATGACGTTATACATCAGGCTGACATTCAATCCTGATTTTTCGGCATCGGTGTAAAACAATCCGAGATTCACCACATAAGGCGACTGACCGGCAAGAGGACGCTCCTGCTCGATAGAACCCTCCTCAAAATCAACGCGGCTTCGGATCCACGCGCCGTTGAAAACCAACAACATGTTTTGGAGCCACCCTTCCTTGCCTAACGACTTTCTTACTTCTGCTTCAAACCCAAAATTGGTCGCTGCCCTGGCATTCTGATAGGAATACTCCAGTCCGCTGCCCGTTTCGATATACTTTATCTCGATGGGATTAAGAAAACGCTTGTAAAAAAATCCGGCCGATATCATTTCGTTATTATCGGGGTACAATTCATACCGGAAATCGAAATTGTGGATATAGGCATTCGTAAGATCAGGGTTCCCGGAGAAAACCGCATTGGTACGGAAATCATAAAACGGGAACGGCGCTATTTCCCTGAATTCCGGACGGTTCACAGACTTTCCGTAGGCCAGACGCAGAAGATTCTTATCATTGATATTGTAAGTGAGGTTAGCCGAAGGAAAGAGGTTTAGTGAGTCAATGTTCACGGTAACCGGCTGCTGGAAGCGGTTAAAACTGGATAGTAACTGCTGGTTTTTCTCCAGCCGGAGGCCGGTGAACAAGGTTAACCGTGTTGTAATAGGCAGGTTGACTGACAAATATCCTGCGTAATGATGGTTTGCTGCCGTGTATGAGTCCGATTTGCTCGTTTCCTCGGCAAGCATGATACCCGTAGTGGAATTGAAGTACCTTTCACTTAACAGGTCTTCAACATCTATGTACTGGATGGAAGGATCTTTTTGCTGACCATTTGAAAAGATATACCCCAGCTTCCGGGCCGCAAATGAACGGCTCTTCTCTTCCGCAAAGAGTCCGGCTTTGATTTTCGGTTTAAAGGTCCCAAAAGAGAGTTTTTTCTCAAAATTGACTCCACCCGAAAAAATATTTTCGCCGGTTCGCATGAAAAGCCGGCCGGCATTACTTGAAAGGGGATTCGAAGGGAACTCAAGGAAAAAGCGGCCATACCCTGAATCGGTGATGTTATCGTTCTTCACCTGCTTGATTCTCCTGATGTCCGGCTCATCCCGCATGGCATAAGCATACCCGAGTACCCAGTCAACCTGTGATTCTGAATCCTCAAAAGCATGTGTCCCGCTTAATTGTCCCGAGTAGGTCAGCCTGTTTTTATAGGCATATTCGAAGGATCGGATTTCCGTGTTGGAATAAAACTCCTTGCCGGTCCGAAATACCGTTGCCGACTCTCCCTGGTTGCTCAGGAGGTTTCTTAATTCGATCTTATTTCCGTCACCCAGATACCACGACCAGTTATTCAGAATTCCGAGATTAACGCTCTTCGTATAAGTAGTGTCGTTAAAATCAAAGTCCATCCCCGACCGGTCAAGGACAAAATCATAAACCGAGAAACTGCGGTTACTGCTTGCCAGCATGTTCCGCGAGCTGCTATAGTTTACAGAAGTGATCTCACCGAGTGAGGTATTACCGATTTTGAACCTGTGAGACATGGAGAATCCAAGCTTTCCGTCGGGAAGACTAGTACTGACCTCTGGTATCCAGTTGTTATTTAGTCTTTTGCTTAGCTCGATCTGGTCGCTTGATGAACTGTTTTGAAGGTTGTCAGGAAAATATCCGGGCAACGATCGGGTGCCATCATCGATTCCCAGCCAATCAAGTTTTCCTCCTGCGTATGATTGAAAGGAGCTGAAGGTGGATTGGGGATTGTAACTACCCTGGATTGACAGGCTGTATTGATTTTTTTCCGGCATGTTCCGGGTCCTGATGCTCACGAATCCGCCGGTAAAATCAGCCGGAAGTTCAGGGGAATTTGATTTGTAAATGATAAGATTATCAATCATAGCCGTAGGGATCACATCGAACGAAAACGCCTTGCTGTCCGATTCACTGCTGGGGGTAGAAGTGTTGTTCAGCCAAACGTTGTTGTATCGTTGGTTCAATCCGCGGACCACAACAAAGCGATTGTCAATGATGGTGATTCCCGGCACCCTGCGGATAGCTTCTGAAGCATCCTTGTCCTGTGATAAGGATATCTGGCGGGAGGATATTCCATTGGCAACTAATGGGTTGGTTCTGATATTATTGATTACCGACATCTCCGTGTCACTTCGCCTCACCGCAACAACGGTGACTTCGCTGATTGCCGTTGTGGCTTCCATCAGCTGAGCATCAAGCAGCGTGTTCTTTCCCGCTTGTACAACGACTCCCTTGAAAAGAACGGGCTCGTAGGAAATAAAACTGATTCTGATGTCATAAGTGCCCGGGCGGATTGATTCCAGTGTGTATTTTCCGTCAAAATCCGTAATGCTGCCTGTAAGGGTCCCCTCAATCAGGATATTGGCTCCCGGCAATGTTTCACCCGTCTTGGCGTCTTTCACCTGCCCGCTTACCGAGCCATTCTGTCCGAAAGTACTGGCTGAGATTGCCAATCCGAGTATCGATATCCATAAAACCCTGACGGCACTGTTTAGGGTTAATTTACTGCTTGTCATCTGAGTACCTTTTCTCACTGGTTTTACTTCCGCTTTCATCATACATGATCCATAGGCCTGATTTCTGGCCTTTCCGGTAAAACATTTCGTACCTGAGAACGCCGCTCTCATCCCAGATCCGCCAGGGACCCTCTTTTTGATCCTCCTTGTATGAGGCTTCACCGGTCTTTTTCTCAAGCTCGTTGTAGGATACCCAAAGGCCATCGCGCAGGCCTGATTTGAACATCCGGGTTTCCTTGATCGTACCGGACCGGTACCATAAGGTGACCTTGCCGTCAATTTTTCCATTGACCAGGTTCATGTCCTGCTTAACCTGACCGTTATCGTAATACTCCTTGTACTGCCCTGTAAAGGGGTTTTGATCTTTGCCATAGTACAAACCGTCATCCCCCAGACTGATCTGACTTTGCACATTTGCAAACAAAAACAGGCTGCAGAGGATCAGAATTGCTCTTTTCATTCTTTCTTTTGATGATTTTAAACTTTTACCAATAAAAAAAGATAGCACTGGAGTCCAGCCTATCTTTTAAACCTATTAAATATCAACAAATTAACGCTTGAGCTCAACTTTAAGCGCGCTCTTAGTGTTGGCATTGAGGATCAGCTCCTTTATCTTGTTTTCCTCGTAGGATACGAGCGAAATCTCAAGGGAGTAGGTTCCTGATTTAATATTGCGGACTTCAAAGTTTCCGTCAAGGTCTGTGTAAACAGTCTGGTCGCAGCCATTTATCTTAACCTGAGCACCCGGCAAAGCTTCACCGGTGGATTGATCAACCACTGTCCCCATAAGTACAGTGGCCTCCGTGGCAACTTTTGAACTCCTTGCTTCTTTGTTAACGCCTTCTGCGAGAACCGGCAGCATCAGGGCTGCCATCAGTATTGTAAAGAATATTTTTTTCATCGTTTGCATTTTTTTACGATGCAAACATATTGCGATAGTATTATCCCAGTGTGATGAAGGTATTAACTTACTGTTAAGAAACAGAATGTGACAATGTGCCAATTAGACAATGTGCCAATGTGCCAATGTGCCAATTAGACAATGTGCCAATGTGCCAATGTGCCAATGTGCTAATCTAATGTGATTTGCCTTCAGGTATAGGTGGGCTGCTTTTGTAATTGTTGATGATGAAGTTGGCAACCAGCCGGGGAGTTTCAATGGGAAAATGGTGACCTTCTGAATCCTGCAGGCCTTGGGTGCATGGAACCACAGTGGCAATACCTCCAAGCCTGATGTAGCGATTCACCAGGACCATGGTGTTGAGTTCCGGCGGCACCACTGCATCGTTCAAGCCAATCAAATGAAGGATCGGAACTTTTGCCTTTGCAAGGGCATCCAGATTATCTATCGGGTTGTCGGTATAAGCAAGTGCTTCAGCATCATTCTTAAAGCCATACATTTCAAGGATCAGCCTCCAGTCGGAATCGCTGCGTTTTCCTCCGGTAAAGGCACCGGGCCAGGTTTTGAAATCGCAAACCGGAGCTTCGGCATAGATGCAACTTACTTTATCGGGATATTTTTTAGCGAAGTTGTATACATAAAGTCCACCCCTGCTGACACCTTCTAAAGCTACTTTTGAGTAGAAATTATGAGTCGATATCAGGTAATTAAAATACTCGATCCAAGCTTCAACAGCTTTTGGACTGCCGATTAATTCATCAGTATTAATATAGGTTACATAAAAACCCTCGGTAAGAAGAATGCTGTCGATGTCGGTATGCCAGTCCGGAAACCGTGCATTCCAGACCCACGGGTTTCCCGGTGCTGCCTTATCCGGACAAACCACCCGGCAATCACGATCCTGAAATTTGAAGTCATACCGGGTAAATCCTTTCCAGGTAGTTTTTGTACCCGGAAAGTGGGTTTGAGCCTGTGCAGGTGAAATGGAAACCCCAAACGTAAGGGTAAACAAGCAGACGATGAGAGAATTGAATTTCATAAGGGTTTAAATATCAAGGTGAACGCGATCCCCGCTTTCGGGCAGGGCATGTGCTTCAAAACTTGGGATCCTGACTTTCGTCAGGATGACAGTTCTGGCCAACCGGCAACCGGTAACCGGTAACCGGTAACTAGCAACCAGCAACCAGCAACTATTTTCTCTGAATGTACCCCGAATCCTTATGGTCCCTCACCATCGTGCGGAGCGCGTGGATCATCTCTTTCAGGTTTTTCAGGCCGCCGATTGTGAACCAGATGGTTACGATAATGGAGGTAATCAGGTAAATCCAGGTATAGATTTTCCAGAATGACATCCAGGTTTCGTTTTTCACTTCGGTGGTGAGATTGTATATCGTTCCGATGATGAACACAATGGTCCATGCTGCCGTCCATGTATAGGTTGCGATCAGGATCCCTTTATCGGATTTTGTAAATTCCTTGGTTGCTCCCATCACTTTCCATCCTTTCACGGCTTCAGCCTCCTCAACCACATTGGTTTCACCCACAATGGCGTACTTCCCGCGGTGCAGCATTTTGTCCATGTTGTATGGCTCTTTCGAGGTGATCAGGGATACAATAAAATAGATCAATGCGCCTGATATCATTGCGATAAACCAGAACCACTGTCCGTTGATCGGGAAGTCTTTAACCACGGAGTTAAGCACGATCCCGGTAGTGGCGATTGTGGCTCCGGCGATCATGGCCGACCAGGCACCGGCAGTAGTTCCCCGCTTCCAATAAAGCCCGCCGATGATGGCCGCACCGGACCCGCCCACATAAATGGCGCCGGAGATGGCAAGGAACAGGAATACTTTTTCGGTTTGCTGGAACAGGATGCTGAGGATGAAAATGGTGATGCCCACCCCAAGAATGGAGAGTTTCAGGTATTTCAGATGCTGTGCCTGCTCGAACGGTTTCTTCCTGAAAGGCATGATGCAGTCCTGAATGAAAATACTTCCCCAGGAGTGCATATAGGTGTTGTGAACCGTGATGGAGGCTGCCAGCATGATGGCGGCAAAGGCTCCCTTGAAACCGATGGGGAGGAGATAGTTCAGAACCATCGGGGTCCTGAGCTGACTTTGCATGGCTTCGGTGCCGGCGCCGGCCAGGGTGCCGTTAATGCTGGCAGCGATATCCTTGAAATCAACATGATTATAAATAGTATAGGCTACTATCGGGATAAAGACCAGAAACAGTCCCCATTGCGGGATCAGGCGCCAGTTTGTAAGCAAATCAGCCATCTTTGCCTCATGTGCATTTTTTGCTGCCACGTTGAATGAACTGTTGCCCTGCCAGGAAAGCTTGGTATACACAAGACCAAACATCCCGATAAAGAAAAACCAGATATTAAAATCCTGTACCTTGCTGGATTGGAATGGGTTGATGAGGGAGGCATCCTTTGGTGCAGCCTCCATGGCTTGTGAAATATGGGCCCAATCAACTTTAATTATCAGCAGAATAACTATTGCTACGAAAACGATGTTAACGAAAACCCCCTGGATAAAGTCAGTGAACATTACCGCAACATGGCCGCCGGTGAGGGTAAAGAATAACGGGATGGCCACAATGAGCGCTGTGATCAGGATAAAGGTGGCCGAATAGGGCCCGATTTGCCCGACTTCCGGAATCCCGCAGAAATAGATGAAGAATCGGGCGGTTACTGAGGGGAAGATCACCATATTGACGATCCCGGAGAGGAAGGCGAGAAAACCGGAGAATATGCGGAAGCCGCGGCTATAGCGTACCTCAAAGAACTGGGCCATCGTCATCACGCGGGTCTGCCGGTAGCGGTAAACCACCCATCCGGTTACGCTTATCCCAACCAGGAGAATTGTTGTAAGCATCTCCCACCATCGGGCATTGAAGCCGGCAGAGAAATTCTGTTCCATCACCCCCACAATGGTGATCGCACCCAGTGCGGCCGTACCGTGAAACATCGAGATTATGTAACGTCCGCCCGTCCGGCCGGTTGCCAAAAAATCACTCACGCTGTGCATCAGCTTCTTGCTCAGGAAAACCAGTCCGAACATCAGGGCCAGCAGCGCTGCAACGATTGCCCAATCGATCACAGTAAGGTTCATAGTTGTTAGATATTTTTAAATCTCAAATCTCAAAAAACAAATCTCAAATAAGCTCCAAAAAACAAATCACAAATCACAAAAAACAAATCTCAAATCACAAAAACCAAAAACCAAATAAGCTCCAATCCTCAAGCTCCAAAAATTCAAACAGTGCGAGTTTGGGGTTTTGAGTTTTGGTTTTTGGAGCTTATTTGGTTTTTGTTTTTTGTGGTTTGAGGTTTATTATGTTATCCGCAATTCATCATTAATTCCGCGATCGTTGACACGGCCAGCCCCACGCACGTATCCGCCGCCCCGTAGTAAACGTACACTTCACTTTCGGGTTTGGCAAATCCTTCGGCATCAAAATCATGTACGATGATCCCGCTGGGGAACACCACGTTCGGTACCTGTCCGGCCAATTCCCATATCTCTCTTGGCTCCAGTATGTTATAGAATCCACGGCTGATTACCTTCGATGGATCATTCAGATCAAGGAGCATTACCCCTGCCTGATATATATTGGCGCTGCCGAAATGGGTGGCCACCCCGTGATATATATGAAGCCATCCTTCCCGTGTTTTCACCGGCGGCGGACCGCTGCCGATAAACTCATCCCAGTAGTGGAACCTCCCGTCGATCACCGGTGCAACAGGTTGCCAGTCAATCAAGTTCTCTGATGAGGACAGCCAGATGGTGCTTCCAGATGATGGGCCACCGGTGTGGCGGGCCTTGTTGGGGCGGTCGAGCCGCATGTATCTCCCATTGATTTTCTCCGGAAACAGCACCCCGTTCCGTATATCTTCATTTGAGGTGATCCCCAGGAACTTAAACTCCTTAAAATCATCAGTCTGGCCCAATCCCAGCTGGCACCCGGCATCCATGTCCATCGCAAACATGATATAATACGTGCCTTCGAGAAAGGTGATCCGGGCATCATAAATATGGTAGACCTTCTCCTTGATTTTTTCAATCCCCTTAAAATCAACGATATGGTCTTCCGCTTTGAAGTGGATGCCATCGGTCGACTCAGCCATCACCATGAATGTTTCACGGGATCGGCTCTGGGTTCGCAGCATCATCAGGTACTTATCGCCAAACTTAATGGCACCGGGGTTAAAAACCGAGCTGCAGTCGATCAGGTGAGGAGCGATAGCGGGGATATCGCTGCGGGTAAGGATGGGGTTAATCTTGTATCGTTTCATTGTTGATGTTTATATCTCAAATCTCAAATATCAAATTTCAAAAAACAAATAAATCTCAAAAACCAAAACTCAAAACCCCAAACTCGCACTGTTTGAAATTTTGTGGTTTGAGAATTGGAGCTTATTTGAGATTTGTTTTTTGTGGTTTGAGGTTTGTCTTTTGGAGCTTATTTGCTTTTTGGATATTGTTGTTTGTGGTTTCATAGGTTATTGTGATTTCAACAGTATTGCTGAAAGTATCTTTTTAAGTTCTTCGGATTCCTTCATAAGAGCCAGACCTTCGGCCTGATATTTATCTTCATTTGTTTCTGTGATAAGTCTAAGCCAATATTGGCTCTCTTTTGCTTCTTTCCGACAAATTTTGATCCTCATTACAAAGTCTTTCTTGCTCAGGGCTTCATTCGCCTCGATATAATTTGCTCCAACGGATCCTGATGATCGAACCACTTGTTTGCCATATTCTACATTTGAAATGTCCTTAACTAATCCTTTTATGAAAAGAGCAACCCTCTTCGAAAACTGAAAAGTCCTCTCCTCTAAATCATTACGCTGCCCCATTGCTGTTTGTTTTTTTGATTTTTGATTATTGGAGCTTATTTGATATTTGTTTTTTGTGATTTGTGATTTGTGATTTTACCCCAGCATTACCTCAACATGGCAAACCTCCTTGTCTGTCAATGGAATCCGATAGTCTACTCCCTTAACTATCTCAACTCCCTCAACTAGAACTTTCCTCACACCGCTCTCTTTCCCCTCCGGATTCAGCACGTGTATGATGTAACGTGTTCCCCGGTGCACCCTTTCCATGGTAAATTCTTTCCAGTCTGAAGGAATGGTAGGATCGATGATCAGACCGTCATAGCCTGCGCGGGCGCCGAAGATGTAGTCGAACACCACCCGGTACATCCAGGCGGCGGTTCCGGTTTGCCAGGAATGACTGGCCCGGCCGGCGGTTTCATGCTCGTCGCTGGTGATGTACTGGGAGTAAACATAAGGCTCGGCGAAGAAGGTATCGGAGTCAATGCGGTTCGGCAGCATCTTTTTGTAATAGCGGAAGGCTTCATTGCCATGACCCAGCATGCACTCTGCCTGAATCAGCCAGGTAGTGGGGTGGCCAAAGATGGCACCGTTCTCCTTTTTGCCCCATACACAGCGGGTTACCAATCCGATTTTGGGATCGATCTCCCGATAGGCCGGCGTGCATTTCTTCGGACCCTGTTCACTGTCGAGATGCGTGCGGATGCTTTCAAGAGCCTGCTCCTGGCGCTTGGGATCGAGTCCCGCCAGCACAGCCCAGGTTTGTGTGTTGATAAAAATCTTCCCGTATTTATTGTCCTTTGCCCCGATGCGCTTCTGGTTCTCGCCAAATGCCCGGATATACCAGTCACCGTCCCAGCAGTTGTCGTCCAGGGATTTAGCCATCCTGCTGGTCACTTCCTCAACAGCCGACTTCAGATCGGGCTTTTCAATCCTTGCCAGCAGTTCGATCAGCAGGTTCAGCATGGATACATAGAACATACCGCCCCAGACGCTCTCCCCGCCATCATCGCCGCCGATGTAATCCAGCGTGTCGTTCCAGTCGCCCCGGCCAAAAATAGGGAGTCCATGAGCCCCGAGATTTCCCTTTACGAAAGTGACAACGGCCATCAGGTGGTCGAGAATGGTTCCCGAAGTTCCATCATTATAGGGCTGAACCTCACTCAATATGCCAAAATCTCCGGTTTCTTTGATATAGTCCGTCACCGCCAGGATAAACCACAGCGGATCGTCGCAATGCTTGGTATACTCGCCCTGACCATCGCCGTGGAAGTGATGGTACACTTTTCCATCGCCCCGCATCTGTCTGGCTAACATCAGGATACGTTGTTTGGCCTTGTCCGGATAGGAGATGGTTACCGCAATGGTATCCTGGGCTGTATCCCGGAACCCGAATCCCCTGCCGATCCCCCAGTAATAAAAACTGGTTACCCTCCCAATGTCAAACGCCACCTTGGCCTGGTAGGGCGACCAGCCGTTCATGAAAATATTCACATCCTGATCCGGAGTCTGAACTTTGGTGTGCGCAAAATACGCATCCCAGTATTGACGGACCTCGGCGAAGGCCTGCTCAACCTCCCTTTTATCCTGATACTTTAATACTTCATACTTTCCTTTTGCCTTCCTGCCCTCTTGCCCTCTGCCTTCGAAATCCGTTTTCGGAATCACGCCCAACTGAAAGATTACATCCCGGATTTCACCCGGAGCAAGTTCTATCTCGATTTGTATCGCCCCAACCGTGTTTCCAAAATCCGTGTCTTTACATCGTAAGTTGCCGGTTTCCAGGGCAATCGGGTTGGTTTCGTTCCGGTAAAACCCGATGAACTCCTCGCGGATCGTCTCATATTTAGTAATCGGGTGGTTAACCGTGAAGAAAGCCCACTGGTCCCACTCCTTGTTTTCCTGCTGCTGGGTTCCTTTGGTTTCGGTAACCCAGTAGGTCTTGGTGCCGAAAATCGAGTTTAATTCCTTATCCAGATAGACACGGTTAAAGTGCTGGTCATCACACTGATTAATAAGATCCACCAGCGCATGACCCAGCGCAAACTCTACATAACCGGTTATTTTTAGCCGTCGCTTTTTATCAGATTTGTTTGTCAGGACGGACTTCCAGATCTCGCGGTTATCGGTTCTCGGGACAAAAAACAGGAGTTCCGACTGAATTCCTTCAATTTCAGATTCCACGCGGGTATAACCGAATCCGTGCGCCACCCGGTATTTCTCCAGATGGTTGCCTACGGGCTGCCAGGTGAGGCTCCACATTTCGCCGCTGTCCTGGTCCTGAATATAGATGTATTTTCCGGGCCGGTCGGCTGGTACGTCGTTGATCCGGTACCGCGTGATCCGTCCGTGCAGGGGAATCCGGTGGTAGCTGATGCCGCCGCCGTTGGCAGAGATGGTTGAGAAATATTCGTTATTATAAATGTAATTGATCCATGGGCGCGGAGTGGCCACATTATCAATGATATACTCCCGGCCATCTGCCGAGAAATGTCCGTAATTCATGCCAGTTTAGTTTCAGGCGAAGATAAAAAAAATGTAAGGGCGAGCTGCGCTCGCCCGTTTTGGCATGAGCACAGTGGGGGCACAAGGGCACAAGGGCACAAGGGCATAAGGGCATAGGGGGGTGCACTTGTCATCCCTGCGAAGGCGGGGATCCCCTCCCTCAATGCTAATTCTTACAAAAAAGCTGCTCTTTTGGTGGCTTCTCTACTTCCATCAGGAAGCCCATCATGTCCTCAAAGTCGCCGAGCATCCCGCACAGAGACACCGGCTGAATCAGCGCTGTTCAGCAAATCCAGAACTTCTTCATTGACTAATACAGCCGTGCTGGCTTCATACAGATCTTTAAAGTATTTCCAGGAAAGAAGCCCTATGGTGGAGGTTTTGCAGAAAAGGGTTCGTCTTAAAGGGCAGTTTAAACTGAGTGGGGTTCTCGTTTTCCATCTTTTGTGTGGTTTTCAGGCAGACATATTCTCCCGTTAATACATTAATAGCAAAAGCCGGCAAAAAGTTACCGGGGTTGTGAAAAAAAATAGTAATACTTTAGAGACGTAATCAACTCATTACTTGTTCCACAGTTCACATTCCACATTCAACATCATGAGAGCCATACTTATTTGCGTTGTCCTGATAATGGCCGCTGCAACCAGCCAGGCACAGGATAAATTCGACCTTCAGGGCCACCGCGGATGCCGGGGCCTGATGCCGGAAAACACCATACCGGCTTTTATTAAGGCGCTTGACCTGGGTTGCACCACACTGGAGCTCGATGTGGTGATCACTGCCGATAAAAGGGTGGTGGTTTCCCATGAAACCTACATGAACTCGGTTACATGTCTTGATTCCACGGGTGCGCCAATCACGAAGGAGAGTCAAAAGAGGTTCAATATTTTCAGATTGACTTATGATCAGGTAAAGAAGTTTGATTGCGGTACTGTGCCTCACCCGGATTTTCCTGAACAGAAAAAGATGAAAGTCATTAAGCCCCTGCTGAGCGATGTAATCAAGGCTGCCGAGCTCTATGCACGGCAGAAGCAACTGCCCCCTGTGCGGTATAATATCGAAATAAAGTGCTCACCTGAAGGGGACAATATAGATCATCCGGAGCCGGGAGTCTTCTCTGAACTGGTGCTTGCTGCAGTAAAAGATGCTGGCGTTACAGACCGTATGAATATCCAGTCATTCGATTTGCGGCCGCTCCGGTATATTCATGAAAAATACCCGGCAATACAGCTGGCCCTTCTCATTGCTAACCCGAAATCAATCGGCGGGAATATCAGTGACCTTGGCTTTACCCCTGCCATTTATAGCCCTTACTATCTGTTAGTCAACAGAAAAGCGGTTAGAAAAGCTCATGCGGCCGGCATGAAAATCATTCCCTGGACCGTTAATAAGGGAAAAGACATGAACAAAATGAGGGCTTTGGGCGTAGATGGAATTATTACCGACTACCCGGATCGGTTTAAATCGGGAAAATAGTGCCATTTTCGGTGCAATGCGAAAACGGAAGGAGTTATAGTGAAGACAATCAAAAAGATTCGGTACGTATGGAAATTCGCATACCGGCACCTGTTTTTCAAGGCCTGGTACCGGGTTATCAGCATCCTCGACAAAAAGGCGGAAGTGCTTTTTATGAATTTCGGCTACCATAATGATGAGCATGTCCTGAACCTGCTTCCGGAGGAGCAGATCAACCGCTATTCAATACACCTCTACCATCAGTTGGTTCACAAGCATCAGCTGTCGGGTAAGAAAATCCTGGAGGTCGGATGCGGACGGGGTGGCGGTCTGGCTTATGTGAAACGGCAATTCGCTCCGGCCCTGGCAATTGGCCTCGACCTGGACAGCAAGGCGGTTAAGTTTTGCCGGAATCATCATCCCTCAATAGGTTTGGAATTTGTGGCCGGAAATGCCCATCAGCTGCCTTTTGAGGACAATTCATTCGATTTTGTCATCAATGTGGAATCGTCCCACCGGTATGAAAATATAGGTCAGTTTCTGAATGAGGTTCACCGGGTCCTTCGTCCCGGCGGTTTTTTCCTGATTACTGATTTCAGGCGTGAGTTTTTGGTTGATAAGTTCGACAAAGACCTGAATACATCGAACTTGACAGTGGCTGTGCGGGAGGATATCACCCCAAATGTTACGGCAGCCCTTGAACGGGACGACGCCCGCAGAAAAGAGCTGATCAACCGGATCGCACCCTTTTTCCTCAAAAAATTGGCACTGGAATTCGCAGGAATAAAGGATTCCGATGTTTACAGGAACTTTGAGTCGGGCCGGTGGGTCTACCTGAATTATTTTCTACAGAAAGATTCTTGATGCGTGAAGCGTGAAGCGTGAACCGTGAAGCGAAATATTGGAACGGTTCTCGCTTCTCGCTTCTCGCTTCTCGCTTCACGCTTCACGCTTCACGATTCATGCTTCACGCTTCACGTCCCGTCCTGAACATCGTCAGTATATTCTCAATCGGAATCCCATCATGCAGGGAATGATCGGAAGCCAGGATGTATCCCCCGCCGGGTGAGGCGATTGCAATGGCTTCGCGGACTTCGGCAGCAACTTCTTCAGGAGTTCCGAAAGGCAGGGTACGTGTAGAGTCGATATTCCCGATAATGCAGAATCGGTTGCCGTATTTTCCCTTGATGGTTCTCAAATCCATATGGGCCGTACGCTGCAGGGGATGAACCGAGCAGATCTTGGTCTGGGCCAGGTCGTCCAGATAGGCATTGATGTTCCCGCAGGAGTGCAGCAGTACCGGAACCCCCAGACTGTCAATATAATCGGCCATATCATGAATATAAGGCAGGAAAATCTCCCGGAAATGATCCACGGAAAAGAAACAGCTGTTGCTGTCGCCCAGGTCCTCGCTGATCCAGAGGCCTACACATCCTGATTCCACGGAACGGCGTGCAGCCTCCTTGAAATATTCGTTCGACATTTTCAGCACGTCGGTGATCAGGCCGGGGTCCTCATACAGTGCATAACATATGCGTTCGAATCCCATCAGGAGCCAGGCAGTGCAAAGGGGACCACTGACCCCGCCCAGGATGGCCATGTTTTCCCGGTTGTTTTCCACCGCGGCAAGGATCTCCGAATTCCGGCCGGGGAGGGTGGGGTCGGGGAGCCTGTATTTTCGAAGGTCTTCCCTCGATTTGATCGGGTAATCGATCGGGGCATCAATCGGCCAGGAACTCTCATTTTTCTGATAGGTGGTGCCCCACTCATCCTGATAAACGTTGTCCTTCAGATATTTGGGCTGCAGTCCGGTAAATCCTCCAAATGGCACCCAAACCCCGTCGTGATCCAGCGCCAGCGCGCACTCCACAGCATCCTTGCCGTTATAACCCTCGGGTTTATGCCCGATCAGGTGTTCATACAACGGCTGCTGAAACAGAAAATCAAACATCGGGACGCGATCCGGCACCTCCCGCCTCAACGCACTTAAAAAACGCTCTTTCCTATTCATTGGCACATTGGCACATTAGCACATTAGCACATTAACACCTCACCGTTTGAGTACGATATGTTCCAACTCTTCCAGTGATTTTCCCTTAGTCTCAACAAGGTATTTCCAGAAGAAAAAGAAGCTGATGAGGGTGGCGATGCAGTAAAAGCCGAAAACAGGGCCGGTGCCCATCTGTCCCATCACGATCGGGAAAAGGAAGGAGGTGGCGCAGTTAACCACCCATACGGCAAAGGAGCTGATGGCTGCCCCCCGGGCCCGGATAGCATTCGGGAACATCTCGGAAATGATCACCCAGATCACCACTCCCATGGTGCTGGCAAAGGATGCAACATAGCAGATTACGCAGACCAGCAGCGCAAAGCCGCTAAACCAGTTATAGGTCATGCCCGACCAGATCAGTCCGAGAAATACCGTCATGCCTGCAGCTCCGAACATCAGAAGTGATTTGCGGCCAACCTTATCGATAAGAGACATTCCGATGAACGTGAACACCAGATTGGTAGCCCCGATGATAACCGTCTGCAGAAATGCGGAATCGCTGGAGAAGCCGGCCGATTGAAAGATGGTGGGCGCATAGTACATGATCACGTTGATTCCGGTGAACTGACTAAAGGTTCCCAGAATCATCCCGATGATCACAATGCGGGTATAGGGCTTTTTGAAGAGAGGAGTTCTCACCCCATTGGTGTTCTTCTGCACGGAGGCTATAATCTCCTCCATTTCCGGACCGGTATCGCGGCCCGGATTGAGGCGTTCGATGACCCGGCGGGCTTCATCGTTTTTCCCCATGAGTACCAGCCACCGCGGGCTCTGGGAGACGAAGAACAAGAGGATGAAAAATAGCACCGCGGGAATGCTGCCGGCCAGGAACATCCAGCGCCAGTTATTTTCACCGGTGTTTACCAGCAGGTAGTTGGAAAAGAATGCCACGAGAATTCCTGTAACAATCGCCAATTGGCTGATAGCCACCAGACGCCCCCGGATTTTTGCAGGTGAGATTTCAGAGATATACATCGGGCTTAAAACCGATGCACCCCCAATGGCAAGACCACCGATGAACCGGAATAACACGAAGATAGTCAGGTTATTAGCCAATGCAGTACCAACTGCTGAAAGTAGAAAGAGCAGCGCCATCATTTTCAGCATGAAGCGCCTGCCATACAGGTCACCGGGTTTGCCAACGGCCATCGAACCTACCACGCAGCCGATCAGGGCCGAAGAAACCGCCCATCCCAGCATTGCATCTGTCAGGTTAAAATATTCTGTAATGAACGGGATGGTTCCCGAAATCACGGCAGTGTCAAAACCAAACAGCAATCCGCCGAGTGCGGCGGTGAAGCTGTTGGCGGCGAGTAGGAAGCGGGGGTGGGGGGACATGTTGCTGGTTATTGGTTGCTGGTTGCCAGTTGCCGGTTGCCGGTTTGGGCCAGAAGTTTATTTGTGTAATTTCTTAACTTGACTGATTCGTTTCCTTAATTAGCAAATTGGCACATTAGCACATTAGCACATTGGCACATTAGCAAATTGGCACATTAAATTATCTTTAGAGCAAATTAAACTAATTATGAAACGCGCAGCCCTTCGGTTTTCCGGTTTATTTATCCTGATGTTCGCCTTGGCTTTTGTTAGTGAAGCCCAGGATACACAATATGTTCGTAAACAACTGATTAAGCTCTGCGGTCCGGAGATGCACGGCCGGGGGTATTATAAGCGCGGCGACAGCATTGCAGCTTTTTATATTGCCGACCAGTTCAGGCAGCTTGGGGTAAAAACCTTTAACGGCGACTTTATCCAGCGGTACCATTTCAATGTTAACCGCATCAACCGCACTTCAGTAAAATTCAACGGAAAGGAATTGAAGTTCAACAGTGAATACGTGGTGAGTCCCTATTCGGCATCCGTGAAGGGAACCTTTAAACCCGTTATGATCAATGCAGCCCGAATGCAGAACACTGAAAAATTCCTTGAAGCTGTGAATGGCGTCGCCTCTCCTAAAGTGCTCATACTGGATTCAACAGGTCTCAAAAATCCGGGTCTGTACAGGTTTATCCGCGGACTGGCTTCAGCAAAGGAGATGGGCATTATTGCCATTATTGAGGTGTTCCCAACAACACCGGGAACACATCCGGGCCGCTGGCAGGGAAAGATTGCGGAAATCAAGGTGGGCAAGCCGGCGATCCCTGAGGTTCTTAACGAAGTGATTCTTGATATTGAAGGTGAATACATGGAACGGTATCCTACCCAGAATGTGGTTGGATTCATCCAGGGACAGACCGATCAGTTTATCGTTTTTACTGCCCATTATGACGGTTACGGTTCGTATGGAGAAGGTAACTACAATGCCGCAGCTGAGGACAACGGCAGTGGTACCGCAATGGTAATGGACCTTGCAAGGCATTATATGGCTGGTAAAAAGCCCTATTATTCAATGGCTTTCATGCTTTTCAGCGGCGAGGAAGTAGGCCTGATGGGATCAAAGAATTATGTAAACAATCCGATGTTCCCGCTCGAAAAAATAAAGCTCGTCATTAACCTCGACATGGTGATGACCGGTCAGGACGGAGTACTCCTTTTTGGTGGCAATAACTGGCCTAATGAAGCCTCTATCGTCCAGAAGATCAATGAGAAAAATCAATACATGAAGAATGTTGAAAACCGCGACGGCACCGCTAACAGCGACCATTTTCCGTTCCAGGAAAAGGGTATCCCGGCGATCTTCTTCCTCACCAAAGGTCCATCCGGCAGAGGCCACGGACCGGATGACACCTACAACAAGCTTCCTCTCTACGCATATGAGAATCTTTTTAAACTGGTGACTGAGATCCCGGAAGAACTCAAAAAGCAAGAGATTCGGTAGAAGACCAAGAGACTTAGAGACTACGAGACTGAGAGATCAGGATATGAAGTCGTAAATCGTAAATTGTAAATCGTAAATCGTAAATCAGGAAAATGGGAAGTTTACCGGAGAACGGCTGGCTTTGGGCCGGTTTTGTAGTTTTTGTAATCTGCATGCTCCTGCTGGATCTTGTGGTTTTCAATAAGAAAGCCCACGAGATCAAAATGAAGGAGGCCCTGCTCCTGAGTCTTTTCTGGATTTCACTGGCGGTAGCTTTTAATATCGGTGTCTGGAAGTTTCTCGGTACACAAAAGGCACTCGAATTCCTTACCGCTTACCTTATAGAGGAATCCCTTTCAATCGACAACCTCTTCGTGTTCATCATGATCTTCACCTATTTTCAGGTGAAACCGGAATATCAGCATAAAATTCTTTTCTGGGGGATTATTGGCGCCATGGTGATGAGGGCAATCTTTATTGTTACTGGCGTGGCTCTCATCCACCGGTTCGAATGGATCATCTATGTTTTCGGGGGCTTCCTTGTTATCACCGGGATCCGGATGATGTTCGACAAAGGAAAGCAAATCGATCCGGAAAAAAATCCCGTGATCCGGCTGGCAAGGAAACTGATACCGGTAACGCCTGACACCCATGGCAGCCGGTTGTTTGTCAGGATTAACCATAAAACGTTTGCAACGCCTCTGTTTATTACCCTGATCATGATTGAGGTTACGGACCTGATTTTTGCAGTGGATTCCATTCCGGCCGTGCTCGCTATCTCTTCCGATCCGTTTATTGTCTATACTTCGAACGTTTTTGCGATTCTCGGGCTCAGATCACTCTATTTTGCCCTGGCTTCCATTATCAAATACTTTCGTTTTCTTAAATACGGTCTTGCCGCCATACTGTTTTTCGTTGGGAGTAAGATGATTGTTTCATCTTTTTATAAGCTTCCCATTGGAGTTGCTCTGGGAACAGTTTTTGGGATACTTTTTCTTTCGGTGGTATTGTCGTTAATCATCCCTGAAAAAAAAGAGTAAGTTTGCTAATTCTTATACCTAAACCGATGGCAAAAGGATTCCTGCGCAAAATTCTTCTCCCCAAAGAAGATAAGTTTTTCCCAATGTTTGAAGAAATGGCTGATTTGATTTCAAAGGCCGCTGCAATCCTTAAACGTATTATTGATGCGGGTCTGCCGTATGATGAAAACGAGGCTTTTGCCGAGATTAAAATGCTCGAAAACAAAGCGGATGATATCGTACACAATGTCCTTGATACTGTGGATTCTTCGTTCATTACTCCCTTTGACAGGGAGGACATCCAGCGACTGATCTCGAAAATGGATGACGTGATCGATCTTATCAACTCAACGAGCCAGCAGATTAAACTTTACAAGCCCAAGAGCAGGATGCCCCAGGTGCGTGATTTGGCGCAGATTATTGTCAGTGGGTGTGAGCAAATCAGAATTGCCGCACCGGAATTGCGTAATCTCAAGAAATCAGAAAAGCTCCATGCTGCCTGTCTTGCCATGAATGACCTGGAAAACCAGGCCGACGATGTGTTCCATGAGATGATCTCCACCCTTTTCCAGACAGAGACCAATCCGATAGAATTGGTTAAGCGGAAGGAAATCATTGAGACCATGGAAGAGATCACAGATTGCATTGAGGATGTGTCAGACGTGCTGAAAACGATAATGATTAAATCTGCTTAACCTTAAATTTATGACGTGGTTTATCATCTTCATTATTGTTGTTGCACTGGCATTCGACTTCCTCAATGGAATGAATGATGCAGCCAACTCAATTGCAACCGTTGTTTCAACCAAGGTGTTAAGCCCAACCCAGGGTGTAATCTGGGCAGCTTTCTGGAATTTTGCAGCTGTGTTTATTTTCGGTGTTCATGTTGCTAAAACCATCGGCAAGGGAATTGTTGATGCCGATATTGTGAACGAATATGTCATCTTTTCGGCCCTCATGGGAGCCATTGTCTGGGTTTATACGTGCACTCACCTGGGGCTGCCGATCAGTGTTTCACATTCCCTGATCGGAGGTTTAATAGGACCTGCTTTATTGATAGGAGGCCCGGATGCGCTGATCGCCACCGGAATTATTAAGATTGTTTTGTTTATTTTCCTTTCACCAATTGTGGGTTTCCTCCTTGGCTATCTGTTGATGGTAGCAACCATGTGGGTTTTCCGAAAAACATCGCCCCGAAAGGTTGATGGCGTATTCAGGGGCATGCAGCTTCTATCTTCTGCCGTTTTCAGCCTGGGACATGGAAGCAATGATGCCCAAAAAACAATCGGAATCATAACGATTCTGCTTTTCAGTACCGGAAACCTGACCGGAGAATTTCACGTTCCGGTGTGGGTGATTTTCGCCAGTTACACCACCATCGGTCTTGGCACCCTTGCAGGAGGCTGGAAAGTCATTAAGACTCTCGGGACCTCCCTCACCCACCTTAAGCCGGTTCAGGGTTTTTCTGCTGAAACTGCTGGTGCAATAACCGTAATCGGAAGCACCCTCGGAGGGATTCCGGTTAGTACTACTCATACGATCACCGGGTCAATCATGGGTGTCGGATCGGTTAAACGACTCAGCGCGGTTCGCTGGGGGGTGGCAGGTAACATTATTCTGGCCTGGGTATTAACAATTCCCGGAGCTATGCTCATCAGTACCGGCGTCTATTGGATTGTCAGCCTGATAATCAAATAACAAATCCCTCCCTCATACCCTCTTAAAGTCTTACAGTCTTACAGTCTTACAGTCTTACAGTCTTAAAGTCTTACAGTCTTAAAGTCTTACAGTCTCTCCGTCTCTAAGTCTTCCTCTTCGAGTGCCTCAATACTTTCGCTTCCAGGTAAAAGATCAACTCCTCAGCCATGTTCTTGGTCTGATCCCCGACCCGTTCGAGTTTTCTAATAACCGATAGCAGGCATAAAATGTCGTGAGTATGTTCAGGATGCTGCTTGATCAGATCAGCAGCTACACTGTTTGAATTCATCTTGATCTGATCCAGACTATCATCTTTTTTAAATATTTGCCTGGCTTTTTGGGCATCTTCTTTTTCGAAAGCCGACGACATGATCTGCAGCATGGTAAGTGAAATGTCGAACATCTCTGGAATACGCATGTCCTTTAAACAGGACGGATCAATGGGTTTTTTGAGATCGCGGACAATGGTGGCTATGTTGTATGCATAATCTCCTATTCGCTCAATGTTGTAATTGGTTTTCAGAGCTGAAAGAACAAATCTCAGATCATTTGCCACGGGGCTGAAAAGTGCCAGCGTATTCTCGCAGTCCATATTGATCTTCAGTTCGTATGCATCCACCCGGCGCTCATTTCGCGAAATCTCCTCCACAAGCTCCTTGTCAAAATGCTCCAGGGCCGCTCTTGATTTAACCAATTGGTTTATCACCAGGTTGCCCATCTCAATAAGGTTGGTTTTCAGTGCATTTAATTCGTTGGGAATGTGTGTCATACCTTAATGTTTTTCATCCGAACCTTCCCGTAATGTAATTCTGTGTCCGAAGATCCGTTGGATTTGTAAAGATAACTTTGGTTGAATTCCACTCAACCAGTTCACCCAGATAAAAGAAAGCTGTATAGTCGCTGATACGCCCCGCCTGTTGGAGGTTGTGCGTTACAATAATGATTGTATAATGATTCTTTAGCTCAAAAATAAGATCTTCAATCTTTCCGGTACTGATCGGATCGAGGGCCGAAGCAGGCTCATCCATCAGGATCAGGGCGGGTTCAACGGCCAAAGCACGGGCAATGCAGAGACGTTGCTGCTGGCCTCCCGAGAGCTCCATGGCTGATTTCTTAAGTTTATCCTTCACTTCATCCCAAAGCGCTGCCTGTTTAATCGAGCTGATAACCTGCTCTTCAATATGATGTTTGTCGGTCATTCCATTCACCCGCAATCCATAGGCTACATTCTCGAAGATTGTTTTTGGAAAGGGATTGGGCTTCTGAAATACCATTCCCACCTTTTTCCGGAGACCGTCAACACCAATGTTTCTGGCATATACATCATGCCCGTCCACATAAACTTCACCGGTAAAGTGCATCCCGTCAATCAGATCATTCATCCGGTTGAACATCCTCAGAAGGGTCGACTTTCCGCACCCTGAGGGGCCTATGAAGGCAGTAACCGTATTAGCCTCAGCAGTAAACTTAATATTTTTCAGTGCCTGAAAATCACCGTAAGACAGATTCAGGTCTTTAGTCTCTACTTTATGGTCAGACATATCAGTTCATCTTGGTTTTTTTTCCGGCTACCTTGCGAACCAGGTTTGCCAGAAGGTTCAGTATAAGCACAATCACGATCAGCACGAAGGCGGTTCCATAAGCCATCGGTCTGGATTCCTCAACATTGGTGCCGCTTGTGGTCAGAACGTAAAGGTGATAGGGAAGCGCCATAACCTGGTCAAAGATCCCTGAAGGTAGCTTGGGGAGGAAATAGACCGCAACGGTAAACAGGATAGGGGCAGTTTCTCCTGAAACCCTTCCAATCGATAGAATCAGCCCTGTAAGAATATTCGGAAAGGCAACCGGTAAAACAACCTTTCGGATTGTTTGTAACCGGGTGGCTCCCAAAGCATAACTACCTATCCGGAGGGTATCATCAACCGATTTTAATGCCTCTTCCGTGGTGCGTATGATAACCGGAAGTGCCATCAATCCCAGCGTGAGCGAACCGGCAATGATGGAATCCCCGAATTTCAGGGTGTTCACAAATAGCGCCATGCCGAACAGACCGAAAACAATACTGGGTATGCCCGCCAGGTTGTTGGTCATGGTCCGGATGAATTTTTTGAGAAAAGTCTCTTTGAGGTATTCATTCATGTAAATAGCAGAAAGAACCCCTATCGGAAATGCGAAGATCATGCTTCCGGCGATCAGGCACAAGGTGCCTATGATTGCGGGATATATCCCCCCGCCCGTCATTCCATCCTTTGGCATGGTGGTCAGGAATTCCCAGTTGATGACCCGGATTCCTTTCATGATAATGAATCCCAGGATCAAAAACAGGATTGCCACCACCATCAGGCTAACCAGACGGAAAAAGCTGAAGGCAATGCGTTGCCTGATCTGTTTCCGTGTCATATTTTCCGGGTTTTAACAGTTTGAACGAGCAGGTTGAAAACAAATGTAATCAGGAAGAGAATAATCCCTAATGCGAATAATGCCTTGAAATGCGTTCCGCCAAACGACGCTTCACCAAGTTCTGCCGCAATGGTGGCAGGAATGGTCCTTACTGGTTCAAGAAAAGAATCAGGAACCACCGATGCATTTCCGGTAACCATCAATACAGCCATCGTTTCACCAACAGCACGACCGATGCCGAGGATGACCGCAGCAATAATTCCTGATTTTGCGTAAGGAATGGTCACTCTTACCAAGGTTTGCCAGTGGGAAGCACCCAATGCCAGGCTGGCTTCTTTCATGGCCCGGGGTGTGGTACGAATGGAATCTTCAGCTATCGTTATGATGGTAGGCAAGGACATGATAGCCAGGATAATACTGCCGGCAAGAGCGGTCTCTCCAACATCCAGCCTGAATACCTTCTGAATGAGTGGAACCAGCACCACCAACCCAAAAAAACCGTAAACCACCGATGGAATGCCGGAAAGCAATTCAACAACGGGTTTAAGGATGTTGCGGAGCCGAGGGCCGGCTACTTCGGCCATATAGATGGCTGTGATGAGTCCGATTGGCAGAGCCAGCAGGATGGCACCGATACTAACCCACAACGTGCCCAGGATCAAAGGCAAGGCTCCGTAGACGGCCGCCGGTTGTGAGGTCGGATACCACTCCACGCCTGTGATGAACTCCTTTACTGTGATTTTTTTCAGGGGAATCAGCTTTTCACTGAAGCCCTCCTTCAAAAAGGTGTCAGGGAAATAGGCTATTACTCCCTTGTTTTCCTTTACATATTTCTCAATAAGGTTGGGAAGGTTCACATAATTGGCCCCGAGTTCCTCTTCTGAGAACTGACCGGCGAGATCGTCTATTGATTTTATAACGATCTCTTCATCAATTCCGCCTACCTCTTTCCAATTGGTAATATCCTGATTGAATATGTCCTTCACCTGTTTCGAGGTGAGTTGGCTAAGAGAGTTTGAAGAATTAACGACCATCACCAGGTGCTTCTCCACTGCAGTCTGATTGAACAGGCCGATCCCCTCACGGAACAGGAATATTACGACCAACAGCACGGTCACTGAGGTAACCATGCTGCTGGAAAACAAAACGCCCCGCGCAATTTTTTCGATAAACCGTTTAAACGGATTCATAAATGGGTAAAAGCCTTGTTATTTTTTTAGGGGTACATAACCGGTTTCCAAAACAATCTTCTGCCCTTCAGGAGAAAGGATATAGTTTATAAAGGGTGAAACCGTCTTGTCTAAACTTACTAGGTAATAGTAATAAAGAGGTCGGCTTATGGGGTATGTTTTATCCATTGCGGTGGTCACAGTAGGAACAACATAGGTTTTTCCCTTGTCGTAAGAAACTTTCAGTGATTTGATGTTTTTTTCAAGATACGCAAGACCTACGTAACCTATCGCGCCCTTTGTCTGGCTTATCGACTGCACAATCGCTCCGGTAGCCGGCATCAAAAGTGCATTGGCTGCAAAATTCTTTTTGTTAAGAACATGCTCCTTGAAAAATTCATAGGTTCCGGAACTCGTTTCCCTTGAATAGGTTACGATTTTCAGGTCATCACCACCAACTTCCTTCCAGTTTGTGATCTTCCCTGTGTAAATGCCCTCAAGCTGTTCACGGGTCAGCTGGCTCACCGGGTTCGAAGGATTAACAATGACAGCCAAAGCATCATAGGCGATAATTACCTCCTTGAATGCTTTTCCTGCCTCCTGCATCTTCAGCTTCTCGTCCATTTTCATGGGGCGGGATGATTGGGCAATATCGGTTGTTCCGCTTAAAATGGCGGATAATCCTACTCCTGAACCACCACCGGTAACTCCGATGGAGGCGTTCGGGTTCTTTTTCATATACGCTTCAGCCTCAGCCTGTGATAGCGGAAGAACAGTATCACTGCCTTTGATCTTGAATGCCTGTGCCTGTAAGAGGGCCGGCAGTAAAATTGCCAGCACCATCAGTTTTAACAATTTGCTTTTCATTTTTATATGCTTTTCAGAATGGTTAAATTAACCTTTTGTTTTGTGATTATCAGAATTTGTATTGAACACGAAGAGTAAAAATATTGTCATGCCGATCAGTGGAAAGATCTTTCAGAGTACTCGGATTGGTAATAGCAGATGTGGTCTCGTTCATCACATAATCGTAATAAGCCGTGATCCGCACCTGGCTGTTCCATTTATAAACCAAACCAAGGCCAAGAGTTGAATATTTAATATCAGCCGCTTGGGTAGCTTTGTTTTTCCCGGATATTTTAACGCCGATATCGTTACCTGAAACGGCTGTGTTCGGATCATAAAAATCATACTTTACGATCGTCTGAAACCTTGTATGCAGCAGGTTCTGGATCCAATAAAAGTAGGCTCCGTTAAAATTCCGGATATAGGCATCAGCCGGTTGAGCGGCAGGACTCGCAGAGCTGGCTACCACACCTGGCTGGGTTCCCATGATAAACTCACCTCGAAGCTGAGTAAGCCCAAAAGGAAAATCAATGGACAACTGTGCATCAGCTCCGTAATACTGCCTCCGTAATTTGTCGCCAATGACTGAGCCGGTTGAATCGACCGTGAAGGCCATTATGTTGCCCTCAGAGAGAGCCACATCGTTCATCGAATAGTTGTATTTGGTTCCCTGCCTCCAGCCGCCATTATAATATGAGACTCCGAGACCCAACTTGATTCTTTCATTCCGGCTGCTTTTGTTGATCATCAGGTGGCTGATGAAATCCTTGTAACGGTCGAAATCCACACCATTGGGTCCGATACCATTGTATAAGCCCGCATCGAACTTGATGAAATTGAATCTTGATGTTTTCGGGGGCTGGAAGGTAAATTTCGCACCCAGGTCACGTTCACCCGGGAACAGGGTCTGAAACATCCTCGAACGTTCGGGGCTTTCCCTTGAGCTGGAGGAATAGGAAATCTCGTATCCGAACGGACGATCCATCACTCCGGCTGTAATGGCGAAACAATTCAGCCAGGGATCAGTGAAGCTTACATACGCATCCTTTATCCCGACGCCTTTTTCGGTAACATCCACCTGAACCACAAACTGCGAGAAGGAATAATCGTAAGCCAGCTTGAAGCGGCCGCGACGAACGGCAAAACGGTTGTCAATACCGGCCGGAAAATTGCCACCGGCAAAAGATTCAATGCCAGCTGTGTCAGCTTTTTGGAACTGTGCCTGGATATAGCCGGTGATCTTTAACCGGCTTAAAAGGGCGATGTCAGTCTGGACCTTCTCAACCGCAGCCGGAAGTGTATCTGCTAACTTTTCATCCAGGACCTGGGATTTCAACTCAACACCGGAAATCAACAAACAGGCCAGAATGGCACTTAAAATCTGCCGTTTTTTCATGTCGGATTTTGCTATGATCAAATTCTTTTTTACCGTTACAAAGAGACTGCTGAAATGTGAACCGGAAGTTACCACAATATTAAGAAAAGGTTAAGGACAGTTGCCGGTTTCCGGTTGCCGGTTACCGGTTGGGCCAGAACTGTCATCCCGGCGAAGGCCGGGATCTCCTGCCTCAGAGTATTTTCAGGAGATTCCGGTTTTCACCGGAATGACATCAGTGCCATAACCGGCAACCGGTAACCGGCAACCGGCAACTAGTCCTCCACCATTCCCCCTGGCCCGGCCAGCCTGAATTCCACCTTCCACTCCTTCGGCCAGGCAGGGAACCGGAGAACCTCATTCCCATACCATTGAACGAGCATCCGCTGGAGGGCTATCATGGCAACTGTGCCATGGTCCTGATCGGGCGACCAGTCGTAATTCGGTCCCCAGAATGCCGGAAAACGGCACTCCGGATCGGAATGTGAAAACTTATCAATCACCAGAGCTGCTGCCTCTTCAGCAAGTCCGAGACAGGCCGCCTGGATTGCACTGTGCTGCCAGCCTATGTTCATCGTGTGTCTGCGGTTCTCGTAGGTCCGGATGGCCAGGTCAAGAAAAAGCTCCGAAGGGCCATATATACGGAAGGGGAAAATAGCATAGAGTTCGGGGTTTTCAATATTGGCAAGCCTTGCGGAGTTGCGGGCCGGAGCAATGACACTTTCCTCACCGATTTTTCTCAATGGAATTTCAGGTATTGCCGCGGATAGCAGCTTCCACCTTTTTTTCAGGTCCCTGCCAACCAGGGAGTCCGGAAATGTTAGCATGTGACGTGTTATGCTCATGAGCCCGGCAATATCCGGAGTGGGATCCACAGCCGTCTGGTAGGTCTCAAGTGCCTGGGCCGGGGTGAAAAGGATTTTCCCTTCAATATCCCGGGGCCAGTGCTGGTCGAAAAAGGTGAGGATCTCGGTCACAAACGGAACCAGGGTGTCCCTGGCAAAACCAGTTCTTTGGGTAAACCGGTAATAATCAATCATCATCTCACTAACCTCGAGCCCGCCCGTCCAGTAATAACGGATATAGGTGTTCTGAGTCAACCCGTCGGGCATGCCCTCGCGATTCCTGCCGTAATTATCATTGGTATAGGTGCCCCAGAAATACATGGTTTCCGGATAAAAAGCCCCGTCATGGCTGTAATACTTCTTTGTTGCAGCCTTCCGGAGCGGCAGGGCATCCATATACATTCTGAACAACGGTGCCATCATTTCAAAATCTCCTGCCTGCAGCATCGACCAGTAAGGAAGACGGGTGTTTTGAAACCAGTAGGGCCCGCCCCACAAGCGAAAATCGGCATCAAAACCTTTGCGAACTGAACGATTATAAGTGTCAACGGTAAAAATCGAGCCGTTGAATTTTATAGGCGAGCCTCCCCGGCCGGAACAGGCGTTCATAAAACGCTGAAGAATATAGCCGCGGGTCACGGTTTCGGCCGACTTTGCCGGACCCTCCTGATCGGCACTGATAAAGATGTAGCTCCGGGTCCAGAAATCAGTCCACCAGTTACGGTGGTTCCGGATCCGGATTTCCGGCACTGTCTTTCCGATTTCCGAAATCCGGGTATCCAGGCTTTTCTGCCACTCTGCCAGGGGCTTCGAGGTAGTCGTTAAAGGATATACCAACAAGGTAAACTTTCTCGAATTGCTTATACTCTTAAGCTTCAGCTTTGATTCAGCCTGCATTCCGGAACCTTCAATGGCCGCGCCAAAAATGCGTCCGAGGAGCGGATCGGCAAGGCTGCCGGTCATATCACCCAGAGCCTGCAGATTGAGATTGTCGGCCCAGATGGAACGGCTGTTCCGGTGAAACCAGGTCAGCCTTCCTCCCGAAGCGGGCAGGATCGAGTCGGGATCGATGACCACGGGCTCTCCTTTTGCCTGCTGCATGCCATACACAGCGGGCAGCTCATCGGGATTGCTCATGATCCGCGGTGCCGTGCGCCAGGGCTCCAGCAAAACTTCTGCTGCAAGCGGCCGGCCGGATTCAATTGCCACCTCGGCAAGCGGATGGTTGGCATCAGCCCGGATAACGATCTCAACAGGTTCCCCGGCTGAGCCTCCCTTTATCCTGATCTCCCCACGCTCAAGGTCAAGTTCCTGGCGGAAAAGATTTCCCTTTGTAAAAGGATTGGGAGTCAGCCGTATACGAACCTTTCCAAGCTTAAGTAATTGGGCATTCTCACTCCAGGCATCGGTCTTTGAAAGATAAAACAGCAAATCACCATCCTCTTCCACCCAGACATTCATTCCGATATCACCATTACCCACAGGCATGGAGCCCAGTGAATTCAGGCTCGGGGTTTCCCAGATGACATTATACTTGCGGAGTTCCCGGATCGGGTCAAAGGTCTGGGCGGCCAGCAGCTGCACAACCAGCAGCATAGCCCAAAACAGGCTGAGCTTTTTCATTGCAGGGATTTTAAGAGTTCAGTTTTCACTGAGCGGTATGCGGAAATGTCTGTATTATATTGATTAAAAGCCTGGAACAGTCTGTCTGTCAGCTCAGAAGCCAGATCGGGGTTCTTCTTTTTTAACTGCATCAGGAGTTCATAATCCTCCATGCCAATGCGGTGAGCTTCAAAACGAAGACTCGACAGCGGTCCCGCCAACCCCGGATAAATAATGTGTGAGTCACCGGCGGGAAGAAAGTTCTTCTCATCCCCATGCTGCCTTACCAACTCATCAAATGGTTTGCCCCGATGATGATTCAATCCCCAGTGAAGGAATCCCTGAAGGTCATATTTCGAGCAGGCCCAGCCCACATAGACCTGGCGCAGCCGCTCCTGGTCCACCAGCCGGTTGATCCAGGGGCCCCCGGGAATCAGACAGGTGTATACCCAAACCTCATCCCCGGCCGCACGGCGCTCCTTGAAAAACTCCATGTTAGCCTGATAATCCTGCACCTGTGGACACCAGAAATCGACAATCCCGGCCAGACTCACCGTCATGGTTGCCTCCAGAATTCGGATTCCCGGATCCAGGCTCTTCAGAACCGCAGCGGTAGCCTTATACCGTTCAATATACTCCTCCGTCGGTTCATCAAAAATTCCCTGAGCCCAGCTTTTGTCCCAGCCGTTTTCCTTTAACCGCGCCAGGATTGGGCTTGCCATGCTGCGAAAAATTCTCAATCCCTCTTCGGACAGCATCGGGATCTCTTTGCCGTTTTCTGCCGGTACAGCCAGCAGGAAGGCATCCGATTCCCAGTTTCGCCTGCGTGCAAACGGCGCACCCTGAATGGTAGTGAGACCTTCATCCAGAAAAGTACGGATATAGCGGTCGAACCGCTCCCCGTAAAATTCCACCACTCTTCCATCGGGATTGAATCTGAAAAAATCACTCCAGATAAACCAGAACCTATTCTGCCTCCCTTTGGCCATCAACCGGGCATAGTTGCCCAGCATCGCCCAGAAGGGTTCACTCCAGATCTCAACCCCGTGATCCGCAGCGATCCTGCCGTTGCTGTGCCAGTTAACGTACTTAAGGTGCGCCCCCTGCAGGGGCGGAACCTGGACAGGATATACTTTTACTGTAAAAGCCAGTTTCTTGTGGAACCCGGGCGTTGAAACCTCAATGGTGTAATCATTTAATCCGATGTTTGCCCCCGCATCAATGGGAATTTCGAGGCGATAGGCTTCAGTTTCCGATTTTATCCCGATAGGCGATGCAACAGGGTCCATCGCCTCGTAAATCCGGAAGGGTGCACGTCGGATCACATAGGGATTGGTTTTTCCTGAAAACTTCTCAGTACGACTGTCAAGTCCCGTGTTCTCTGCAACCGGAACATCCACAAGACGATACCAGGTTGATTCAGGTGCTTTGCCGCCCGAACCGAAAACCCTGAATGACAGTTCATTCCCGGGTTTCAGTCCGTTAAACAGCAAATGAACCGAGGCAATGGTTCCGCGGGCTGCATCGACACTGAAACGCATGACCGGGGTTGTAATTTTTGTATCAGGATAAATGGCAGCCAGTTCATCGTACAGGGTGACCTTCACCCCTGCCTGAGCCGAAATGGTCATGAGGCAGAAGAGGGCCAGGGTGGCGGTTTTAGCAAAAATTCGGGTATTCATTTTGGTTGGGGCGGTGTCACGCGTCACGTGTCACGCGTCACGTTTTATGTCTGTAAACGAAAACCTCAATATCTTCCAGTGTAATCAGTCCCTCCGTGACCACCTCTTCCAGGAAGGGCAGGATCAGCCCGATTTTCTCCTCGGTGTCGACGATCTCAATGACCAATGGCATATCTTCCGATAGCCGCAGCACTTTTGATGAGTGGAGTCTGCTGTTGGCCCCGTATCCCATGATGCCTCTCAAAACGGTAGACCCGGCGAGGTTCAGCTCCCGGGCTTTGAAAACAATGGTCTCAAACAGAGGCTTACCCTTGTGAATATCAGCTTCCCCGATAAATATCCGGAGAAGCTTTCCATGTTGTGGTAATTTCATAGCTAACGTGTTGTTGTGATGATCCATTTGGCGGCCGCATATCCGGCCCAAACCAGAAAAAGGCCGGCAATATTCGTTACCATAATGTTAACCAGGGCCGGCCAGACTTGGTTCTCGCGAATAA
Source organism: uncultured Porphyromonadaceae bacterium (assembly GCA_964512915.1). Taxonomy (GTDB): domain Bacteria; phylum Bacteroidota; class Bacteroidia; order Bacteroidales; family UBA12481; genus UBA12481. The sequence continues at coordinate 36,974 of CAZEKJ010000005.1, forward strand.
GGTTCAGAGTTTCAAGAGCATAGGTTGAAAAGGTGGTGAACCCTCCTAACAACCCGATAAACACGAAGGATCGGTAGTTCGGAGCGATTTCCCTCTCCTCCGCTACGCCCCAAAGAAACCCGATCACCAGGGATCCGAGGAGGTTAACCACGAGGGTACCCATGGGGAAAGTGCCTGAATAGATGCGGTGAGTGAATCCGGCCAGGGCATACCGCCCGAGCGTCCCAATAGCACCGCCGGTAAGCAGCAGGATTATCTTCATCTGGCACCCGTGATTATCTTGATAAACTTCGATTCCAGCGGCTTAAAAATAATCGGGTCCAATCCGCTTCCAATTATTCTCCCCGTCACATCCACCTCTTGTATCTTAAAATCTTTGAATCCTTCTTTGTTCTTTCTTCTTTCGTCTTTAATCTTTATCCCCGCTGTAACTCCCGATATTTCGCGAAGCTGAAGGATAATCGCCCCCTCCTCCGGTACCGGCTTAGCATTCACAACCAACAGATTATCGGGTTCAATCAACAGGAATGATGCTTCTGCCGGCTTGCCGTTTGGCAAACCTGCCGGAAGCACCCGTGTAAGTAGCGGTACCCTCGTTCCCCAGCCAAAGCGGGTGGCGAAACGGTTGCCGGAATCCGACCCTGAGGTCAGGGAGTAGGTGAAGGTCAGTTCCCCGCGCTGGTCGGCATTGAAATTGGTTGTCCAGTAATTATTCATCGGCCAGCCGTAAATCTGGGTCGACGCCGGCTTCGCTCCATACTGGTAGCGCCCGGTATTGATTCCTCCGAATTGCATCAGCGGAATTTTATTGCTGGTCAGCAGTATCTGGCCCGATGTGTTCCGTACAGCGGCAAAATTCTGTACCGTATTCCAATCGGTCGTGGAACCCGGGATCTGGTCGACCCCCGCCTCCATCACGCCACCCTGCACCTCGCAATAGATCCTTCCTTTATCAAGCTTAAACGGAAATGCTATGTATATTGCCTCCGGATCTGTATTGAGCTGTTTGCGAATGGTATAGACAAAATCGATCTTCTTGCAGGTATTGAAGAACCGGATCTCTGCCACAAAACCGGCCGGTCCCGCAGCTGCAACTGTTTCTCCCTTGAAGCGCAGGGTGTTCCAGACCGGTCCCTCCTCATAATTTTCAAACCAAACGGTATCCAGCGGGAATCGCTGGTATTGAGTGAGCGTCCGGCTCTCCATCTGGGATCGGTTACCGAGCCGCTCATAAATATACTGCCCGAGTTTCCATGGTGCTGAAGGATCAACCAGGTTGATGCCCATCTCCTTGTCTGTTAGAGATTTCAATGCTCCGGTTTCGAGGTCAATCTCGCAGGAATAATAACGGGTGTCCAGGTGGGTCACCGGCTTTGGATCCCTGGGGATGGATTTAATATCGGAATTAAGATCAACCCTGATGGCATAGGTTTTATAACCCATAGGCGGTACTTCGTCTGCCCATATTCCCCAGTAAGTGCCGTCTGACCGGTGCGACAGGGCCTGGGCCGGAACAGTGCGGCCATCGGGCCCGATAATGGAAAATGCCTTGCCCTGCGGAAGGATCTGGTGATCGATATAGATTTCAGCCAATCCGGAACGGCTCCAGTTTAACGTGTTGAAAACTGAAAGGGTAGGGGCTTCCGGGTTCTTGCTGACAAGGGTCTGAAGCAAACCCATGGCCTCTTCACCAACCATACGGGTGCGCCTGAATGCCTCCCAGGCATAAGATTCTTTCAGCGCCCGCTGGTCCATTGTGCTTTCGTGCAAGGGAGCGGTAATACTTTCGGCAAAACCAAATGTGTGCTCGTCATAAAAGAGCAGTGCACGGTTGGCCTCGCTGATCCGGCTTGTGATTCCACCCGGAAGGTCGAGCCCGTTAAGCATGGCCATCGACAGCGCCCCCTGGTTCGCAATAATCTCGGTGTGAGCCTGCCGTGCAGCTGAAACCTCACGGGCTGCTGATCCGTACCCGTCGGTCCACCAGTCGGGCCATGCTGCCCGGTAAACGGGGAGGTCTCCCGCATGATCCCTCTCAATCACCTCAAAAAAATCGCTGATGGTTGCTGTTTTTATCTTCGGCCACTCATACTTCTCATTCCACTGCCGGATCATATCGCACGCCAGGGTGGAAGGCGGGGAATTATCGGTCTGGTAACCGGAGTGCTGAAGCGGAATGATATCATACGGATACTCCTTCCGGTCAAGATCTTCCAGATAGGCCATGAGGTTGGTTTCGAAATTCTCAAAGTTCTGGCTGTGAATGCCAAAGAGCGTGTTGCCTATCATGTAATGTTCCGCCCTGAAAGTCAACAGCCGGCTGCCCGATGGAGATTCCCACCAGAAAGCCGTCGGCTTTTCGAACGGCAGCAATGCCCGGTGGTTGTTGATGCCCATGTTTGCATACCGGATACCGGCAGCAGGAAAATAGTCGGTGAAGCACCATCCAAACCCGTTAACGTCATTCTGCATTGCGGTTTTCACCGGAATACCCGATTCCCGGAATAGCTTCAATGGCGCCAGAGAAGCTGCGTAGGTCTGTTCATCGGGGGTTTCATCGAAATTGAAGAACATTCCGGTAACCTCGATCCTTCCCTCTGCGATACGTGTCTTCAGCCTCTCCACCTGGCTTACCGGCCGGGTCAGGAGGTACTCATTCACGGCAAAGGCCGCCTCGCAGGTCCATCTGAATTGGGATTCCTTCGGATACTGATCGGTGGCATCACAGTAATCAAGTGCATAATCTATGTATCTGAGATGCTCCGCCAGGATCTCGGTTTGCGGCCGCGTATACCCTATATCGGTGTGGGAATGCTGCACCAGGTTGACTTTCCACTGTTTAACCGGCTGAACGGTTATCGATTCCTCCTGCGTCATGCCGGCCGATTCAATCCGGAAGGTAAAAGGCGCCGGATATTCTACGGCCGGAAGTGCGATTTTAAACTGATGAACACCAAAGGAGAGGTCAAACTTCTTTTCGGTTTTTCCATTGACACTTAAAATCGCAGGCCCCGTCTGGCCGAAATAGACGATCTGGACCGATACCGGTTGAACCAGCTGGCCCCCTTCCCGGTAAAGTGCCGGATAGGGTTTGAATTTCAGACCGGTGGGGATCTCCGACTGAAAGGTCATGTACCAGGCCTGGCTGTTACTCCTGGAACCTGTAATGGCAATTGTGACAGGCTTGCCGGCGATAATCCCGGAGGCTGGCAATCTCAGAAACATGAATCCGAAAAGATCCCCCGGTCCGTCTACCCGGGTAGCCCTGAAGCTCAGCCGTGATCCGTCGGGAAGCTCATAATCCCAGGATTTGCGCCGCTCGGTGAAAAAGGAGAAGGACGGCTTTCCGTTCACCGACAAGTCCATCTGAACATTGCCCAGATTGGCCCCGACAGCCCCGAGCCAAACGAAATTCACAAATTTACCAGCTGGTTTCAGCGGTGCAGGAGCAGTCTCCCATTCCATCCTCTGGGTTCCGTCAATGGCCCTGATCAACAGTGCGTTGGTTATGTCAGGAAGAGATGACTGGTAATAAAAATCCATCCCGGATAGTTTCTTCCCGAAACCCTGGATAATATCTTCATTCTTCCCGATGGGGTTGTCGGGCTGGGCACTCAGGCTTATGGAGGCCATCAGCAAGGTAATCAGGCTGAAAAGTCTTGTCATTTTATCGGTTTAATTCTGGATACTTTGAATAAATATATCGCTGATCCCCCTCCGGGAGACTTTTTAACGGTAATGGCGAGTCCTGCGGACGGGTCTGCTTCTGGTTGATCAGCCCCATCAGGCTCCAGTTCCGGCCCAGCTCCCGGGGCTCCGCCGCCGGCAGATCGTACCGGGTAAAGTCAATAACCTCTTTGGAATTATCCGTCAGGTTTTTCAAAATGGCCAGGCGGAATCCCTTGTTCATGTACCAGCTGATCTCCTTGTCCTTATCCGAACCCCCGATCCCGGTGCCCTGCTGCACAAACCAGTAATCAATGTTGTCGTTGGTCTTAAACTCATTTCTCCAACGGAGTCCGAATTCCCCCTGGGTGATGCACTGCGCATCCGGCCAGCGCGTTCTGATCTCCTTCAGCCATTCGGTCAGTTTTTCAAGATGCCCGATCGGTTCAATCAGGGAGATCTCCCAGCAATTGGTTACCCAGGCAAACCCGTTCAGGGAAAACCCATTGTCGAAATGAGCAGCCGTGGTGGCGATCATTTGTTTCAACCCGTCCTCCGGGCCATGATTTCGGATGGTCTCAATCGGCCCGACCCCCATCCTGCTGTTAAACCCTTCCTTGAAACCCTCGCGGCGGGCTGCCAGGAAATCACAGGTCCAGCCGTCAAGGTTTACACAATCGATAAAATCGGCAGGCGACTGCGCCGGTTTGCAAAAATGTTCTTTCGAAGGATAATAGGGATAACTAATAGAGCCGTCACCATCCTGATTATCAATGGCATACTGGCTCCAGATATTCCCCTGGCAAACATGAATGCCCTCTTTCTCAGCGAGGTACTGAATATTCTCCGCTGCCAGGAATCCGGCTACAATACTGTTGGGACGAAAATCTTTCCCCATGAATTCTGATATTCTTTTCAAGGCGTCATGCAAGTCGAGGTTAACCTGTTCACGTGTATTGTAGGCATTGGCAAAATAGCCCCCGGGAATAAAGGTTACATCATCGCCATAATGAAGGTGGCATTTGCGGGCATATTTACGGATGGCATCATAGTTCTCAAGCTCCGAAAACAGGGCCTGCCAGCTAAAGGCCCAGGTGATTCTGGCTTCCGGCCAGCCTTCAGCGATAGCATCCCTGAAGGCTTGTGCATGCTCCAGGGTATGGATGGAGGCCTCGTCTTCACCTTCGTTCCGGTCGCGGGTGACCTCAATCTGGTTCACGCGAACCACGGTATTAAGCGTCAGAAAGCGATTGCCGGTTACCGGTGCTGAAACGAGGGCCTGGAATTTTTTCCTTTCTTTTGACCGTGAGGAAAAAAACAAAATCAGATAAACGGACATAAAACCGATAGCAAACAGCGCGAACGTCATTCTTTTCATAAATGGAATTCTATTTCTTTTTCAGTTTATATTGTGCGGTCCAGTACTCCTCGATCTCTTCCAGTGTTTTCCCGCGGGTTTCCGGCAGCAATCTCCAGACCAGCAGTATGGTGGGAATGCAGAACAGGGCAAAGATCCAGAAGGTATACGCGGTATTGAACTTCTCGAGCAGGAGTGGTACCATTTGGCCGAGAAGCGCGTTGGTAACCCATAGCATCAGGGTGGCGATGGCCATGGCGCGTCCCCGGATCCGGTTCGGAAAGATCTCGGAAAGGCATATCCATACCACCGGACCGTAGGAGAAGGCGAAGCAGGCAATAAATATCAGAATAAAGACCAGCATTGTAACTCCTTGTGTAATACCGGAATAGAATAATATTCCGATAATTGTATGCGATATCAGGGCACCTGTTGCGCCGATCAGGAGCATAGTACGCCGTCCCCATTGGTCAACTTTCCAGATCGCCAGCAGCGTAAAAACCACCATGATGGCGCCGATGACAACCTGGCCGCCAAGGGCACTGCTGAGGCTGAAACCGGCATTTTCAAGGATCCGGGGCCCGTAATACAAAATGGCATTGATCCCGCTTAACTGCTGCAGCATGGCAAGGGCTATCCCGATCAGCAGCACCGGACCGAAGCCTGTTTTAAAGATTGTTTTGATCGAAATTCGATCTGAATTCTGCGCAGGGTCAACCAGACCGGTCGTGGAGAGCTGCTGGTGGCGCAGCGCCAGCCATCGCGGACTCTCAGGTACCAGCAGCACCAGGATGATAAACAGGAGGGCAGGAATCATTCCGCTGCCAAACATGGATCGCCACACATCATCGGTAATAATCCAGTTAAAAAAACCAGACGGATTAAAAACTTCGGATACGGAAAGACTTAATAAACCGGCATTTACAAAATAGGCAGCCAGGATTCCCAGGGCGATAGAGAACTGATAAAACGCTACCAGGCGTCCACGGATTCTGGCAGGGGCGATTTCGGCGATGTAAACCGGGCAGATCAGTGATGCAACCCCAACACCAATACCGCCTATAAGGCGATAAGCGATGAGAGTCTGGTGAGTGCCGGCCAGCATGCAGCCCAGAGCCGAAACCATGAAGAGAAAAGCTGCCAGCCACATCACCGGCTTCCGTCCGAACCGGTCGCTCAGGTACCCGGCAAAGGATACGCCGATAATGCATCCCACCAGGGCCGAACTGACAAACCAGCCCTCCGATATCGCATCAAGGGCAAACTTCGACTTAACCAGGCTGATGGTTCCGGAAATCACCGCAGTGTCATAGCCAAAGAGGAATCCGCCTAACGAGGCGACAAATGCGAGGAGGGGAAGGGAGGGGGTGCGCATAGGATGTTGCTGGTTGCTGGTTGCTTGTTACCAGTTACCGGTTACCGGTTGCCGGTTAAGGAGCCAGAAGGTTTTATTCTAACAAATACTCACAGTCTCAAAGTCTTATAGTCTCAAAGTCTTATAGTCTCAAAGTCTTATAGTCTCAAAGTCTTCTGACTCTCGGTCTCTCGGTCTCTCGGTCTCCAAACTCCCGACTCTCACTCTCCTCCCCACACCCTCTCTCCCCCGATCCACGTCTGCAGCACCTTAATTTTCGGTACCCTCAGCGGATCGGCAGTCATGATATCTTCCTCAAGGACGACGAAATCAGCCATTTTTCCAGGTTCCAGGCTTCCGCGCTCGTTTTCTTCGAAGCATGATTTGGCTGCCCAGATCGTCATCGCCCTCAGGCACTCCTCCCGGGTAAGGGCATTCTCAGTCTGCCATCCGCCATCCGGGAACCCGCTCTGGTCCATCCGGGCAAAGCCAGCAAAAAAGCCAAAGAGCGGATTGATCTTCTCAACCGGAAAGTCGCTGCCATTGGGCAGCCAGCCATTCTGGTCAAGCAGTTCTTTATAGGCATAGGCACCCTTGATCCGTTCCGGTCCTACACGGTCTTCGGCCCAATACATATCCGAAGTGGCATGGCTCATCTGGACGGAAGGTATGATACTAAAGTCTTTGAAAAGCTTAAAATCATCAGGATGTATGATCTGCGCATGTTCAATCCTCCAGCGCCGGTCATTTGCCTCCATGAGTATGTCTTTATATATATTCAGCATCAACTGGTTGGCGGCATCGCCAATGCAATGCGTCTCTACCTGATAACCCGCATCGTAACATTTCTGACAGATAATCCGTAAATAATCTGATTCATTAACCTGCAGCCCGGTTTTCTCCGGTGCATCGCTGTAAGGTTCGAGCATCAGAGCCCCCCTTGAACCCAGCGCACCATCGGCAAAAAGTTTAACGGACCGAACATTGAGCCGGTCTGTCTTGTAAATTCCTTTGCTTACGAATCCCTTGAAATTCTCATCCGTCGGTGACAGCATGGCATAAACCCGCATTTTGAGCTGCCCTTCCTTTTGAAGCTGGTCCATCAGGTTAACCATGGAGAAGCCAAGGCCAGCGTCTGCAACAGTTGTCAAGCCAACCGCAAAACAATTCTCCTGGGCCTTCAGCAATGCCTTTGTGCTTTCTGCGGCGGGCATGTCAGGAATGAAACGGCTGACAAGGTCCATGGCATTGTCAACCAATACGCCTGTAATTTTGCCGTTAACACGGATGATCTCACCACCGGTAACAATGGTTTTATCATCGATTCCGGCGAGTTTAAGTGCTGCGGTGTTCACAACGGCCGCATGGCCATCCACCCGGGTAAGATATACCGGCAGATCGGGAAAATAGGTGTCAAGTTCTGAACGGTCGGGAAACTGCCTGCCCGGCCAGTCGTTCTGATCCCATCCCCGCCCCAATACCCATTCGGAGGGGAAACTCTTCTGATGTTCCACCAGTCGCTGGCATATCTCCGCGAAACTTTTCGTATCGGTCAGGTCGGCTTTTCTGAGATTATCGGCATAACCCGCAAAATGACAGTGTGCATCATAAAAACCGGGATATACCGGTTTACCCTCCAGATCAATGATCTGATCAGAGTTATAGCTGCGATCAATTTCCTGGTTTGACCCAACTGCCAGGATAAGGCCGCCACGCACTGCAAAACTCTCTGCGACCCTGCTGTTACCGTCCACCGTGTAGATTTTAGAGTTTTTAACAATAAAATCAGCGGTTTCAGGCCCTTTGCAGGATAGAACTGCACCAGAAGCAAGCAAAATCGACATAAGAAATAGGTATTTCATTTTTTGGAACGGTTGTAGTTGTTAACAAATCTAGGAATTTATGATGACACAACATTTTTTACCTGAATATGCGTTAATTTTATACTTAAATCCCATAGTACATCTATGAAAACTGAATGGTCACGAATATTTTCCCGGTGCATAGGCGGGGCTCTTTACGGAATCCTGTTTATTCTGATCATGGGCGGTTGCGAATATATCCTCCCCAACAAGCCTCCGTATGTTGAAAAAACGAGTCCAGTGGATGATGCGGCCTTCAATATCGGCTCGGTAATTCCTTTTAAAGTCAATGCATACGATGTGGATGGCTCGATTGATTCCGTTGTTTTCAGGGCTCCGGGCTCTGCCGCTTTTATTGATGCGGTGGCTCCTTATGAATTTAACTGGAATACTGCCGGAATGTCCGAAGGGGCTTTTCAGGTTGAGATCAGTGCAATAGACAATGACGACGAACCCTATATTATCAAGGTAGCGGTGCGCCTGGTTGGCTCAACGCAGGCCCGTGCCGGGGAAGACGCTACCGTTTCCACCTCATCCACAACCTATATCCTTCAGGCTGAGGCTCCAACTAGCGGAACCGGCACCTGGTCTATTGTTGCAGGCACAGGAGGACAGATTTCAGATGTTAACAACCCCAATGCCACTCTCACGGGTGTTCCCTGCCAGGCCTATATCCTGAGGTGGACCGTGGCCAATGTGGTAAGCCAGTCCTCAGATGATGTCCTCATTCGCTTCATGCATCTGCCGAGCATTTCCTTTGCAGGAGCTGACCAGATTGTTGGCAACGGCATTACAACCGTTACCCTCGGTGCCAGTATTCCATCAGAAGGCACCGGCATGTGGAAGATAGAAACCGGGGGAGAGGGAGTTTTTAGCGATATGGCCCAGCCGGCGTCACTATTTACCGGCCAGGCCTGCACGAACTACCGGCTTGTATGGTCGGTTTCAACGGCCTGTGCTGTATCCAGCGATACGGTGGATATCCGGTTTGAACAGTATACAGTTGAAGCCTCTGCCGGGCCCGATCAGTTCTCACTAGACGGCCGGACCGCTACAACCCTTGCGGGAAATACCCCTGTTATCGGAACCGGAACCTGGACAATTATTGCCGGATCAGCCGGGCAGTTCAGCGACCCCAATTCACCCAATGCCTTGTTCAGCGGTCAGATCTGCCAGACCTATATCCCCCGTTGGACTGTCTCCACAGCATGCGGCTCACGCCGAGATGATGTGGTGATCACTTTTGATCATATACCGTCGGATGCAATGGCAGGTCCCGATATCAGGCTGACAGGAACCTCACGCTCAGTGACCCTTGCAGGCAATGTGCCGGAGCAGGGGAGCGGCGAATGGGAAATTGTAAGCGGTTCCGGCGGAGTCATTGACAGTCCCGGTGAAGCAAGATCCCTTTTTACAGGCCAGCCCTGTGAAACCTATATTCTTCGTTGGACAATCTCAACACAGTGCGACGCATCTTCCGATCAGATGACCATCGTCATAATTGATCTGCCTTCAGAAGCAAATGCGGGGCCCGACCAGAAACTGGTTGACGGTTCAACCGATACCGAACTGAATGCGAACCTGCCGCTCAATGGAACCGGCATGTGGAGCATTACGGATGGCGGAACCGGAATTTTTTCCGATCCAGAGGACCCGCATGCAACCTTCTCAGGTGAGTTATGCAGCAGCTATACCCTGCGCTGGACCATTTCAACCGATTGCGAATCAAGCTCGGATGAAATGACCGTTGTGTTTAATGAAATCAATATTCAGGCAGACGCCGGTCCGGATCAGAGCCTGACGAACGGAACCATAAGCACCCGGATGAATGCAAACAGCCCGGGCCAGGCTATGTCAGGCACATGGACCGTTGTAAATGGAACAGGTGGCAGCTTTACAGATGAAAATGCCCCCGAAACAATCTTTAGCGGTCAGCTCGGACAGGTATATAAACTCAAATGGTCACTCAACAGCTCGTGCGCCGAAAACTCTGATATAGTTCTTATTGCCTTCCTGAACAGTCAGGTTCTCTATGATGCACGTGACGGGCAGGCCTATTTTACCATTGGCCTGGGTAACCAGGTATGGATGGCCTCTAACCTGAACTTCACAACCAACGAGGGCAGCTATGCCTTTGGAAACACGCCCTCCAACGCAACAACTTATGGCCGTCTATATACCTGGGCTGCTGCATCAGGGGCATGCCCTACAGGCTGGCACCTGCCTTCCGACGGGGAATGGCGCCAACTCGAAAAAGTGCTGGGCATGGACGAGTCAACCACCCTGCTGGAATGGTACAGGGGAGTTGATGAAGGTGGTATGCTTAAGGAAGCCGGACTGGGTAGATGGCAAAACCCAAATACGGGCGCTACCAATATAGCTGCCTTTAAAGCACTTCCTGGTGGATACCGCACCCCGAGTGCTACTTTTGGCGGATTAACCAGTCATGCAGGATTCTGGACCACAACGGTCAACGACGATAATAAAGCCATGTACAGGGCGCTCCATAAAGATAAAGCCCAGATCGGGCGCGACTGGAGTGAAACAGGATATGGATTTTCGGTAAGGTGTGTTAAAAATTAGGATGGCATCATAATCTTCCCGCCTTTCCGTTATTCATTCATTACCGGATAGAATTCCATATGAAAAAACTCCTGTCCATCGGTGCCGGCTTACTGATTCTGATTTGGCTGTGGTCCTGCGAACAAAACAATCCCATTGTCGACCCCGGTGCAAAGCTCGGCTTCTCAACCGATACCGTACTTTTTGATACCATCTTCACCACAGTTGGCTCAACGACCCTGAATTTCAGAGTCTATAACCCACATACCCAGCCGATTGTCATCGACAGGATCTCCCTGGCAAATACTCCGGGCACACCGTTCCGGCTTAACATCAACGGGCGCCAGTCCAATTCCCTCGATAAAGTGGAAATCCCGGCCAACGACAGTATCTATATTTTTGTTGAGGTCACACTAAACCCCAACGGACAATACCTTCCCATGGTCATTCAGGATTCTGTAGTCTTCCAAACCAACGGCAATACCCAGGATGTTGATCTGGTAGCGTTCGGGCAGGACGTGCACCTGATTAACGGCGAGATCCTTAAAACCCGAACCTGGATCAACGATAAACCTTACCTGGTCTATAATTCCATGCTGGTGGATTCGCTTCAAACCCTGACTATCGAACCGGGTACCCGGATTCACTTCCACAAGGGATCCTCCATGCTTGTCAAAGGAACCCTGCGTGCACGCGGCACACTGGAAGACCCTGTCAGCTTTCAGGGTGACAGGCTCGAAGCCATGTATGACAACATCCCTGGCCAATGGGGTGCCTGGATCGATTATGAAAGCGGGGCTACCTACATTCTCGGTGGCATACATTTTCTCAATGGCAGCAAAGACAATGAAATCCGATATTCAATCATCAAAAACGCCATGAAAGGTATACAGGTTGATACCTTGGCCAATACCTCGAAACCAACCCTCACCATCTCAGATACCCGGATTGAAAACATGTCGGTGGCCGGAATTTATGCCCAAAGCACAACCATTCTGGCAACTAACTGCCTGGTGGCAAACTGCGGGTCGTGGTGCGTCGCCCTTACTTTAGGTGGAGCTTACGAATTTTATCACTGCACCCTGTCAAATAATTATGGTTACGGCGCCCGGACAGAGCCAGCCGTTATGCTGAACAATTTCTTTGTCTATGATGGCACCGCCTATGTCTACCACCTGACCAACGCCCTCTTTACCAACTGCATCATAACCGGTACACGCAGTATGGAAATAGAATTGATCAACACCATCGACAAAAAACCGGTACCAGGTCAGTTCAATTATGTTTTCGACCATTGCCTGGTTAAGGTTGATACGATGAATACCAGCAATCCTGACCATTGGGTCGGTATCATTAAAAACCTGGACCCCCGGTTTGCCTCATTGTCTGCCCGTGATTACCAGATAGATTCTCTTTCCCCTGCCAGGGATTTGGCCAATCCTGCTTATTCACAGTTCCTTCCCAGGGATTTGATGGGCAATCCACGGCTGTCAGACGGAAAGCCGGATATTGGTGCTTATGAATATATCAAGAGATGAGAGTATTCCTCCTGATTTGCCTGATTCCGATACTGCTCGCCGGCTCTTGCGAGAAAGAGAAGCCTGCGGCTAACGTTGACAGAAACCCGCATTACCGGGTGATGTTTTACAACGTGGAGAACTTGTTTGATGCCGAAGATGATCCCCTGATCAATGATGCTGAGTTCCTTCCGGCCAGCGAGAAAAAATGGACCGATGAGCGGTACCAGGATAAACTGGATAAGATTGCCAGGATCATTGGCGAGGTGGGGCATGATACGCTGCCGATTCTGGTAGGCCTGTGTGAAGTCGAGAACCGGCGCACCCTGGATGACCTGCTGTCAAAGCCCCCGCTGGCCAACCAGGATTACCGGATTGTGCATCGCGAATCCCCTGATTACCGGGGTATCGATGTAGCTTTGCTCTATCGGGCTAACTATTTTGAGCTTCTTAGCCAACACTTTTTCCCAATCTGGTTTCCGTTCGATACTGCAGTGAGAACCCGTGAGATCCTCTATGTAAAGGGCATTCTGGGCAAAAAGGACACACTTCATGTTTTTGTAAATCACTGGCCGTCAAGGTCATCGGGGGAGGTGCAAAGCCGCCCGCTCCGCGCATTCGTCGCCAGCGCCGTGCGTGCCCGCGTGGATTCAATACTGTCCGGGAACAACCATGCCAATATTATCATTACCGGAGATTTTAATGATGAACCCCAGGATCTGAGTGTAGTATCAGCATTAAGGGCGCAGCTAACCTTCGGGGATCCGAAACCGGGGGAACTTTATGACCTGACCACAATCCTGAAATCGGGATTCCCAGGCGGGACCTACAAATACAGGGGAACCTGGAACCAGCTGGATCACATGGTCATTTCAGGAAGCCTTATGGACACAACCCGGAGCCTCTATGCCAGAACGGCAGACATGCACGTGTTCGCCCCTTCAAGAATTCTCGAAGAGGACAAAGAATATATGGGCGAACGGCCCTTTCGAACCTACCTGGGACCTTATTACCACGGAGGGTACTCCGATCACCTGCCGGTGTTTCTCGATATACACTTTAGAAGATAGTTGCCGGTTGGAAGACAGTTCCCGGTTGCCGGTTACCAGTTACCGGTTAGGCCAGAACTTTCTCCCGACTCCCGTCTCCCGTCTCCCGTCTCCCAGTCTCTTGGTCTTAAAGTCTAACAGTCTTAAAGTCTAACAGTCTCTAAGTCTTCCTCGAAACGCTGTACCCAAACGTCCCGATCCTCTTACCGACTACGCAGTAGCTTCCATGGACATAGGTGATAAGGCTTGAATCCAGCAGGTTGAGCTTTCCGGTATCGGGGTGGATCAGCTTTTGATTGACCTGGATGTTGGTCACTTCGGCGAGAAACATATGGTGGCAGCCAAGCTCCTTGATCTCTGTTACCTTGCACTCAATATTGACCGGGGATTCCATTACAATGGGGGCCTGGATGGTTTTCGAAAGGCCGGGAGTCAGCTTCATTTCCTGAAATTTGTTGAAATCCCTTCCTGATCTGACTCCGCACCAATCGACCTTTTTGGTCATTTCGATAGTAGTCAGGTTTATAACAAACTCACCGGTTCTCTTCAGGATTTCGTAGGAGTGCCGCTCAGGCCTGACACTGATGTAACACATGGGCGGATTGGTACAGACGGTGCCTGTCCAGGCAATCGTTATCAGGTTATACTCATCCGGCTGCCTGCCGCAGCTTACCAGTACGGCAGGCACCGGGTAAACCATGGTGCCGGGCTTAAAATCAGTTTTCATGCTGAGTAGGAATGTCAGTCAGTGGTTTTTCGAAGCCTGGCTTCGGCGAAAGCCCCATCTCTGCGGCCGACCGAACCATCAGCTCCCAGGCCTCTTCCCGGTCGTTGTGGATGATCCCGTCCAGTATGGCATCCTTAATCCGGTTTTTCAGAATCCCAACTGGTTTACTGGGGGCCAGGTCGAAAACCTCCATGATCTCTTCACCGCTGATCGGTGGCTGCCAGTTGCGAACGCGGTCCTTCTCCTCAATCTCAATGAGTTTTTGTCTCACCAATTGGAAATTATTCAGATAACGGTCGACCTTTTCCCGGATTCCGGAAGTAATGTCAGCTTCGCATAGGGTCATCAGATCATCAATGTCATCACCGGCTTCAAACAAAAGCCGCCTCACGGCAGAATCTGTAACAATCTCCTGCGACAGAACAATAGGCCGCATGTGCAGGTGGACGATTTTTTCAACAAATTTCATCTTCTCATTCATCGGGAGCTTCATTCTGCGGAAAATAACCGGAACCATGCGCGCACCGTAATGATTGTGCCCGTGAAAGGTCCAGCCATTCTCCCGATCAAAACGCTTGGTTGCAGGCTTGGCAATATCATGCAGCAGGGTAGCCCACCTGAGCCAGAGATCATCGGTATTCGGGCAAATATTATCCAGCACGCGGATCGTGTGATAGAAATTGTCCTTGTGCCGTATTCCATTCTTTTCTTCGATTCCTTTCAGCGCATGCATTTCAGGGAAGATCAGCTGCAGAAGACCCGATTCATCGAGCAGCCGGAAGCCGATAGAAGGTTTCGGCGACAGGATAATTTTGTTGAGCTCATCAGATACCCGCTCCGTCGAAACAATGCTGATCCGTTCGCGGTTCCGGACAATCGATTTAAAGGTCTCCTCTTCAATGTGGAACTTCAGCTGTGTGGCAAAACGGATAGCCCTCATCATCCGGAGGGGATCATCCGAAAAAGTGGTGTCAGGCTCCAGTGGTGTCCGGATCAACCGGTCCTGAAGGTCCTGAATCCCATTGAAGGGATCGATCAGCTCTCCATAATTTTCAGGATTAAGACTGATTGCCAATGCGTTGATTGTGAAGTCCCTGCGCTTCTGATCATCCTCCAGGGTACCGCTTTCTACGGCTGGCTTCCTGGAGTCGGGAGAGTAGGACTCCCGGCGGGCACCTACAAATTCAATTTCAAAATCACGGTACCGGATCATCGCTGTGCCGAACGTCCGGAAAATCTGTATTCTCTTGCTCCCAAGGCGCTCTGCAACCTTTTGCGCCAGTTCGATTCCGCTGCCCAGGGTGACAATATCGATATCCTTCGATTGACGCTGCAGAATCAGGTCACGAACATAGCCACCGATCACAAATGCGGGTTGGCCCAATTCCTGGGCTACGGATGAAACTGACTTGAAAACCGGATGGTTAAGGTGTTCGCCTTGTTCTATTGCCATTTTGTTCACTAAAACTGACAAAATTACCATTTTTTCCGTCACCGGAGGAAAGGCATAGATATTGATATATCTAGTTAAATAAATAAATAAATTTACACCCGGATTTTCGGGAGATTTAAACTTTTTTATCCGAAAATTGTCTAACTTAGTGAAACCAGAAAGGAATTGCATGGCACTTGAGCATTTAACACAGGAAACTTTCAAGTCGAAGGTTTTTAATTTTGAAGCAAACAGCGAATGGAAGTTCGAAGGAAAACTTCCTGCTGTTATCGATTTCTATGCAGATTGGTGCGGGCCGTGCAAAATGGTAGCCCCTGTTCTGGAAGAACTTGCAACAGAGTATAAAGGAAAAATTGATATCTATAAAGTTGACACTGAAGCAGAACGAGAACTTGCTGGCATGTTCCAGATACAAAGTATCCCGTCGATCCTGTTTATTCCCGTAGAGGGACAACCGGCGATGGCCAAAGGAGCAATGCCGAAGGATTCTTTCGTTAAAGCTTTTTCTGATGTTTTAAAAGTCGATTTGGATTAGATTTGTGATTTTGGTTTGTTTGGTTTGGGTTTAGCCGGCCGGGGATTTCCCTGGTCGGCTTTTTTTTTGTACAGACGCATGTATGCGTCCCGACAAATCGTAAATCGTCAATCGTAAATCGTCAATTTCATTACCTTTGCCCCGTCCTCTAAGGGGGTGCCTGAAAACAACGGGCTGAGATCATACCCTTAGTACCTGATCCGGATAATGCCGGCGAAGGGAGAATGGCCACGGGGACTTTGGCCGGTTTTAATTGTAAAAAACGATGTATAAAAGGATTGCTGTTTTGGCAGTATCCTGCTTCATCGTCCTGGCTGCAAAAGCACAATTAAGTATAACCGGGACAATAACTGATGAATCAGGAGCGCCTCTTATAGGGGCAAATGTGCTAATCTCAAATTCACTTATCGGGGTTTCTTCCGGGAATGAAGGCCGGTTTCTGGTGACCGGCCTTAAACCAGGAACATACCAACTGGCGGTTTCCTACATGGGGTTTGAGCCCCGCGTAGTCCCGGTCAACCTGTCGGCTTCCGTTACCCTGGCAATAAAACTCATCCCGGCCTCCATCCTGGCAGACGAGATAATCGTCAGGGCCACAAGAGCCGGTAAGAATGCGCCGGTTGCCTGGTCGGCAATCACGAAAGAGGATATCCGGAATTCCTCGAAAATTCAGGACATCCCATACCTGCTGGCCTCCACCCCTTCGGTAACCGTCACTTCGGATGCCGGCCTGGGCGTGGGATATTCGGGCATCCGGATACGGGGTACCGATCCTACCCGGATCAATGTGACCATCAATGGGGTTCCCTTCAACGACAGTGAATCCCATGAAGTATATTGGGTTGATATCCCGGATATCATGGCCTCAACGGAGAATATTCAGGTCCAAAGGGGAGTTGGGACCTCAACCCAGGGAGCCGCTTCTTTCGGGGCCAATATCAATCTGCAGACTACCTCAGTGAACAGTCGCCCGAATGCTTCAGTCAGCCTATCCGGAGGCTCCTTTAATACATCAAGAGCCAGCGTTTCTGCTGGTACCGGTTTGATTAACAGCCACTGGAATGTGGATACCCGGTTCTCCCGGATCCATACCGATGGTTTTATCGACCGGGCCTTTGCCGATCTGAATTCCATGAGCGTATCGGGAGGCTATTTTTCAAAAAGAAATATTGTGAAAGCGACCCTTCTGTCAGGCTACGAAAGGACCTACCAGGCCTGGGGTGGAGTGCCTTCGGAGTTGCTGGAGACGCAACGCACGTATAATCCCTATACCTATGAAAATGAGGTGGATGACTATAAGCAGCAGCATGCCCAGTTGCAATGGTCGAGCAGGCTCAGGTCTGATCTGCATCTCAATGTATCCCTTTATTATACCCGGGGAAACGGTTACTATGAACAGTACAGGGAGGGCGAAAACCTGTCGGGTTACTTGATCCCTCCGGTTGTTATCGGAATGGACACACTCAACGAAACCGATCTGGTAAGAAGAAAATGGCTCGATAACCGGTTTTACGGTGCCGTATATTCCCTGAACCATCAAGGTAACCGACTGAATCTGACCTATGGCGGTGGAATCAGCAATTATTCCGGCGACCATTTCGGTCGGGTTATCTGGTCGAGGCTTGCCTCATCAGCCGCTCCGGATCATCAGTATTATTTCAGCAATGGTAAAAAGCTTGAATTGAATCAGTTCGTGAAGGCTGAAATGGCTGTTACCGACCGCATAGATCTTTTTGCCGACCTGCAGTATCGTCTCATCCGATATTCCATCAACGGCAATGACGATGACCTGAGAGATATCAGTCAAAGTCACCCGTATAATTTCATCAACCCGAAAGCGGGCCTAAACTTCAGAATCAGCAACGGATCCCGGGCTTTTATTAGCTATGGCATGGCCAACCGGGAGCCGAAGCGCAGCAATTTTACCGATGCCCGGCCTGGTGAGGTGGTCAGGCCGGAGCAGCTCCGTGACCTGGAAGCCGGGCTGGAATCGGGAAAAGGTGCTTTATCGGGTTCTGTAAACCTCTATTGGATGGATTATACCGATCAGCTGGTACTGACCGGCAGGATTAATGACGTGGGTGCACCGGTGATGATCAACATCCCTGAAAGCTATCGGGCCGGCATCGAATTCAGCGGGACCTGGCAGCCGGTAAAGAGTATCAGTATGCAGGCCAATCTCACGCTTAGCACCAACAAAATCAGGCAGTTTACCGAGTATGTGGATGATTGGGATACCGGAGTTCAGCAAGAGTTTTTTCTGGGTTCCACAGATATTGCCTTTTCGCCGTCTGTGATTTCCGCCGGCCGCATCACCTGGCTGGCACTCCCTGACCTGCGGTTTAGCCTCGACTCCCGGTATGTGGGCAGGCAATATACCGATAATACATCATCCGAAGAAAGGATGCTTGATCCTTATTGGGTCAATAACCTTATGATATCCTGGTCGTTGCATCCCAAGGGATTTACAGAGCTCTCCCTCTTTCTGCAGGTTAACAACCTGTTGAATGAGCATTATGAGACCAATGCCTGGGTATACAGTTATATCTACGAAGGGAACAGGGGTCAACTGGACGGATACTTCCCGCAGGCAGGAATACATTTCTTTGCTGGCTTAACTGCCTCGTTCTGATGTCAGAACCAGAATCCCAGTGAGAGCCTCGGGGCATAAAAGGGCATGATCCGCATGTAAGGATTATCCGGATCCTTCTGAAGGGTCATGCCGGCTTGTCCGGCCAGGGCTATACTCAGCCTGTTGCCGAAGAGAAAAGCATACCCGGCTTCAGCCGCAAGCCCCAGGGAATAAAAGTCGTTGAGCGGCCGGTATTCCGGAATGACTACTGCTGCTGCATAGAATCCCCTCTGGCCTTCCTCGCTGTTCTTCAGGGGAAAGTAATAGGGAACGGCGATCTCGGCACCGATGCTCGAAATCACTGCCGGAAATTCAGGCCTCACCTGGATAGTCCAGATGGAATGAAGGCGGATGCCCCAATGCCGGTCGATGGCATATTCAACCGTCAGGGGCAGAATATTGATATTAAAGGCTGATCTGTACTCGTCGAATGGAATTACCTCGAGGTCGGGCTGGATTCCAAGGTAGATCTGAACCGGCCTGATAACCGGTTTTTCCGCTTCCTGTGCGCATAACGCCACCATCGTGAACAAAGCGGGAATGAGAAAGGTTAGCCGGCGTATCATATCGGAATTATTTTTTTCTGCGATACCTGGAAATCTCAGGAACCATCTGGTCGGCCCAGACCGCATATCCTTCGCGTGTAAGATGTATAGCGTCGGGCGACATCAGGCCTTCAACCAGCGATCCGTCGGAATTGATGAACTGCTTGTTGAGCGACTGATAAAAAACGTTTTTCCCGTTCGAAAGATCCCGGATGATCTTGTGGATTTCGTTGTATTTTTTCCGGTTAGGATCCGAATTATCTTTTCCTGTCGGCAGCGGGCCATAAAGCAGGATTTTTGTCTCTGGCAGTTTTTTCAGAAGTGCCGAAACGATAGCCTTTATTCCTTTGGCAATCTCTTCCGCAGAATGATACGGGAAATTGTTTACTCCGATTTCGAGGACAACCACATCGGGTTTCACCAATTCAAAATTTCCGTTTTTGACACGCCAGAGTACATGCTGTGTGCGGTCGCCCGAAATGCCAAAGTTTGCCGCATTCAATGGCTTAAGCCGGGATTCCCATATCTCAGGAGCGGCCGACCAGACGGTGCGGCCATCTCCACCCCATCCCTGGGTAATGGAATTGCCCAGAAGAACAACATCGGGCTTTGAAGTTTTACCTATTTCATTGATAGCCTCAAACTGGCTGTACCAGTCCTTGCCTGCTCCCCATCCGGCTGCCGCACCCCGGCATTCGGCCCCGGGCGCTGCCAGAACTGCAGTATTCAGGTAACCGGAACTATGCATTTTATCACGGTGAAAAAGCGCCCGGTATATCTCTTCTACCATAAAGGCTGCCCCGATTGAGTTGGGATGAACATCATCCGGGAATGCATATTTATAAGGACGAAGGGGGGTATACAGATCGATCGTCTGAAGCTTTGTGGCTTTTGCGACGCTGTTGATTTTTGGTATAACCTCATCGCGGACAACCGAATCCCGGATCCCCCATTTGTCAGGAACAAATACTGGCACAGGCAGAGCCAGTATAATCCTCGGTTTCGAGGGCAGGTTCTTGTAGACAGTGATCAGGTCGGTGTAATCCTGTTCGAATTCACCGGCGAACTTCCAGTTCTGGGGCTTCGAATCATTGGTCCCCAGCTTGATAAGGATAATATCGGGATTAAAATCCAGAACCTTGCTGAACTCCGGCTCCTCCCAATAAGGTTTATCACCTTTCTTAAGCAGTGTTGCCCCTGAAACGCCGAAGTTTCTTACATCATACTCCTTTCCCAGCCACGCTTGCAGCTGGGCGGGATAGGACATTTTTTCCCGGTTGCCGATCCCGGCGCCATACGTGATGGAATTGCCCACGCAAGCAACCCTGATCACCTGCGATTGAACAGGGATCAATGCTCCGAGAGCAAACAGGAAAAGAAAAGGGATAGTCCTGTTCAAAACAGATTACTTACCACACTTAAGGGTAACCTCAATCTCATATTTGGCATTTTCGGCGAACTGGCCAAACAACGCTTTTTTGTAAGCATCGCAGGCTTTAACCTTGTCACCTTTTCCGGCAAAAGCCACACCGGCTTCAAACCAGAATTTTGCCTCTTTCTCAGGAACATCTTCTTCCAATTCAAGCCCTTTGTTGGCAATCTCCAGTCCTTTGTCAAACTGAGACATCCCGTTGTAGGCTTTTGACAGGAAGAAAAGCATATCCTTGCTGGTGTCGTCGTATTTCATTGATTTTTCCAGAACAGCAGTAGCTTCTGGAAACTTGCTTCCGTTAACCAGTTTGGATCCGGCACCCAGAAAATACTTGGCTGCAGCCTGTTTAGCCATCTTGGTCTCGTTGGCATTTTTGGAGGTCTCTTCAACTTTGGCAACGGCAGATTCAAATTTGTCTGCCAGATCGCCATCGCGATAAATGAAAGACTGAACGATCCATGCGCGTGAACTGGTTGAATCAACAGCCAGGGACATGCCGATCAGTTCCTGTGCTTTCACCAGGTCCTTAGCCGTTCTTGCAGCATCTGCCTGCATATAGTAGATTTGAGCCAGGGCTATATTGCTTCTTTTGAGAACTTCGGCGTTATTGGTTTTTTCACCAAACTGAATGGCAAGCTTGAAATTTTCAACGGCGGTGGCCAGATCCTTGGCACCTGCCAGTTTAGTTCCCAAATTATAGTAGGTTTCGGCGAATTTGGAGTTGGCCGCTGTCTTAATCGAATCAGCCGGAGCACCGATTTTACCGCACAAATCAATACAGGATTTGAGCGAATTAACGGATGCTGCCGGATCACTCCTCATAGTTTGCAGGGCAGCATTATAAGCGGTGATCACTTCAGTAAGGTCCTGTGCTACGACATTTCCTAAAAACCCGAGACTGAATACAGCCGTCAGTGCCAAACGGACAAAACTCTTTACTTTCATCATGAATCTCAATTATTAATCAGTTAGTTAAACAGTTAGTGATTTTCCAGCCGGTAAAGATAGAAAAGTCTTGAAAATAGAAAAACCCGATACCAATTCATTCTACATCTTTATGACTCCATTTCCTTCAGGATCTTCTCGACTTCCTTTTCGGCGGTAAAAAGCTTTTTTTTGCATAACCGGATAAGCTCGTTAACCCGTTTGAGCTTTTCAGCCAAATCATCCACATCAAGATCCTGTTTTTCAATCTTTCCAAGAATGGATTCAATTTCCCGGATAGCCTGCCTGTAGGAAAGATCGGGTGTTTCGGTTGTTTTATCAGTAGCCATAAACTTTTCCGGTTATTTTTTCAATTTTAATCCTCATTACAAGCACGTTACGGATGGAGGGTTCGCTGAATTCATAATCCTCCCCGGAATATTTTTGCATAACCAGCTTCATCACCCGGTATTTCTCATCATATTCCTCTACAAAAACCACTTTCCCGTGCACATTCACACTCTTGAATTTCATACCCCATGAGCAGCCCACTTCTTTGTGCCTGTGAAACAGTTCATTGCCCGTGTTGAAGTTTATGCACACCGATGGGTTCTGCTTGAGTATATCAATCTTCGTGCCGTGTATATCAGCATGGAGATAAACACATCCCTCAGCAAACGCAAAATTCATGGGCAGCACATAGGGACCCTCGCCGGAAGTCATGCCCACATAACACACCGTTGCCTCCTGTATGATGGCCTCCATTTCTGGTTGCCTGGATAAGAACCTGGGTCTGAGCATAATCAAAATGTTTTAAAGATTTGTAATCGTGTCAATGTCAGCCTGAACTTCTCCGTCAGAAAATTTCGTGGTCACCCTGTCTCCTTTTGTTAACTGGGTAACTGATTTGATAATCTTGCCCTCCTTAACCGTGAGGGTGTACCCCCGGGTCAGGAGCCTTCCGGGATCGTTGAGCACGGACGCCTGTTCAAGAAGCCTGATTTTTTGCTCCTGCGACCGGAAAAAGGTTGTATTGCCGGTCTGGAAACGGTTGATCAACTGCGAAATACGCAATAGATTTTGTTCCCTGAAATTTCTGGACGACAATTTGAGCGTCTGCAAGGCCAGTGTAACCTTTTCGCGCTGAACCCGAAGGTATTGTTTTGCCGTTTCAACTGTATCGCCAGCCAGGGCATCGAGGCTGCGGCTAAATTCTTCAACGTGGTCAAGCAGGAATTCCGCCACCGCTGTGGGTGTCTTGCAACGGGTGTGTGCAACCATGTCCAGAACGGAGTCATCCTGTTCGTGGCCTATCCCGGTGATTACCGGCAGCGGGAATTGTGTGACGTAATACCCCAGGTCGTAATGGTCGAAGCTGCTGAGATCGAGCTTCGAGCCTCCTCCACGGATTATCGCAACAACATCAAAGAAATCCGCATACCGCGCTATCCGGTCAAGGGCCGAAATAATCGAGGAAGCTGTCTCTTCTCCCTGCATTACAGCCGGGAAAAGCCGGGTATAGAAAACATACCCCGATGTGTTGTTCTGCAACTGGTCCTGAAAATCACCATACCCGGCTGCAGTCGGACTCGATATTACGGCAATCCGTTGCGGAACCAGAGCGAGCTCAGTACCCTTATTCATATCAAATACGCCTGCTTCCTCCAGCCGCCGGATAATCTGTTGCCTTTTACGGGCCAGGTCGCCCAATGTAAAACTGGGTTCAATATCCCTGACAGTAAGACTGATAGAGTAGAGTTCGTGAAATTCAACGGAAACCTTGATCAGGATTTTTATTCCGGGGGCCAGCTCCTGGCCTGTAGTGGTTTCAAAATAGGGACGTAACATTCGCAGGGTAGTAGCCCATATGGTAGCCCTGCTGCGGGCCAGGATCCGGTCCTCATCCGGAGCCTTTTCAATGAGCTCCATGTAACAATGGCCATTCCGGTTATAGGTCAGGTCACTGATTTCGGCAATGATCCAGACCGGTTCCGGGATGCCGGATTCCAGTACTCCCCGTATCCGGTTATTTAAGTCGAATAGGCTTAATGCTTCCTTGCCCGTCATGAATCGGATTGGTTTACCGTTGCGATATCCGAATCACCTTTCTATCATGGTGAGTGGTTCCGGTAATAATCCGGAGTATATACATCCCCTCTGGCAACGTGTGAAATTCACTGAGCTCGATTGAATTGACAGAGGTAACCCCGACTTCAGCCTTTCGGCTTGCGATCACTCTGCCGGTCAGGGTAAGTAGCTGGATGCTGATCTCCTGTCGTTGAGGCGAGAAAAAATCTACCCTTAGCCGGTCAGTAAAAGGGTTTGGAAATATCCGGAACAGCGATTCATCGGTAAGCGGTATCGGGTTCATTCCCTGGATCAGGAAAAGGGCCTTGCCGAAATCCGGAATGCCATAACCCATCAGTGAATCCGGGCTGTTTGCCTGCGAAGCGCTGGCCTGTATTGCCTCGATGATTTTCATCGGGGGAAGGGAGCGGTTAATCTGCCAGAGGCAGGCAGCCAGGCCGCACATCACGGGTGAACTGAAGGAGGTCCCGCTACCCCTGTATATATTTCCATCGGTACCGGCAATGGCGGTCCAGGATCCCTGAGCCGAAACATTGGGTTTGATCCGCCGGTCGAAAGTGGGACCGGTCGAACTGAATGGGGAGTAGTATCCCAGGGAATCAACAGACCCGATCGTGAGGATGCTGTCGGCATCTGCCGGAGCTGTGATATAATGCCAGGGTTTGTTGCCTTCATTGGCCGCACTGCTGACTACCAGTATTCCTCTAGCAGCAGCCATGTCCGCC
This sequence comes from uncultured Porphyromonadaceae bacterium, assembly GCA_964512915.1. Lineage (GTDB taxonomy): Bacteria > Bacteroidota > Bacteroidia > Bacteroidales > UBA12481 > UBA12481. The sequence continues at coordinate 61,402 of CAZEKJ010000005.1, forward strand.
GCAATGGTTATTCGCGTGGTATTGCCGTCCATATCGGCATAGGTATGGTTCTGGGCGGGATTATCGAAAGTGGAGTACCCCAGCGAACTGTTGATCAGGTCGGCACCGGCACTGTCGGCCCACTCCGCACCAGCAACCCAGTTATCTTCCTCAATGATCAGCTCCGAGCCTGTATCTTCGGTCAGCAACAGGTAAAAGGAAGCTCTTGGAGCAGTTCCTACCATTTCACCGCTCAGGTTGGCCCCAATCGTTGACAGAACCTGCGCTCCATGAGAATGCTCGTCGTAGGCTACCGGTTTGTTTCTTACAAAATCCCAGGTTCCCAGGATGCGGTTATCATGACGCAGGGAATCGAAGGCGCGGTTGATATTGACATTCCGGAATCCGCCGTCAAGAATGGCGATCACCATGCCCTGTCCCTGAAAGCCTTGATTATGAAGAATATGTCCGTTAAGCATCCCAATCTGGCGGGTTGCCTGACCATAACGAAGCAGGGTGGTGTCGGTCTGGTCAATCGAGGGAGTCAGAAACTGAAGGTCGGTTTCAAATTTATCTTTTACCAGTTGGCCCGATTTATAATAGCCTGCCGATTTAATCTGATAAACGAAAGGCAGTTTCCTGATGGTTTCAAGAATGGAAGTATCGGTTGCACGGATGGTCACCGCATTGAACCAGCGGGAGCGGGTAAGAATTTCGGCGCCTGCGCTGCGGATGGAATCCAGGTAAGCCGGGTTCACCGGCAAGTCCTGACTGTTCACCGGGATTGAATACCGATCGCGTCTTTCAAGCGCCCTTGCCGAAAGAAATTCCCCGGGACGGTCAATGGAATAGGGAGAGTTGGCTTTATCGGTAAAACGTATCCAGTATTTATCAGGTGCTGTTTGTCCGGCAACAGCGGAACAAACGCCCAGGCCGAGTAAAAATATCAGGATTCTTTTCATCGCTCACACAATTCAGTATATCGGTAAAGATAAGACTATCGTTTGATCAATTCTTCGGGGTTGTTGAGAAAGTCGGCGGGGTCCCTGAGGAGCCCCTGGTTTTTCTCGTACTGCTCAAAGGATTCCCGCTGGATCCTGCTCAAAACCTCGGGATTAAGAAGTTTCCCTTTGCGAAAGCTCAGGATATAATCCACGCTCCCATTGCCTTTGTAGTAGGTCCAGCGGCCCGATTTGGTTCCTTCCGAATACTGGCCCGATATTTCGGTTTTCCCATCGGGAAGAAGAACCTCAAATAATCCGTCGGCAATGCCGTTCCGGTATGACATTTTTGCCTGAACCGGGCCTTCGGGGTGAAAGGTTATCTGGATTCCCTCCAGTACATTGTTTTTCCACACGGTCTTTTCCACCGGACGCCCGTCAATATCATATCGCCATGCATCCCCGTTAATGAGTCCGTTTTGATAAAAGATACGGTATAAAGGTGTTTTGGCCGAAGAAAAAAACTCCCATAGCCCCTCCTTACGCTGATTAAGGTATAATCCCGTTGCCCTCAGGATGCCTTCGCTGTCGAAGAAACGGGCCATCACATGAGTGCCGGTTGAATCGTAATCCAGGTATGCACTGACCTTACCATCGGGATGGTACCGGGTGAACTTTCCGACAGGGTGCCCATCGAGAAAATACCCTTCGTATTGCTTTTGACCCGTTGAGCCGGAGTAGATCCAGTAGCCTGATTTGCGCCCGGATGAATCAAGGCGGTTGAGTGTATCGGTCTGGGCCTGAAGGGCTGACGAAAAGGCGAGCAGGGTTATGATCAGAATCCGGATCATGCTGGTTGGTTTACTGCAAAAATACAACAAAAAACCCCGGACTGGAAGCCCGGGGTTACTGATGTAATTATCTATTTTTTACTGAGGTAATCTGCGACCCCCTCTGCGGTGGCCTTCATGGCTTTGTCGCCTTCATGCCAGTCGGCCGGGCAAACCTCGCCACACTCCTCGAAATGGTGAAGGGCATCAACCATGCGAAGGGCTTCAGTAACACTCCTGCCCAGTGGAAGGTCGTTGATTACGCAATGCCGCACATCTCCCTGCTTGTCTATCAGGAAGAGTCCCCTGAAAGCGACGGGAGCCCCGTTGAATTTGAGCTGGCCGTTTTCATCGTAATCATAATCCCCGGCAAGAACACCGTAGTTATATGCGATGGATTTGGTCAGGTCGGCAACAATGGGGAAGGTAACACCCTTGATCCCACCGTTTTTCTTTTCCGTATTCAGCCAGGCCCAGTGCGAAAACTCGGAGTCAACGGAGCAGGCAACCACTTCAACGTTCCGCTTCTTGAACTCATCCAGTTTTTCCTGGAAAGCCAGGATTTCGGTGGGGCAGACAAAGGTGAAATCGAGGGGGTAAAAGAAAAAAACAACTGATTTCTTCCCAATGAACTGGTCCAGTGAAAAATTCTCAACAATATCGCCTCCATTAACCACAGCTGTGGAGCTAAAATGGGGTGCTTTTTTTCCAACTAATGTATCCATGTTTATTTAAAATGAAATTATTTTACTTCTTCAAAGTCCACATCGGTAACGTCCTGGTCCTTCTTTGTCTGTCCGGCACCGGGATTCGGATCCTGCTGAGGACCACCGGGCTGCGGGCCAGAATCCTGGCTCTGACGGTACATGTCTTCTGATGCGGACTGGAATACCTGGTTCAGGTCGGCACTGGCTTTCTCGATCGAAGGCAGGTCCTGATTCTTGTGTGCTTCCTTCAGTTTAGCCAAAGCATCTTCTATCAGTACTTTTTTATCAGCCGGCAGTTTTTCACCAAAGTCCTTGAGTTGTTTTTCAGTCTGGAAAATAAGGCTGTCAGCTGCATTCAGCTTATCAACCTTTTCCCGCTGCTGGCGGTCTTCATCGGCGAAGCGGCTGGCTTCGTCCTTCATGCGCTTGATTTCATCATCGCTCAGGCCGGATGAAGCTTCAATCCTGATTTTTTGCTCGCGTCCGGTTCCCCGGTCTTTTGCTGATACATGGAGAATTCCGTTGGCATCAATGTCAAAAGTAACTTCAATCTGCGGAATACCGCGGGGTGCCGGCGGCAGTCCGTCGAGGTGGAACCGTCCGATGGTGCGGTTTTGTGCGGCCATCGGGCGTTCGCCCTGAAGTACGTGAATCTCAACTGAAGGCTGGCTGTCAGCCGCGGTTGTAAAGGTTTCAGTCTTTTTCGACGGGATCGTGGTGTTGGATTCGATCAGCCTGGTGAATACACCGCCAAGGGTTTCGATACCCAGGGACAACGGGGTAACATCGAGAAGCAGAACGTCTTTGACATCTCCGCTCAGAACGCCGCCCTGAATGGCCGCGCCTACAGCAACAACCTCATCGGGGTTAACCCCTTTGGACGGAGCCTTGCCGAAGAAATCTTCAACCACTTTCTGGATTGCCGGAATACGGGTTGAACCTCCAACCAGGATAACTTCATCAATCTGTGAATTAGTGATCCCGGCATCTTTCATGGCCTTGCGGCAGGGTTCAATGGTTGCCTGGATCAGTTTGTCGCACAGTTGTTCGAATTTCGCACGGGTAAGGGTTTTGACAAGATGCTTTGGAATCCCGTTCACCGGCATGATATAGGGAAGGTTGATTTCAGTAGTGGTTGAACTGGAGAGTTCAATCTTGGCTTTTTCTGCCGCTTCTTTCAGACGCTGAAGTGCCATCGGATCTTTCCTGAGGTCAAGGCCTTCTTCTTTCAGGAAGTCCTCTGCCAGCCAATCAATGACCATCTGGTCAAAGTCGTCACCACCCAGGTGAGTGTCACCGTTGGTGGATTTTACCTCGAACACGCCATCTCCGAGATCCAGGATGGAAATATCGAAGGTACCCCCTCCAAGATCAAAGACGGCAACTGTCATGTCCTTGCCTTTTTTATCAAGGCCGTAAGCCAGGGCAGCAGCAGTAGGCTCGTTGATGATTCTCCGTACGATCAGTCCGGCAATCTCACCAGCCTCTTTGGTAGCCTGGCGCTGGGAATCGTTAAAATAGGCAGGAACCGTAATTACGGCTTCGGTAACCTCATGGCCAAGAAAGTCTTCTGCTGTTTTTTTCATCTTCTGAAGAACCATGGCGCTGATCTCCTGGGGAGAATACTTCCGGTCCTGAATGACAACCCTCGGGGTGTCATTTTCGCCCTGATGAACTTTAAAGGGTACACGGCCGATCTCTTTTGAGAGATTGCTGTACCGTTCACCCATAAATCGTTTGATGGAAGAGATGGTTTTTTCCGGGTTCGTGATCGCCTGACGTTTAGCAGGATCGCCCACTTTCCGTTCGCCATTTTCTATAAAAGCCACAACAGACGGGGTAGTACGTTTGCCTTCGCTGTTGGGGATTACTACGGGCTCGCTGCCTTCCATTACTGCAACACAGGAGTTTGTGGTGCCCAGGTCAATTCCAATTATTTTGCTCATATCTGCTGGATAAACTGTTTACTTGTTATCCTGCATGCTCAAGCATTGTGCCAAGGGGAAAGGGATGACAAAACGACAGGATGACAGGGCTTGCTAAAAGTGATAATACTCATTCCTGCTGTCATCAAACCCGAGATTACGGGTATAGATGCCGTTGGCCAGGGAGTCAATGGAATGGTTTGTCAGGGATTTGCCGTTAATCTCCTGACGAAACCGTGAGGAGAACAGTCCGATACCATTGACAATATTGGTGAAGACTGGTTTCTCCTTAAGGATTCCGGTATCCTCTCCATAAATCTGCATATAGGTGTACAGTTCTTCTCCACCAACCGTAAAGATGAAATCGATAGCCTCGCGCCTGGCTAGCCGGATAATTCCGGAAGTCGGCTTATCCAGTTGGTTGCCCAGCCATTTGTAGAAATTCCGGTGTAGAATTTCGGACATGATCGTCTGGCCACCATTGCCATAATTCGTGGTATAATGAGCGATATTCCAGTCAGCTGTTTTATGGGTGGTGTCTTGTTTGCTGACTTCCAGATAATGAAAGCGGATGGCCAGGTGATAAACCCGGGTATAGGGTGCTGATACCCATTCAACCGTCTGGACATTGTCGTATGAGGAGAAGGCGAGGTTCTTCTTAAAGGTTTCAGGACGGATGACCCTGAATTCGCTGACTACCCGGGTGCGTGCGCTGATTTCAGCGCCGGTTGAGGGTATCGTGATTGTCAGCCGGTACTCGCTGTTACCGGTGAGCTTGCTGTCAACCTTGTACAGGTAATTAGGGCTCTCCAGAAAGATCCCCGTGTCGCGGTCTTCTGCCACAATGCGCTCCATGGGCAGCTGCTGGCGGAGTTGTCCGTCCGACCACCGCTCCAGCATTACTGTTGCATCGGGATAATAGATGGAGTCCTCATGCCGGGCCATTTCATAAGCACTTGCCTGTCCGATAAACGACTTTTCCAGCCTTAGGTACTGGGTCTCCTCTTTTGGGTTGAGAACGCAATAGACCACCGGAATGTCCTTGTAGGGGGCCATAACAACCAGCTCGTTTCCACAGGAGGAAAGAAGGGCGGAAAGTGCCGTAATTAGTATAACCTGCCTTGTTGTCAAATAATCATACCTTTGTGCGGTAAAAGTACTCTTTTCATTACAAAAATCAGTTGCGGATTATGTCAGTTCATCAGCAGATAAAAAGGGTTACGACTCATGTTCTTCAGGAAATGAAGGGCAAAGGCAAGAAGATAGCCATGCTTACAGCCTACGACTACTCGATTGCCCGGATACTGGATAACACCGGCATTGACGTGGTTCTGGTAGGGGATTCTGCTTCGAATGTGATGGCCGGTTATGAAACCACCCTGCCTATCACCCTTGACCAGATGATCTACCATGGAGCATCGGTGGTGAGGGGAATCCGGCGTGCCCTGGTCATTGTTGACATGCCTTTCGGGACGTATCAGGGGAACTCCAAGGAAGCGCTCCAGTCCGCTATCCGCATCATGAAAGAGACCGGCGCAGGCGGTGTTAAAATGGAAGGCGGGCAGGAGATCGTTGAATCGGTTCAAAGAATACTCTCGGCCGGGATCCCTGTGATGGGACATCTCGGGCTCACACCGCAGTCGATCCATAAATTTGGCACCTATGTGGTGCGCGCAACCGAGGAGGCAGAGGCGGAGAAACTGATGCATGACGCTGCTTTACTGGAAGAAACGGGCTGCTTTGCCATCGTGCTGGAAAAGATTCCCGCTGATCTGGCAGGAAGGGTTTCAGCCTCCCTGAAAATTCCTACCATCGGGATCGGAGCCGGGCAACATTGCGACGGACAGGTTCTTGTTCTCCATGATATGCTGGGCATCACTCAGGATTTCTCCCCGCGCTTTCTCCGCAGGTATCACAACCTGTTTGATGAAATTACAGGGGCCGTTACCCGTTATATTGATGATGTTAAGAGCTGCGATTTTCCAAACGAAAAAGAACAATACTAGTAGGGGAGGACCCGCGGTCCTCCCGGATTAACCGAGGACCCGCGGTCCTCCCGGATTAAAATATTATGCAGATATTATACGAAGATAATCACCTGATTGCGGTGAATAAGCAGGTCTCTGACCTGGTGCAGTCGGATGCTACGGGTGACGAGGTTCTGGGGGATCAGATCAAGGCTTATATCGCAAAAAAATATAAGAAACCCGGGGATGTTTTTTTGGGCGTTGTTCACCGGCTCGACCGGCCGGCTACGGGCGTGGTTGTTTTTGCCCGGACCAGCAAGGCGCTGACCCGCATGAACGAGATGTTCAAGGACCATGAAGTGAAGAAAACATACTGGGCTGTTGTCAAGAACCGCCCGGCAGAAGAGGAAGGCACCCTGGTACACTATCTTCACAAGGATCCGAATCAGAATAAGAGCTTTGCTTATCTAAAGCCCAAGGGGTCGGCCAAGGAAGCCCGGTTATCCTACAGACTTATCGGTGTAACCAATAATTTTTCTCTGCTTGAGATAGACCTTCAGACCGGCAGACACCATCAGATCCGCTGCCAGCTGGCAAAAATCGGGAGCCCGATAAAGGGAGACCTGAAGTATGGGTTTGCGCGGTCAAATCCGGATGGCGGCATTCACCTGCATGCAAGGAAAATGCGTTTTATTCACCCGGTGCAGAAAACGGAAGTGGTAATAATTGCCGATCCGCCCATCGACCCGATCTGGAATGAATTTCTTCAGCAAGCTCCGGTAGGGAGTTAAAGGATGAATTTCAGGGGCAGCAATGACCCTGCCGATTCCACCCTCACAATTCGGTTCCGGCCCACCATGAATATCTCCATCGGGATCTCCTGGCGCTCTTCGGTTTCAACCATAACCTGACGGCAGGCGCCGCAGGGATAGGCAGGCTCTTCTGTGGTTATGCCATCCTGCTGAGCCAGGATAATCATGCGCCTGATGGTTGAGTCAGGGTGGTTGGCTTTCACAAAGAAAAGTCCGGTTCGCTCCGCGCAGAGTCCGGATGGATACGCTTTGTTTTCCTGATTGTTGGCCATAAACCGGGTGCCATCGGATAACTCAATGGCCACGCCCACATTAAAGCCGGAGTAGGGTGCATAGGCACGGGAAGCAGCACTGGCGGCCATCTGGATCAAAGATGCGGTCTCGGGCCCGGTCTCTTCCGGGGAGCTGTATTCAGTGACGGCGATTCTTATCTCCTTAGAAATCATGCGTTCGGTTTTGCTCAAAAGTACAAAAAATCAATGGCCCTGAATGACCTGCTAAAAATCCCTATATTAGTCGCCGAGAAAAGATGCCGATCCGATATGAATCGATACACCTTACGACTTTTTACGCTCACGGCCCTGTTATATATTGTCGCAACCGACCTTTCCGCCCAGGTTGATTCCCTTTATTGGTCCTATATCCGGAAGTACAGTAACCTCGCTATCAGTGAAATGCACTACAGCCAGATTCCCGCCAGCATAACCATGGCACAGGCTCTGCTTGAATCCAGGTTCGGTACGAGTGAGCTTGCGGTTAATGCCAACAATCATTTTGGAATCAAATGCCAGATGGAGTGGACCGGAGAGCGTTATACCTACCAGGATGATGATGATAATACCTGCTTCAGAAAGTATAGTTCAATAGAAGAATCCTTCCGGGATCACTCTCATTTTCTGATGTACCGGCCGCGCTATGCAGGCTTGTTCAAGCTTGACCCCACGGATTACAGCGCCTGGGCTTACGGATTAAAGCAGGCCGGCTATGCCACCAACCCGAATTATGCCCCGATGCTCCTTAAGATCATTGAAAACTACCGGCTGTACATGCTCGACTCGTCGCCGCCCCAGATTGACCACGTGAATTCCGTGAATGACATTCTTATTCCCATGACGTTTCCTGGCACCGGAGTCCCTGCTACCCGCGTTTTTCACAGGAACCGGATCGATTTTACCATCGCCCGGGAGGGAGACAATGTCGGGAGCCTGACCCGCCAGTTTGACAAGCTTCGCTGGGAGATTCGGAAATATAACGATATTCCAAAGGATCAGGACATCAGGCCCGGGCAGGTGGTGTATCTGCAGCCCAAGCGAAAGCAGGCCGAGCCCGGTTATTCAATCCATACGGTCGGGAAAGGGGAGACCATGCACAGCATATCACAGATGTATGGTATCCGGATTAAATGTCTCTATAAACGGAATGAAATGAAGCCCGGGGCAGAGCCCAGGCCGGGAGATGAAATCTGGCTGAGGGGAATGAAAGCTAACCGGCGCTGATGATCTGCTGACGGAAACCGCGAAGGAACTCTGCAATCACCATACCTTTTTTACCTGCCTGCTGAAGTTTTTTAACCCTCAGGGAGCCGCTGCCTGTCTGAATCCAGAGTTTGTTGGGTTTCTCGAAAACAACCTCACCGGGATAGCCCCATTGTGCGTTCGGATCAATCTCGGTCTCCAGGATCTTCATTCCAAAGCTGTATCCGGTATCGGTGAGAAACTGTGTCCAGGCTCCCGGAGTGGGTGAGAGACCCCGTATCTGGTTATGGATTTTTCCGGCCGGATCGTTCCAGTTGATGTGCCCGTCCTCACGGCTGATCTTGGGCGCCATTTTCATTTCCTGTCCGGCCTTTATCAGGTCGCTCTGGGGAATGGCCCTGATGGTGCCGTTAACCACCTCATTTACGGTCTCAACCAGGAGATCAGCACCCAGCATCATGAGCTGGTCATGGAGCTCGCCTGCTAAGGTGTTGGGTGTAAGGCTTATAGACTGCCTTTTAAGTATGTTTCCGGTGTCGATATCTTTTTCGATGAAAAAGGTTGTTACCCCGGTTTCCTCTTCCCCGTTGATCAGCACCCTGTTGATCGGGGCAGCCCCGCGGTAATCAGGCAGCAGGGAAGCATGCAGATTAATGGTTCCGAGCCTTGGCATAGCCCAGACCACCTCGGGCAGCATGCGGAAAGCAACCACCACAAAGAGGTCGCCTTTAAGGTCCTGGAGATCCTCAATAAAATACTCCTCTTTCAGGCTGTCGGGCTGATGTACCGGGATTCCCCGGTCTTCGGCAAACCGTTTAACCGGTGGGAGAGTCATTTGTAAACCCCTTCCGGCGGGTTTGTCTGGTGCCGTAATAACGCCGGCAATGGGATAACCCGCACGGATCAGGGCATCCAGGGACGGCACCGCAAATTCCGGCGTTCCCATAAATACGATTCGTGTGGTTTTCTCGCTCATGATGTAACTTAGTGATGGTGAGTATCCAAGTCGGGATGAAGATGCAGAAAATGTCCCATTTTATCGCGCTTGGTCTGCAAATAAAAGGCATTATGGGTGTTCGGCACAATTTCAAGAGCTACGTTTTCAACGATATTAATACCATATCCCTCAAGCCCTGCGCGCTTCCGCGGGTTATTGGTAATAAGTCTGATTTTCTTGATACCGAGGTCCCTGAGGATCTGAGCGCCAACGCCATAATCCCTCTCATCATCCTCGAAACCGAGGTTGAGGTTGGCCTCAACCGTATCCTGGCCCTGCTCCTGCAGCTGATAAGCCTTTATTTTGTTGAAGAGCCCTATGCCGCGTCCCTCCTGGTTCATATAGATCAGGGCTCCCCGTCCCTCTTTTTCGATCATCTGCATGGCGGCGTGAAGCTGCGAGCCGCAATCACACCGGTAGGATCCGAAAATATCGCCGGTAACGCAGGAGGAGTGAACTCTTACCAGGATCGGCTCATCGGGGCTGATATTTCCTTTTACCAGGGCGATGTGTTCGAGGCCGGTCGATTTCTGGACATACGGAATCAGATCGAAATTTCCATGGGCAGTTGGAAGGCTCACCCGCACACCACGGTCAATCAGGCTCTCCTGCTTCAGCCGGTAGGCGATCAGGTCTTTGATGGTAATGATGCGGAGGCGGAATTCTTCAGCGATCTCCAGTAGCTCGGGCAGGCGGGCCATACTGCCGTCTTCGTTCATGATCTCAACAAGTACCCCGCCAGGCCGCAGCCCTGCCAGGCGGGTGAGGTCAACCGCGGCCTCGGTATGCCCGGCCCTTCGGAGTACACCCTTGCTCTTGCTGATCAGGGGAAAAATATGCCCCGGCCGTCCGAAATCCTCAGGCCTCGAGCGGGGATCGACCAATGCCTGAACGGTTTTGGAACGGTCCTGCGCAGAGATCCCGGAGGTGCAGCCCTGACCGAGCAGGTCGATAGAAACGGTAAAGGCGGTTTCATGGAAAGAGGTGTTCTTGCCCACCATCAGGGGAAGATCGAGCTCCTGGCAGCGCTCTTCCGGCAGCGGGGCGCAGATCAGCCCCCGGCCGAAACGCGCCATGAAGTTGATGGTTTTGGCCGTAGCCAGCTGGGCCGCTGCAATGAAATCACCCTCGTTCTCACGGTCTTCATCATCCACAACAATGATAGTCTCACCGTTTCGGATCGCCTCGATGGCGTCTTCAATCGTATCGAGCCTTTTACTGATGTCGCTTGGTTGGTTGCCAGACATTCGTTTTTACACCTTTCAGATATCGTAACAGTCCTTTCGCCATTGCCAGGTTCATGGCCAGAAAATGGGAGATGAACCTGAAAATTGGAAAATGCAAATTTAGCTTTTTCAGCGCAAAATCGAGACCCGGGATAAGTAAAACTATCACGTAGATAATCAGCAGTATACGGTAAAATGGATGGGTAAAGGCAATGAATATCAGGCTAATGAGTGCACCCAGGATAAAAAGAGGGCCAATCCAGCGCAGTACCTTGTGGCTCCAGAAACAAAACGACAGGCCGGGCCGCCTGGAAAAGAGCAGTCTCCGGAACCGGGCCAGGTTCTGAAAGTTACCGGTAGCGATGCGGATCTTGCGCCTGAATTCAATGGCTGCATCGTTTGAGACATCCTCATAAACGCAGGCTGCGGGATTGTTTACTGCTTTATAGCCCGATTCCAGAACTTTCATGTTAAGGAAGAAATCATCTACCAGAAAATTTCTGGGGATCGGTTCAAACAATTTCGCACGGATGGCAAAGCATCCGCCAAAGGGGCCCATCATCGTGCCCCACAGGCGGCTTTCAAGCTCCTTGATTCCTACCTCCCGGGATATATAGGCCTTCTCCTGGAAAGAGATCCCTTCTTTTTTCATGCCCAGGTTAATCATCCGGGTGTCCACAAGTCCCATGAGAGGATCAGAAAACGGAGCCATCATTTCCGACAGGGTATCTTCATCAAACAACACATTGGCATCCGTGAAAACGAGGATCTCACCAGAGGCTTTACCGGCCAGAAGGCTGATCACATTTGGTTTGCCCCGCCGCTCGCTGAAAACAAAGGCTTTAAGGGCGGGAAACTCTTTTTCAAGCTCCCTGAGGATTTCAGGCGTGCGGTCGGACGATCCGTCGGATCCCACCAGAATCTCGAATTTTTTCGCCGGATATCTGCTGCTGAAGACTGACCGAACCTTATCGGAAATAACCTCCTCCTCGTTGAATGCCGACATCAGAATGGAGACCTGGGGAGGCTCGGCCAGGTCTTGATAATGAATGTTTTTCCTGGCCTTCAGTTTCGCAAATAGCCTCAATAGAAGCGGGAAAAGGATATAACTGTGGAAAACAGCTGCAACACAAAGCCAGAAAAGGAGGATTGCGATCATGGTAATCGGGTTAAAAAATCAACAAACCTCTTGATCAATAAGTCGTTGGAGTAATTATTCTGTACCAGTTCAATGGCTTTTTTGCCCATCTCTTTTCTGAGTCCGGGTGAGCGCAGGAGTGTGATCACGGCGGCTGCGAAATCAAACGGACGGTCGGCAACCAGGCACTCTGTGCCGGGTGTCAGACAAACGCCTTCGGCTCCGATGGTGGTTGAAACCACTGCCTTTCCCGCAGAAAGGTAGTCGAGCATCTTGATGCGCATACCGCTGCCGGAAAAGAGCGGAATCACCATGACCGACAGTTCGGCCGTAAAAACTTGGGCATCCTCGATCTCGCCATGAAAAACAGCACCCAATCCCTTCATTTCTGTAGCAAAATCATTTGGCGAATTGCGACCCGCCAGATGAAATTCGGCTTCGGGAATGCTTTTCTTTACGACAGGCCATACCTCCTGGAGGAACCACCGGATCCCATTCTGATTCGGCAGCCAGTCGAGAGCTCCAAGGTGCCCCACCTTGAATCCGGTTCCTGGTTGTGTTTTTAAATCTTTGTTTAACAGTTCGATGCCTGTGGGCAATACGAACATGGGCTTGTGATTTCCAAATGCGGTGAGCTGACCTCCGTCGCGTTCGGAAATCGGTACAACCGCCGAATAGCGGTTGATCTGTTTTAATTCGAACCTCCGGATCCTGTTTCCCAGGATTTTCAGGTACCTTCCTTTAAGTCCGGGGGTAGCCTTTGCGGTTCTGAGCCAGATTTCATGCTCGATATTGTGGGAGCGCATAAGGATCCGGGTTCCCGGAAAGCTTTCCGGAATATCGAGATACAGGAAAGTGTAGAGGTTTTCCAACAGGACGAAGTCGAATTTTTCATTCTGCAGCAATTTCCTCAGTGCGGCTGCATATTCCCTGGAGCGGAACCTGACGGCGTTGTAAGGGAGCCGCGAAAAAAGCAGGTTGATCAACGCCGGAAACCACCTTATTCTGGTATCCACCGGCACTGAAATCAAATTTATTGACGTGCGTAGAGACGCATTATCATGCGTCTCATTATTATGCGTCTCTACGGACGCCTGGTGTTTTGTTGTATTCATCGCCAGCACCACCACCTCATGCCCGGCCCTGGCCAGGCCGGTTGCAAGCGAAAGGCTGGCAATGGCACCTCCGTCGCGGGGAGGGTAGGGAACTTTATTGGTTAGCTGAAGGATTCTCATTCCTGGCAGGTCCGAAACGTCGGCCAAATCTAAGGATTTTACGGATGATGAGCGAATAGGATTCGCCAACCATCAGCGCGGAGTCGCGGGTTGATTTGATTGTCAGGAAGATACCCAGCGGGAGAAGCAATATCGAGGAGCCCCACATTCCCAGCCATACCGGGAGGATTCCGGCCCGGGCGTATTTCTCGCCGGCAAGGGAAAGGATATGGTAAAAAATGAAGAATATCGTAGAGACCACTACGGGGGTGCCAAGGCCGCCCTTTCGGATGATCGATCCGAGCGGGGCGCCGATCAGGAAAAAAATCAGGCAGGCCAGGGATAGCGTGAGCTTCCGGTGCCATTCTATCTGGTGCCGGTAGATCCATCGTTTCTCACTTTCTATATTTTCCTTGCTGTTTCTGATGATCGTCTGTGCTCCTTTGGCCAGGGTGGTGGCATAGGTTGCTACGTCGGTTTTTTTATCGTCTGGCAGTCCGGAATAGTAATCCGCAATATCAATTCTTGTTTTCTGCAACTCCTTTTGCGCATCCGTCAGCGGCGGGGGTGTCTCGCTTTTATCTTCAAGCTTGAAATATTGAACCGCCAGGAGGTTATGGGCTACCTTGGTACGCTTGTCCACAATACCCTTCCTGAGTTTTTTTGAGTAATCCGACAGACCCTTCATGTCCTTCATCATATAATGGTCCTTGTACATCTCCTCTTCGGTCCGTTTGAGCGAATCGCCCGGGAGCCGGAACAGTAGCTGCTGGGATTCAAACCGGTCGCGCTGAAACTTGCGGTTTTTGTCCAGCCGCTGGTTGGTATCCAGGTATTCGGAGTATGAATTGCCCTGATAGAGTGTGAGAATCAGGTTCTTTGCATCCTCGGTGATGAACATTTGTCCGGAATCAGCAATGGTTACAGCCACATTACCTGCCCGCGCCCTGTGGTCATAGATCATCAGGTCGTAAAGCATGGTGCTGTTCTTTGACCTCTTGCCAATTTTAAGGCTTATCCCTTCGATTCCGTTATAAAACTGTTTTTCCTTAATATAGAACTCCGGTCGCTGCTGTCGGATATCCTGAAGGAGGGAATAGAATTTTTTATTTGTATCCGGAATGGTGTAGTTGGATACGTAGAAGGCACCCCCGGTGAGCAGAACAGCCAGTACGAACAGCGGCCTCATGATCCGCGTGAGGGAGATTCCGGAGGCTTTGAGGGCGCTGAGTTCCGAGTGTTCGCCAAGATTACCGAAGGTCATGATGGAGGCCAGGAGAACGGCCAGGATGAGCGCGAGAGGAAGGAGCTTTGCTGAAACGTAGGTGAGAAGTTCCATGATCACTGCAAAGGAGAGTCCTTTGCCGACCAGCTCATCGATCCATTTCCAGACGAACTGAAGGATCAGCACGATCATGGCAAGGCAGAATGTAAGAATGAGGGGTCCGATATAGGACCGGATCAGGTATCGGTGCAGCCTTTTCATGATGGAATTCTCACAAACAGAAACGTTAGTTCCGGCTCAAAGGTATGCAAGGGTGGGGTTTTATGATCCCAGCTGGGCTTTTAAATTATTGATCTGCTTATCCCAAAGTCCTTTAACATCCTCAATCTCGTCATCATCGGCGAAGTCAGTGATGGTGAGTGAAACATCGCTGGTGAGATCATCCTGGTTTATTTTAAACTCGAAATAGGTTTTGTGGTCCGTTTCATCGAGCCAGTGAAAGCGTGCGGACCGGTTCTCCTTGGTGGATATGAGTTCGGCTTTTTGAGCGGTTTTTTCCCACATGAAAGTAAATATGCTTCCCTCGAGGTTGACATCATCGGCAAACCATTCCGACAATCCACCGGGGGTACTGATACGGGTATAGAGAACCTTGGGTGATGCGTTGATCACGTACTCCAATTCTATTTTCTTTTTTCCCGACATATTGCAACTCCGCTTGATGTTATTTCGCAATATAAGATTTTTTTCTAATTTTGCGTCCACAAATTTCGGCGAGGTAGCTCAGTTGGTTAGAGCGCATGATTCATAATCATGAGGTCCCGAGTTCAATTCTCGGCCTCGCTACCAGAAAATACACCACTTATGATGTTTGATCTCATAGGTGGTTTTCTTTTTGCAAACAATTTGCATGACAATCTCTTTCAAACAGCCTCGCTGAATACGTACCATGTTTTTGTGATTTAATTAAGATGAACCGGGGCATTAAACCCGGTCACTCGCGGGCGGGGGGACTCCTTTAGGGCGGTACTCGGAAATGCACAATTCCGGGTCTCTGGAAATTTTCCGGGGAGGATTTTTTTTCGGTACCTTGGTGGGGTGAACCAACTAATCAACCACCTAATGAAACGAATAATCTTAATCATCGGCATAATTGCCTTTGCAATTACGAGTTGTGAAAAGGAGCTACCAGAAAATGCATTCAGGGATGCTCGGGATAAACAGGTGTACACTTTCATAAAGATCGGTCAGCAATCCTGGATGGCAGAGAATCTCGCATACCTGCCCTCTGTTAATGATCGTTCGCAAAATTCAGCCACCGAGGCACGTTATTATGTTTACAACTTTGTGGGATCGGATGTAAAAGAAGCCAAAGCCACTACAAATTATGGCATCTATGGGGTGTTATACAACGGAGTTGCCGCAACAACTGCCTGTCCTTCAGGATGGCACTTGCCTTCTGATCAGGAATGGATTGAGCTGGAGGAGTACCTAGGGATGCCAGCTTCTGAACTGGACCAAAAATACTTTCGAAAGGGCGGATCTGTCGGCGGAAAACTGAAAGAGTCTGGTAATCAACATTGGACTGGGGAAAATGTAGGGGCGGATAACTCAAGTGGATTTACTGCCCTACCTGGGGGCAACTACTTTGCCGACAAATTTTCTTTCAATGATCTGGGAACCCACGCTGGTTTCTGGTCCTCAACTCCCGAAGCTACCAATGATGGGGATCGTCTTTGG
>CAZEKJ010000005.1:77587-78993 GCA_964512915.1 uncultured Porphyromonadaceae bacterium
TATCGGGATTTTGGCACAGGAAATGCAAGTTCTTGGAGGTCTGGTATATACATGGCACATGGGTTGTCAATCCGCTGCATGAAAGACGAGTAACCAGATATTTCACAAATTAGTGTAGAAACCCAACACTTACCACCATGAACCGGTTGACGCTAATCCTCCTGTTGACAGCCCTTATCCTTTCCTGTGAGAGAAACACGGCTCCTGTTATCGACAGCTTGATTGCCGAACCTGATTCAGTATATCCTGGCGATACGGTGACCCTTACCTATGAAACTTCAGATGCCGACGGCGATGCCATCCTCTACCTTTTTAGTAAATCCTCGGGAACTTGGATTACAGTTATTGGCACAGGACAACCCACCCGATGGATTGCGCCGAAAGTTCCGGGAGACTATTATCTGACTTTAACCATCACCGACTTGACTGATAAAGTTGCCGACAGCGTGATGATCCATGTGATGGATACTACCGGAGTTTTTACCGATTCCCGAGACGAACATCAATACAAATGGGTTAAGATCGGGAAGCAGATCTGGATGGCAGAGAATCTTGCCTACCTTCCTGCTGTAAGCTCCTGGGATACTGGTGTTGATACTGCTGGTTTTTATTATGTTTATGGATATGAAGGCACCGATGTTGCTGAAGCGAAAATGTTGTATGATTTTCCAGTTTACGGAGCCTTATATTCATGGAAAGCAGCAGGAACGGCTTGCCCATCTGGGTGGCGGTTACCAAGCGACAATGATTGGAAGAATCTGGAAATAAGCCTGGGAATGTCGGAATCCGATGCTAATGCATTATGGATCAGAAACTCAGGCATGGTTGGCAAAAAAATGAAATCAATGTACGATTGGGATAGTACTGGCAATGGAGATAACTCGAGCCGTTTCGATTGTTTTCCGGGTGGCATGCGTGATAACGGAAGGGGGTTTATCAGCAAAGGCACCAGCGCCTACTTCTGGACATCCACGCAGGATTCCTTTACAGGTTACATCTTGGGTCGGTGGCTGAGTTGCCACGAAGATGGTGTGTACCGGGTATCCCTCTTCCGATGGCGGGGAACTTCCGTCCGCTGCGTGAAGGACAAATGAAGGATCAAGGCTTTGGTCAAGCTTCTTCCTTCCTGTTTGCTCGTTCTATTCCCCAGGTACCTTTCTCATTTGCCATCATCAGATTCCCACCTTCTTCATGGCTAAAGACATCACGTTATATCTAAGTCAGTCTTGTTTGAAACCTAACAACCACCTACATTTGTCTGTAATAACTTATTGTTGATGAATAGGATTACTCTATCACTTGCGATGGTCCTGATAATGACCCAAGGTTTGTTAGGTCAGGATTTCAAAATAGAATCAGTTGGTAATGATGAAATTAGTGTATTTGCTAATAGGATCTCGTTTTTT
>CAZEKJ010000005.1:79003-138253 GCA_964512915.1 uncultured Porphyromonadaceae bacterium
AACATCTCGACATAGGAGATGAACTGTCCATTAGGGTATTGTTTCTTGCAAATAAACCAGGTTCTGCGAAGATTGAAGGAACTGGTAAGATTAGCCATGACATAGGACTTTTAGTGTCTGAATTTGGTGATTTTCCAATTTTTAAGATGTTTATTCTGAAGGATATATATTCCCCAAAGCTCTTACCTGTAACTGCTGAAATGAACAAAAACTCCATTATTGGATTTTCCTACCTTGAGAATGAAACAATTGAGCGTGAGATGTGTCTTAAAGTTTCCCTCAAGCAAATCTCGATCCTCAAGCAACGATGAACCTAAACCCACTCCGATTATTGCCGTTGGCAATCTCCCTTTTCTCTTGTACCACCAATGTACACAAGGCTGATATTGTGATTTACGGATGCACTTCCGCCGGTATCTCGGCCGCAGTTGAGGCCACAAAACTGGGGCATTCTGTTATAGTCGCCGGTCCCGATAAGCATCTTGGCGGGTTAACTGCAAGCGGCCTCGGTTGGACAGATTCGGGAAATAAAGATGTGATCGGTGGTTTTGCAAGGGAGTATTACCGGAGGATCAAAGCAGAATACGATAAACCCGGTAGCTGGAGATTCGGGGACCCCAAGGACAGCAGGTTCTATAAGCCTGAAAACGATGCCGTTTGGATTTTTGAACCGCATGTTGCGGAAAAGGTATTCGAAGATCTTGTGGCTGAATATAACATCAAGGTATTCCGTGACCATTGGCTCGATCGTGAAAACGGGGTGGTAAAGAAGGATGGAAAGATCATTTCTGTAAAAATGCTGAACGGCGCTGTGTTCAAAGGCAAACAGTTTATAGATGCCAGCTATGAGGGTGATCTTATGGCCTCAGCCGGCGTTAGCTATGCGACAGGACGGGAGGCAAATTCTAAGTACGGAGAGACATTGAACGGGGTGAATACTAAAAATGCCGTGTACCATCAGTTTGAACTGGATGTGGATCCCTATATAAGCCCCGGTGATACCTCCAGCGGCCTGTTGCCCGGCATCCATAACGGGAACCCAGGGGAAGAAGGATCGGGCGACCACCGGATTCAGGCATACTGCTTCAGGATGTGCCTGACCGATGTTCCCGATAACCGGGTGCCGTTTCCCAAGCCTGAAGGTTACGATCCTTTCCGGTATGAGCTGCTGGCAAGGTACCTCGACCTGGGTTTTCGAAGCCTGTATAAAAAATTTGACAGGATCCCCAACGGCAAAACCGATACAAACAATTTCGGCGCCTTTTCAACCGACCATATCGGAATGAACTATGATTATCCTGATGCATCCTATGAGCGACGGGCAGATATTGTGAAAGATCATGAGAATAACCAGAAAGGCCTTATGTGGTTCATGGCCAATGATCCCAGGGTGCCTGAAGATGTGAGGGCGGGGATGAGCAGTTGGGGCCTTGCAAAGGATGAGTTCACCGATAACGGTCACTGGCCGCACCAGATCTATGTGCGGGAGGTAAGGAGGATGGTGGGCGATTTTGTCATGAATGAAAATCATCTGAGAAGGACCATCGAAACGCCTTGCCCCATTGGCATGGGCTCGTATAATATGGATTCACATCATGTGCAGAGATATGTGGATGACAACGGTTTTGCCCGCAACGAGGGGGATGTTGAGGTCAGTCCCGGCAGTCCCTATCCAATCAGTTATTATGCCGTTGTCCCGAAGAAAGCTGAAGCGGAAAACCTCCTGGTTCCTGTATGCCTTTCTTCCTCCCACATAGCATATGGCTCGATCCGGATGGAGCCGGTGTTCATGATCCTCGGACAATCTTCCGCCATTGCCACATCGCTGGCGATAGAGCAGAAGAAAGCCGTGCAGGATATTGATACAGTAGCCCTGAGGGAACGGCTGGTGAAAGCCGGACAGGTTTTCCTGCACTGAAGCGAAGCAGAAATCAGTTTTGCAGAATTTTGGCAGGTAGGATGTCAGGTTTTTTTTGTATATTTAAGAACCTGACCCTTACTGTTTTATTCTTATGAAAACATCACGTTTTTTTGCTGGAAGTCTGCTGGCAGGGATTGCCCTGTCTTGCGCCCCGGTGGTTCAAACGGTTTCGTATGATTTCCTGACCATGGATTCAGTTTCAATCACCGGACGTGTGGTTAAAGAATCTGGCTCTGCAGTGACCCAAAGAGGATTTTGTTGGGGGACTAATGAAAATCCGACGGTTGCTGATCACTATACAGGTGATCTTTTTGGTCCCGGTAGCTTTGTGGGTCATTTCGGAAACCTGAATTATGGAACGTCTTACTATTTCAGGGCGTATGCTGTGAATTCCCATGGAACCCGATATGGGAATGTGATACCAGTTATGATGGAGATAAAGCAGGATCCTGTAAAGTTCATTGACAAGCGCGATGGGAAAGCCTATTCTACCGTTAAGATCGGGAAACAAACATGGATGGCCGAAAATCTTGCGTGGCTGCCAGCGGTGGATTCGGTAGAATCTGAATCCATCCCGGATGCCCGCTATTATGTTTACGGATACAGTGGAACGGATGTTGCTGCAGCCCGACGGACTCAAAATTACTTAACCTACGGGGTCCTTTACAATTATGCCGCTGCGGTTACAGCTTGTCCCGACGGATGGCATCTTCCCGATAACTCAGAATGGATAGCTCTTACTGATTTCCTTGTCGATAATGTTGGCGGAAAAATGAAGGAGCAAGGATGTGATCATTGGCAGGTGACCAACGACAAGGTTACCAATGAAAGCTCCTTTTATGCTCTGCCGGGCGGGTACCGTGACTATAATTACACCCTGTTTTCCCCCACAGATACTGTCCTTTACAATAAAATGCAGGCCAGGAAGGATTCTTTAATACAGGCCTTGCCTAAGGAGGGGTATCCCGGGGCAATGAAGGATACAATGGTCAGAAACTATTTCAGGGGGAATTATATGACCGGGAAAAAGATTGTACAGGGATTTAAATATCTGGGAGCCGGGGCTGCTTTCTGGGCCTCCTCACCGTTCAAGGCGACCCAGGATTATATCGGGACCAGTTACAGGCATCTAAGGGCTAATTCGAACAAGATCGATCATTATAACCATTCTTCAAACAGCAGTCCGGGCTACTCAGTCAGGTGTCTGAAAGACTGAGAGTAAGGGCCGCCAAAAGACCACCATAACTATAGAAAGGAGCCCGTCATGAAAAATGCAATCCTTGGAACCGACCTGTCCGCAGCTTCGGACAAGATCATCGACAATGCCATTGAGTTTAAGCTGCTTGGAATCAGGAAGATTGTTCTGGTGCACATACTGAATCTTAGAAGCACGGATGATTTTTCTGAATACGACCTCGATTCAGCCCAGGAGAAGATGGACAGTCAGAAGAAACGGCTCCTGAGCATGGGTTTCGAGGCAGATACGAAAATCGTGATGGGAGTTCCTGCCATGGAGCTCATGCGGCAGGCGAAAATTCAGGAGGCAGGAGTGGTGATTATCGGATCGCGGGGAAGCACCTGGTCTAAGTCGGTCCTTGGGGCCACAGCTTCGGAAGTCCTGCATAACATTAAATGCCCGGTATTGTTGATGGCATTCAGTCAGAAGCCGGATCCAAAGGAACTTGAAGAATCCTATCAGGAAGAGTTACATCATTTCGAGAAGTTTGTCAGGCAGTTCCGGCTAAAGGAGACTAAAGTTGAACTGTTGCATAAGATTGTGAACCAGCATGTTCTTTTAACCACTGATTTCTCTGACTTTTCCGAAAACAGCTTCCAATGGTTAAAAACCCATATGACCTCAGTGCCTAAACTCACGCTTTTACATATTCAGGATGCCGTCAGGATCAAGCATCTCGAAAACCGGCTTGAGGAATTTAACCAGATCGATACCGCCCGCCTGGAGCGGCTCAGGAAAGAGTTCAGGCAGGTACATCCCGAAACCGTCATCAGCAATGTCCTGCTCTACGGAAATCCTAAACAACTGATTCCTCAATACATTAAGGAGAATCAGGTCACCCTTGCGATAATGGGCAGCCAGGGGAGGGGCTATATTTCAGAGTTTTTTCTGGGAAGTGTCAGCTTACGCGTTGCACGTGTCACGCCGTCGAATCTTCTGATCATTCCTTTCAACAAAAAACTGTAAAAGAAAATTAATTCAGAAACCGTTTCAGCACACTGTGCAGGGCATCCCAGTCAATGGGCTTGGTCAGGAAATCATCCATTCCGGCCTCGATACAGCGCTCTTTTTCACCTTTGATGGCACCGGCCGTGAGGGCAACAATGGGAACCCGCGGACCTGGGTGGTGCTCCTGTTTGCGGATTTCGACGGTTGCCTCAATGCCGCTGATCTCCGGCATCTGAACATCCATCAGGATCAGGTCGGGACTAACGGATACGGCCATTTCATAGGCTTCCTTGCCTGATTTTGCCTCGATAACCGTTACGTTGGGCACCATCTGATGGATGAGGATCTTGGCCAGCTGGCGATTGAGGGCTACATCTTCCGCGATCAGGACGGTAGGATATTTTTCACCGGAAATATCATCTGAAACCGACTTGGGTACAGCCTTTCCTGTAACAGTTACCTCACGGGGCTTCATCCGCAAAAAGCGCAGGTAACACAGAAGCTCCTGAGCTTTCAATGGTTTGGAAAGGGAAAACCTGACGCCCAGTTTTTTTATCTCTTCATGGGTCTGACTGTCCTCCAGTGTGGTATGCATCAGAACGATAGGCTGCTTTTCAGGTGTAAGATGCAATTGGTTCCTGAGCATCCGGACTGTGTCCAGCCCGCTGAAAAAGGGCATGCTGTAGTCAACAAGGATCAGATCAAACGGCTCCGATTTTTTAAGGTAGTTCAATGCAGACAGTCCGTTGTCAAAACCCGCGTATTCAATCTGCCATTTCTTGAACAGGCTCTCGAGAATTCTCAGGCTGCATTCGTTATCATCAATAATCATAACCCGTTTGACATCGGTGCCCAACTGTTCGATAGTCTCCTCATCGCGTTCATACTCTGCTTCAATGGTTAAAGCAAAAACCGATCCTTTCCCTGGTTCACTGGATATCTCGATTTTGCTGCCCATTTTTTCAGCAAGCATGTTTGAAATGACCAAACCCAAACCCGTCCCCCCAAATTTACGAGTAGTGGAGGTGTCGGCCTGGGAGAAGGCCCTGAAAAGGAGTTTCTGCTGATCCTCCGTAATCCCGATCCCCGTGTCGCGCACCCGGAAGGTGAAATGCCCCTTACGGTCACTTATCGGGCTAAAGGTTACCTGAAGTTCGACTTCACCAGCTGAGGTGAATTTTACCGCATTGCTCACGAGGTTTACCAGAATCTGCTTAAGCCGGGTGGGATCAACCAGGGCCCGGGCCGGCAGATCATGCTGGATATTCAGCAGCAATTCAAGCTCTTTTTTTGAAGCCTGATATTTAATGATATCAGTCGTCTGCCCGGCAATCTCACGAATATCACCCAGGATCAGGTCCAGATCGAGCTTTCCGGCTTCAATCTTGGAGAAGTCGAGAATGTCATTGATGATTCCGAGCAGTGCATGGCCAGAGGTGTTGGCATTTTCGGCATACTGCAGCTGGATCTTGGTCAGCGGGGTTTTGAGCAGGAGGTCGGTAAAGCCGATTACCCCGTTAAGCGGGGTGCGTATCTCATGGCTCATATTTGCCAGAAATTCCGATTTTGCCTTATTGGCCGTGTCGGCTTCGAGCTTGGCTTCCAGCAGGGTAGCTTCAAACACCTTGCGTTCCGAAATGTCATGTGTAACACCAACGATCCCGGTTATTTTCCCGTGAATGTCATGAAGGGGAACTTTTGAACAGAGCATCCAATGCTGGGATCCATCGGAGCAGATGATACCGGTTTCAATGTTTAAAATCGATTCACCTTCTTCCAGTACCCGTTTATCTTGTTCGCTGGATATTTTGGCTTCCGATTCCGGCAGTAATTCTAAATCGGTTTTCCCCAGGATCTCCTCTTCACTGCTCTTTTGTGAAAAACGCACCTCTTTGGGATTGGCAAGGATTTTACGTCCCTGCGTATCCTTGACGTAAACGGCCACGGGAATCAGGTCGATGATCGTGCGGAACAGGGATCTTTCATTCTGCAGGACCTCCTCGATCTCCTTGCGTTCCTCAATCAGGGCGATCAGGGAATTGAAAAGATCCCGGCCGCTGTCCTGATTTCCCTTACCCTCGGAAACAGGATCGCTTAGCGGCTTTAGAGCAAGAATGGCAGCGCGTATGGAGCTGATGATCTCTTTCTGTGCTTCCGCATTTTCCTTTTGCTTCTGAAAGGCATCTCGAAGTTCCTGGGAACTGATTTCAATAGAGTTTTGCAGTAATCGGGAATCATTTTCATAATCATCGTAGGTGCTGTTTATGATCCTGATAAAATCCGCTGCAGATTCAGGGAGGTTATCGACGGATCCAAACTGCCGCCTGATTTGCCTGAGTAAAAGTTTGTTCCATGGGGTTTCCATCCGTGATGTATTATGATTCCTTGAAAGCAGTGATTGTCATGGTTTGATTGTGCAGCTCGCACCGGTTCTCAAACGGCTGCATGGGGCAGATCTCCCCATTGGAATAGAAACCTGTCATGATTGTCTTACCTCCGAATACCTCTCCGATGATCTCTAGTTCCTCCTCAATTCTCTGCTTAAGAACAAGTTTCCTTCCAACACAGCTGATCAGAATGGCCAGGTCCGGCTCTGAATCTCTTAATTTTTGCAGGGAAATCTCGGCTGCATCTGACGCACCGCCGATCAGCTTATCGAAATTCGCCTTCATCAGGCGGACATTTTCTCCCTGCGGAATATCACCGGCAAACACCATGCTTCCATTCTCTTCATTAACAGACAGAACCGTCCGAACAACGGAAGTCTCTGTTCCGGGCAGCCTCAGACTCAAAGGAAACAGGAGTGCCGAGGCCGGCAAACCATCAACATGATCACCCAGATAGCGCTTGTAAAGCTGCAGGGCAGGCTGGCCGTCCAGTTCATACAGAATATTTCCGTTTGACCTGGTTACCTCGCGGTCCACACCGAATGAGTCCCACCCGCCAACAGATCCATACCCGATCTGAATAGCAGTACCATAAAATCCGATGGCCAGCACCAGATCCTTAACCCCGGTCCGATTATGAACGACCACAGTTTCTTCAAACAGACCCTGATCTCCGGCCAGGCCACCGGTTACGGGGATGCGTTCCCTGAGCCCCTGATTGAGCCCCTTTGTGAGCTCGCTGCCATTAATATCCAGCCCTTCTGCCAAAATCATTACGTGGGCAAGTTCCTTACTGTCAAGTTTATGAGCTAGTTTTTGACCGATTGAATAGCTTTCTTCCATCGAGATTGATGGCTCCGATACAATTTTAACCGTGGTTTTTTCCAGCCAGACCGCGGTGCACACAATACTTTCGTCAAGTATTTCATGCCCGCAGATATCTCCGGAGGTAGAACAACCTACGATCTGGGCATTTGGATAGGCCATTCTCACCTCATCGAATCGAGTATCGTCCTTCAGCAATTCACGGTTACCGAACAGGAATACAACGGTGGCTATATTTCCAAGGTTTCTGTCACTGACCTTAACCCAGCCTTTCGCTTTGGAATATTTGCTTTGTTCACTTTTCATGGATTGGTATTTCTGTCGAACTAAAGTTAGCTGTTTTTAGCAATTTCCTTACAATTGCTACCTTCGGATCATGATAAAGAAAACTTTCTAGCCATGAGAATTTACTTTTTTTCTACCGCGCTTCTGCTGGGTCTTGCGGGATGTTCCTTTACACAGGATCCGGTATCGACCATGAAGGATGCTCACTGGGTCGATCTCACCTGGTCGTTTGATGAACAGTCGGTTTACTGGCCTACAAATATCCCCTTCAAACATGAAACCGTTTTTGAGGGGATCAATGACAAGGGTTACTACTACTCCTCCTTTAAATTCAGCGCGGAGGAACATGGGGGAACGCATTTTGATGCCCCGATGCATTTTGCCGAGGGCGGGAACAGTATTGACAAGGTGCCGGTTGAGCAGCTGGTGGGAGAGGGAATCGTGGTAGACGTTAAAGCAAAGGTCACCGAAAACCGCGATCACCAGATCACAACGGATGATTTTACCGACTGGGAGAAAAAGCACGGCCGGATTCCGGATCATACTATCGTGCTGGTTAATACCGGGTTCGCAAAATATTATCCCGATAAAAAAACGTACACGGGCACCACCCTAACCGGGGCCGAAGGGGTGGCCAACCTGCATTTTCCGGGTCTCCACCCGGATGCGGCCAAATGGTTGGCTGAGGAACGAAAAATCAAGGCATTCGGACTGGATACGCCCAGCATCGATTACGGGCAGTCCACGGAGTTCATGACCCATCGGGTTCTGTTTGCCAATAACCTGACCGCCTACGAAAACCTCGCCAACCTTGACCAGCTTCCGCCGGATGGGTTCTTCATTATTGCCCTTCCGATGAAGATCAGGGGCGGGAGCGGGGCACCGCTGAGAATTGTGGCATTTCTGGCTGAATAATTGAAGGGGGTGGATTCTGCTTTTAAAACTTTCCTTTACGGGTAGTCTGATCTGTCAGCCAATTGATAAAGTTCATCAGTTTAGCGAATAGCTCATTTGCCCAAGGGACCTGCTTGCGCCTGAAAAAGAGCCATAGGATTATCCCAAGGATAGAAGCCAGGAGAAACAGGCTAATGGACACGATGAGAAATTCCATAGATTTTTATATCTAAATAGCTATATAAATATACTAGATTTATATTTCTGATCTTACGATATGCCAAGGAAAGTCAAACTCATCCTCAATCCGATGGCCGACCGGGGCCATGCCTGGAAAGTTGCCAATAAATTACGCCCGATTCTGGCTGATTACGGAAATGCCGACTGGAGCGGGACTGTTTACCCGACCCATGCCACGGAACTGGCCAGGCAGGCAGGCATGGAAGGATATGATATGGTCATTGCCGTCGGCGGGGATGGAACCGTTCACGAGGTTGTAAACGGACTTATGCAGGTGCCGGCTGACCGCCGGCCGATCCTTGGGATTGTTCCGGCAGGGTCAGGAAATGACTTTGCTCACGCCCTTGGGCTGCCGATGAAAGCGGACCATGCTCTTTTACATGCACTGCGTGGTGAGCCTTCAGCAGTGGATATCAGCCTGATGAGCGATGAGCATGGACGGAAGGAGTATTTTGATAACACTGCTGGCCTGGGATTCGATACGGTCGTTACCATCCGGTCCCGGAAACTGCCCTTGCTCAGAGGATTCCTCATGTATATCACCGCGGTTATTCAGACGATCATAATTAATCATAACCCGATGAAAATCCGGGTTGAAACGGACCAGGAGTCATGGGAAGATGAAGCCATGATGGTCGCCGTTTGCAATGGCCCCCGTGAAGGCGGCGGTTTCTTGCTCGCCCCGAAGGCAAAAATCAACGATGGCATTCTGGATTATGTAGTTTTGCGTAATTGCAGCCGGCTGATGATGTTCCGCCTCCTGCCGGAAGTGATGAAAGGAACACATGAGAAATTCAAGAAAGTCAGGTCCGGTAAAATCAAAACTTTTTCACTGGTTTCAGACCGGCCACTCTATATTCATCTGGATGGCGAGATCTATACCAATTTCAGCAGCAATCTCCATGAGGTAAGGTTTGATGTTTTACCCGGAGCCCTTATGGTTGTCAGGGGATAAACCTGACAGGTTTTCAGAAACCTGTCAGGTTTAAAACCTCCCCTCCGCCATTCACCGGTAAATTTTCCCCTTTCTACCGACTCCCGGTTTTCCCTGTCAGGGTCCCGCTGCATCTTTGTCCCGTTATTCAACAACAAACAAAGTAAAACAACTAATACACAAACAAAATGGAACGAGTGGACAAAGATTCCCGCTTCGAGCACCGGTTCGACCATCCGATGTTTGACCGCCGGAAACACGCAAACAACCGCAAGAGCTGGGGAGTTATACTCCTGCTGATCGGCGGAATCCTGCTGGCTAATGTTTTTGATGTGTTTCCCTACGATGTAAAACACATCATTTTTTCCTGGGAGATGCTGCTGATAGTGATCGGCGTACTCTCACTGATCAACAACCGCAGCCTTGTACCGGGATTTATCCTGATTGCCCTGGGCGTATTCTTCATGGGTAACCATTTCTGGGAGTTCCCCTACTACGTGCGGCAAGCTTTCTGGCCTGTCCTGATCCTGGTAATCGGCGTTTACCTGATCATCGCCCCCCCGCGTTACCTTCGTCACTGGAAACGCCCGGAAAAGAATGAGAACAATATGGATTTTCTTGATGAGGTGGCTGTATTCGGCGGCGGCGACAGGATCGTCACCTCGCAAAATTTCAAAGGTGGCCGTGTTCTGAGTATCTTCGGAGGCTCTAAGATCAACCTGATGAACTGTAAACTCGCAGAAGGCAAGCAGATCCTTGATACCCTCAGTATTTTCGGGGGATCTAACGTGATTGTCCCTGCAGGCTGGACCGTTAAGGTTGAAGTAGTCTCCATTTTCGGCGGATTCAGCGACAAGCGCGAGCGCATGCCCAATCTCGTCTATGACCAGAACACCATGCTAATCATAAAAGGCCTGGCCGTTTTTGGCGGCGGCGAAGTGAAATCCTACGGCATCTGACCATGAAGAACCCGTTCCTGGCGAACCGCACCTATACGATCACTTATTCGGTGGCATGGATACTGATAGCCGGTATCCATGCCGTCGTTTTGTGGCTGGCATCTTCTCAGGACCTGACGATCGCCCTGACCGACAGCTTGTTATTCAATGTTCTGTTTGCCGGCATCGGACTGGGTCTCTGGTACTCGATTCGCTATTACGATTTCCGGAATTCCAGCCCGCTGGACTCTTTCCTCAATCATATCCTGATAGCCCTGGTGGTCCTTGGCGTTTGGCTGGGCATCGGATACCTGATCATGAACAATCTCTGGCCGGAGGATCAGGAGTACCACGATTTTCTCGACAGCTCCATCCCCTGGCGCGCAATTGCCGGATTCTTCCTGTACAGCCTGATCGTCCTGGTTTATTACCTGTATATCAATTTCGAAGACCGCAAAACCAGGATACGAAAGGAGTCAACCCTGCAGGTCCAGGTACGTGAGGCCGAAATCGACATGCTGAAAGCACAGATCAATCCTCATTTTCTTTTCAACAGCCTGAATTCCGTCTCCTCACTCATCACCAGCCATCCTGAGCAGGCCCGTGAAATGATCGTGAAACTATCGGGGTTCCTTCGCTATTCACTCGAAAGCAGAAACAACGGCCTTACCTCCCTCGAAACGGAGCTCGAAAACATCAGGCACTACCTGCAGATTGAAAAAGTAAGGTTTGGTGACAGGCTCCAGTTCGACATTCATGTTCCGGAACCCTGTCTCAAGCTTACCGTGCCCCACATGATCCTGCAGCCGCTCATTGAGAATTCCGTGAAGCACGGGGTGTATGAGAGCACTGAACCCGTGCGGATCGAGCTGGCAGCCCGGCAACTCGATGATGGCAACCTGCAGATCACGGTTGCTAATGATTACGACCCCGAAGCGCCTCCCCGCAAGGGAAAGGGCATCGGATTGGTCAATACTAAAAACAGGCTTTACCTTGCCTATAATTGCGAAAACTGTCTTACGTTTGAAAAAACCGAAAACCAGTTTATGGTTCACCTGACCATCCCACAACAGCCAATTCATGAACAAAACAGCTAAAGTCATCATCATCGACGACGAAGAACCTGCACGGGTCCTGATACGCTCTTTCCTGGAATCCAATCCCGATGTAGAAATCTGCGGGGAAGCCGCAAACGGCTTCGATGGATTGAAACTGATCCAGTCGCTAAAGCCCGATCTGGTGTTCCTGGATATCCAGATGCCTAAAATATCAGGGTTTGAAATGCTGGAACTGCTGGATGAATATCCGCAGATCATATTCTCCACTGCCTTTGATGAATACGCGATCCGCGCCTTCGAATACAATGCGGTGGACTACCTGTTGAAACCCTATTCAAAAGAACGGTTCAGCCAGGCCGTCGACAAGGCAGTCGACCGCATCCGGCAGAAAGAGAGCGCCGCACCCGGATTATCAAAAATCGCTTCCGGCGTATTGCCCGACGGACAATTCCTGGACCGGATCGTGGTCCGTACGGGTCAGAAAATCAAGGTAATACCGATTGACCAGGTGGAGTTCATTGAAGCTGAGGACGACTATGCCACCATATATACTCCCGAAGGCCGCTACATGAAGCAGATGACCATGGGCTACTTCGAGGAGCACCTCGACCCGGCCGAATTCCTACGCGTGCACCGGTCGCATATCGTCCGCATCAGCCGCATCGTTCAGCTCGAACCTTACGACAAGGACACCAAGGTGCTTGTGATGCAGTCGGGGAAGAAGATCCACGCGAGCAAGGCGGGGATGAAACGGCTGAGAGAAACGCTGGGGTTTTAAGGCAGAAGGCAGAAGGCAGACGGCAAAAATTAGTAAAATGGAAAAAGAAAAAAGGCAGAAAATACTTCTGCCCTAACTTGTCACTTAACTTATTCCTTAAGGACTAAGGACTTAAGACTAATTTTTGCCTTCTGCCTTCTGCCTTCTGACCTAGAAGATCATCTTATACCCAATCCCCCTCACATTCAGTATCTCCACATTACTGTCATACTGCAGGTGCTTTCTGAGTTTCGTGATGAATACGTCCATGCTTCTGGCATTGAAGAAGTTATCGTCGCCCCAGACTTTTTTCAGGACAAAGCTCCGTTCCACCACCTGACTGCGGTTGATGCACAGAAGGCGGAGTATTTCGGCTTCACGGTGGGTGAGTTTGGTCACCTGGGTGCGGAATTCCAGTGTCTGCTTGTGATAATCGAACAGGTAGCCGCTGATCTGAAAAACAGTAGCTTCATCTTCTGATTTCAATGCATCGCCGGGATGATTGAGCCGCGCATGAATACGAACGATCAGCTCTTCGATGCTGAAGGGTTTCTTGATGTAATCATTCGCCCCGATCTCAAAGCCTTTCACCACGTCAGCCGTCTGCGACCGGGCGGTGAGGAAAATGATCGGGGTAACAGAATCCATTTTACGGATCTCCTGGGCAAGAGTAAAGCCATCCTTGACCGGCATCATGATATCGAGCAGGCAAATATCGGGCTTAAATTCCTGATAGGCATGGAAGCCGGTTTTGCCGTCCTGGCAATAGCGGACTTCAAAGCCTCTGGATTCGAGGCTCTCTTTCACGATGAGGCCGAGCGACTGCTCATCTTCAACAAAAAGGACTTTGGATTGCTTCATTGGATTTCTGGTAATGCGATGGTGAATTCCGAACCTGTTCCTAACTGGCTTTTAACTCCGATGGTACCCCCATGGGCTTCAAGAATCTGGCGCACGTAGGCCAGGCCAAGTCCGAATCCCTTGACTGCATGCAGATCGCCGGTCGGAACCCTGTAGAATTTCTCAAAAATATGCTGTTGCTGTTCTTTGGTTATGCCCATACCATGGTCTCTGACGGAAAACACAATGAACTCGGCGGATCGGGCGCAGGTTACATCAATAACGGCCGAACCCTGCGAATATTTTATGGCATTATCGAAAAGATTGCTGATGACGTTCTGGATATGGAATTTATCGGCATGAATATAGCCCGGGCCTTTAAGATCGAAGTTAAACTGCACTTTGTCAGGATTTTGCACCTGAAACTGTTGCGCAGTGTCTTCCAGCAGCTGGCAAACATTGAAGGTCTCCTTGAACAGAACCAGTTTCTGTTTCTCAAAGGTGCTGATCCGGAGAACATTCTCAACCATTCCCGAGAGCCGGCTAAGCTCTTTCCTTGACAGCTCAATATACTTCAGACTCCTCGATTTGTCATTGATCGCATCAAAATTCACCAGCGCCTCCATGGCTGCCGATACGGTGGCTATCGGCGTCTTCAGCTCATGAGTCATGTTGTTGATGAAGTCATTCTTGATTTCCGATAGTTTCCGCTGGCGCACAAGTGTGACCAGCATATAGAAGAAACTGCCGGCAGTAAGGCATATCAGGAGGACAGAGGCAAACAGGGTGAGCCACATCCGGTTAAGGATATAAGATCGGTTTTCGGGGAAGAAAGCCAGCACCTGCTCATTGCTCATCGCGATCCCGGGGAGACGTTGTGTCGCCTGTGACTGATCGAAGCGGGAGGAATCAGGCCCGGTGTAACCATAGATGGCACCGTCCTTTCTGAAAGCCAGAAAAAAGGGAGTGGTTATGTTCATTCCTTCCAGCTCGGCTTTGTATCTGGGTTCGATTTCATCAAGCTCAGGATGAATGGCGGCGAGGCGGACGACTACTTTATTGATGATCCGCCTCAAATCCTCTCTGCCGATAAAGTATTGGTCTTTAGCTTGTTCGCCTGTTTGTCTGTTTGATTCGATTGTAATCGGTTTACCGGTGCTATCGCGAAAATCTATGATGTCCCCTATTGTACTGACTTCAACTTCTTCATTAAGAACCCGTTCCAGCGCCAGGTTAACATCATTCCTGAACATCTTGTTGTGAAGGTCAAAGGAATTGCTGATCCAGTATGCCTGGAAAATAATGATCCCGATCAGGGCAACCGACATCATGAGGATTATATACCGCAGATTCCTGTTCATGTTGCAAAAATAATTGTACAGACGCATTATTATGCGTCTCTGGCGTATATTTGTCAAAATGCCCGATTCGCATGATCATTGAAGAAAAAGAATTAAAGAAATTTATCCTTGTCGGCGACCGTGTTCTGGTAAAACCCAAAACACCCGATAACAAGACAAAATCAGGTCTCTATCTGCCGCCGACGGTTCACGAGCAGGAGAAAATCCAGAGCGGATATATCGTTAAGGTGGGACCGGGTTATCCGATTCCGGCTCTGGCCGATCCCGATGAATCCTGGAAGCCAAACAGGGAGGAGATCCGGTATGTTCCGCTACAGGCCCGCGAAGGGGATGTGGCGGTTTACCTGCAGAATACCGGGCATGAGATCGAGTTTAAAAATGAAAAATATATTATTCTACCACATTCGTCCATTTTAATGCTTATCAGAGATGAAGGATTATTTGAGTAAAAGAAAGAATATCAGGCAGTTACTTAAACTGGTTCTGATGGTTGTGATGGTTTTGATCGTACCTTTCGGGGCATCGGGACAGTTTGTAAAACCCACGCCAACGGGTGCTACTGGCACTATGCAGTATAAGGATGCTGCTGCTGCCTATGACCGGTGGATTGCCGATCCTGCCAATGCGGAAACAAAAGGCTGGAAAGCCTACGGCCGTTATATCGAGATGAACAGGAGCCGCCTGGATACCGATGGAAATCCGGCAAATTCTGGGATATTTATTTCAGAGGCGATCCGGATCCAGGCTGAAAAGGAGGCCATGGAACAACTGAAAAGCGGGGCAGGGTGGTCGCCTGTGGGACCCATTACAAAACCACCGAGCGCCAACGGATCATTCTCGCACGGCATGGGCCGCATCAATTGCATCGCTTTTCATCCCACCGACCCGGCCATTTACTGGATCGGGGTAGCCCAGGGCGGAGTATGGAAAACCGTGAACGGAGGAGAATCCTACACGCCGCTGACCGACAACCTTCCGATCCTGAGGGTCAGCGACATTGCCGTGAACCCAAAAAATCCGGATAATATTTTCATCTCCGTTTGCGATTATGCCTATATCGGAGTGGCGCTTGACACGGATTACCGGAAGCGGAACACGCATTATGGACTTGGTGTTTATAAGACTACAGACGGCGGCCTTACCTGGAGTGAGACCGGGCTAAAATTTGACCAGACCGAACTGGACAAAACCCTGATCCGTCGCGTTTTCTATCATCCTACAGAGGCAGGATGGCTTCTGGCCGGCGGTGTTTCGGGTATTTTCAAGTCGGTTGATGATGGGGCAACCTGGTCTCAGGTTCAGACCGAAGTGATATGGGATATTGAGCAAGATTTCAATAATGGTTCCGTTCTTTATGCCACCACAGGCACCGTGCGCAATTCCGGCGGAAATCCTCCGAAAATGATGAAGACCACCGATTTCGGGGCTACCTGGACTACCCTTAATACCGGTTGGCCAAACGACCTGAGCATCGGTCGGACCGAGATATCCCTGACTCCTGAATCATCGGACTATATCTATGTAATCGCTTCAAATCCCGGGGGATCTTTCTACGGATTTTACCGGTCAACCAATGGCGGCACCACCTGGGAGGCTCGTAACACCATGGCAGTCAATGGAGTGAATATACTTGGAGGCAGCCAGGGCTGGTATGATCTTGCCATTCTGGTGGATCCGAGGAATAAAGAGCGGATTTTTGCCGGTGGGCTCGACATGTATGTTTCCAATAATGGCGGGACTTCCTGGGAGCAGTCATCCTTCTGGGTGATGACCGAGGATGACTTTACGCTGCATGCCGATCAGCATCAGTACAAGTATAATCCGGTAGACCAAAAGTATTATGCCTGCCATGACGGCGGGGTTGCCCGGACCAGCGACATTATCGCCGGCCGCGGTACCAACGGCAAGTGGGCTACACGCTGGGAAGAGCGCTCAAACGGGATGATTATAACCTCCTTTTACCGGATCGGACTTTGTGAAATGTTCCCCGGCTATGTAGTGGGAGGTGCTCAGGATAACTCCACGTATTACAACAAAAATGGTAACTGGATCAATTTTATCGGGGGCGATGGCATGGATTGCATGATCAATCCCGATGATCCCAATATTGTATACGGATCTTCCCAGTACGGTTCATTGTCACGCTCCGACAATGGCGGCGGTTCAACCCGCGGTATCAGTCCATCCGGTTTTGGATCCAATTCCTGCGAATGGACAACCCCGATCGTGCAGGATATGAATAATCCGAATTTCATTTACACGGCCAATAATAATATCTGGAAATCATCGACCAAGGGGAATACCTGGACCAAGATTTCTAATCTGCCAACACCAGCTGGTGCCAATAAGCCGTTGAAAATTAATGCACTGGCCCTGTATCCAAAGAACAGTTCCGTGATTTATGCCGCTCAGCGCATCCATTATGAATACGATCAGCCTTCACGCATGTGGGTGACCCTTAATGGCGGAACCACCTGGACCGACCGGACTGTCGGACTGCCGGAGATGCTCTATTTCACTTCGATCTGCGTGGATGCCACCGACTCCCTGACCGCCTGGGTTACCTGCGGGGGATTCACAGGTGGGCAAAAGGTTTACCGGACCAAAAATGCCGGAGAGACCTGGGAGAATATGTCACTTAACCTGCCTAACCTGCCTGTGAATTCAATTGTTTTTCAGGAAAACGGCGATAACGATATTCTCTATGTGGGCACTGATGCAGGGGTTTACTTCTATACCGGGGCCAACGGAACCTGGCAGCTTTACAGCAACCTGCTGCCCAACGTGATCATCAGTGAACTGGAGATTCATGAGCCGACCAAGAAGCTCTTCGCAGGAACCTTTGGCCGTGGAATCTGGATGACCGACCTGATTCAGGGTGGGGCAGGAACGGATCCCAAGCCTTTTGTTAACAGCAAACTATCGGTATATCCAAATCCTGCCAGCCACCAGTTTACGATCGACCTCGAAGGGATCACAGCTACGGAGGTCCGACTGGAAATCATTTCCATAACCGGGGAACAAATGTTTACAGAGCTGGTCCCAGTAAGCGGCACCCGCCTGAACAGAAACCTGAGTCCCGCTTTGCCTGCCGGAATGTACTTCCTGAGGGTGTGGGCCGGGAATAATCATTTGACTAGTAAGATAATTATTAATTAAACCTGACAGGTTTTCAAAACCTGTCAGGTTACAATTGCCACAAGCTGACAGCTTTTCCTTAAGCTGTCAGCTTTAAAACTTAAACCCTATGACCCGAATCCTGACTTTTTTCCTGCTCGCAGCTCTTGCTGCTTCCTGCTCCCAGGGGCCAAAAACCGGTGCTATGATCACCGGAAAGGCCGAGAATCTCACCGATAGTATGTTTATCCTTGGCGGACCCGGCGGCGGCCGTGATACGATCAGGGTTGATGAAAAGGGCGCTTTTACCATTACCCTTGCCGACCTCTCTGAACCCGCCAATTATTACATCCTGTCAGGAAGTGATTATATCTCGTTCTTAGCGGCTCCCGGCATGAAGGTGCGTCTCTCATTTGACCAGAGCGACTTTTTGAATTCCGTCAGATTTACCGGGAAGGGCTCTGATATCTGTAATTATATGGCAGCTAAGGCCAGGGTTACACACAACGATAGCTTCGAGTGGTTCAAACTGGAAGCTGCTGATTTCCGGGCAAAACAGGATTCCATGCTGTCTCTGAGCCAGAAGTTGTTCAAAGACTCGAAAAAAACGAATCCGAAGGATCCATTCTGGGCCAGGGAAGAAGGGGAAATCCTCTATGGCTGGGCCGGAAATCTGGACATGTACGAAGCGTACCATCGGTATGTTACCGAGAAGCCGGATTACAAAGCGCCTGAGGGATTCGATTCTTATAAAAAGGATCTGGAGATCAACAATCCGAGGTTTATTAAGTCCAGCAGTTACCTTGCCTATGTTTCATCAGTTGTTAGGGCAGAAGCCGAAAAAAGGATTGATGCTGCGATGAAGGCCGACTCCACAGCAACGATTGACAAGTACACAATTAACGGCGAAGTGGCAGTTGAACTGCTGACCGATCCGGCTGTTCTGAACCAGTACCTGTTTAACACCGCCGACGAAGGCATGCAGTGGAAAGATATAGCAGAGGTTCAGTCGGTTATAGATCTTTTCCGGGAAAAATGCAAAGACCCGGAGATGATTAAAAAGTTTGATGAAACCTATAATGCATGGAAGCTCCTGGAAAAAGGCCAGCCTGCAATTGATTTCTCGGGCAAGGATATGCAGGGCAATACGGTTAAACTGTCGGATTTCAAAGGCAAATACGTATATGTGGACGTTTGGGCTACGTGGTGCGGGCCATGCATCGGCGAAATTCCCTATCTGGATTCACTGGAAACGGATTTTGAAGGAAAGAATATCGTTTTTATCAGCTATTCCATCGATGATGACCACGCTGCATGGATGAAATTCGTTCCGGAAAAACAATTGAAGGGGGTTCAGATTATCGGAGAGAAAGCCTGGCAATCACAGCTTTGCATAGATTACAAGATCAAGGGCGTACCCACTTTCATGTTCTTCGATCCCGAAGGCAGAATCATCAGTGTAAAGATGACACGGCCATCGGATGAGGAGACGAGGAAGATGTTCACAGAGATGGGGATATGAGAAATGGGGGTGGGACAAATTGGGATTTGCACCCAAAGGCAGGAGGGCATAAGGGCAGGAGGGCAGGAAGTAAAGACTTAAGTAATAAGCTGGAAGTCGGGGGGGGACTTATCATTTTTCACTTTCCTTGCTGCCCTCCTGCCTTCCTGCCCTTCTGCCCTTCTGCCCTATTCTGTCCCATCCCCATTTATAACCTGATATCCCTCAACACCAGAACAGCCTCCTCCAAATAAATGTCTTTTGAGAGATCTTCGATCATACGGTCGGAGATCTCTTTTTTTGCGGTGTCGCTCTTCATCAGGGCGAGATCGGTATCAGTAACCTTAATTTTCAACCCGGTTGCCGATTTCATGATCTTCTCGTATTTCTTTGCATCGAGGGTCTGTGCTTTCAGTTCCTTCATATACGCATCCAGGCTCAGGGGGAAGAGTGATTTATCGGAGTCCCTCTTGATGCGTGCGGCATTCTGCCGGATCAACTGGAACTGGTCATTTGCGGCAACGCGTTTTTCGCTGGCCAACCGCACCCTGTCTTTTGGCAGTGCCTGGGTCCAGGCTGAATATCGGGCCGGCGCGATTTCGTCCCAGCTGAGCGCATATTCTTCTTCTTTTTCCCCGATTTTCATGTCCTGATAGGAGTCGGGAAGCACCACATCGGGCACAACCCCTTTCAACTGTGTAGTCTTGCCGTTGACACGGTAGAATTTCTGGATGGTGAGCGACAGGGCGCCAAGCGGCTTAACGTCGTTGAGTTTGTCATTAACGAACTCATCAAGGTTTGTGACTCGCTGAACGGTTCCTTTGCCCCAGGTGGTGGGACTTCCCACAATGATTCCGCGGCCGTAATCCTGGATGGCTGCAGCGAAAATTTCGGAGGCAGATGCGCTGGCATAGTTGGTCATCACCACCAGCGGTCCGTTAAATTGGGTACGGGGATCTTCATCTTCCAGAATCAGTGGGCTGCCTTCCTTTGTTTTGATCTGAACCACTGGCCCTTTGGGGAAGAATAATCCGGCCAGGTTGACGGCTTCAGGCAATGAGCCCCCGCCATTGTTGCGCAGGTCGATGATCAGTCCGTCGATCTTTTCGGCCTGAAGTTTAACAATCTCCTTTGCCACATCATCAGAGCATTTCCGGCCGTTCCGGTCCTGGAAATCCTGATAGAACTGAGGCAGGTAAATATAGCCGGATCTCGTTTTTCCGTCGGGACTGGTAAGGATGAGTGATGAGGCATAGGACTCCTCCATCACGATCACATCACGTATCAGAACCACTTCATTAACGGACCCGTCGCGCTTGCGGATGGTTAGCCGAACCTTGGTTCCCTTCGGTCCCTTGATCAGGGCCACGGCATTATCCTGCTTCATGTCGAGGATATCCACCGCGGGCTGATCTCCCTGTGCCACGTTCATGATCAGGTCATTGACCTCCATTTTCTTGCTGCGCCAGGAGGGGCTGCCCGGGAACATGTCGATGATCATCAGGTACCCGTCCTTCTGCCGGAGAGTAGCGCCGATTCCTTCATATTTTCCCGACATATTCATGTCGAACCTTTCTTTATCACGCGGCGGCATGTAGGTGGAGTGGGGATCGTAGGCTGAAATTACCGAGTTGATATAAATCGACCACCGATCTTCTTCATCCATGTTTTTCACCCGGCTGTACCAGTCGTTGTAATTGTCGAGCAGACCTTTGCGGGCTTCCGCCTCGAGCTGGTCAACCGATTTCACCTTAACTGTATCGGATTTTTTTGCCGCCTCTTCCTGCGTTTGCAGGTTGCCGGCAACACGGGTCATCACCTGAAATTTCAGGGCCTTCCGCCAGGATTCCCGCAGCTCGGATTCGTTCCGGGGAAATTTTATTTTATCGGGGTCGGCTTCAAAAGATTCTACTTTTTTGAGGTCGAACGGAGCGGTCAGAAACTCTGTGTAATAGGCCTTTGTTTCCAGTAACCGTTTCTGTATCAGGTCTGATGAGAACTGGAAGAAATCGAGGTTCTTGCTTTTCCACTGGTCATCGA
Source organism: uncultured Porphyromonadaceae bacterium (assembly GCA_964512915.1). GTDB lineage: Bacteria > Bacteroidota > Bacteroidia > Bacteroidales > UBA12481 > UBA12481. The sequence goes on from CAZEKJ010000005.1 coordinate 100,287, forward strand.
GTTTCAGCCTTGATTCTGATAACTTATCAATATCCGACTGGAGAAAATATCTTTTGTTGAGGTCTAAACGCTCAATATAGAGATCAAAAACGCGGGTGGAGAAATTGTCATCAACCTTAAGTGGCTGGTAATGACGCATGGAGAGAAAAAGGGAGACTGCTTCATTGAGAACCACTTCCTTTTTGGAGGAGGGGGTGAGGAAACCGAAGGAGATGACCAGTGTCATCCCTGCGATGAATATCCAGGATAATTTTCGTTTCATAATACTTCTTTGACGTAAAAGCCGGTGTAAAATTAACAGATCAGCCGGCCAAATGTTGTCAGGAGACAGGAATAAAACCTCCGCGCTCGAGTTTTCCCACTACCATTTTCACCAGGTATTTGTTTTCCAGGTTGATAGCATAGCGCCGTGCGTTCTCATCAATTCCGATAATCAGATCCTTGTCGCGCAGCCATTTGATCATTTTGGAGATCTCGGTAGGATGTTTCTGCGGGAAAAGCATTCTGATGTCAGCAGCCTGGAACACCTGTTTCTCCATGGCTACATCCAGGATCAGTCGGTCCTGTTCAGAGAAGAGCCGCTCGAAAATCGGGTGTTTGAAGGACGGCCGGAGGATGGTATCCCGGATCAGTTCATAATTCAGGAGGTTATCCATCCGCTGCATGTCATCGCGCAGCCCCTCCAATGCAAATTCCAGGAAGGCAAAAACATCCTTTTCCTTGCCATTATCGGCTTTCCTCACGAGTTTAAGATATTTCTCATGATCCCAGCAGAAAGAAAAAGTAGGGTTGAGTATCCGGTTGGGGATTCCGCCGAAGCCCAGTTTCTTAAGCATGGCATAGGTCACCAGCCGGGCCGATATTCCGTTGGCCTCGCGGAAAGGATGAATCCAGAGATAACGCTGGTGGGCAAAGGCCACTTTAATGGCTTCGAACTTTGGTGAGTCCTTCTTGGTGATGTAGGAAATCAGTTTATCCATAAAAGTTTCCACCAAATGGTAGGCCGGACTGGTATCCCCCGGAAGCTCCGGACGCGCTGCCGTATGCCTGTATTTACCTGCAAATCTGGAGCTTTCATTTGTTATGCCTTCCCGCAGGGTACGGTGCAGTTCAGTAAAGAAACCCTGAAAAAAGACCAATTCATTACTGTTTTCATCGATAATCTTCATGGCTTCTGAAGCTTTATCGATTTCAATGGTTTTCCTCCCTTTCGCCTCGGGATCATCCTCCTTGGCCTCCAGGTACTTGCTCAGCCCTGTTTTATTGCCGTCCACACGGGCCGAGAACATCGAGTCGAGATCCCGGAAGATATCGCGCAACTGATTATATATAAACGGGTCTACTGTGGAGACGGTCTCTTTCCGGCGCAGGCACTCAATATCTATGATAAGATCAGTAATCCTGCTGTTAAAAAGAGGTTCGGGTGAAATAATAGAAACTGACTTCAGCATGAAGCAAATAGGTGTTAAAGATCAGAAAATGAATAAAATAAAAAACAAGTACTGCCAACTACGGAGAAGTAATCGTTCAAATTTACATTAATTGGATGAGATGCTACCAAAGATAGGTTTTTTTTTGATGAAATCCGATATTTGTCCCTCCTATGGAAAACACACAACTTGACATCAGCACCGCATCCGGATTGTTCAGGATCCGGCCGATCCGGGAGTCCGACAGCGCGGCAATCCGGGATATTATTCTGGAAACGCTCATTGAGCACGGGGCAACAGGAAGCGGTTTTGCGTCGTCAGATCGCGATACGCAGGAAATGTTTGTGGCATTTCAACGGGATGGACGCAAATATTTTATTGTCGAAAACATCGTAGGGGCGGACCCATGGTCCGCCCGAACAAAGGGCGGCGCCGGGTTTGCGCCGTTGCCGGGCGAACCCGGTACCTGCGAACTCGTGAAAATGTATTTTCGGCCGGAACTGCGCGGCCTGGGCATAGGGAAAAGGTTGCTTCAACTATGCATGGACGAAGCCAGGAAGGCCGGCTACACCTGTATGTACCTCGAGACCATTGAAGGCATGAAGGCAGCACGGGGTTTGTACGAACATCTGGGATTTAAGCAGATTGAGGGCCAGATGGGGAACACGGGGCATTATTCGTGTGATGTGTTTTATCTTAGAGATTTAGTGACCAGTGACCAGTGACCAGTGACCAGTAGGGGACCCATGGTCCGCATGATTTCCCGTTATTCTGATTCCATGGGCAGAACCCCGGGGTTACTGATCTCTTTAGATGAAACGTTTGTGAGAAAAGAAAAACTTATTACTTTTGCACCTCTTCACACCCACACCCACACGTTCTCGCCCCACACTCACACTTCACACTCACACCCAAACCCGTTTCGGGGTGTAGCGCAGCCCGGTTAGCGCGCGTCGTTCGGGACGACGAGGCCGGTGGTTCGAATCCACTCACCCCGACTCAAAATGAAAACCGCTTCAAGATTCAAACTTGCAGCGGTTTTTGCATTACCAGGAGGCCGCATTAGTCCCATCAAGACTATTTTTTACTGCTAACAAAGTAAAATATTCCCAAAAGAATTGTTTTTAAATTACAATTGTGCTAATTTTACTGCTTTAACAGGATTATTATGCTGGAACCTGAAATTTTGGCGGATGTTTTAAGGAAGCACCGGAAAGCTGCCGGGCTTAGCCAGCTTGAGCTAGCTGAAATGGCAGGTGTTGGAAAAACCGTTGTTTTCGACCTCGAAAAGTGCAAGGAAACGGTGCAGCTCAATACGCTGCGTAAAATATTGTCTGTACTTAATATTACGGTACAGCTTACCAGCCCGTTCATGAACCAAGTGCTGAACCATGAGGAAAGCTAAAGTATTTGTCAATGGCAAAGAAGCCGGAACGCTTCTTGAACTGGAATTCGGCAAGGAATTCCGGTTCGATTATAATGATGGATACACCGGAACTCCTGTTTCTCTTACCATGGCCTTGTCAAAAAAGACCTGGGATTACCACTCTTTTCCGCCGTTCTTCGACGGTCTGCTTCCCGAGGGGCATCAACTGGAAGGCCTTTTAAAAATCGGTAAAATTGACCGGAACGATTGCTTTGCCCAGCTCATGGCCGTGGGTGAAGATTTGGTAGGGAATGTAACCGTTCAGGAGGTTCCCGTATGAATCGGTGTCCGGTTACCTATGAACCATGCGGAAGTCACCGGTACAGCCAGAAAGGATTAAAGCTTATTTCTTCAGGTCTGAAAAATCTGGCTTTGCTCGATTTTACTGCGGATGAGCTAAGATCCGAGGCCACTCTCAGAGCATCCAGAATGTCTGTCCAGGGTGTTCAGCCAAAACTTAGCGCCATTTTAGATATCAAGAATGGTAGTTTTGAAATAGTAGATAAAAATGGCCGGTACATCCTGAAGCCTCAGCATTATCTTTACCCTGAACTTCCGCAAAACGAGGACCTGACCATGCATCTGGCGTCCGCCATAGGCATAGAAGTTCCCCTGCATGGCATGGTATATGCAAAGGACCACTCCCTTACCTATTTCATCAGACGATTCGACCGGAAAGGCCAGAAGGACAAGGTAGCTGTTGAAGATTTTGCTCAGCTGGCTGGAATGAGCCGCGATACCAAGTACAATTATTCCATGGAGAAGCTTGTAAAGCTGATCGATGGTTACTGCACGTTTCCGGCCGTGGAGAAGGCAAAACTATTTAAGCGCGTACTATTCAATTACCTGATCGGTAACGAGGATATGCACCTGAAGAACTATTCGATAATTGTTAGGGCTAATAAAGTGGAGCTGTCGCCTGCGTATGATTTATTCAATTCAACTATTGTACTGAAAGGCGATATAGAAGAGATCGCACTGACCCTTAAAGGCAAGAAAAGGAACCTCAACAAAGAAGTTTTGATTAACTATTTCGGGAAAGAAGTCAGTGGGTTAACCGATAAGGTAATGGAAAAGAATCTGGAAGATATCAGGTCAAAGCTGGCTCAATGGTTCGTTTTGATTGATAACAGTTTTCTTTCTTCGGGCATGAGGGAGAAGTATAGGGTACTATTAAAGATGCGCCTTGAAGTTATCTTTCACCCTTTTCCGTAATATTGCGGCCAAATAGATCCAATCCCCTTGAATTACCTCCAGGCCGAAAAAATATCGAAATCCTACCGCGAACAGTCGCTGTTCGAATCCCTGTCCCTTTCGATCGACAAGAACCAGAAGATCGCGCTGATCGCACGAAACGGGGCGGGGAAGTCGACGCTCCTGCGAATCCTGTCGGGCGTGGAGGAGCCGGATGCCGGAGCGGTGAACACCATGCAGGGACTGCGCATCGGATTTTTGCTCCAGGACCCTGAACTTTTTGATCACCTGGATGTTCTGAGCCAGGTGCTCTATTCCCTGCCTCAATTCTCGAATGCCATCCGGAATTATGAGGAGGCAATGGCCGGTGACGACCACGACCGCATGGACCTGGCGATCCGGGAGATGGACCATCTCAATGCCTGGGATTGTGAAACGCGCATCCAGGAGGTGCTGCATAAGCTAAAAATCACAGATCTGAGTCAGAAGGTGGGGGAACTCTCGGGCGGACAGCGGAAGCGGATCGCGCTTGCTGCCGTGCTCGTGCCTCAGCCCGATCTGCTGATTCTCGATGAGCCGACCAACCATCTCGACCTTGATATGATCGAGTGGCTGGAGGAGTATCTGGGGCAATCCCATATCACGGTGCTGATGGTAACGCACGACCGGTATTTCCTCGACCGCGTTTGTACTGAGATTCTGGAGCTTACCGATAAAACCCTGATCCGTTACCGCGGCAATTACGAGATTTTCCTCGATAAGCGCCGGGAACGTATGGAACTCGACCAGCGCCAGACCGACAAAGCCTCCAACCTGATGAAGAAGGAGCTGGAGTGGGTGAACCGGATGCCGAAAGCCCGCACCACCAAGCCGAAATACCGCATCGAAGCGTTCCAGCAGCTGAAGGAGGATGCCAGGAAGGACTATCAGGCCGAGATGGGCGATATCCGCATCCAGACCAGCCGCATGGGCCGTAAGGTGCTCGATCTCTATCATCTGGCAAAAGCTTATGATGACAAGGTACTGTTCAGCGATTTCAGCTATAAATTCCAGCGGTTTGAGAAAATCGGAATGATCGGTCCGAACGGCGCCGGAAAAACCACGTTCCTTAATGTCATCACCGGTATGCTCGAGCCCGATTCGGGCCATGCCGATCCCGGACCCACCATCCGCTTTGGTTTCTACAAGCAGCAGGGGATTGAGTTCAATCCCGATGACCGTGTGATCGATGTGATCACAAAGATTGCCGAGGTGATCGAGCCGGCACCCGGCCGCACCCTGAGCGCCCCGCAGCTGCTGGAAATGTTCCTCTTCCCGCGGAATGTGCAGTATGGCTTTGTTTCCAAGCTGAGCGGCGGCGAGAAAAGGCGGCTTTACCTGCTCACCGTCCTGATGCAGAACCCCAATTTCCTGATTCTTGATGAGCCGACCAATGACCTCGATATTCTTACACTCACGGTGCTTGAGGATTACCTGATGCGGTTCGACGGGTGCATCATCATCGTTTCGCACGACCGCTATTTTATGGACAAGGTGGTTGACCACCTGTTCGTTTTCGACGGTTCCGGCGAAATACGCGACTTCCCCGGGAACTACTCGATCTATCGGGATAAAATGATCCTGGAAAAAGAGCAGGCCTCCCGCGATGCCGGCCCTAAGGAGAAGAAAGGCAAGCCTAAACAGGATCTGCCAAAAGCAAAAATGACCTTTAACGAGCGCCGGGAATTCGAAACCCTGGCCAGGGAGATATCCGCGCTGGAGGAGGAGAAAGCGAGTCTGGAGTCTTTAGTCGGGAGTGGCGTTTCTTCGCCAGCGGAAATGGTCACGATGAGTCACCGGATTGGCGAGATCATCAGCCTGATCGATGAGAAGGAACTCCGTTGGCTGGATTTGAGTGAGATTGAAGGGTAGAACCCTAAAATGTTATCCGTTCCGGTTGGCCTAGTTTCCCTGAATGTCGTATCTTGATCGGCTAAATCAAATACAAGGAAAATTATGTTCAGGGGCAGGAAATTCAGGGTAATCATTGGATTTATGATCACAATAGTACTGGGTGCTAACCTGGTACAGGCAGAAGAGGTAGACCGCGGTCAGGCATCAGCCGTAGCAGCAAAAGTTGTTGCCAAACAATTTCCAGCGGGCAGTATCAGCACTTCGGTGGCTGCAAACCTGAAAACGGGGCTCCCGTTCTTCGTGGTAACCGTGGAACCCAGGGGATTTGTACTGGTTGCAAAGGACGATAAATGTCCGCCGGTACTGGGCTACTCCTGGGAAAGCAACTTTCCGGAAAACCCGGAAACCGCACCTGAAATTTTTTCAACCCTGATAGAAGGCCTTACCCGTCAGTGCGAGGCCTATCAGAATATGAACGAAACCCGGGATGACATCCGCGAGGCCTGGGTTAACGGGAGCTCCCTACTGAAGTCCGGAGAAAAGGGACTGATTGCTCCGCTCCTTGCCACTCACTGGTCGGCCGACAGCTCCTATTTTAACCTTTACCCTGGCCAGTTCCGGACAGGTGGCTCTGTGCCCATCGCCATGGCCCAGGTTTACCGGTACTACGGATTCCCCGTTGTAGGCAACGGCGAAATCAAATACATTCTCAACGGGGTAGGGGATTTCCAGTTGAAATTTCAGGATTACCGGTTTAACTTCTCCCGGATGGCAGCGAATGAAGGTAATCCGGCCGTGGATACACTGGTTTTCTGCATGGCTGCTGCCTGCAGATTGCAGCCTGCGGGAGCGAGCCTCGAATCATTCTCGCAGACGTTGGTTGAATATTATCGGTACAGTCCCGATATGAGAAAGGTTGAGATCTGGGAATATGACCTGAAACCGATCCTTCTCCACCAGTTGTCGATCCGCAGGCCGGTATTGGCCGACTGGGTTGGAAAGGCATTTGTTATTGATGGTTATGGAGGTTCGGAGCTTTTTCACTTCAACCTCGGCATGGGCGGTACGCTCGACGGGTTCTACCTGATCGATTTTCCGGTTGTGAATATCGGCAGCGAGCATAACCTCCTGAATATCTATGTAAACTACCATCCCATCTTTCTGGACTGGCCGGTGCCAGCAAACGTGGCGATTGCCGGCACACAGGGAGGGGTTCAGATCAGCTGGACTCTCTCAGCGGGCGAAGAAGCACTGGCACTTCTCAGTCGGTTTGTGGTCCTGAGAGACGGTCTCATCCCGATTGCCGAGACCCGGGAAAATGCGATCTTCATTGACTCTGTCAGCATGGGAGCAAGCGCAAATATCCGCCTTGTTGCAGTTTACGGGGCCAGCGGTGCCTCCGGACTCAGCGAGCCGGTTCTTTACCTTACCGATTCAACCCCATCCGAAATACCCAGCATTCCACTCAGGCAGATGATCAATACCAAGAATGGTTATAAAACCGATCTGGTAAGGCAGCCGTTCAAGGGAGAACTGGAGCTCATCCGCGACCTGGAGATTGATTTCTCCGATCAGCGCGGTATCGAAAAACTGCTGCAGCTTCGTAACCTGAGGGTTGACGGAGCGGGGATGAATAGCCTGAAAACAGGTGATTACCAGGGCAGGCTGACGCACTTCCGGTTTTTCAGGTGCTCTGCATTTGATTTTACCACCGTGGCCGATACCCGTAACCTCATCCAGCTTTACGGGTACGACTATCTCCCATTTGACCTCTACGACTTCCGTCACAATTCAAAGATTACCTTCATCAATCTCCGGAACACGCTGCCATACCTGAATGCGCTCATGGACCTGTACGGGGTTGATAAATATTTTCCCAAGATTTCTGAGTTTTACCTTAACACGTGGACCGAAGGCATAGGAGGGGCTCCAACCACCTGCTTTATCAGTGTTGAATCCTACAAGGAATTCGTGCCAAAAATCAGGGCCAATGCGGATCTTCTGCTGAATACACAGCCGGCTGTCTTTGCTCCCTGCTATCCCGTTCCGGCCCGCGAAGCCAATAATCCCGGCATTTCCCAGCTTTCCTGGTATGCCAACCCAGCCAACGTTGACGGGGTATATTACAATGTATATGTAGGACCAAGCCGTAACAGCCTCGAAATCGTTTCGGTGTTCCAAACGGAAAAATCCTATGCCGGAACCTTTGAGCCCAACAAGGATTATTACTGGAGAGTGGAGGCTTTTCACGGGGATACCGTCTATTATTCCGGTATCAACCATTTTTCAACCTTCACCGGAATCTCCTTCCCGTTCAATGAGAACTTCGATCGTTTCTATCACGGATGCCCGGTGACCGAAGAGATCCCGTTCTGGACTAAAACAGATAATGGACTAACCGGTAAGGCAGTAACCAGCAATACAGCTGTTCACTCTGGATTTTACTCAATGGAGCTGAAGCCTAAGAGCGATGCCACCGTGATCTTCCCGCAATTATCAGATTCCGTGATCAATATCGACTTACGGATGCGGAACGAATACGGGGAACTGGGAATTGAAATATTGCAGAAAGCTACTTCAGGAGATGCTCCGGCGGTTAATGCCCGGATCGGCCTGCTGGGTCAGACCTTCGGATCCTTTACTCATACCGGCGCCCCTCAGAATTACCTGGTAGCTGCAGGCGAATGGAATCACGTGATGGTGGAGATCCACCTGAATTCCGGAAAAGCCTTTTTCAAGCTCAACGATGTCACGATTGCCGAATGGAACTGGTTTGTCCAGATGAACGGAACCGCCAACACGGGAGCCTTCAAAGGAGTCCGGTTTGTGAATGCGGTCGCCACAGGCGGCGGTTCTTCCTATATCGACGATATAAAAATCAGCAACCTGAACACAACGGGTATTCCTGAAATATCACTCCCATCGACGGTTATTGTATATAATTCCGTAGCAAATGAGATGATTATCAACGGATTAAATCCCGATGAGTTTACGCGCATGGAACTCTATACCCTCGATGGCAGGCTGGTTACAGCCAAAGAACTTTCCGGAAACCGCCAGGTCCAACTGGGCATTCAGCCTGATAACGGTCTCTACCTGGTTGTCCTGTCACGCCGGAACGGTCAACCGGTAACGCAAAAAATTGCAATGTTCCGATAAAATTCAGCGGTGTTGCCAATCCTGAGCGTAAATCGGATAATAAGCCAGCCGATGGCAAGTCTTGGAAGATCAGCCTTTTTTTGCCTGATTCTCCTGGGTTCCGTGTTTTCGCTGCATGCACAAAAGCAGTCATCAATCTGGTACTTCGGCCGTAATGCGGGGCTCGATTTCCGCGGCTTCGACCCCGTTCCGCTGGTCGACGGACAAACAAATTCGACCGGCGGGGTGGCATCGGTCTGTGATTCTACCGGACAATTACTGTTTTACACCGACGGACAGACTATCTGGAATGCAAATCATGGCCGGGTAAACACCGATAACCTTACAGGCGACCCGGAATCTTCTCAGGCAGCAACGATTGTGCCCAACCCTGCCGTAGAGGGACAGTATTTTGTGTTTACCACACGGCCGTTTGTGACCGGCGGACAGAATAACTGGGCAGGCAACTATTATACAATTCAGATCGCCCCAGGCGGGGCCGGCCAGGTCCTTTATAACTATGCGGAAGCATCCGGAAAACCCGGACTACTGGAGAATGCAACGGAGAAGTTCGCGGCGGTTCCTTTTACTTATGGAGATAATAAGACTGGTTATTGGTTCCTGATGCACGAGTTTAACAGCAACCGCTTCCTGAAGGTTAAGCTGGACAGTGCATGGCATGAACCTGTTTTTCAACCAATTGGAAGCATTCACCAGAATGATACAATTGATGACGGCACAAACCGGGGTGCCCGGGGCCAGATGAAGGCCAACGATCAGGGTACGAGAATTGCACTGGCGGTCCTTGGAGGAAGATTTTTCGAACTCTTCAATTTCAACACAGCAACCGGCAATCTCTCCAGTCCCATCCAATTACCTGCAGGTGACCAAAGTAATAAATACGGATTTAAGTTTGGTGCATACGGAGTTGAGTTTTCCCCAACCGGTCGGTTTGCCTTTGCTGACCCACCAACCGCTGGGAATTTTTTATACGGTTCCACCAAGGAAGGGGGCTATGTCTATCAGTGGGATCTTTCGTCATTCGGACAAGATGCAACTATTAAATCGGTCAAGTTTCTGGGCAACAATCCGGATGTTGAGTGCGGCGATATGCAGATGGCGTCGAACGGTAAGATATATATTGCATTAAACAATCAGGATAATCTGGGGGTAATTCACTCCCCAATGCGGTCCTACCCAGGTTGCAACTTTGAAGATTTAGGAGTCCGGCTTACAAATAACGATATCGGTTTAGGTGGTATTAGCGGTTTCGGCCTGCCCTCGGCGTTGCCAATTAAGCGCCCGCTTGAAGGTTTTTACTTTGAAAATCTTTGCCTGGGCGATGAGACGAAGTTCTATATTGCAGATCAACATGGAATTACTCAGAGCTCAGTGACTTTTCTGATTAGCAAAGTTGGCGGCGGTGTGACTATTCCCCCGATCAGGCCTCCGGTTGGCGTCTATGAGATAAAATATAAATTTCCAAGCCCGGGGGTATACAAAGTCATTCTTACTATGGTCCGTACGGGCGGCGTTGGTCCCGTCAGGTACACCCGCGAAATCACAATACACCCGCTGCCGGTGGTTAAGCTCCAGCCCAAAGATACCGTTCCGCTCTGCCGGGGCTCCTTCCTCGATCTGGATGCCGGCTCGGGTGCGTTCTATGAATGGGAAGACACCAGAATCAAGGAAAGAAAAAGAACCATCACCACCGACAGTCTGCTGCCGATGACCTGGTACCGTGTGAAGGTGACGGATTATCATGGCTGTGTAGGTTGGGATACCTTATGGGTGGAGAAAAAAATACCTCCCACTATTGCATCCAAATCATCCATCCGGGCTTTTTGCGGGGAGCAGGACGGCAGTGCCACGGTTGTTCCCGGGGGTAACATCAATAACTACCTCTATGTGTGGGAAGGTTACCCTGATGAGAAAACCAATACTCTGGACAGCATCAACGGAGGTGATTATGTGGTCCATGTTATTTCAAAGTCCAACCTCTGCGAAACGATTGATACTATCCATGTGGAGGAGCTTGGCGGAGCGAGCGTAAAACTGAATTACAAGAAGTCTGAAAAACTCTGTCCGGGGGTTCCCACAACCTTTACGGTAACCGGATCAACAACCTTCGAATGGATCCGGCCGGCGGGACTTACCGGAGATACGGTGACCCTGGTTCTTGATCGTGATACGATCTTTGAGGTGAAGACCATTTCCATCGATGAAGGCCGCAGGTGCGAAAGGACCCTGATCGATACCATTCATGTTTACCCCATTCACAAGCCCGAAATCGGCAACGACCGCACCGGCTGCCAGGGGGATACAATATTTGTGGAGGCGCCGGAACAATATGCCGGCTGGACGTGGAGCAACGGCTTTGAGGGGCGCGTGAATCCTGTTACCGAGGAGGCCAGCCCGCTGGTACTCTTCGCAGAAGATGAAAATAAGTGCGTATTTACGGATACCCTCAAGGTTCACTTCAAGCCGAAGCCTGATGTCAACCTGGGTAAGGATCGGACCGAATGCTCGCGCGATCCGGTAACATTGACCGGTGGAACAGGCGAAACCTATGAATGGAGTACTGGAGACAGGAGTCGGGAGATAGCTGTTAATCAGAATGATAAGTACTATCTTAAGATCACCACGGATGGATGTTTTGCATCCGATACGGTAAATCTCCGGATCAACAACCCCGACCGGCTCAAGATCGATTCTCTGAAGGTCAAGGATATTTCCTGTTTTGGCAACGGCGACGGGGAGATCAGGATTAAGGCGGCCGGTGATGGGGTTACCTACCTCTATTCAATCGACAATGGAGTTACCTATCAGGATACTTCCGCCTTTTTAAATTTGCCTGCCGGCACCCAATACCGGGTAACGGTTTGGGAAGATTCAGCCTGCCGCGTGAGTTATCCCGACCCGGTCACGATCCTTGAGCCTGCCCTCATCGAGGCAAAATCCTGCATAAACCCGCCGAGCTGTCCGGAGTGCAAGGATGGAAACATCACACTATCAAACATCAAGGGCGGTACACCCCCTTATAAATTCTGGCTCGATGCCACCGAAGCCGAATCTGATATCCAGGGACTCGGCCCCGGAAATTATACTGTAACCATTACCGACAGCAACCAGTGCAGCTGGACCACAACCGTAAACATGGTTGCAGGCACCAACGTGCATATCATTCCCTCAACCGACGAGCCGGTTTGTCCGGGCACAGCTGTAACCCTTACCGTGGTCAATGGCTCGGAAGTCCAATGGATTCTCCCGTCAGGCACCGGAGCGTCCACCGTGGTCAGGCCGCTGCACACAACCACCTACCAGGCCGCCTCAACCAAGCGCGAAGAGGACGGATTTGAATGTACCATTGTAGCCGAGTATACCGTTCAGGTAATTCCATATGATAAACCCAATCTGGGCGAGGATATCAGCGCATGTGAAGGAGATACGGTACCCCTTACCGCCGGTGAAGGATATCTCAACTGGAGCTGGAATACCGGTGCAAGCACCCGCGACATATCCCTCTATAACTCAATGGATCCGGTAATTGTGTTTGTAACGGATCCTAATCATTGCATACTTTCCGATACCATTTCAGTCCGATATTTCAAATACCCCGAAGTCAGCCTGGGTGAGGATCAGTCCCTCTGCACCAGTCAGCCGATTACCCTGTCAGGCGGAACCGGCGACAGCTACCTGTGGAGCACGGGTGCCACCGGTCAGCAAATTTCTGTAAGCCAGACCGCTATTTACAGGCTTGAGATAACAAAGGATGGATGTGCAAAATCCGATGAGATTGCCGTAAAAATTCTCAACCCTGATCTGCTGCAGATTGATCCGCCGTTTGTCAGGGATAATACCTGTTTCGAATCCGGCGACGGATCGATTGAAATCCACGCCCGGGGCGAAGGCACTTTTTATGAGTATTCCATCGACGATGGAAGCTCGTGGCAAACCTCTCCATTATTCGAAAATCTTGCAGCGGATAACAATTTCAGGATTCGTGTAAGGGAGGATTCTTTATGCACCATGGAATATTCTGACCCTGTTGCGGTTACGCAGCCGGAGAAGATCGCCGTGAAATACAGGCTGAAGTCGCCAACCTGCATGGGTTGCAGCGACGGACAGATCATTATTAAGGAGATCACCGGTGGAGTTGCTCCATACATTGTATCCATGGCCGGGACGGAAACCGGCCTCACCATAACAGGACTGGCCGAAAACACCTATTCAATTGCGATTATTGACTCCAGGTTATGTTCAATCAACATGGATATTACAATCGATATGAACAATGTAATTCCCAATGTCATTACACCCAATGGCGATGGGATCAATGATTTGTGGATCATACCCTTGCTTGATTATTACCCGGAAGGTTCCCTGCAAATACTGGACTCATCGGGTAAGGGAATACGGCTCTATTCGTTTACCGACGGGTATAACAAGGATCCCTGGAACGGCAAGGATGAGAACGGGGAGACCATGCCGACAGGTACCTATTATTATGTGCTGAAATACCTGGATATTGATGAAGGATGGGTGAGGATGACTGGGTGGGTGATGGTGGTGAAATGAATGTGCCAATGTGCCAATGTGATAATGTGCCAATGTGATAATGTGATATCGTGAAATACTTAGGTGCCATATTGTTTGTGCTGATGGTTGGGTTTTGGGAGGCCGGGGCGCAGATTTCGCCGCTGGCGGATCAGTACCTGGTTAACGGATTCCTGACGAATCCGGCATTGACCGGGACATCCCGTTATGCGCCGCTGTTGCTGTCGGCACGGCTGGATTGGCTCGGCATGGAAGGGTCACCGAAATATCAAACCCTTACTTACCATAAAACGATCCTTAACAGGCGCCAAAGGTTCAATCCCAGGGGATTCCTGAACCGCGGAGATAATTCATTCGGAAAGGTTGGCATCGGTGGAGGAGCCTTCAACCTGACAACAGGAGCGATCTCACAGACCGGAATACATCTGGATTATGCTTACCATGTATACCTGGATAAGGGACGCCTCTCATTCGGACTGGCACCGATGTATCACCAGTTTATCATTGACAAGTCAAGGCTTATTCCCCCCGGTGGAAGCGGTGATCCCGTCCTTGAAAACACAGGCAAGGAGGTCCTCCATTTTGTCGATGTGAACGCAGGGATTCACTATTTCTCAAAGAATTTCTTTGCCGGTGCCTCTGTGGTTCAGCTCTTCAATTCTTCGGTCTGGTTTGGCGACCTGAGCTTTAACTCCACCGAAGACAACTGGAACAACAGCTGGCTCAACCGGAATTTCTATACCTATGCCGGACTCAGTTTTGAACTAGGAGAAAGCATTTTGCTTGAACCCTCTGCTTTGTTAAAATACTCTGAGCAGAAGGGAATCGGTATTCAGGTTAATACCCTTGTCACCATCAATGAAAACTACCAGATGGGGCTCTTTTGGCGTTACCGGCAGGCGATCGGCTTCTTTGCCGGAATCAGAACCGGCAACCTTGTTTTCAGATATCAGTTTGAATCTCCGATCGGCTCCAAAGTTCCTGTGCAGTTTGTCTCGAATCAGGTGCTGGTGGGGTATTTGATGGATTGACGATTTACGATTTACGATTTACGATATGGGAGTTGCTGTTGTTTTTGGGGCTACCGGATTGGTTGGAAAATATCTGGTTGAGGAATTGATTGATAATCAGGAATATAGCCTGATAAAGGTTTTTGGCCGGGGCGAATATCAGGCTAAAAGCGGAAAAATCGAATACCATAGAATTGATTTTGATACCCCTGACTCATGGTCGGGGCAGGTAACCGGTGATGACCTGTTCATCTGCCTGGGGACCACGATCCGGAAGGCGGGATCGGTTGCAATGGTGGAGCGGATCGATCGGGATTATCCGGCTTCAATTGCCCGTATTGCGGCTGAGAACGGCATCCGCCGTGTTGCCGTGGTCTCATCGATGGGGGCGAATGCGGCTTCAAGGAATTATTACATGCGCATCAAGGGGCAGATGGAAGAGCGGATCAAGATTGCCGGAATTCCCAAAACGTTGATCGTACGGCCTTCCATGCTCATGGGAGACCGTGCAGAATTCCGCTTTGCGGAGTTGTTGGCAAAAGGGGTTATGACGGTTATTAATCCCCTGATGACGGGCTCCGCCAGAAAATATAGGGGAATTCATGGCCGCACGGTTGCCCGTGCTATGATAAAGCTATTGAACTCACCCTCCGAACAGGTTGTATATCAGTCGGATTTGCTTCTTTCCGAAGGCAGATAGCAAACAGGTCATTTCCTAAAAAAGAGTTAAATCAGGTTTTTTCATGATCTTTTTGTTCAGGTTTTTGTATTAAAACCATGAACAAGATTATTAATTAATTATTCTCATATCATGAAAAAAACAGTCGTATTGATTTTGGCTGCATTTGTAGCGTTTACTGCAACAGGTATCGCTCAGGATTACAAAGTGTTAACCGATAAGTCTGTCCTGCGCTGGATAGGCAAGAAAGTTACCAAGAGCCATGAGGGCGTGATCCAGCTTAAAGAGGGAAACTTTAGCATTAAGAAAAACAAGTTTGTTAGTGGTGAATTCGTGATCGACATGAATTCAATGGTTGAGGGTGACGGTACGGATCCGAACAAAGGAGCCAGGCTGATCGGACATCTTAAATCAGATGATTTTTTCAGTACAGAGAAGTTCCCTACAGCAACCCTGAAGATTACCGGAAGTACGGAGTTTAAAAATGATGAAGCAACAGTAACGGCTGACCTTACCATCAAAGGAGCAACCCATCCGGTAACCTTTACCACCAAGCGGATGGGCGATGCTTTTCAGTGTGTGGTTGCATTTGACCGCTCAAAATACGATGTCCGTTATGGATCCGGAAAATTCTTTGAGAACCTCGGCGATAACGCGATCGATGATATGATTCCGATCACGGTTACCCTCGTAGCTGTAAAAAAATAATTGGCAATTAGAAAAATAAAAAAACACACCTGTCAGGTTTTGAAAACCTGACAGGTGTGTTTTTTTATTTTTCCAATTATTAATTATTTGAGTTCAACTGTCGTACTAACCTTCCCCCCTTTAACGGAATCATACGTGACCGCGATTTTTCCACTTCCTTTAACGAGGTATTGAAGTGTACGGGTGGTTTTGCCGGGATGCCCGTTCCGGATGATCAGGCGGTTCAGCTGTTTCTGATCGATCATTTCGGTTATCGGGTTAAGATAGTCGAAAGTCTCTTTACTGTTGATCCAGCTTGCTGAGATAATGCCGACCTTGCCATCAAGAGTGATCAGATCGGGGCGAACCACATTGTTCTGGGCAGCCTTACCGGTGATTGTCGGAGCCACTTTGGGGTTGGTAAAATCGATCCAGACGCGGTATACATCATCACTGACTTTTTTTACCCGGGTTTCACCCACTTTGATCATAGGCATCTCGTCGGCCTGGTAGAGGGTGAATGCCATATTTCTGTGGCATAGCTCCTCGTTCATGAAGCGTGGCGGAATCCTTCCCATGAATTTCTTCCATTCGCCGCCGATTTCAACCTTTCCGTAAACCGGGTGGTCGAACTCTTTCCACTCCACATACTGATCGCTGAATTCCAGCTTGTCATCAAAGAAATAGCGGCCTCTCTGGCGTGAGATCGGACTGTTTGGGTCTTCGGTCTGTTTCATCAGATCGGGACTGTTGAAGTATTGCGAGCTGTTCCAGAGTTCATTGGAAAAGGACATGATTCCAAGTCCGTCACTGGTCCAGTCGATAAATCCTCCATGTACCGTATACAGGCCACTCCACAGAATAATGTAGCGATAGAAGGGCAGGATACGTTCACCGTTTTTTCCTAGTTCGTCATAAGCAATTATATCGGATGCTGTGTATTCGCCCATGGATTCAGCACCGGGGCCTCTGAGGATCATACCGCCTGAATTATGGTATGCCTGTACTCCGGCAATATTCGGACGGGCCATCATGAAGTCGTTTACGGCTTTTGCTTCAGGCAGTTGGAATGGGTATTCCATAGCACCCCCCTGTACATAGTTTGGCTGCCAGTCTATCGCCCAGTTACGATTGGGGTCATAACTGCCCAGGTCGTCCTCATTGATTCTGCCGTCACCATCGTCATCGAAGCCTTCGTCTCCGAGAAGGATATAGTCACCCTTTTCGCCGAAGCCGACGGGTTCCATGATTCTTTTGTCAATCAGGCTGATGCGATAGTTGCCCTGGCCAGGAACGTATTTTCGGATACTTTCAATCATGCCGTTGCCATTCAGGTCGTTGGGGCCATCTTCTTCAAAAAGGCCATCATTGTCCTCATCCACCGGGACATGGCCCGAGCGGGCATTGCCACCATCTTTTGCCATGAAATGCTGCCTTCCATCGGGATTAACGCAAGGCAGGATATAGAACACTCTCTCATTTACCAACCGGGTGATTTCATCGATTCTTCCATAGTTCTCCATCAGGAACCATATAGTGTAGAGGCAAACCTCACCTCCCTGGATTTCGTTGCCGTGAATGTTGGCATCGATATACATGGCTGCCTTGCTCATTTCGGCACCTGTTTCAGGATTGTTGATGGTCATGGCCATAATATCGAGTCCGCCGTAGCTTTTTCCAATGCTTTCGAGTTTGAGGAATTTCGGGAAGGCTTTCTGGAGCCTGTCCATATCGGCCCATAACTCAGGAACATCCCTGAACCGGTTGAATTCGATTTTAACCTTAAACTGCGGATCCGAAAAGGATTTCTGAGCTTCAAGACGAATCGGTGAGAGGATCATGATAGCTGCCAGGATCAGCAGACCTGTGATTGTATGTTTTTTTGTTTTCATGTTTGGTCCTCCCTTACTTAAGTGTGATTACTGCAGTGTCTGAACCGGCTTTCTGTGCTACCACCTTTAGCTCGATTTTATCTCCTGCCTTTCCTTTGATCAGCCATTCATACCTGACTCTTCTGCCTGAGCCATCGAGGGCCTGGAAGAAGTTGGTTTTGCTGCTTTCGGAGAGTATTTGTTCAGGTTTAACCCCGAGCTGGACCATTGTCGGTTTAACCGACCGGGCCTGCACTCCCATGCGCGTTGCGGTAGGCATGAATCCTTCGTTGGCGACTTCCGCTTTAATCCGGAAAAGGCCGCCGCCTTCGCTGATCACTTCCGTTTTGGCCACTTTAACCTGTGCGTACAGGGTGGTCAGGTACACGGCGAATTTACCGTGGTTTTCTCCAAGATCACCCAGCTTGTCGGCTGGAGGATTGAAGATATCGTTTGGAGCAAAGCCGCCGACTTCAACATCACCATATTCAGGATGTTTGGCTGCCTGCCATTTTATAAATCCCTGGGGGTTATTGGTATTCAGCCATTTCAGCCAGGTTGCATCAATGCCGGCTGCAGATCCGCCTTCAGCCTGAGCACCGGTTTGGGCTGCAGCGGCACTGCCGCCGCCCATGCCCATCATGGACCGGCCCTGGGCACCGCCGAAGGTTTGTGCAGCTGCTGCTGCAGGCGCTTCATTGCCACCCTGACGGGCGCCACCTGGGCGGGCACTCCTCCGGGCTGTATCGGCCGGCAATGTGATTCCCCAACCCGGGGTTGAGAATGCCGGAACGCCAAACTGATAGTATGCGTACTGAAAGAAGGCACCTTCGGGATTCCTGAGGACCGGCTGGGTCTTGATCCCGGTGAGTTCTTTATACTTTTCGCTTGCTTTTGTAAAATACTCGACATCAGAAGAATTAACTGTGGTAGCCGCTGTTTGAACGGGGCGCTGTGACCGGGCTGAGGTTTCAGTGGTTGTGGTAGCTCCGCCGCGGCCTCCGCCGCCTCCCATCATCATGAAGCGGTCAAATCCGCCGCGACCACCCGTGCTGACCATGCCAACCCTGCCAGCGCCGGCACTGGTTGCCTGGGCCCACTGAACCAGGTCGAGGGGCCTGTCACTGCTCAGTGCGCCTCTTGAGGTGGGAGGAACAATGAGGTTGTCACTTTCTCCAAAGGTCAGGATCATGGCGATATTGCGGTGATCGATGATCCATTCCATCATGGCGCGGGTTTCCGGTTCGGAGACCATATGTTTGCCTGCGTTTTCCTTGAAATAGGGATAGGCATGCATGAAATTCCGGTTGATGTCGGTGCCACCTGCCGGATCTTCGTTTATATATCCATCTTTGTCATTATCAATGCCTTCCGGATAGATTGAGTATTCTCCCCGTTCACCTTTGGCTGCATCAGCCCGTTTCATGAGCATCGGTTCATCGGGATCGGTCCGGTAGAGACCGTTAACGTCCTTTACACGAAACACGGTGATCTGGCCGTCATTGTTCAGATCATCCGGGCCGTCCTCGTCGAGCCTGCCGTCATTATCGGCATCGAAAGCAGTTGAATTGGACTTCCTGCCCACCTTAACCTTGCTGAAAAAAGCCTCGGCTCCATCAGGATTCATCCTGGGCATTACATAATAAACATAGTTGTCGATGCTTTTCTTAACCGCATCATCGGTGGCATAGGACGCCAGCAGATAACGGGCAGCTTCGAGTGTCAGTGTACTTCCCACCAGGTGGTCGCCTTCAAAATTAGCGGCGATAAGCAGACCCTGACGCTGCGCTACAGGTATTCCGCCCTTGCCGGCGATGGTTAGCAGCCATAAGTCGCGGCCTTCTGCGGTCTTTCCGATGGACTCGACCGTTGCAAGTCCCTTGTTTGCATCCGCCAGGGCTTTAACCGCCTGGGTTAGCTGGTCGTAAGTCATGTATGCGCCGGATGATTGGGAATATCCGGGTTGAAACATGCAAAATGTTGCCAGGATTGCAGTTAGCAAACCCGTCCGCAACATCCTGCAAATGGATTTAGGTTTCGAGAAAGTCACAATTTCCTCCTTTTTAGGTTTAAGGAGGAAATTTAACATTTAGCGTGGTTGATGGTGCGCTCTTAACAACTTTTAACCTTTAAACCTGACAGGTTTCTAAAACCTGTCAGGTTTAAGAGCTTTGAACATCGCCTCCACATTTTCCACCGGCACATTGCCCTGAATATTGTGTACCGAATTGAATACGAATCCACCGCCCGGGCCCAGTATATCGACCATCTCACGCACTTCGCGGTACACCTCTTCGGGGGTGCCGTAAGGGAGTGTTTTTTGGGTGTCCACGCCGCCGCCCCAGAAAACGATATCCTTCCCGAACTCCTTCTTCAGTTCTCGGGGATCCATGCCCACCGCAGAAATCTGGACCGGATTGAGAATGTCAAATCCGGCTTCAATAAATTCCGGAATCAGGTCGCGCACTGCACCACAGGAGTGAATAAACGTCTTCCAGTTGGTTTTCTCGTGTATCCGCTTGTTTATGGCGATATGAAAAGGCTTGAATACGTCGCGGTAGGTTTCCGGAGAAATGAAGGTGGTCGACTGTGTGCCGAAGTCGGTGCCGCTCACCATAGCAACCTGAACCGAGTCACCCAGGATCTCTGCAAGGGTGTCGATATTCTTCAGCCCGATCTCGCACTGGCGTTCAAAGACTGCGAGCACATAATCACGGCGGATCAGCGGCGATATATACCATTCCTGTATATCCCGGATTCCCTTCGGATGTTTCATGAAGGGGGCCGGAACCAGCGCAATGTCTCCAAAAGCGGTACCGGGAACCACAACCAGGCTTCCATAATCGGAGTTCCGGTCGATCCATCGCTTTTTGTTACGGTAATAATTGATGTCCTCTTCAGTGAAAAGCTTGAACTCTTCCGTATTGTCATCAGGATTCAGGTTATTGTCGTCGATCGGGTCCTGACGGATGATCGTGTCACAGAAATATCCTCCGTTGGGCATCCGGACGCTCGGTCCCACGCTCATATCCCCTTCCGGATAGCCCAGAAGGTCTCCTTTTTCCGGATCAATGGTGAAATTGAGGTTGTGATGAATCATCACCTCGGTACCGTCGAACATTCGGAAAGGTTTCCAGGGACCCTCCTCATCGGTACCGATAAGCGATTTCCGGCCGGGGGTTCCGATCACATCAATGCCCAGCCCATCCCGCAACCCGGGGTCTATCTCGCCCAGCATCTGGTAGGGTTCAATAACCTTAACCCGGTAGTCATGCTGACCAAACATCCGTTGCCAAAGTTTATTGATCACGGACACGTGTATGCCGGTAACCGGAGTGGCGCCGAAATCAACGCAGACGCGGTCGGGCTCGCGATGATTGATCGTGGCCAGAAGTCGTTCCTTGCTTGTCATATTCAGGGAAAATTTAGGGCTGAAAATAATCAATTCCACCTATTTATCGAGGGGCTGTATATAGAACCTTGCCAATGCCGGTTTTCTGTGCTCTTTTGCCATGATCTCAAGCGCCCGTGCAACCAGGTCGGGATGCTGGCTTGCAACATCATTCTGCTCCTTGCTGTCGGTTTCCAGGTTAAACAGCTGGATTTCCGTGTTCCCCTTCTGCATGTTGAGACGCATTGCTTTCCAGGGGCCGATGCGAACAGCCTGCTGGCCCTGGTATTCAGGGAATTCCCAATAAAGGTATTCATGCTGTGCCTGTTTCTTTTTTCCCAGCAGTTCCGGAAGAAAGCTGATGCCATCTGAATCAGCAGGCTTCTTAATGCCCGCAACCTCGCAAAGGGTAGGTAATACGTCATAGAAAACAGAGATATGGTCCGATATGGTACCCGGCCTGATATGTCCCGGCCAGGCAGCTATCATCGGAACGCGGATACCGCCTTCATGGACATATCCTTTTCCCCAGCCCTGGGTGGTGACAAAAGGGGCAAAGCTGTTAAACCACGCGGGATCACAGCCGGCATTGTAGGCATACCCGTTGTCACTGGAAAAAATGATCAGCGTGTTTTCATATTCGCCTGTTTCTTTCAGCTTCCTGATGATTTCTCCAACCTGATAATCGAGGTACGAAACCATGGCTGCGTAGGTGGCATGCGGATACCGGGCGGGGAAATACCCTTCCTGGCCGGTGTAAGGCTTTTCGTCGCCGAATTTTTTTACATACTTATCCACCCATTCCTTTGGTGCCTGGAGGGCCAGATGGGGAAGGGTGGAGGCAAAATAGAGAAAGAAAGGCTGATCTTTCGATTTTTCGATAAAACCGGTGGCCTCCTGCACGAAAAGTTCGGCTGAATTTTCTTTCTGTGTGAATTTCGCGTAGCTCGAAGGATCGAGCGGATCAGCCCCGGGATCCAGCTTGGTTCCGGGTACTATGAGCTCATTATCAAGCCATACCTTCTCCTCGTTTCTCCAAAGGTGTTTTGGATAATAGGTGTGAGCCTGTCGCTGGCACACATATCCGAAGAAATAGTCGAACCCCTGACGGTTGGGCAGCCCCTCACTGTTTGGAGCCCCGAGCCCCCATTTTCCAACCAGGCCCGTGCGGTAGCCTGCCTGCTTAAGATATTCCGGCAGGGTCCGGATGCTGTCGGGAAGCGGGTACTGGCCTTCGAGGTTCGGATCGTTCACCGCCTTGGCGAAATTCCACACTTCGCCCCGCTCTCCCCATTCATGATTTCCCCTCACAAAGGAATGACCGGTATGCTGTCCGGTCAGCAGTACGCACCTCGACGGGGCACTAACCGGGGAGCCGCAATAATGCTGGGTAAACCGCATGCCATTGCGCGCCAGCATGTCGAGATTCGGGGTCTCGATCAGTTTCTGGCCATAAGGCCCGATTTCTGTGTACCCCAGGTCATCGGCCAGGATATAGATGATGTTGGGTTTGTCTTTTCCTATCGCCGGGAGGGCAGCGAGGCCGGCGGCGAACAATACGGGGAGTTTGCGCATGTAGGTTTCGGGTATCGGTTTTCAGGTATCAGGTTTTCGCCAGAACTGTCATCCCGACGAAATCCGGAATGACATCGGGCCACCGCCTAAAAATACACAAAAACCCCAAAGGAACAGGCTCCGGGGATGAATTTGGGCAGGGGGACGCGGTCCCCGCTTTCCGGGGATGACAAATGCTCCGGCGATCGTAAATCGTCAATCGTCAATCGTCAATTCTTCAAACAGCGCACCGAGTACGCATCAACCTTCGGGCTCGGGTCCCGGCAAACTTCACTCCCGGTAACGAGCCGGCGCGACCAGGCATTTTCCGGATCCGTTTCGGTTGAGGTCCAGAAGAGGGCAGTATAGTGCAGGCCATCGTAGCCTTCCTCCGGGCGGTAATATCCACCGGGGAGACCGGTAAAGCCTGTTGAATTATCGCCGTTAAAATTGTAATGCTCAAAAAACGGCCAGCCCTCCCTGGATTTCAGGTACATGCCCTGGTATCCCCGGCAGCCGGTTAATTCGGCTTCGGTTGTCATCATGGTAGCGAACTTTTCAAACTGCATCCATTCCGCATCGGTGGGGAGGTGCCAGCCAGCCGGACATACATTCCTGCTTGTTTCCCAGGTATAAAGCCTTCCATAGATTCCGGCGTTTGCGGGATTCTCATTGTATATGAAAGACCCACCGGTAGTAGTGAAGTTTAGGTTTTGAGCCATCCATATCTGCGACCCGGCCTTTTGGAACTTGTATAACTGATTGTCGCGCAAATCCTTAAATAATCCCCGCTCTCCTTCCTTAATGGTAATCCTGTGCGTTATGACCCCAACCCGGCCCTGCTGATCGGTCACTTCCAGGAGGATCCGGGTTTCACCGGATAGCTGAAAGGTGTGCTGAGCCCAGCTCTGGAAAGAATAGTCCGTGTCGAAGGTGCCGTCACTCTCCCAGTCCCAGCGATACATCAGCTGTTCTGATGGGGTGGTTAGGTCCCAGCTTCCCTGTGCATCCAGGAAAAACTCAGTGGTTGTATTGCCCTCACGCGGGGTCAGTGAAAAGCCCGCCACCGGCCCCAACTCCTTAACACAAGAGGTGAAAGGGATAAACAGGGAGGCCACAATCAGATATTGGAAAGCTGGTTTCATTATTCCTCGTTTTTAATACACCGGACGGAAAATCCGTAATCCTTATAGAAGAAAATCCTGTCAATCTGCGGTCCGCTTGTAAAACCCCGGTGCCAGGCCGCTTCAAAATTTTGTTCATCAGCCAGCCAGAAATGTGCAGATGAACCAAGGCTCATGTATTCGGGCTTGTAATGATCTCCCAGGAATCCCGAGGGTAACACCGAAAAGCCGGTCTCATTGGTTCCATTGTTATCAATCCCCCAACCGGTTGTGGCTCTCAATTTTGCTGCGATCCAGCCGCGTCCGGAAATGTAGTTTGCATCAAACTCACTCATGCCGGCTGCCATCTCAAGAACCTTGAACTCCTCATCGGTCGGCAAATGCCATCCTGCCGGACAGATATCCCGGCCATTCCCATGGTTGTTGTCAATGGTGATCTCCCAGTTATACAAACGTCCGTATATCTGGCAGTTGACCTCCTTGTCCCCGTAGCAGTAAGAATTGGTTTCGGTCTTATAATTGAGGTTTTGTGCCATCCAGACCTGCGAGCCGATCCGCACCCATTTGTATTTCTGATTATCGCGGCTGTCGAAAAAGCTGCCACTGGCTCCCGAAGCATCAAGACTGATTTCCTTTGTTGCGGTTCCGGAGAGCCCATCCTCGTCAATCACTTCAAGCTTAACTTCAGTAAGCCCTATTATGTCAAACTGATGGATCACCGCATCAAGGGAAGCATATCCGGTTTCCCAGATACCATCATTGTTCCAATCCCACCGGCATCTCAGATCCTCCTTCGCGGATTCTGCATCGCTGCTGGCGGATGGATCGAGAATAAACTCGGTGGAGGTATTGCCCGACTCCGGAGTAACGGTGAATGCTGCTACCGGCGGTGTACCCTTATTGCAGGAAAACAATATCTCGAGAGGAAGGAGGAGGAGGAGAGGGAGGTGTTTCATTTGCTAATGTGCCAATTTGATAATGTGCCAATTTGCCAATGTGCCAATTTGCTAATGTGCTAATTCGGTGGTTTATACAGAACTTTGTAATGTACTAATAATTGTGTGAATTGCATAACAATTGGCAAATTGGCACATTGGCAAATTAGCACATTAGCACATTAGTTCCCGGATAACGACCGATGCGATAAAGCACCCGAACGCCGGCGGCATGTAGCTGATGGTGCCTACGGTTGTTTTCTTGTTGGATTCGCCTTCAACGGGCACGGTGGTTTCTTTGTCGACAAATTCGGGGGAGAACACGACTTTAACATCCCTGTAAATGCCCAGTTTGTGCAGGCGTTTTCGTAATATGCTGGCTAATTTGCAGTTATAAGATTCCGAAAGATCGGCTATCCGGATAATTTCCGGATCCACCTTGCCGCCCGAGCCCATGGAGCTGACCACCCGGTGGCCATGCTGGCGGGCATGATAGATCAGGAAAACCTTTGGAGCAAGGGTATCAATGGCATCTACCACGTAATCAAAGGGCTGGTCGATGATCTCGATCATCCGTTCATCCCGTATATATTCCCCGATAATGGTGAGCTTCAGATCGGGATTGATGTCGAGGAGCCGCCTGCCCATGGTTTCCGCTTTTTCCTGGCCCTCCAGGCTGCTCAATGCGATAAGCTGCCGGTTGCGGTTGGTGGGATGGATCTTGTCGCCATCGACGACAGTCATGGAACCTACTCCCGCCCGGCAAATCATTTCGGCGGCATAGGCTCCCACGCCACCCAGGCCCACTACCAGAACATTCGACCCCATGAGCCTGGAGATTTTCTCCGGTCCCACCAGAAGCTCGGTACGCTGCAGCCATTCAGGTATTTGCATGAAATCTGAAAACCCTATAGAAGTTTGAAACAATATAGGTTTTTAATTCCGATATCGGAATATTCCTAAGGAGGGCCCCGTGTTCATACAAGGTGCTCACAGGCTCACCACTCTCATCGGTCTCCAGGAAAAGGCGGTCGGCTGGACACTCAATCCAGCTTTTCTGCAATCCGGGGTCGTCAAGCAGCAGGGCCGCACCAAAGGAGAGGTAAAAACCTGCCGCGATCAATTGGCCGGCACGTGATGAATTTCCCCTGTACCCGTGAATGATCCAGGGAACCGTTGGTTTCAGCTCTTTTTTCAGCCCGATAATTGTGTCCCAGGCTCTCACGCAGTGGATAATCACAGGCTTATCAACTTCTTCAGCGATTTTTATGTGTTCCCTGAAAACGGCTTCCTGAATGTTGAGAGCCGGGCCCCGGAGCTTGTCGAGTCCCGTTTCACCGATTCCGATGCAATCAGGATGATGGGCCAGGGAACGCAACAAATCGGAATCAAAACTCAAGGGGGAGATATCCCAGGGGTGGACACCCAGGGTATGGGGTATGGGGTTTGGGGTTTGAGGTTTGGGGTTTGGGACCGAAAAGCTGACTACTGTAAGCGTAAGGTCATTGGGGGGGGCCTGGTGGTTGTGAATGTCGATGAAGGGCGTTGCTGCCATGGTTCTGTCAGCCTATCTTTTTCACATATACCACTTTGTCGTCCCCATCGGCATAGAAATCCTCAAAGCGGGCCTTTTCGGGGTAGTTGTTTTTCAGATAGAAGGCACGGGTGGGCTCATATTTCGGCAGGGAGGAGGTTTCCACGTAGATGCCACGGCCGCCGAGTGCCTCGATGGCTTTCTCAACCTCTTTCAGGACGATTTTACCGAGACCCTTGCCGCGGAATTCCTCATGCGTGGCGATCCAGTAAAGGTCATAGCTTACCAGGGTGCAGGGAATCAGACCGAAGCAGGCATAGGAAACCGCACGGCCGTCCACATCGGCAAAAATGAACTCATAACCGCTTTCCGGTCCCTTATCCAGGCGCTCCTGAACCAGCTCAACGGCCACGTCAACCTCGTCGTCGCGGAAAAAACCGGTGGAGCGTACCATCTCACGGACAGCCTCAATATCACTGGTTTTAACTTCGCTTCTCAATACCGGATGATCGGTTTTCGGGTTCATAGGTCATTCAGGATTCGTTCGATAATCTGGGTAAAGGTATAACCGCTTCGCAATGCCGCATTGTACAATCCGGAATCAGGTGATATGCAGGGGTTTGCATTGATCTCGAGTACATAGGGCTGGTTGTTGCGATCTACCCGGAAGTCGACTCGCACATAACCCCGGAGGTTGAAAGCTACCCAGCAGCGGTGGCAGAGGGATTTCAGCTCATCAAGAAGCGGCTGGTCCGACTCCGGAAAATCGAAAGTACGCACTGTATTCTTGTATTCGAATGTTTCTTCATCCCATTTGGCGGCATACCCTACAATTTCCGGCTTGCCTTCTGGAAAATTCTTAAAAAGGATTTCGGCCGGCCAAAGAACCTCCGGGCCGGCGGGACTTCCAACCACTGAAAGGTTAAACTCGCGCCCCCCGATATACTCTTCGATGAAAAAATGATCGCCCCATTTTTCGCGGAATTTCACCAGGACCGACGGATCGGCACCCGGAAACACGTTTTCATCAGTAATGCCGACCGAGGCATCCTCCCTCGACGGCTTCACCATGTAGGTTCGTGCGGGATCAAGCTTCTGAGCATCATCGGGACCAAACCACTGGGGCGTCGGTATTCCTTGTCCTGTAAGGATTTTCTTGGCCAGTGGCTTCTGGGTGGTGAGAAACAGCGCATCCGACGGGTTCCCGGTAAACGGTACCTGGATGCTTTCGAGCAGGGCCGGGACAAAATACACCAGTCCGCCGTTGTTGTTAAGGCTTTCTACCAGGTTAAACGCGATGGCATCGGGTTCTGATTGCATCCGTTTTACCAGGGGCCCGAGGTCCAGATCTATAAATTCCCGGTCGTGCTGCAGGCCCAGTTCATCCAGGCTCTTTTCCACCGCTTCCACCTGATCGATAACGTCTAGTTCATCGGGTGTCGGAGTCTCCGAGAGCTTGTTGATCAGTATGATAACTTTTTTTTTCATAGCCTGATTTTTTGAACGGCTGATTCCATGATCCTCCGGATCAGTTCATCAAAATCAATCCCGTTCATCCGGCTGAGCATGGGGAGATCGGAATAGACCGGATTTATTCCGGCGAGCGGGTTTACCTCGATAAAGTTCGGGACACCGGCCGAATCATGGCGCAGGTCGACCCGGCCCCCATCCTCGCAGCCCAGCACGCGCCAGGCCGCCAGGGCTACTTCCTCGCATTCCCTTGCAACCCGGCCTTCAGCCAGAGTGTAGGTGCACCGAACTTCCCAATCCTCCTTGTTTACATAGCTATAGACACCCTCTTCGGCTTCGCTGGTCAGGTGGATTTCCATAACCCCTGTAGCCTGCGCTTTCTTGCCGGTTCCGGTAATCCCCACGGTAAACTCCCGGCCGCTGAGATAGGTTTCAACCAGCACCGGCTGATTGAACCGTTCCAGCAGAAACAGGCACTGCTCCTTTAATTCCGATAGGTTCCGTACCACGGATTTTCCCGATATGCCCTTGCCGGTTCCTTCGGCGACCGGTTTTACAAACAGCGGGTAGGGTAGGGTAATTCCTTCAATATCTGCGCTTTCCGTCACCACCATAAAAGGAGCGGTAGGAATGCCGGCATCCCGGATGATTCGCTTGGTCATCCCTTTGTCGAGGGTTAGTGAAAGGACCAGCGGGTTCGAAAAAACATACGGAATCTGGTAAGCATCAAGCAGGGCAGGAACCTGAGCCTCGCGGCCGATACCATAGAATCCTTCACAGATGTTGAACACGATATCCCAGCGCTTGCCGGATTCCAGCAAACCGATCAGGTTTCTGAGATGACCGATCCGTTCGGTTGTATAGCCCAGCTTATGCAGGGACTCTTCGAGGGCGATGATGGTTTCAATCTTGTCGAATTCAGCGGCATCTTCCTCGCTGAATCCCATGCTGAGGTACTCATCGCGCAAATCATAGGTTAATCCGATGATCATGCGTTCTTTTCTAAAAATAGTCTGGAAAACGGAATGTCTTGTTCTCGTAATTTCTAAGAATCAGCTCGTTGCCTTCCCTTCCTACCACGTAATCCGGCAGAATCGGAATTTTCCCGCCGCCTCCCGGGGCATCGATAACATAATGCGGCACGGCATAACCGGTAGTGTGCCCCCGCAGGTTACGGATGATCTCCAGGCCTGTTTCAACGGGTGTGCGGAAGTGGGAGGATCCCGGTATGGGATCGCACTGATATAAATAGTAAGGACGCACCCTTACTTTCAGGAGTTCGTGCGTGAGTTTCTTGAAAACGCCCGGCTCATCATTGATCCCTTTCAGCAGAACCGTCTGGCTGCCAAGCGGAATGCCTGCGTCGGCGAGGCGGTTACAGGCTTCGGAAACCTCCGGTGTGAGCTCGTCGGGATGCGTAAAATGTATGCTGATAAAGAGGGGATGATACTTTTTGAGCATGTTCACCAGGTCGCGGGTGATCCGCTGCGGCAGCACAACCGGCACCTTGGTTCCGATACGGAGGATCTCAACGTGCGGGATGGCCCTCAGCCTGGATAGCAGATATTCGATCCGGCTGTCCGACAGAGTAAGCGGATCACCGCCGGAGAGCAGAACGTCCCTGACTTCGGGGTGCTGGCGGATATATTCAATGGCAACGTCCCATTCAGCCTGGCTGGAGTGCGCTTTTTCCTGAAGTGAAACCATGTGCGTCCGGGTGCAGTACCTGCAGTAGGCTGAACAAAAGTTGGTCACAAGAAAAAGCACGCGGTCAGGATATCGGTGTACAATATGAGGAACCGGACTGTGATTGGTTTCACTCAGCGGATCTTCGGCCTCCCCCGGTGAAACGTTCAGCTCCTGTACCACGGGGATAACCGTTCTGCGCAAGGCCTGCAGCGGATCGGCGGGATCAAGGAGGCTGGCGTAATACGGGGTAATGCGGATCGGCAGGTGAACACCCGATTCGCGGATGGCCGATTCATCAGCAGAAAGTCCTAGGAAGGAGTTCAGCTGTTCGACTGACGTAAAGCTATTCCGAACCTGCCATTGCCAGTTGTTCCAGTCATGAAGACTGGACCCCTGAAAATGTTTCGATAAGAACTCTACGGATCTTACACTTATTGTAAAAGCGGTATTATGGGAGGTCTGATTCGGTGGGGGGGGCTGGAGCCTTTGAAAGGCCAAACTACTCGGAGGTTCCAGACTGGCGGCCTCTTCCGGGTCGCCTTGTTGTGGAAAAACTTCTTCCTTTTTCATCAATTAGCGTTGAGCTGTTCAGATTTTCTAAGCTAAGTGGCTGTTTATTAATTAATTGTAAGTATTCGAGAAGTATCTGTATACTAGGGCGATTTTATTGATTTTTTTCATGAATAATACCCGTATCATTAAGGATTTTAATACCGTGATATGAACAGTTTGTTTCCATAATGGAAACAAAAGTTCATAGCGCCTTATTATTTGTACAATTGCGCAAGTCGGGCAGCTGATATTCTGTTAACATCTTTTATTTTTACCGCCTTCTTTGAGAAAATTCATGAAATTCCTGATTCTTCTGCTTGGTCTTATTTGCCCCGGTATTGCCTTGCGCGCGCAGCTTTCGATCAACGAGGCAAGCTGAAGAAATAGACCTTTCCATTTTTTCGCCTGCCAGCCCGCCAGTATCTGATTGTTTTTATGTTATCAGGTTAACATCCTGAAAATCGATGTTTTAGAAAGGCTAAAAGGAAGAAAAAGACCTTTCTTATTTAGAAAGAATTTAGATTAAAGACACGTTTTTTGGATCGATTGTGAGCGAATCCGGCTATTTCAGCGCATATTTCCGGCCTCGCTATTTGTTCAATCTATCTTACTGATTGAATGGGTGTTTAAATAAATTTATCGTGAACAAAAATGAACCCGTTCATGAAAAAAAATACCCTTTCTTTCCAATCGAGATTAACAATTTCCAGACGAATTCCGATCTGGATTATTACCATCCTGTCAGCCCTTTGGCTGAGCCCTGCAAAAACCAGTGCTCAAAGCGTTCAGGATGTCGTTCCGATCCTGGAATGCATCGAAGACCTGGGTGGCGGCAATTTCAAAGCTAATTTTGGCTATTACAACCCGAACTACACCACGGTAACGGTTGAGCCGGACCGTAGCCTGCTGATATACATGGGCAGCGAAAACAATCAAGAAAAGGATGACGATGATGATAACGAGAAGAAGGATCTGGTTGTCAACGTGTTTGAACCGGGCCGCCATGGCTATGTTTTCAGCAAGAATTTTAAGGCGGGTGACTACCTGCGGTGGCGGCTGAAGTTGGGGGACAACAATTTTGTTGAGGTCAGGGCCAACTCCTCTTCCGCATTATGTACAGGACAGGGATATATAATACCTTATTACAATCCGCCTCAGGGAGGACGCCTTGATTTTTCGGTTATAGGACCTGAACTTACTTCATTGTATGGCAAATATCTGGCAACCGGCCTCGCAGAAACTGATGATATTTTCCAGATCAGCGCTTCAGGAGACAGGGTATTTACGAAAATAATAACCAAACCCGGACAATTCCAGGCGGTCAGTGATCTTATTGTTTTACCAGGATATAATATTCAATTAGTTTCGACCAGTGCCTCTTCACTGACACTGACAGGCTATTTCCCGATCTCCAATCTGTTGAATCTTAATAATCATCCCGATATTATCAATTATGCAAGGCCGGTTTATACGGCGATAAATAACAGCGGGTTAACCACCTCCCAGGGCGATAAGGCAATTGGTGCCGATTTTGTCCGGGGTGGATACGATTTGTCAGGAGCCGGAGTAAAAATCGGGGTCATTTCAAATAGTTACAATACACTGGGAAAAGCTGAAAACGATGTAACAGCCGGTGACCTTCCCCCGGGTGTTGTGGTTTTAAAGGAATACGAGGGCAGGGCTTCGGATGAAGGCCGCGCCATGATGCAGATCATTCATGACATTGCACCGGAGGCTCAGCTCTATTTCAGGACCGGTTTCACCAGTCCGGAAGACTTTGCGCTGGGTGTGGATGAACTTCGGCTGGCAGGCTGTGAGATCATAGTAGATGATGTAACCTTTGTTACGGAACCATTTTTCACCGACGGACAGGTGGCGATGGCTGTGGATGCTGCTGCAGCCCAGGGTGTTTCATATTTCACATCCGCAGGTAATTTCGGAAACAGATCTTATGAAGGGATTTTTTCGAATGGCGGAACGCAGGCAGGAATCAGCGGTGCTGCGCATAATTTCGGCGGTGGCGATCTGCTTCAAAAAATTTCTCTTCCAGCCGGAACCTATACAGTTGTATTACAGTGGGATGAAGATGCACCCGCTCAAACGGACCTGGATATTTACCTTTCGGACGGTACCGGTAAGAATCTGCTGGGCTTTAACCGGAACAATATCGGAGGGGATCCCATTGAAGTTCTGCCATTCATTGTGCAGGGTCAGACCATTGAAAGCAATATTGTCATTTCGAGGACCTCGGGCAATAATGTCCGGTTTAAGTATATCGTTTTCAGGGGCTCGATGAACATCCTTGAGTACAATTCGGGCTCCTCCACCATCGTCGGCCATGCAAATGCCATGGGTGCCATGTCGGTGGGGGCCGTGTTGTTCAGCAATACACCCGCTTATGGTGTGGGGTTACCAACGATTGCGAGTTTCTCCTCAGTAGGGGGAACCCTCATCAGGGGTGAGGCTACAGCGAGATTAAAGCCCGATTTTACAGCACCGAACGGGGTTAATACCACCGTTGACATGGGCGGACAGAACATCGACGGGGATGTGTTTCCGAATTTCTTCGGAACATCAGCTTCGGCTCCGCATGCCGCCGGCATCGCCGCTTTGATTATCGAAGCCAAAAGGAAATACATGAGCCAGGTAACGGTAACTCCGCTGGAGATCCGGTCGCTCCTGCAAACAACCGCCATCGACATGGATCAGGCCGGATTTGATTATTCCACCGGATATGGTTTCATGCAGGTCGGATCAGCTCTTTCAACCTTTGCAGCGCCTAAACCCTTTGTCACCAGCTGGAGCTATCCGGCCGGATCAACCGGGTCCGAACCATTTACACTGACTGTTAACGGGGATTTCTTTTCCGACGGTTCAGAGATCCTTTTCAGGTCAGAACCGCTGACCGGAGGTACCGAAACAACCAGCAGCAGCCTGCTGTCGGGAACCATTCCGTCCTTCTTCGGCAACCCTGCGATACAGGTATACACACAACCCATTTCTTCATCTGGAATTGACGGCGGGCTGTCCAACTCATTCTCATTGTTTGATATTCCGAAAGTGCCTGTGATTGTTGAAGCCGCCAACCGGACCAAGAAATACGGGGAGAATCTGCCGGCTTTCGGGCTGGTGGTAACCGTAGGAGGGAATCGCTTTGAAAACCCTGACCTGACCCAGCTGAGCAGCCTGGGACTATCAGGTTTGCAGTATTATACCAATGCAACAGTATCCAGCGATGTCGGCATCTATGTGATAAGGCCGGTTTTGTCGCAGCCGATTGAAATCGGGTATAGGGAGCTGTATACATATAATTTTGAGACTTTTACGGTTGGCGGGACCGAATACAGCGGATTCAGCCAGGTTGAAGGCTCAGGCGCCCTGATTGTTGAGAAGATGCCGCTTGTAATTACTCCCGAGCCGGTAACACTTACCTATGGCCAGGATCTTGCCGGGACGGATATATCTTTTCAATACACTTTTGACGGATCAAATCTGGGAGTCGACCTGAACAGTCTGCTTACTTCTGAACATCAGGATAAACTAACATCCGGTATCGCCCTTGTCAATGGGATACCGCTGGTAAACGGTATACCGTTAGTGAACGGAATTCCGCTGGTCAATGGCATTCCCCTGGTTAACGGAACCGCCGTGGTTAATGGCGTCACCGTTTCAGTCACCGAGACAGGTGAGGTATACATTAACGGCGTTCTGGCTGAAGCCGGCATTCCGCTGGTCAATGGCATTCCGCTGGTCAATGGAATACCCCTGGTAAACGGACCGGACATCACAGCAGGAATTGCCCTGGTCAACGGCACTTCCATAACCGTTGTCAACGGAATGATTACCAGGATTGATGATCTGGATGTCGATGGAATCCCGCTGGTCAACGGGATCCCACTGGTTAACGGAATCGCCCTGGTCAATGGAATACAGATCGAGGTTAATGCAACCGGTACCTATGTTAACGGTGAAAAAATTGCCGACGGCATTCCTCTGGTGAATGGAATTCCGCTTGTAAACGGGATTCCTCTGGTAAACAGTGCCAGTATCATGAATGGCACCGGACTGGTGAACAACATTGAATACCAGGTGGAAAACGGCATACCGCTGGTTAATGCCACCGGAATTCCCCTTGTCAACGGCATCCCGCTGGTGAATGGAA
The DNA here is from genome assembly GCA_964512915.1 of uncultured Porphyromonadaceae bacterium. Classification (GTDB taxonomy): domain Bacteria; phylum Bacteroidota; class Bacteroidia; order Bacteroidales; family UBA12481; genus UBA12481. Next base: position 134,583 of record CAZEKJ010000005.1, read on the forward strand.
TTCCGCTTGTTAATGAAACGCAGGTTACAAATGGAATTGCCCTGGTTAATCAGGGATCTCTTGATTTTGTCAGCCTGGAGAATATGAGCCTCCTGGCCACAAACGGTATTCCGCTGGTTAACGGGATTGCGCTGGTAAATACCACCTCTTCCAATATTGAGGCCCTGTCGGTGGTGAATGCCGCCAACGACATGAATTCTGCTGAGATCACCATGGAATTTGGTATTCCTCTGGTCAACGGAATTCCGCTTGTCAATGGAATAGCCCTGGTTAACGGTATTGCCCTCGTCAACGGTATTGCGCTGGTTAACGGTATCCCTCTCGTCAACACATTCCCGCAAACCAACGGGATAGCCCTTGTTAATGGGATTCCCCTGGTTAACGGCTTTGACGATAACAGCAACACCAAAACTTTGATATTATTTGATGCGGAAACCCTTGAGGGTGGAGTAGAACCGGTTTTTGGACCGATCAACCTGGTAACCGGTAATACCGCCGGTCAGCACTGGATCATCCCCGGAGGATTCTTCTCTGAAAACTTTGACATAACGTATGGTTTAGGTACCCTGACCATCGGAAAAGCAACACAGACTATTGACTTCCTGCCGGTTTCAGGCAAAACCTATGGCGATCCGGATTTTGACCTGATAGCCAGCTCAACCTCCGGCCTGGATGTATGGCTGACATCTGACAATACATCCACACTAAAGGTCACAGGGAGTAAGGCTGCAGTTGGAACTCCCGGAACAGCAACCTTGTCAGCTCTGCAGAACGGAAATGCCAATTTTCTGGCAGCCGAAACGGTTCAGCAAACGGTAACCGTTTCCGCCGCCGGGCTAACCATTCAGGCCTATGCTTATTCCAAACAATACATGGATCCCGATCCTGATTTCGATTACAGCATTCTAAACGGAAGCCTCAAGGGAGCCGATCAGCTGCAAGGATCATTAACCCGGATGCCTGGGGAGAATGCCGGGGAGTATTCGATAGATCTGGGGACCCTGACAGCAGGTGCTAATTACTCACTTACCTATATTGCAGGATCCCTTACAATAACCCAGGCTCCGTTGGTCCTGACAGCGGATGACAAGTCCATGAATTATGGAAGTCCGGAGCCGGTTTACACGTTTACCTGGACGGGCTTCAAGGGGACAGATACACCTCTGAGCGTATTTGGTGCAGTGCCGGCCACGGCAACGCTTGACCGCGCAATCACCGATACCGGAACCTATTCCATCATCCCTTCGGCAGGTTCGTCATTAAACTATTCCGTAACACCGGTACCAGGTATTCTTACGGTTAACCCAAATCTGTCCGAAGCCAAAAAGATCAGGGTCTATCTGGATTGCGTTAAGCCTCTTTCCAACTCAACGTGGGCTTTTGAGGCAATGTTCAGATACGTCAATGATAACCCCTATACGGTCACTGTCCTGGCGGGCAGCGACAACTACCTTCGGTCAGAAGGACGTTACGACGGGACCATTCCTCTGCAGGTTTTCCTGCCGGGGCAGGGCACTTTCACCGTGCGTTTTGATGGCAAGAAACTGATCTGGACCGTCAGAAGTTTTGATTCTGCTCATCAGACCTCAGTTGCTACCGAAGCCAGCTCGAAATCCAAGAGATGTCCTAAATCCGGTGAACTGGATGACCCGGCAGACGGATTCCTGAGCGGCGAGATAAAAGTCTATCCGAACCCGGCAACCGACCGCGTGATCATAACCTTGACAGAAGAGCCTGTGAAAGGCACGGTCCGGATTATTGACATGCTCGGGAAAATTCAGGATACGCCCCTAACCTGGAGGGGAGCAGCAGGCCTCGAAGTGGATTTAACCGGAAAGCAGCCAGGCATCTATTTTATCCAGATATACCTGGATGGCGAATATCAGCGGTTTAAGGTGGTCAAACAGTAAATCACCAATCACTAATCACTAATCACTAATCATTATCAGTAATACAATCAGAATTAAAACGTGCCTTTTACTGTTCGCTCCGGTATTCTTTTTTGGGGGTTTGCAAGCCCAGAATGCCGGAGCTGACAGTTTGCGGCAGAAGCTGGCAGCCTCGCTGCAGGATACCAATCGTATTACTATCCTGAATGAACTGGGCCGGGAGCTGAGCCGGACCGCACCGCCTGAAGCGCTTTCCTACAGCCTTCAGGCGGTCGGGTTATCGGAGAAGCTGGGTTTCAGCAGAGGACTGGCCCTGGCACATAAAAATGCCGGATTGGCCAATTACTACATTGGGGCTTACGCGGAAACGATCAATCACTGGACTGCGTCCAGGCTGGCTTTCGAGTCGATTGGCGACAAGGCCGGGGTTGCCAATATCCTCACCAATATGGGAGCCGTCTACAGCAATTTCGGGGAGGACAGCAAAGCGCTCGATCTCTATTTCGAAGCCCAGAAAACAGCCAGCGAAATGGGCGACTCACTCAGGCTGGTTACGACTATGATCAATATCGGACTGGTTTATCTGAAAAAGGATGCAACGCTTGTGAAAGCCAGGGATATCTATCTTGACGCCCTTCCCATCGCAATGGCAATCAGGAATAATGATGCAATCGGCACCGCTGCCGTCAACCTGGGGGAAGCTTTTTTTAAGCTTGGAAATGATTCGGTTGCTCTTAAATATTTTTCTCAATCACTGGCAGCATTTGAGCGCTCTAATTCCGGAAATGTACCCTATACGCTAACCAATATCGGAAGGGTCTATTCCCGTCAGAAAAAATATACCGAGGCGCTCATCAATCAGGAGAGGGCACTTAAAATTGCCGGGGACCTGGATGCCAGGCCTGATATGGTTATGGCATTGCTGGGTATTGCCGACACCTATAAAAGAATGGGGAATCTCAAGTCAGCCATTGAACGGTTTGAAAAGGCAAGGGCTATTGCCCGCGATATCGGAGCCAACTTTGAAATCCGCGACGCCTATCAGGGGCTTGCGGAATCCTTTGCCGAAGTGTCGGATTACTACCAGGCCTATACCTATCAGAAATTGCTTGCCGACATTAAGGATACCATTAACAGGAGTTCCAATGATAATGTGATCCTCCGTCAGCAATTGAGTTTTGACCTCGACAGGAAGGAAACTGAACTTGCTGTGCAAGAACTCGAAGTGCAAAAACAGCGCCTGGTGAAAAACGCTGTTTTTGGCGGATTGATCCTGATCCTGATCATAGCCTTTATTCTACTTCGGAATTATCTTAATAAGGTTAAAATCAATCGGTTGTTAGATAAGCAAAATGTCCAGATTGAAAACCTCTTGTTGAATATTCTTCCGGCACCGGTGGCAAAAGAGTTACAGGAAAGCGGGAAAGCCTCCCCGAGAGATTACTCCAGTGTGACGGTTTTATTTACTGATTTTAAGGGCTTTACCCGGATTGCAGAAGGGATGAGTCCTAATGAGCTGGTTACGGAACTCAATGATTTCTTTCATGCATTTGATGATATCGTTGAGCGGCATAATCTCGAGAAAATCAAAACTATAGGAGATGCATACATGTGCGCCGGCGGAATACCTGCCGAGAATTCCACTCATCCGTTTGATGCAGTGGAAGCTGGATTTGAAATGCAGCGGTTCATAGCCTCCCGGAACATGGAACGAGCTGCTAACGGACAGGAGCCATGGGAGTTGAGGGTGGGTATTCACACCGGACCCGTTGTGGCGGGGGG
>CAZEKJ010000005.1:138263-163556 GCA_964512915.1 uncultured Porphyromonadaceae bacterium
GTTGTCGGCCGGAAAAAATATGCATACGATATCTGGGGCAGCGCCGTTAACATCGCCAGCCGCATGGAATCGAACGGGGAAGTGGGGCGGGTTAACATTTCCATGTCAACCTTCAATCTTGTCAAGGACAGATACCAGTGTCATTACCGGGGTAAGATAACCGCGAAGAACCTGGGCGATATCGATATGTACTTTGTTGAAAACTATCAGTAACTGAATATTTATGACTGCGACTACTACCAGCTCAATGGGGCAGGTTTTCGAAAGCGGCGAGATAATCATCCGGCAGGGAACTGAAGGGGATTGCCTCTATATTATCCAACAGGGAAAGGTTGAAGTGATTTCCGAAAACGGCGGGAAAGAGGTTAAGCTTACAGAACTGGGCCCGGGCGAGTTTTTTGGGGAAATGGGTTTGTTCGAAAAGGATGTCCGCTCCTGCACCATTCGTTCAGTAGGCCAGTCAAGGGTGATGACCATTGACAAACAAAATTTCTACCAAACGATTCAGAAGGACCCTTCTTTGGCTTTTCGCCTTCTTGAAATGATGTCGAGGAGAATCCGGCAGACCAATCAACGGATTGCTGAAATCCAGGAAAAATTTCTTAGTAATGGTTGACCTGAGGAAGGACGTTTTGCCGCAGGTTCTCAGCTTTTCGATGAAAAAGTTTGATGAGGACTGGGATTCACGCTATACCTACCATAACTGGCAGCATACGATGGAAGTATTGTCCAATACTGGTTTTATCGGGATAAAAGAGGGCCTTAATTCTGACGAGGTGACCATTGCGGAAATATCAGCACTGTTCCACGATCTGGGGCACCTGTCCGGATATAAGAACCATGAGGAACGCAGCACCGCAACGGCAATGAATTTTTTGTCAGGCTTGGGACTGTGGCCGGAGCAGCTCACCGCTGTTGCCAATGCCATAAAGGCCACAAAAGTGCCGCAAACTCCGGACACCATTGTCTCACGCGTATTATGCGATGCTGATCTTATGTACCTGTCAGGTGCTGATTTTTTTATCAAGGCAGAACAATTACGGCAGGAGTGGAGGGCCACCGACCGGGCCCACATGGAACCGGTAGCCTTTTTCAGGTTTTCATTGGATTTTCTCACAACTCATCGCTATCACACTTCATACGGACAACAGGTTCTAGCGGTAGCCAAAGAACAGAATTTTAAAATTTTGGAAGAAATGTTAGGAACTGATTCATTGAATAAACTTATCTGACAGTCGATTGTACTAACTAAAAAGCACTTAGTTAATTATTTACCCTTTGATTATTTAAACAGATTACCCATGAAAACAAAACTCTTTCTTGCCGCTCTGCTGATTCCGGCATTCATCGCAGTTCCATCCTGCAAACAGAAGGCTTCTGAACCCGCAAAGGTTGCAACCCTGGGCACGGAAAAGGCCGATGCAAAAAAAATCAAGGATGAAGTGGTGAACATTATTGTCTCGCTTCCCAGCAGTCATGAAACGGCTGAATTGATCAATGAAACAGGAGCTTCATACATTGCTGGCCTCACGGAGGAAGATGCCAATACCGAGAAACTGCTGACGCGTGCCCAGAAAGTGCAGGCTTTCGGAAAAGTAATCTTCGACCTGGCGTATACCGATACCTATAACCAGGTAGGCTCATTTTCCAAGTTGCTGAAAGTACAGGAGGATTTATCGAAACAACTTGGGTTTAACGGCCTCCTGACCCTTCAGAAACCCTATCGCGACCGCTATATGGCCAATAAAAACAACCGCGATTCCGTGGATGCTATCGTAGTGGCCATGCTCAGTACCACAAATCAGTATATCCAGGAGAACGGATCGGCATCAGATATAGCATTGGTATTTGCTTCCGCAACTGCCAAAGCCCTGAACGTTATTACCAGCGTGACCTTGTTTGCCCGCACGAATGAGAAACTCATTGAACTGCTGAAAAAGGAGAAGGACCATGTGAATGCAGCCATTTCAATCCTGGAAATGACAACCGGAGACCCGGACGTCGACAGCCTGCTTGCTAAACTGAAACCCGTTAAGGATATTTTCAGCTCAACTGAGAACTTCACGATCGAAACGGTTGACCAGATCAATCAGCTGACTTCGAAAATCGTCGGATAGCAGTCCGGAGCGATGAACGAATCCGCTTTAAATGCCCTGATTAATTTATTTGCTGTTTTCAGCATAAATGGCGGGAAGGTCTATGAATCAGCAAAAAGAGACCTTGATGATTATCTGATTCAGCGACTGGGGATTAAGGATCCGGCGGAATTTGTGGCCCTTTTCTATGAGATTTTCGATCTCTATAGCGCAGGGCCACAGATTCTTACCGATGATAAAGCTCTTGAAATTGCCGAAGGAATTGGTAACCGGTTAAAAAGTAAAATCCCCCACCGGGATCAGGTTATCATCTTTCTTCACTTTTTGGAGTTAACCGACCGGGACCTGCTTGATGCCAAGCCCGATCTCTACAAAAAAGTGGGTGCCATTTTCGAGATCGATCCTGATGATTATAAGGCATTTAAAAATTTCATTTTTTGCCGGAGCTTTGAGGAGATCAATGAATCCGGCTTTTTGCTGATCAACAGTCAGCCCGCCGGATACCATCCTGCGGTATTTCACATTCAAAAGGCCTCACTGCTGGGAGAGCTGCTGGTTTATTATATTTCTGATATTAATCAGTTCATATTCAAGTATTTCGGAGATGAGGCCCTTTTCCTTGAAAGCAACAGCATCCGGCAAAACCGATTTTATGTCTTCAGCCAGGGTGGGGTGATTCGTAGCCAGCTTAAAACCAATATCTATTTTACCGATCTCTCCCTGCTTTTCTTCAAGGATCAGCTTAAGGATCCATTAACCTTTACAGGTGAAGCGATTTCATTCCATTTTCCGAAAAGTAAAAGCGGAATTCAGACTTTTACATTTAGTGAGAATTCCGGTCAGATGATTGCCGTGATGGGCGGGAGCGGGGTGGGGAAGTCTACCCTGCTCAATGTTTTGAATGGCAGATTACCGCTCAGCAGTGGCAGAATCACGGTTAATGGCATAGATATCCATAAGGAACATGAACGGATTGAGGGAGTTATTGGCTATATTCCTCAGGATGATGTAGTTATTGAGGAATTGACCGTTTATCAGAACGTCCTGTTCAGCGCACGGTTCTGCCTGAGTAACTTGCCTTTGGAAGAGATTGAGAATCAGGTTGACAGCCTGCTAAAGGAATTGGATCTTTATGAGGTCAGGCACATGGTCGTTGGCAACCCCTTGAAAAAGTACCTGAGCGGCGGGCAGCGGAAACGACTGAATATCGCACTCGAGCTGATTCGCGAGCCTTCGATACTATTTGTTGATGAACCCACATCGGGGCTTTCATCAAAGGATTCCGAGAAGATCATGGTACTGCTTAAACAGCAGGCACGACAGGGAAGGCTGATAATCGTAAACATCCATCAACCCTCATCCTTTATATACAAGCTTTTCGACAAGCTATGGATTTTTGATAAGGGAGGATATCCCATTTATGCCGGCAATCCGCTGGATGCCATTCTGTTTTTTAAGAGCCTTGCCAATCATATTGATGCCGATCAATGTGAGTGCAGTGCCTGCGGAAATGTGAATCCTGAGCAGGTGCTTGAGATTATCGAAACCGAAAAGCTGGATGAATCGGGCAAAACAACCGGAGAAAGACGGTTTGCTGCCGAAGAGTTGCATGGAATCTACCGTGAAAAGATACAGGATCAGGTCATACCGCAACATGCTTCCGGAACTCCCATTGCCTCCCGGTTTGTAAAGCCATCCGTGCTGAATCAGTTTAGGGTATACTTCAGCCGTAATTTCAAGGCCAAGGTCTCTAACCTGCAGTACGTTTTTATCAACCTCTTGCAGGCGCCCATCCTCGCGCTTGTCGTCAGCTTCCTGACCCGTTACTCCACCGATGAAGGGTACGCTTTCGGCCTCAACAAAAATTTTCCCTCATTCATTTTCATGTCTATCGTGGTGATGCTGTTTCAAGGCATGAGCCTCTCTGCTGAAGAGATTATCAGGGACAGGAACATCCTGCAGCGTGAGTCCTTTCTCAGATTAAGCCGGCTGGGTTATCTGAGTTCGAAGATATTCTTCCTGACAGGCGTATCCCTGATACAATCCTTTCTTTTCCTTAGCGTCAGTTTCCTGGTGCTTGGCATGAGCGGATTGTTTATCCATTACTGGCTCATCCTCTTCCTAACGGCAGTTTTTGCCAATATGCTGGGGCTTAACATTTCATCCGGCCTTAACAGCGTTGTAACGATTTATATCAGCATTCCGCTGCTGATTATTCCCCAAATACTTTTATGCGGTCTTATTGTTCCGTTCGATGATCTGAAATCAGGGAACTCAAGGAACAACCTGGTCCCGGTGATCGGAGACCTGATGGCTTCCAGGTGGGCATTTGAGGCTCTTGCCGTTAACCAGGCCACAGCTAATAAGTATGATGCAAACTATTATGATATCGAACGGGAGATGTCGGAATACTTTATTAAAGGTGAGCTGATTGTCCCAAAATTGTCTAACCTGATACAATCCGTATCCTACAATCGTGCGGTTAAGGCTGAGGTCCGATCCTTGCCGAGGAATATTGAGACCATCCGGCATGAGCTGGAGAACCTTGATCATGATAACCTCACGGCGCCTTTCCCCGACCTGGCTATGGTGAATGACCGGGAATTTACCAGGACCCTGGGTGATAGTATTACGTCTCATCTTTCAAGACTGCGTGAACTTTACAAAAAGTTATATCGGAGTGCAGAGCAGTATAAGGATAAGATAACCAATGATTTAGTTGCCGTTATGGGGACTGAAGGGCTTCTCGGGCTAAAAATGGAACACCACAATAGCTCCCTGGCTTCTCTGGTGATCAATGAGCGTGCTGATGAATTAGTGATCGCGGGGTATAACCGGTTTCATGTAAAAGTAGCCCCGATCTACAGGAATTCTTCCAGCCAGGTAGGCCGTGCACACTTTTATGCTCCGGTTAAACAAGTTGGGCCATGGTATTTCTCAACCCTGGTGTTCAATTCGTTAGTATTAACCTTACTGATTCTGTTCCTTTTCATTGCCTTGTATTTCGACTGGCTCAAGAAGGTAATGGATGGCCTGGGAAATTTCAAGCGCAAAACCTGACAGGCCTTCAATTACAATTCCGATACAGCCTGGTCTTCGGTCTCGCGAATGTCCAGAATCATACTGAATCCGGAAGTGTCAAGTATCTCCTTAACCACTTTGTTGGGGCAGGCGATTTTTAGTTTCCCACCTGCTGCCCATAATTTCTTGGCGGTAGCCAGCAATACACGAAGACCGGAACTGCTCAGGTAATCGGTATTTTTAAGATTGATAATCAAACGGTTATTTCCCTGATCCAGCAGGTTCTGAATAAAGGATTCCGCGGCAGGTGACGTGTTAGTGTCAAGGATCCCGCTGATATCTATGGCTTTAATTCCTTCAAGGTCGCGTACAGAGATGTCCATTTGCCTGGTGTTTTAAATGTGTTTGGTAAAATGAATGCTGTTCTTTTTCAGCTGCTTTTTATACTCATAATGGTAATCGTCAACGAGAAACTTGACCAGGTGAACGCCTAATCCACCGATTTCACGCTCTGGTACCGAAAGGGTGGTATCGGGAGTCATCCGGTTAAAGGGATCAAAAGGAGTCCCGTCATCCAGCAGGGTAAAGGTCAGCTTGTCCTGGTAAAACCTGATTTTAACTTCTATTTCATGCAACTCCTCATCGGGATATGCATATTTTATCGTATTGCTGAGGAGCTCGTCAAATACGATATTGATCTGCTGCACAGCTTCAAGTGGCACGTTATGCTTTTGTGCAAAAGCTTCGAACTCGGCCGTCAGGCCCGGAATGTTCTCAATTTTACTCATCATGCTTGTGAACAGATAATCCAGCATGGAACCGTCGCTCTGCTCGTTAAAGCTGATTGTGAGCAGGGTAATATCATCGGCTTGTTCTGCTTCGCCTTCATGAATCCGGATTTCCTCAATGATCCTGCCTGTAAGGGTTTCGGGTGGCAGCTGACCTTTTTCAGTTAAAATATCAATCAGTTTGGCCTCTGAAAAAAGCTCATGATCCGGGTCCATGGATTCGGTTACGCCGTCGGTGTAAATCAGTAGGGAGGAACCCCTGTCCATGCGGAGAACAGTTTCCTGGTAATCAATTCCCTCCATGGCACCCAGGACGACGCCATGCAGGTCTGATAGTTTTGTGAGTGACCCGCCAGCTTTTCCGACCATGAAGGGGGGATTGTGCCCGGCACTTGAATATACGAGGTAACCCGTTGTTGTATTCAGTATTCCGATGAAGGCAGTGACAAACATATAATTCTCATTGTCACGGCTTAGTTCATTGTTAACCTGTGTCAAAATTCTGCCAGTCGATCGTTCATTGCTGGATCCGGCCTTTAACAGGGTTTTGGTGACCGCCATGTGCAAGGCGGCAGGGACCCCTTTCCCGGAAACATCACCAACAAAAAAGCAGAAATTCTCATCGTCGATCCAGTAGTAATCATAAAAATCACCGCCAACTTCGCGGGCCGGAATCAGCACTGCGTAAACGCTGATATCCTCCCGCCCGGCAGTGGTTTCCAAACCCCTGGGCAGCATGCTCATCTGTATTTTTCGGGCCACCTCCAGTTCACTTCCCATGCGCTCTTTCTCAATCAGAATCATTTCCTCCAGCTTCTTCCGGGCGGAAATATCCTGCTTGATCGCAACAAACCGGTCGATCCGGCCCTTATCATCACGCACGGGCGTGATGGTCATTTCCTCGGTATAGAGCGACCCATCCTTGCGCTTGTTTACCACCTCATCATGCCACACTTCCCCTGACATAATTGTCTTCCACAGATTCTGGAAGAATTCAGGGCTATGCACTCCGCTGTTCAGCATTTTGAGGTTATGCCCGACGGATTCCTCCGAGCTATAACCGGTAAGCCGGCTGAAGGCAGGATTAACCCACTGAATGATCCCTCTGGTATCGGTTATGATGATCCCGTTTGCTGCAGATTCCATGGCAGCTGAATGGACACGCATCTGGTCGGCAGCCACTCTTGATTTACCGGAAAACGCAAATGAAAGCTTTCTTCGAAATAATGAATAAGCCAATAATACCAGGGCCAGAATCAGAAGAATCTTTATCAGCATTCTGAATTAGAAAAGGTTTAATAATTATACAATCCTGGACCTAAAATGTTAAGAATTAGGAGATTTAATCCCCGAAATATTTGGACTGCCGCCATTATGGTTGTAACTTAGTTTGCAACTAACCTGCTGGTCATGATCGTAATGCGTTTCTGTCTGGCCCATCCACGGCTCATGATCGAGCTGGCGAGATTCTATTCACAACCGGAGTCCCCGCGGATTAGCACGGCCCTCCTGTACTACAAGAAACTTTTAGCGGATAATCCGAGAAATCTCGAAGCCTTAAACCAGATGTACCGCCGCTTGTCCAAATCAAGGGCTGCAGAGGTTATTCCTGTAATTCAGGATAATATCAGAAAACTGGAGACCGATTATACTTATTTCAGGGCTGCCGGCTACCGGCTGATGGGCCAATATTACCAGGAACAGGGAGACAAGGATAAGGCAAATGAGTATCAATCCCTTGCTGAAAAGATGAATCCGAAAAACTGCGGAACCAATACGGTTGATTTGGAGGCGCCGGGGAGGTAGTTGTCCTGCTAGGGCTCGAACCTAGACTCTTCTGATCCAGAATCAGACGTGTTGCCAGTTACACCACAGGACAATGTGGGTGCAAAGATATTTTTTTTTCCTGTCCCCCAAAAAATATTTTAACCTTTGCCCCATGCTAAACCTCCGCGTTACTATTGACTCGCGCTCCGGATTCTGTTTCGGGGTTGTCAAGGCCATCAACCGGGCCGAGGAGAGCCTGGCTCCTGGCCGGCCGGTTTACTCATTGGGGAGCATTGTGCATAATGAGGAGGAGGTTGCACGACTGAAAACATCCGGATTAATTCCGATAAAACATGCTGATCTGGAACAGATTCATGACTCGAAAATACTGATCCGGGCTCACGGCGAACCGCCGGAGACCTACGAATTGCTTAAAAAAAACAACAACGAGATCATCGATGCGACCTGCCCGATAGTCCTGAAAATCCAGGATCGCATCAAGCGGTCAACGGATGCAGGAGAGTTCGTTTTGCTTTTTGGCAAGCCCGATCACCCCGAAGTCATCGGTCTTGCCGGGCAAACCAATGGCAGGGCGGTGGTATTTGCAAAATATGAAGACCTGTATCTTGAAGCTTTGCCCCGAAAGCTCACCTTGTACAGCCAGACAACCATGTCCCTGGATGCATTTAATTCGGTAAAGGATCGATTGATTGCCCATGGATTTGAAGTTAAGGTCCAGGATACTGTATGCCGCCATGTGTCGGGCCGCAGGGCTGAGCTCCGCGAATTCGCCGCCAACCAGGATGTGATTGTCTTTGTTGCCGGATCAGAGTCATCCAACGGAAAGGTCCTGTTTGCCGTTTGCGCCGATGCCAATCCCCGCAGTCATAAAGTATCCTCTGCCGGTGAAATTCAACCCCGCTGGTTCAATCCCGGCGAATCCGTTGGCATCTGCGGAGCCACCTCAACCCCGCAGTGGCAGATGGAAGAAGCAATGCAGGTTGTTGAAAGACTGTAGGTTGCTGGTTGCTGGTTGCTGGTTGCTGGTTCGCATTGATGTCATCCCGGTGAAAACCGGGATCTCCTGCAAGATGCTCCAAGGCAGGGGATTCCGGCCTGCGCCGGAATGACAGTTCTGGCCTAACCGGCAACTGGCAACCGGCAACTGGCAACTACTCTCACCCCCCAGTTATTCCCCGTCCCAGTCATGAAAAACAGTTCGGCTGATTCACCGGGCTTCCCCCGGACCAAAAGGTGGAACCGGATCTGCTCATCGGAATAGCCGGGGTAGGATTTACGGTATTTCTTCACTCTCATTTTTGCCAGTTTGCGCTCGATCGGCAAGGTGTTCCAGCCAATCAGCTCCAATCCCGGCCGGATTCCCTTCCGGTAGGCATCCGACAGGCTGTCGATGCGGAAGATGATGATTTTTGCGTCGTGATCGCGGATGAGCTCAAATCCAAAGGAAGACGGACGACCGATGACGGACGACGGATGCTGGCATACAGCGGTGGGGGAAATTCCAAATCCCAAAAAACAAAAAACAAACAAAACCCAAAAACCAAAATTCAATTTTTTCACGGGTGTAATTTTTTTATGAAACATTGTAGGGGAGGACCCGTGGTCCTCCCGGGGTTTCAAGGGAGGACCACGGGTCCTCCCCTACGATTCCCTGGCCGTCCTTGTGCCCTTGTGCCCTTGTGCCCTTGTTCCCTTGTGCCCTATTTCGCTGTTCCCGGCGTTATATGCCCCACCTCCCACACCGGGCTTTCCAGGACTACCGCACTCTTCGTTACCCTGCTTTTGGCATAAATCAGGGTGACGCGGTAGGGCCCCGGCTTCATGCGCTCGGTGCGGATAAAGGTCCGCTGAAGGCCGGGAATATTTGGTAACTTACTACTGCTGATTACTTTGTCATGTATATCTGTTACCTGGATGCTTGCTTCGTCGCGGTCGGATGATTCCTTGATATAATACCAGACCTCCAGCCCGTTGGGTTCATTTGGCGTCCGGATGTCGTTATCGCCGGTAAGCTCATAATTGCCCCACCGGGATCGCGGTGAGTAATTGAATTGAGGCTTTGGCTGAATATCAAACAGATAAAAACTCTGGTTCAGCAGGGTGTCGGTGAATTCGGCCAGGGGCGATACATCCGTTATCCAGCATCCCCTTCCGTAGGTGCCAACAATCAGGTCCTTTTCCCGGGGGTGCACCATCAGGTCGGTGACCGGCGCCGGGGGCATGTTACCTTTCAAAGGCAGCCAGGAGGAGCCCTGGTTCAGGCTGATGAACACACCTTTATCGCAGCCCAGGTAGAGAACCATGCGATTTGCCGGGTCCTCAGCGATCACGGAAACCGGTGCATCGGGAAGGCCGCTGCTTATCGCCGACCAGGTTTTCCCGAAGTTTGTGGTCTTAAAGACGAAGGGTTTGAATACATCATCGCGGAAGCCGGTTTTTGTTATATAGGCCGTTCCAGCTTCAAAAGCCGAGGCAACCACGCGGCTTACATACATCAGCTGCGGTGCACCGAGCCTGGCCAGCGGCTCGGTGAATTCCTCCCAGGCGGTGCCACCGTTGCTGGTCATGTGCACGCGCCCGTCGTCGGTTCCTACCCATATCAGGCCCTGCTTAAGCGGAGATTCGCTGATCGACGTGATCGTGCAGTACTGCATGTGCCCTTTTCCATTGATCTTTTTCGGATCGTTGGTGGTCAGGTCAGGGCTGACCTTTTCCCAGCTGTTGCCCCGGTTTACGGATTTCAGCAGGAATTGCCCGCCTGTGTAAATCGTTGCTGAGTTGAACGGGGATAATTCAAGGGGGGTGGTCCAGGCGTATCGGTAGGGCGGCTCGCCTTTCTCAGCCTGAGGGGCAATGCTGACGCGGCTGCCAAGCAGCTGGTCAACCCGGCCATGGAGCCCGAACTGTCCGGTGTAATAGAGCCAGCGGTCGTTCTCCGGATCTATTTTGGTATACATGCCATCCGCTTCGCCGGTGATCACCCACTCTTCGATGCCAACCGATCCCGACCAGCTGTTGCTCGGACCTTTCCAGGATTCATGGTCCTGAAGGCCGATGTAAATATTGTAAGGGGCGGATCTGTCCGCCTCAACGTCGTAGATTTCGCCCGTCGGAAAATGATAATAGTGGTTCATTGTCAGGCCTCCGTCCCACGTGGAATAGATGCCGCCGTCGCTTCCCAGCATCATGTGCCTGGGATCAACGGGATCGATCCAGAAGCATCGCACATCGCCGAAATTGCTCTGGAAACGGTTCCGGTCGCGCCAGCCCATCGGCCAGGTCTTCCCCCCGTCAAAGGAGTAAAACATCGATACTCCAACAATATAGACATGATCCTTATTGATGGGATCGGCATACAACTGATTGAACGAATAGGCGGCTTTACCGCTCACATCGGTTTTCTTGTCCGACATTTTCTCCCAGGATTCGCCGGCGTCCAGCGAACGGTAAACTTCCCCGCCAATCTGAGCATCGTAGGTGGCATCTATGTTTGCACTGGTCATCCTGGTATTTTTCGGGTCAAAATCCGGATCCGGATTCAGGTTCTGGATGGCGGCATAGAGGATGTCAGGATTACCCTGATGAATGTCTATTCCGATACGCCCCAGTTCCCCTGCCGGCAGACCCTTTTCAAGTTTCTTCCAGGATTTGGCCCCGTCAGTGGTTTTATAGATCCGGCTTCCCTGACCGCCCGGTTCAAAAGTCCAGGGTGTGCGGTATTTCTCGTAGGCCGCAGCGTAGAGGATTTCCGGGTTTTTCCGGTTCATGGTCAGATCGATGATACCGATCTTATCATTTATGTAGAGCACCTTTTGCCAGGTTTCCCCGCCATCGGTGGTTTTGTATACCCCCCGCTCCTCGTTGGGTGTGTACAGATGACCCATTACGGCGACATAAACAATATCAGGGTTGGTGGGATGAATGAGAATGCGGTTGATATGGTGGGAATCCCCGAGACCTTTTGCTTTCCAGGTTTTACCTCCATCGCGTGACAGGTAAATGCCGTTTCCTGCATAGGAGGAGCGGGCATTGTACGCTTCGCCTGTTCCAACCCACAGCCGGTCCGGATCTGATGGTGAGACTTCCACCACCCCGATGGAGGTGAGTCCGAGTGTATCTGTTATGCAATTGAAGGTGGTTCCGTTGTTGATGGTTTTCCACACACCGCCGGCACGGAAGGCCACATAGAAAGTGTACCGGTTGGCCGGATCGGGATTCTCCGGGACGGCAATATCGGAAACCCAGGCTCCGGTTCGGTATGCACCGAGGTTGCGGTAGGTGAATTCTTTGAAAAATTCCGGAGATACTTGTGACTGCAGATTGCAGACGGCGGACAGGAGGAGGAGAAGACCGATGACGGAGGACCGATGACGGATGAAAGAGGAGGGTTTCATGGCTGGGTTTTTAAACAGGATAAAAATAGGGAAACCCTGAACGAAAAAACCTGCTGCAAATCCACAATTGTTTAAAACTTCAGGTTGCTGGTTGCTGGTTACTGGTTGCTGGTTCGGCCAGAGCTGTCATTCCGGCGTATGCCGGAATCTCCTGTCTCGGAGCATCTTCCAGGAGATCCCGGTTTTCACCGGGATGACATCGGAGCCTAACCAGTAACCAGTAACCAGCAACCAGTAACCAGTATAAAACACGAACGGGAAACCACTTTTGGTAGTTTCCCGTTCCCGCATCCCGGTTGCCGTAGCGTCCGTGAGCGGCCAAGTTACCGTTATACGGTCACCTGATGTATTGTTCTTTTATCCTGATGGGACGGACTTGCGTCTTCCTGTTCTGCATGATGTGTGTTCCGCCTTTGGCCCGACTTACGTCTGCCTACAGGTGCAGGCGGCATCTTACATTACACTGAGGGTTATTCCCTGAAGCTACTTTCGGTCGGTCGATATTAATCTGATTTCTCGTTTTAAACTTCGGCCGGTCGATTTTTCGTTCCCGGTTTTTGCCATCAGCCAGCCCGGCTCTCGCCTTCGCTGTTTCATCCCTTTCAAAGAACCTCACCGTTGGAGACCTTTTATCGCTCACTTGGTACGATCAAAAGTAATCGCTAAAATCGATTTGTCAAGTGTTTTGGTACCCTTTGTATCCACCCTGTTTGAACAGGGGTTGTTAACAATTGTTGATAACTTAAATCAGTTGCCGGTTGCCGGTTGCCGGTTGCCAGTTAAACGCCAGAACTGTCATCCTGACGGAAGTCAGGATCCCATGCCTCGTAGCAATTACCAGGAGATTCCGGCTTGCACCGGAATGACTTCAGTGCGTCAACTGGCAACCGGTAACCGGCAACCGGCAACGGTATTATGACGTTATCCTCTCCAGCCTCCTCATTAACGAGAACACGAACATTGCCGACAGTATGCAGAAGACGATGAAGATCAGCCACAATTGCCACAGTTCGATTTTTCCCCAGAAAGTACTACCAACAAACAACAGCTTGTTTCCTGCTGCAGTTGCCAGCAGCCAGCCGGCCTGCATAAGGCCCTGGAACCTTGTCGGGGCGACCTTAGAAACGAAGGAGAGGCCCATCGGGCTCAGGAACAGTTCAGCAATGGTGAGGATCAGGTAAGTACCCATCAGCCAGTGAGGCAAAACGCGTGAGGATTCCGGTGTCGGATTATATTTGATCGCGCCTGTGACTTCATCCACCACTTTTAATTCGTGGGGAGAAACAAGATTGAGCGATGCTACCAACATCAAAAGGAAAGCAAATGCGGCGATGATCATACCATACCCAATCTTTCGCGGAGTGGTAGGTTCCTTGCCCTTCTTTGCCAGCCAGGCGAAAAATGCCATCACGGGCAGCGTCAGAGCGACAATATACATCGGGTTAAAAGCCTGGAAAACTTCGGGGGCGATTGGATTCTGTGCATCGCCCTGAAGGAACAGGTAGGTTCCGGCGACTCCGCCGATCAGGAATAGTCCGGCACCAATCAGACGGGTATTTCTTTCGCGGTTTTTACCGATCATCAAAGCGATACCGGCAATGAAGGCCACAACCGTCAGGATATTCGCCAGCTGGAAGAACATGTTGGTAACCGGATCAACCGTCTGCACCGTGTAATCCCGAGCGAAGAAAGTCAGAGTAAGGCCGTTCTGATGGAAGGACATCCAGAAGAATATTACCACCAAAAAAACCATGACCAGGGCTGTAACCCTTGGTTTCTCCTCTTTGTTGGAAATCCCGATGATCCAAAGAACGAAACCGACAAACAATCCGAAAGCCAGACCGGTAAATAAATCTTTAACCAGGGTTAACAGGACAGCCGTTGCTGCAGCGCCGATAAGCGCAACCGGGATAGCCCAGGGTTTTTCACCCACGGTGATGGTCTTCTCATTCGGAGCTTTTTGCTTGTTAGGCAGGATCTTGCTGAAGAACACGTAAACCAGCAAGGAAATAACCATGGCGCCTGCAGCGATAGCGAAGGCGTAATTATATCCCCGTGCAAAAACATCCAGGTAGGTTTGTGCGAAGACGCTGAGATCTTGAGTATTACCACTTGTACTTACCGAGTTTGCCAGTGTCTGAAGCTGTTCGGGATTCTGGAGGGTCCCGTCGAGATATTGATGGCATAGAGCCGGTAGGCTGCCATCATGCAGGAATCCGTTGGTTTTCAGCCACCAGTTGCGGATGGCGGTTGCAGCGAACGGGGCAAAAAAGGCTCCCACGTTGATCCCCATATAGAATAGCATATAAGCGGAATCCCGGAGCTTGGAGTATTTCGGGTCATCATACATCTGACCGACAACAGCCTGAAGGTTCCCTTTAAAAAGACCATTACCAAAGGCGATGGTGAAGAGGCCGATCAGCGTGACGGTGAGGTCAAGACCGGGCACGGCCATAATTACATAGCCGGTGAACATGATGACCTGGCCGATCAGGATGATCAGTTTGTACTTTTTGGTGGCATCAGCCAGGATACCGCCAATCAGCGCAAGCGCATAAATGGCGAAATAGAACTTGCTGTAAATATCACCCGCCTTCTCTTCAGAAAGTCCGAATTTGGCCTGGAGAAACAGCGCCAGAATGGCCATCATCGTGTAAAATCCGAATCGTTCTCCCATATTGGTAAAGAAGGCGACGATCAGACCCTTTGGATGTCCTTTAAACATAGTTGTTGATTTAGTTAGTTTATACTTGGTTGTTTATCGATTTTCACAAATATAGAAATTCTTTCACACCCCCTCAATTTCACTATAAATTCCGTAGTTTTAGGGGGTATGAAGGTGCTTACCACAGAGCAGATCCGCAAGGCGGATGAATATACCATCCTGAATGAACCGATCTCCCCGGCCAATCTGATGGAACGGGCGGCTGGTGCACTTACCCGATGGGTTAATTCGCATTTTCCCGGACCGGTCAATATCGTGATTTTTGCCGGCCCCGGAAACAACGGCGGGGATGGAAAAGTCATGGCGAGGCAGCTTGCTCAGGAGGGTCGCAAGATTCACCTGCACACCCTCCGGGCTGATGGCGTACTTCCTGAAATATCCCCGGATAACCTGGTCATCGACGCAATATTCGGCTCCGGTCTGAACCGGGAACCCGAAGGAATTATGGCTGCCTGCATCGACCATATTAACCGGTCGGGAGCCACCGTGATCTCAGTTGACATTCCGTCGGGCCTCTTTGGCGAGAATAATGGTAGTAACAGTTATAAACATGTGGTCAGGGCTGATGTCACCCTTACCCTGGAGATGCCAAAGCTGAGCCTTTTACTTCCAGAAAATCAATTGTATACGGGTGAATGGCATGTGGTTCCTATCGGGCTGCATCCCGTTTTCCTTGCGGATGCTGATACACCCTGGCATTACATGACGGAATCAGATTGCCTGCCATGGATTAAAAAGAGGGGGAAGTTCGGACACAAGGGGACTTTCGGTCATGCCCTTATGATATGCGGCTCAAAAGGCAAGGCGGGGGCCGCGGTTCTCTCGGCAGATGCCTGCATTCATACCGGATGCGGATTGACAACCCTGCATCTGCCCGATGGACTGGACCCGATCCTTCAGTCTTCGGTTCCGGAAGTCATGACCATTGCGGACCCGGATTCCCTGAAGTGGACATCCGTTCCTGATATCTCTCCGTATGAGGCTGTCGGGGTGGGTCCCGGCATTGGGACGCACCCGGAGACCGGAATCGCTCTTGCTGAGCTTATCAGGATAAACAGGAATCCCATGGTTCTGGATGCCGATGCCCTGAACCTGATTGCACAGAATCCGGATCTTTTGGCTCAGATACCAAAAAATAGCATCCTGACACCTCACCCGGGCGAATTTCGCCGTTTATTTGGCGATTATCCTGATGATTACAGCCGAATGGAACAGTTACGGGAGATCGCTGCAAAACGGGCACTGGTAGTCGTCCTGAAAGGGGCCAATACCGCAGTGGCCGGTCCCGATGGTACCATCTGGTTCAACACAACCGGCAATCCGGGAATGGCAACCGGAGGTTCCGGGGATGTGCTGACCGGCATGGTTACCTCGCTGCTGGCTCAGGGGTATGAACCGTTTACAGCGGCCCGGCTCGCCGTTTACCTTCACGGAACGGCCGGAGATATTGCGGCTGAACTGAACGGCGAGGAAGCACTGGTTGCCCGGGATATCATTGCCTGCATCGGTCAGGCTTTTAAACGAATAAAATCAGAATCATTATGAGATACAAAACGATTTTCACCCTGGGGCTCGGTGCAATAATCCTGGCAGGTTGCGCCGTTACTTCCGACATTCCGTCACAAACCATGGTCAGGAAAGTCGGACAAGGCCTCACCGCCGGTGATTATGCCATGTACTACTCCCTTCCCAGAACGGTCATCGACATCGAAGTAACCATTGATAAGAAAATAACCCGGCCGGGTCCGTTTGCAGCCTATGCTGAACGATATCTCGGCATTACCGGAGTTCCGGTGCGTGAGTCCGTTGAATATGCCATCGCAGATATCAAGGTGGGCACGCATGCCGAAAAAGATCCGGACCAGATGTACCGGATCGAAACGGAAGGTAAGCATTTCGGGGCCCGGGTGAGTCTTACAGCCGACGGCATGATCCGGGGCATTAACCTGCCGGTTGCACCGGATGTCTCTGTGAGCCAGGAGGCTATACGCAGGATTACCGAGAATAAGTTTGACTATCCGGAGTACCCCGATCTTACCATGCGGAAAAATACGGAGCCAAAGCCCGATACCATTTTCCGGCTGGTAAGAACCGATACCTCCTTTATTAAAATTCCGATGATCCGGAAACTTGACGGACAAAAATCACTGGCCGAACAGGCACAGGAAGCTGCTACTAATCTCATGCAGCTCAGGACGGGCCGTTTTAAGCTTTTAAACGGCACCTATGCCTATGAAGATAATGACGGATCATTGCTTCCGGAAAATCAATCCCTGGAGGTGATCATACGGGAGCTGGGAATCATGGAGGATGGATACGTTTCACTGTTTGCAGGGCGAACCCAAACCAACCGGTCAACTTATCGGTTTACCTATATTCCAGCGGGGCAAAGCCTCACAGAATCCTCGGTGCTGTTTGCCTTTTCAGCCCAGAACGGGATCGAGCCGCCGGAGACCAATGGAGCAGACAGAGTAATGATCCAGCTCGAGCGTGACGTTCTCAACCCCATGGACCAGATTCAATGGGCACCCGAAGATCCTAAGGCCCCGCGGAAACCGGGCCTTGCTTTCCGGATACCGGAAAAAAGCCTGGTTGAGGTTAACAGGGCAGGAGAGACCCTGTTCTCCAGAGAGTTTCTGTTTGCCCAGTGCGGTCGGATCGATTTTGTTCCTGCTGCCCTGCTTAGAGACGAAACCACTTCGGTTGAGTTTTACCCTGCCTACGGATCGATTAAAAACATCTTTCGCAGGTAGCCATTTTTTATACTTTTAGGCACTCAATCAAAATCAAATCAAAATCTATATGGAAAAACTAAGACAAACGCTCCGGGATTCGAAGACTGCCCGATGGACAGCCCTGGGCATCGTTGCCTTCACTATGCTTTGCGGTTATTTTCTTACCGACGCCATGGCTCCGCTGAAAGGGATGCTTGAGGAAAAATTGTCATGGAGCAGTTCGGAATACGGGTTTTTTACCAGTGCCTATGGCTGGTTCAACGTATTCCTGTTCTTTCTGATCATTGGGGGAATCATCGCCGATAAAATGGGAGTCCGTTTTTCCGGCCTCATGGCAGCTTCCATCATGGTCGCTGGTACAGCTCTCAAATATTGGGCTGTGTCAACCCATGCTCTCGACGGCCAGGTATGGCATATCTTGTGGTTCGACATAAAGGCTCAGGTTTTCATGGCTGCACTGGGATTTGCCATTTTCGGCGTCGGTGTGGAGGTTGCCGGGATCACCGTTTCAAAGATCATTGTAAAATGGTTCAAGGGTAAGGAAATGGCGCTGGCTATGGGACTTGAGATGGCCTTAGCACGATTGGGCACCGGACTTGCTATCGGGACATCCCTTCCGTTTGCCCGGGCCTTTGACAATGTTTCGGCTCCAATCCTGCTGGCGCTGGTGCTGCTTTGCATCGGGCTGATCTCCTTCTTTATTTATACGTTCATGGATAAGAAGCTGGATGTCGAAAAGGCTGCCTATGATAAACATCACGAGATTGTTGATAGCGAGGAATCCTTTAAAATATCTGATATCTGGAAAATTTTCACAAACAAGGGCTGGTGGTACATTGCAATCCTGTGCGTGCTCTTCTATTCGGCAGTGTTCCCGTTCCTCAAATATGCGCAAGACCTGATGGTTAATAAATTCGACGTTCCCGAAAAGCTCGCTGGTGCCATACCCATGATGCTGCCATTTGGAACCATTATCCTGACGCCGTTTTTCGGCAACCTATATGACCGCAAGGGCAAAGGGGCTTCCATCATGCTAATAGGAGCTGGCATCCTGGTTTTTGTACATGCAATGTTCTCCATTCCTTTCCTCAATCAAGTTCCGGTTGCCATCTTTCTGACCATTGTCCTTGGAATCGGATTTTCTCTGGTTCCTTCAGCCATGTGGCCTTCCGTTCCGAAGATCATCCCGGAAAAGCAGCTGGGTACCGCCTATTCCATGATTTTCTGGGTGCAAAACTGGGGATTGATGGGCGTTCCTGCCCTGATCGGGTGGGTGCTTGATGAATATTGTATTACCGGCCAGGTTTTGAAAAATGGCGTCATGGTGAATACCTATGACTATACCCTTCCCATGCTGATCTTTATGTCGCTTGGAATCCTCGCGATCCTCTTCGCCTTTCTCCTGAAAGCCGAAGACAAGAAGAAGGGTTACGGACTGCAGATGCCGAATATTGTAAAATAATGGGTTTCAGGTATCGGGTATCAGGTTTCGGGGACTCCACCACTGTCATCCCGGCGAAAGCCGGGATCTCAGGCCTCGGAGCAAATAGCCAGGAGATTCCGGCATCCGCCGGAATGACAGTTCTGGCCTAACTGGTAACCGGTAACTGGCAACTGGTAACAATATAATTATGAACAACGAAATAATCAATCTTCACCCGTCCGAGGTCTGGAAATACTTCTACGACCTCACCCAGATTCCACGGCCTTCGGGCAAGGAAGCTGCTGTTATCGAGTATGTAAAAAAGTTTGGAGCCGATCTCGGATTGGAAACACATGTTGACGAGGTGGGTAATGTGATCATCCGCAAGCCGGCAACCGCCGGCCTTGAGAACAGAAAGGGAATCATTCTTCAGGGCCATCTGGACATGGTTCCGCAGGCTAATTCCGATTCCGGACACAATTTTGAAACGGATCCGATAAAACCGCGCATTGACGGAGAATGGGTTAAGGCTACCGGAACCACTCTTGGCGCCGATAACGGCATCGGAGTGGCCGCAGCCATGGCCCTGCTGGCCTCAAAAGATATCGCCCATGCTCCGCTGGAGGCACTATTTACCATTGATGAGGAGACCGGCATGACCGGGGCATTTAATCTGAAGGCAGGCCTTTTAAAAGGGGAGATCCTGATGAACCTGGATTCAGAGGATGAAGGTGAACTCTACGTAGGCTGCGCCGGCGGGACAAATGCCAACATCAGGATAGATTACAGGGAAGAGGCTGTTCCGGCAGGATATGTTCCGCTTCAGCTTGCGGTTACCGGCCTCAAGGGCGGTCATTCCGGACTGGATATCATTCTGGAACGGGGCAACTCGAACAAGATACTGTTCCGGTTTCTGTTTCAGGTACTCGAACCCTACGCCATCCGCCTGTCCAACATTAATGGGGGAAGCCTGAGGAATGCAATTCCCAGGGAGTCGTTTGCCGATATTCTGGTGCCTGAAGGAATGGTCTCAAAGCTTACACATGAGCTTTCTGTTTTTGAAGCCATGGTTAAGAGCGAACTCTCATCGGCCGACCCGGGTGTCACCATACAGTTCCGCAGCATAGGGATGCCGGGTTTTGTAATGGATGCCGATTCAGCAAGGAAATGTATTTATGCCATTTACGGATGCCCGAACGGGGTGATCCGGATGAGCACCGATATGCCCGGACTTTGCGAGACCTCTACCAACCTGGCAATTGTAAAAACTGAAAACAAGCAGCTGTTTATCAAATGCTTGCTCAGGAGTTCAGTTGATTCTGCCAAGGAGGACCTGGAGAACATGTTCACTTCAGTTTTCAAACTCGCCGGGGCTGAGATTATTTTTGACGGCCAATACCCGGGCTGGAAGCCGAACATGGAATCCGGAATACTCGCGGCTGCCAAAACAGTTTACCAGAAGAATTACGGGAAAATACCTGAGGTGAAAGCCATTCATGCCGGACTGGAATGCGGTATCCTGGGCGGAGTGTATCCGGGCTGGGATATGATTTCATTCGGTCCGACCATTCGTTTTCCGCATTCACCTGATGAAAAAGTGAATATTGAAACGGTTGGTAAGTTCTGGGCGTTCCTGGTGAAACTGGTCGGACAGTAGAATCAGGTATTGCTGACCGTTTCTTCACGGTCGGGCCCAACAGAAATAACTGTCACAGGCACTCCGGTCTGCTCCTCAATGAAGGAGACATAATTCCGGAGTTCCTGTGGCAGCTCTTCTTTATGCCGTATCTGCCGGATATCGCTTTTCCAGCCGGGCAGCTCGGTAAAAATCGGTTCTACGTCGGCCAGACTGTCAAAGGGAACTTCCCGGGTAATGTCACCTTTATACCGGTAGGAGGTTGCGACCTGCAGGGTATCGAAGCCCGATAAAACATCGGCTTTGGTCATGATCAGGCGGGTAACGCCGTTCAACATGATAGCGTACCGCAGGGCCACCAGGTCGAGCCATCCGCAACGCCTGGGCCTGCCGGTGGTTGATCCGTACTCGCGCCCCATCTCCCTGAGCCGTTCACCGGTTTCATCAACCAGCTCGGTTGGGAAGGGGCCGCTGCCCACTCGCGTACAGTATGCCTTGAAAATCCCAATGACATCACGAATCTTTGAAGGAGCGATTCCCAGTCCGGTGCATGCTCCGGCACAGGTGGTGCTCGATGAGGTGACAAAAGGGTAGCTCCCGAAATCAATGTCGAGCATGCTGCCTTGAGCACCTTCGGCTAAAACCGATTTCCCCTCCGAAAGCCATTGATTAACAAGATATTCTCCGTTAACCAGGGTGAAGGAACGGATCACTTCGATGCCTGCGAACCACTCTTTTTCCAATGGCTCAAGATCAACCGGATAGTTCAAAGCCTTGATTTTTTCAAGGTGCGTGTCACGCAGTGCTTCATATTTGATCCTGAAATCCGGCAGGTCAATATCTCCGATCCGGATGCCGTCGCGCCCGGTTTTATCCGTATAGGTTGGCCCGATACCTTTCAGCGTCGATCCGATTTTTCCCGTTCCCTTGCTGTTTTCAAGCGCTGCATCAAGCAGACGGTGAGTGGGGAGTATCAGATGCGATTTCTTCGAGATAAACAGGTTTTTGGTCATATTAAAACCGTATCCTGAAATCCGGTCAACCTCCTTACGGAATACCACGGGATCAATGACCAGCCCGTTGCCGATGAGGTTGATTTTATCTGAATGAAAAATACCCGATGGAATGGTATGGAGAATATGTTTCTGGCCTCCGAACTCAAGTGTATGACCCGCATTCGGGCCGCCCTGAAAACGGGCAATAACATCGTACCCCCTGGTGAGGGCGTCAACAAGCTTTCCTTTCCCTTCATCACCCCACTGAAGGCCCAGAAGAACATCAACTTTCATCAGAAAAAAATTAGATGGATTAAAAATTACCGCGACAAAAGTACACAATCCGGCCATTCAACCGGCAGAATTCTGGAAGAACAATAAATGGCTTTGATTAATAGATAGTTATCAGATTTCCTTGAAAAAGGAATTGGCATAGTCAGACTGGAACTCCTGCTCCTGTCCGGACATTTCATTTGATACCGTGACAATTACCTGGTAATCATCTTCTGATATCTTTTCGAGACGCGGTTTCAGAACGAGGTAAATAGTGCCGGAAACAGTGTCTTTTAAACGGGCATTGCGCAGATTCTTGAATTTGTTAAAATGAAGAATTGCCTTTTCCTGATTCATGGTTTGGTTTGTTTAAGCGTAATCCAGAAAGGTCCAAAATCCCGTCTACTAATATATCACATTATTTGGATTTTTGACAGGTTTTGCAAGTCCCGTAAAAATAAAGTGAGTGATGGCTGATTTTGTATTTCATCACGGAATTGACCGTTTTTTCTATCTCGTGGATCCTGGGGTCGCAAAACTCGTCAACCCTGCCGCAGGTGGTGCAGATTATGTGGTCATGCTGCTTGCATGAAAAGGCCCTTTCAAACTGGGCGATATTTTTGCCAAACTGATGCTTGATAACCAATCCGCAATCGAGAAGCAGCTCCATGGTATTGTACAGCGTAGCCCGGCTGACCCGGTAGCTGTTGTTTTTCATATGGATATACAGGGATTCGACATCGAAATGTCCCTCCCTTGCATACACTTCATCCAGAATTGCGTAGCGTTCCGGCGTTTTCCGGTGACCTTTCTTTTCAATGTACTCGGAAAAGATTTCCTTGACTGTTGTTTGAATATCCAGGCATTCCATATCGTTAATTGTCCTCTATTTTTTCAACCCGTTTAACAGAGTCAACACCTTTCACCTTACTAAGGTTTAAAACAAGATTATTTATATCCTCTGTATGATGAACGTATAAGTCGAAAAGGCCTTCAAAAATTCCATCCCGTGATTCAATGTTCATTGAGCGGATGTTTACGCTCAACTCTTTGGAAATGATGTTTGTAATGTCATTAACCAGTCCGATTCTGTCAATACCTGACATGGTCAGCCGGGCCAGATAGGCTACCCGTTTGTGGGTAGTCCACTTTGCCGGAACAATATGGTCGCCCTGGCTGGAAATCAGCTTATTTGCTATATGGCACGTGGTTTTATGAATAATGATTTCTGATGTTTCATCGTTACGGTAGCCGATCACTTCTTCGCCCGGAATGGGCTCGCAGCATTTTGCAAGCCTGAATTCGGTTCCTTCGGGGTTATCCTGAATGATCAGGCTTGAAGAATTATCAGATCCATATTGTTGTTCGTTCTTTTTGGAAGAGAAGAACTGCAGATCCCAGAATCTCATGGTCTTGCTCCGCGATCTTTTCTTCAGCGTCCTTTTTATAAAGTCAAGCGGGATCTCTTCCCGGCCCATGATCTGGTAAAGATCCTCCTTGCTGTTGACACTGAATTCGTCGAAAAGCTTGCGAAAAACACTTGCCTGAGGTCTGTAGTTCAACTGTTTAAGCTGCTCTTCTATGCGTTTTTGGCCCGATTGGATCTCAAGGCGCCTTTGCTCCTTGAAAGAATCCTTGATGGAGGATTTTGCCTTGGCGGTTTTAACATATTCCAGTTGTTCCAGTTGGGGATTCTGTATGTCGGAGGTAAGAATCTCGATCTGGTCCCCGGTTTTAAGTATCGTGGAGAGCGGAACGAGTTTATGGTTGATTTTAGCACCAATTGCCTTTTTGCCCACCTCGGTATGGATCTCATAGGCAAAATCGAGAGCTGAAGATCCGGAAGGCATGATGACTTCTTTCCCTTTGGGCGTAAAAACGACCATCTCTGCATCAAACAAGTTGAGTTTGAAGTCTTCAAGAAATTCAAAATCACCGCTCTCAAGCGACTGGAGCATGTCGCTCACTTTTTTCAGCCAGCGGTCGATTTCGCTCTCCCGGGAATCGCCTGATTTGTATTTCCAGTGGGCCGCAAACCCATGTTCCGCGATATCCTGCATTCTTTCCGACCGGATCTGAACCTCGATCCATTTTCCATGGGGACCCATGAAAGTGGCGTGCAAGGCTTCATAGCCGTTGGCTTTCGGCCGGCTTACCCAGTCGCGCAGCCGGTCGGTCTTTGCCTTGTACAATTGGGTGAGGATACTGTAGATGTGCCAGCATTGGGTAATTTCAGGGATGCGGGGCTTCGGCTTAAAAATGATCCGTACGGCCAGAATATCATACACCTGCTCGAACGGAACGCTCTTCTCCTGCATCTTGTGCCAAACCGAATAGATGGTTTTCGGCCTGCCATAAATCTCAAACCGGAATTTTTCTTCCTCCATCCTCTGCTTAACCGGTTCTATGAATTTATTGATGAAATGGCTCGATATTTTTTCCGAATGGTTGATCTTGTTTGCAAGATCTATGTATACCTCCGGATTCTTGTATTTTAGGCTCAGGTCCTCCAGCTCGGTTTTGATGATATATAAACCAAGCCGGTGAGCCAGCGGAGCATAGATATAGAGGGTTTCGCTGGCAATCTTGATTTGCTTTTTCCTTGGAAGGGCCTGCAGTGTGCGCATATTATGCAGCCTGTCGGCCAGTTTGATCAGGATGACGCGGATATCATCTGCGAGGGTTAGCAGAAGTTTCCTGAAGGTGGATGCCTGGAGGGATGAGTTCGTGTCAAAAACGCCGGTTATTTTCGTGAGCCCGTCGATGATCAGGCGCACCTTGGGGCCAAATTCCCGCTCAATATCATCCAGTGTGTACTCCGTATCTTCAACCACATCATGGAGGATGGCGCAAACAATACTTCGGGTGCCGAGCCCGATTTCGCGGGAAACGATCTCAGCTACCGCGATAGGATGCAGTACATAAGGCTCCCCAGACTTCCGTTTTTCCCCACCGTGGGCTTTGACAGCAAACTCAAGTGCCTTGTTAATGAGATCCTTGTCGACCCGTGACAGGCTTTTTGGCAATCCCGACAGAAGATTACTGTAGGCTTCCTGTATTTTCGAATTTTCTTCCTGGGTCAGTTCAAACATAAGGGTTTCATTTCCTCGGCCGGATTATTTTCCGATTCCAATGATCTGTGAAATTAGCAATTCCTTGTTTTGCATTATTAATTATTCATTTTTAAGAGATAAAATAGTTTCGTTTCAATTTGAAAAAAGTTATAAATATTGGCATTCAGAATATTACCCATGGTTGCACTATCTAAAGCTATGATTAACAAAATTGTAAAAGTATTTGGAATAAAAGCAAATGCACAGGCAAAATCAGAATTTAAAAAAATAATGGAAGACGTTGCAGGGGATATAGCAAAAAAATCTGTTTTGCTTGCCAAAAAGCACAAGAGAAAGACAGTATTG
>CAZEKJ010000006.1:0-15512 GCA_964512915.1 uncultured Porphyromonadaceae bacterium
TTTCATCTTTACCACTACAATGGGACGAAATTCTCAGTACCATCTCATCTATCCGAGGACGGGATCCAACTTCAGCTTATCCCTCCAGATCACACCTCCGTATTCAGCTTTCAATAATAAAGATTACAGCAAACTGACCGACGCCGAACGCTACAAATGGGTCGAATATCATAAGTGGTCGTTCAAGTCGGCCTGGTATACAAAGCTTTGGTCTATCGTAGGCAAGGAGAAGGATGCAGAAACCAGGGACTTTGTACTGGCAACCAAGGCAGAATTCGGATATCTTGGATTTTACAATAAATATGCGCGTTCCCCATTTGAGAATTATGAAGTCGGGGGTGATGGCATGATGGGATACAGCTATTACGGCCGGGACATTATTGCGCAAAGGGGCTATGCTAACGGATCGATAACACCGGCAGAAGGGGCAAACCTCTACACAAAATTCACGATGGAAATGCGCTTTCCGATTTCGTTGAATCCCAACGCAACCCTCTTTGCCCTTGCTTTTTTCGAGGCGGGTAATGCCTGGTATGAATTCAAGGATTTTAATCCTTTCGAGCTTAAGCGGGCAGCGGGCCTGGGCGTCAGAATCTTCCTGCCCATGTTTGGTTTGATGGGCGTTGACTGGGGCTATGGGTTTGACGATATCCCGGGAACGACGGGTAAGAACCACAGCCAGTTCCATTTTGTGCTGGGATCGCAGATGAATTGACGATTTACGATTGACGATTTACGATTTACGATTTACGATTTACGATTTGGTACAGTAATTGCAAAAGGAAAAAAAAGTAGTCATGAAAAAGATATTAGTTATTGTCAGCCTGTTGATCGCGGGAGCGACCATGGGCTTTAGCCAGACGAAGTTTGCATTTGTAAACACGGATTATATCCTGGGAAGGATTCCGGCGTATGATGCTGCACAAAAGCAGCTTGATCGGTTTTCGGAGGAGTGGCAGAAAGAGATCGAAGGCAAGCGTACGGAGATCGAGAAGATCTATAAGGATTATCAGGCAGAGCGGGTTCTCCTGACCGAGGAGATGAGGACAAGGCGTGAAGATGAGATCATGGCCAAAGAAAAAGACCTGAAAGATCTTCAGAAAAAATATTTTGCACCGGACGGACAGCTCTTCAAAAAACGACAGGAACTGGTTAAGCCGATACAGGACGATGTTTCAATGCAGTGAAGGACCTTGCAACAGAAGGCGCCTATGCCTTGATTTTTGATGTCGCCGCCGGTCCGACGATCCTTTTCACGGATCCAAAGTATGATAAGAGCGATGACGTACTGAAGAAGATGGGAATTCAGAATTAATTCCTATATTTGCCGACCATTTTAAGTAACACATTATTAGGTATTTCTGTATAATCTGATTAATCCTTTACAATGAAAAAGTCATTCTTGTTTGTTGCAGCTTTCGTGCTGTTTTCTATCATCGCCGGTACGGCAGCCTATGCCCAGTTAAAGATCGGTCATATCAATTCAGAAGAAGTCATGGCACTGATGCCGGAGCGTGACAGCGCTGCAAAAGTGTTTGAACAATACAGTGTGGACCTTAACAAGGTAATGGAAGAGATGCAGAATGAGGCCTCAAAAAAGTATGAAATATATGCCCGTCAGCAGGATTCCCTCACTGATTTTGTGAAAAAAGCGAAGGAAGCAGAGATCATGGAACTGAACCAGAAGATTGAAAACTACCGGGTTCTGGCCCAGCAGGAACTGCAAAAAAAACAGGGTGAACTTTTGCAGCCGATCATCGACAAGGTTCGCAAGGCCATCAAAGACGTAGCGATTGCAAATAAGTACACATACATACTGGATATTGCCTCAGGTGCAATTGTCTATTTCCCGGAGGACGAAACCCTTAATGTACTTCCGCTTGTAAAAGCCAAACTGGGATTGAAATAATTCAGCATAATGCTAAATTTGATCCCTGCCCAACCGGCAGGGATTTTTTTTTTACGTATGAATGCATTTTCACCTATCGGAGTTTTTGATTCCGGAATCGGAGGATTGAGCGTATGGAAGGAGCTTGCTTCCGCGCTTCCCGGGGAATCCATGATCTATCTTGCCGACTCAGCCCATGCACCCTACGGAACCAAGAGCAAGAAATACATTACAGAAAGATCCAGGGCTATAACTTCCTTTCTCCTTGACCTAGGGTGCAAACTTATCGTTGTGGCATGCAATACGGCTACAGGAGCCGCAATCACTACCCTGCGGAAGGAGTATGAGGTCCCTTTTATTGGGGTTGAGCCGGCGGTGAAGCCAGCCGCTCTTGCATCAAAAACAGGGCATATCGGGGTTTTAGCTACTGCCAGAACTTTCAAAGGGGAGCATTTCAAACGTACATCCGGGTTATTTGCCGGGGCAGTGGAGGTTCACGTTCAGGCCGGAACCGGGCTGGTGGAGCTTATCGAGGCAGGCCTGCTCAAATCACGGGAAACGCATGATCTGCTTGAACATTACCTGCATCCGATGATTGAATCAGGTATTGACCAGCTGGTTTTGGGTTGCACGCATTATCCTTTCCTGATTCCGATGATACAGGATATTCTCCCGGCCGGGGTTACTATCATTGATCCGGCGCCGGCTGTTGCCAGGCAGACAAGAAAAGTGCTGGAAAACCAGAGGGGGCTTAATTCCGGTCCTGATTCACCGGTTCATCAGTTCTTCACCACAGGGGATCCGGGGCCGCTTGAGCTGATTCTTAAACAGGTGGCCGGTAATCAGCCGGTAGAGGTTATTCGTACCATTTAGAATAGAACAGGTAATTCCCTGCGATCTTGTCAATCATCTCGCGGGTCTGTTCCGGATCGATATCTTTTACCTTTTTGGCCGGGACCCCGGCATAGATGCTGTTGGGCTCCACAATTGTTGAATCCTTGACAAGTGCTCCGGCAGCAATGATCGAGTTCTCGCCGATCACGGCATGATCCAGTATAATGGCCCCGATCCCGATCAGCACCCGGTCATGAATCTTAGCCCCATGAATCACGGCATTGTGGCCCACAGAGACCGAGTTGCCGATCTCAACTACCGACTTTTCGTATAAGGTATGGAGTACCGCTCCATCCTGAATGTTAACCTTGTTTCCGATCCGGATTGAATTCACATCGCCTCTGAGAACTGCGCTGAACCATATACTGCAGTCGTCACCGATCACAACGTCTCCTATAATGACTGCTGTTTCAGACAGGTAGCAGTTTTTACCGATGATCGGAACAAAACCTCTGACAGATTTAATTAGGGCCATTTTCTCCTTTTTGAATGATTACAGGTTTGTAAAAATACACAAGCATTTGTCATTTTATTCACAATAGAAATCTGATTACTTTTGCGGACTAAAACATCCTAACATAAAATCCACTATGAGTAAACAGGCAAAGGTCATTGAAATCGAAGAGGTGGCCATCCGGTTTTCGGGGGATTCCGGCGATGGTATGCAGCTCACCGGGACGCTTTTCTCCGATACTTCGGCCCTTTTCGGTAATGATGTTTCCACGTTCCCCGATTATCCAGCGGAAATCAGGGCTCCGCAGGGAACGGTTGGAGGGGTTTCAGGTTTCCAGGTTCACTTCGGGCATACTCAGATCAATACTCCGGGCGACTATTGTGATGTGCTGGTTGCCATGAACCCGGCCGCGCTGAAGGCCAATTTCAGATGGGTAAAGCCAGATGGCATTATCATCTATGATTCCGATGCCTTCGATGCCAAGAATATTGAAAAAGCCGGGTACAAGGGTGATCCGTTTGAGGAGGAGAACGTGGGAGGAATTCAGCTGATATCGGCTCCTGTCAGTTCGCTCACCCGTGAGAGCCTGAAAGATATCGGGCTGGATCAGAAATCGATTATGCGCTGCAAGAACATGTTTTCCCTTGGGATTGTTAGCTGGCTGTATGACCGCCCGCTCGAGCATGCCATCAGTTTTTTCAATAAGAAATTTGCATCCAAACCGATTCTTGTCGAGGCAAATACAAAGGTTTTAAATGACGGTTATTTTTATGCTGAGACCATCGAGGCATTTACCAGTAACTTCAAGGTCAGGCCGGCTGAAATTGAAAAGGGTATTTACCGGAGCATCAACGGAAACCAGGCAGCTGCATGGGGATTGATGGCTGCTGCTGAGAAAGCTGACCTCCAGTTGTTTTTGGGCTCCTATCCCATTACCCCCGCCACGGGGATACTTGAAGAGTTGGCTGCTCGTAAGGATTTGAAAATCAAAACATTTCAGGCTGAAGATGAAATTGCCGGGATATGCACAGCTATCGGAGCCAGCTTTTCTGGTTCCCTTGCCGTAACAACCACTTCAGGACCAGGGTTAGCCCTAAAGGGTGAAGCCATCGGATTGGCCGTAATAACGGAGCTTCCGCTGGTTATTGTAGATGTCCAGCGCGGGGGCCCGTCAACCGGGCTGCCCACGAAAACCGAGCAGTCGGACCTGATGCAGGCACTCTATGGCAGGAATGGTGAAAGCCCTGTAGTTGTTATAGCATCATCGACACCTTCGAACTGTTTTGAATATGCATACATGTCGGCAAAGATCGCGGTGGAGCACATGACTCCCGTTATTCTTCTCACCGACGGATTCCTGGCAAACGGCTCGGAACCCTGGAAGATTCCCGATCTTGATGATTATCCTGGGATTACGGTACCCAAAGCTGCCGAAGGAACCACGGGATGGTTACCCTATGTAAGGGATCCTGAAACCCTTGTCCGTACCTGGGCATTTCCCGGAACACCCGGACTGGAGCACCGTTTAGGAAGTCTGGAAAAGATGAACCGGACAGGTACGGTCTCCTATGTTCCTGAGAATCATGAAGAGATGACCCATATTAGGGATCAGAAAGTTCAGCGGATCGCTAACGGAATTCCGAACCTTGAGATCATCGGTGACGAGGACGCTGATCTGGTTATTATTGGCTGGGGCGGAACCTATGGACATCTGGTTACTGCGTTATCCGAAGTTCGCAGGGAAGGTCACAAGCTTGCCATGGTTCATTTTAACTATATCAACCCGCTTCCACTGAATACGGCAGAGATACTGGGAAGGTTCAAGAAACGTCTGGTCTGCGAGATCAACCTCGGCCAGTTTGCCAGTTACCTGCGGATGAATCATCCCGAGTTTTTATATCGTCAGTTTAACAAGATTATGGGCCTTCCCTTCACTGTTAAAGACCTGAAAGAAGCCATACTTAAAAACCTGGAGGACTAAAGAATGGATATCAATACCTATAAACCCGAAGATTTCAAGAGCGACCAGATGGTTCGCTGGTGCGCAGGATGCGGTGATCATGCCGTTCTTAGTTCCGTGCTCAAGGCTCTTCCGCAGATCGGATACAAGCACGAAGATGTGGTCTTTATTTCCGGAATCGGCTGTTCCTCAAGGTTTCCCTATTATGTGAATACCTATGGCTTTCATGGTATTCACGGCCGTGCTGCAGCCATTGCCAGCGGCGTGAAAGTGGCAAATCCCCACCTCAGCGTCTGGGTGATTACCGGCGACGGTGATGCCCTGGCTATCGGCGGAAATCATTTTATTCATGTGGTACGCCGTGATATTGACCTGAATCTGATTCTCTTTAATAATGCCATTTATGGCCTTACAAAAGGGCAGTACTCTCCAACATCCTTGCAGGGGGCAGTTACCAAGACTTCGCCTTATGGCACGGTTGAGCGTCCTTTTAAACCCGGTGGGCTTGTGATTGGTGCCAATGGTACCTTTTATGCCCGGACTATTGACTCCATGCCCAAGTATTCCACGGATATTTATGTGGAGGCTGCAAAGCACAAAGGAACCTCAATCGTTGAGGTCCTTCAGAATTGTGTAATATACAATGACAATATTTGGGCCGATATAGCAGATAAAGAGAACCGCGACGACCGTATCATTATGCTTAAGCACGGTGAACCGATGATCTATGGAAAAAACCAGGATAAAGGCCTGATGCTCAGGAATAACATGATAGAGCCCGTGCAGTTGGGCGAAAACGGAATATCGGAAAAGGATCTTATGGTCCATGATGCCCAAACCGAGTTTGCTGGCATCCATCTTTTGCTGGCTAACATGGAGTATCCCAAATACCCGGTCGCCCTTGGAGTGATCCGGGCTTGCGAGGCCCAGTCTTCTTATGACGAAAAGGTTGAGATGCAGATCGATGCCATACGGGCCAAGAGCAAGATTAAGAACATGAAGGAACTTCTTCACTCCGGAGGAACCTGGGAAGTAAAATAGGATTTGTAAAAAGCCCCGGCTGGAAAGCCGGGGCTTTTTTTTACGCGGTTTTTGCTAAATTGGCGATACTTAGACTAAACCAGAAACCATGGAATCCAACCGCCCGAAACGTCCTGATATGCAACGTCTCCTGGCTGAGCATACAGAACGTGTGAAGGAATTGATGACGATTAACCGCACCACCTCCATTATCGCAGAGGGGCAGCCACTTCCTGAGACATTCCGCCAGATTGCCCTGATCATCCCGCGAGGCTGGCAATATCCACAGAAAACCTGCGCCAGAATCTTTTATGATGACCAGGAGTTTCTGAGTCTCCGGTTTAAGCGGACAGAATGGCTGCAGCGGCAGGAATTCACCTCTGCCGATGGTAAAACCGGACTCATTGAAGTGTTCTATACACAGAAAATGCCCGACGCCGATGAGGGTCCGTTCCTGAATGAAGAGCGTGACCTTATCCATACTTTGTCGGGTTTAATCACGGGTTACCTGAACGGACTTACCGATAAGGTTTCTGTTGTGAGACCGCCAAGGGAACGGGATGACTATAAATTCAAGAAGATTGTCTATACCGAGTCGATGAAGGACAGTCGCCTGCTACTGCAGCAATTCCTGAGCAAGCAGACGGCAGATAAGAACATCTTTCACGACCTTATGAAGCGGAAGGTGTCGGAGATTCTTCTGGTTGCAACGCTTTACGACACATTTATCCTGGAAAATGAGGACCGGTTTTTTGAGCAGGCGATGGGTGAAGTCTACCATTTAAGTCTCTCCTCATTGCCCAGGATCACCGGTGCAACTTCAGCGGAGGACGCCCTTGAACTATTAAAGGAAAGGGAATTCGATTTTGTTGTTCTGATGGTGGGAGTGGATACGAGAAGCCCGCTAAGGCTGGCCGAACGAATCCGGCGACGTAATCCGGATATCAAAATATTTTTGCTTCTTAATAATAGCTCAAAAATCGGCCTTTTCGATGAAAACCACACTCAGTTGCCGGCCATAGACCGGATCTTTGTATGGAATGGCGATTCCAAGATTTTCTTTCCTATGGTTAAGCTTCTCGATGACAAGCTGAACGTTGAGTATGACACACGCGTTGGATTAGTGCGGGTCATTCTGCTGGTAGAAGATTCACCCCGATATTATTCCCGGTATCTGCCCATGCTTTACACCCTGGTGTTTGAGCAGACGCAGGAATTGATCGCCGAAGCCAATACCAATGAGCTTGATAAGGTGAGCCGCATGCGGGCACGGACCAAAATCGTGCTGGCTACCCATTATGAGGAGGCCTTGAATTACTTTATAAAATATCAGGATTACCTGGCCTGCGTGATATCCGACGTAAAATTCAAGCGCAG
Source organism: uncultured Porphyromonadaceae bacterium (assembly GCA_964512915.1). Lineage (GTDB taxonomy): Bacteria > Bacteroidota > Bacteroidia > Bacteroidales > UBA12481 > UBA12481. The sequence goes on from CAZEKJ010000006.1 coordinate 7,594, forward strand.
CGGATTGGTGGACGACACTGCCGGAATCAGTTTTCTTCGGTATGTTCACGGACACCGGGCCGAACTTCCCATGATCCTTCAATCATCAGATCCCCAGTATTCCACGGCTGCGGTGGAACTCAAGGCCACCTTCATGAACAAGAATTCCGAAACCCTGCTCCAGGATCTTAAGACCTTTATTACCTACTCACTCGGTTATGGTCATTTCGTTTACCGTGATACCCAGGGGAGAAAAATTGCCGTGGCCCGATCGATGAAAGATTTCGAAAATCACCTTCGAACCATTCCGGATGAATCGATTCTATACCATGCCCTGAAAAATCATTTTTCCCTCTGGCTCATGGCCAGAGGAGAGATTCAGCTTGCGCGAATCATTAACCCGATCAAGGCAACCGATTTCAGCAGTCCGAAAGACCTCCGGGAGTATATCATCGATGTTATTCAGAACTACAGGATCGACAAGGATAAGGGAAAGGTGGTCAATTTTGATGAGTCAGCCGTTCTGGACTGGCGGAATATTGTCAGCCTGGGTACAGGTTCGCTGGGTGGGAAAGGGAGAGGGCTGGCGTTTATCAATACCCTAATCAACAATCTGGATTTCAGTCAGATAGTTCCTGATATCAACATCCGTACTCCCCGCACGGCGATTATCGGAACCGATGAGTTCGAGGTATTCATGCAAAGGAATAACCTCCTGAACCGGGTCATGGAAATTGAAGATTATGGAGAAATACGCAAAGCCTTTATGGCTGGGGAACTCTCTTTTAACCTCCGGAAAAAACTCAAGACTTTCCTGCAGCTCCTTAACCGCCCTTTGGCCATACGCTCCTCCAGTATTTTTGAAGATTCCCTGCTACATCCGTTCGCGGGGATATTTGAAACCTATGTCCTGCCGAATTCCGATCCTGATTTCAATATACGGTTTACCCAACTCCAGGAGGCAATCCGGATGGTTTATGCCTCAATATTCTCGCCGGAGGCCAGGATGTATTTCGAAGCCGTCAATTATCGGATTGAGGAGGAAAAAATGGCTGTCGTAATCCAGGAACTGGTTGGTAATCAATTTGATAATTATTATTATCCCCATATCAGCGGTACAGCGCAATCGTATAATTATTACCCGGTTGCACATATGGAGCCTGATGATGGCTGCGCCGTGGTAGCCTTGAGATTGGGCCGGTACGCGGTTGACGGCGAAAAGGCCTGGCGTTTCTCGCCCAAATACCCGACTCTTCAGATCTCATCATTGCGGGACCAGCTAAAGACTTCCCAGGTTTATTTTTATGCGGCAGATCTTGCAAGAAGGGAGCTCAACCTACTTGACGGCGAGGAGGCCGGCTTGTCAAAACTGGACATATCGGTGGCCGAATCCCATGGTGCGATGAAGCACCTCGCCTCCGTGTATGATCCCAATAATGACCGTATCGAGCCCGGATTGGCAGGGGCTGGCCCAAGAATCCTGAATTTCGCCAACATCCTTCAGTACGACTATATGCCTCTGGCAAAAACCCTTGAGGTGATTCTGGACGTTGTTCATGAGGCGCTCGGTACAGCCGTTGAAATTGAGTATGCAGTGGACCTGATGCCAGATTCGAGCCACATAACTTCTTTCTATCTGCTGCAAATTAAGCCGATGGTGGGTGCTGATGAAGATTTTACCGTAGATATCGATAATATAGAGCCGGGTAAGACAATCCTCTACGCGGAGAAAAGCCTTGGAAACGGAAGAATGCGTTGCATCCGTGACCTTATTTATGTGGTGCCTTCAAGGTTTGACAAGCTGAAAACGGAAGAGATGGCGGTGGAGATTGAGCAATTCAACGACAGAATGAGAAAGCAAAAAAAGGAATATGTTCTGATAGGCCCCGGAAGGTGGGGCTCGAGGGATAAGTTTATCGGAATTCCTGTAAAATGGTCTCAGATATCCAGTGCACGGGTTATCGTTGAAACTGATTTGTCAGACTTTCCTCTTGATGCTTCACTGGGATCCCACTTTTTCCATAATGTGACATCCATGAGTGTTGGCTATTTCTCGGTTAACACCGGCGGCAAGAACTTTATTCAATACGATCTCCTTGAGGACCAGGAGGTTCTGGAAGAGGGTAAGTTTTTCCGCCATATCCGGTTTGAGAATGACCTGGACATAGTAATGGACGGCAAGAAGAGGCAATCTCTCATCCGGCTCGGAAATGGGGTGGAGTGCCCGGATTTGTTTATGGATTCACCGATGTAATTAATTGTAAATGAAAGAGATAGTTCCTATGGACCCACAGAGATCGGATTTCGGTGAAGCCGAATTCAAGTTTCTGATGCAGAGGAGGATCAATAAGGTCCTGATCATATGCAGTAACTACGATTTCTTCATGCTGGAAGAGGATGGAAGGATAGATGAACAGATTTTTAATGAGTATGTTTCCCTGAACCTGAGATATCCTCCGGTATTTATCCTGGCAAACACGGCCAGAAAAGCTTTTGATTATCTTGAGCGGGAGCATATTGACCTGGTTATCTCCATGCTGAGTGTAGGGGAAATGGATCCGTTTGAACTTTCCAAACGGATCAAGACAGAATACCCGCACATCCCGATTGTGGTGCTTACACACTTTAGCCGCGAGGTGTCGATCAAGCTGGAAAAGGAGGACCTGAGCGCCATTGATTATGTTTTCTCATGGCTGGGCAATGCAGACCTGCTGCTGGCCATCATCAAGCTCATCGAGGACCGGATGAACCTTAATTATGATGTCAATGAAGTTGGTGCCCAGGTAATTATCCTCGTGGAAGATTCAATCCGATATTACTCGTCATTCCTGCCTGCCATCTATAAGATCGTCTTCAAGCAGAGTAAATCATTCATGCAGGAGGGCCTCAATGAGCACCGGAAAATGCTGCGGATGCGGGGACGTCCCAAGATTCTGCTCGCCACCAATTATGAACAGGCTATTCAATTCTTCAGGGACTTTAAGGACAGCACCCTGGGAATTATTTCCGATATTTCCTACATACGTGAAGGAAAGAAGGATCAGGAAGCTGGTTTGAAATTCTGCAAGGCCGTCAGAGAAGAGGATCCCTACGTCCCCTTTCTTCTGCAATCTTCGGAGTTGTCAAATCAGGCAGCAGCCTCGGACCTGAATGCCAGTTTCCTCCATAAATACTCCAAAACCCTGGAGATAGAGCTGCGGAATTTCATGCTTCGGTACATGAATTTCGGCGACTTCATTTTCCGGGACCCAGACACGAGGGAAGAGATTGGCAGGGCCTCGAACCTGAAAGAGATGCAGGATATCATTCTCAAGATTCCAGCACATTCGTTAAAGTATCATTTTAACAATAATGACTTCTCCAAGTGGTTCAATGCCCGCGCTTTCTTCCAGATTGGCAGTCATCTGAAGCATAAGTCGCTCGAGTTTTTCGGGAGCGTTGAGGGTGGACGCCAGTATATCTACAATCTTATATCGAGTTACCGGCTCTCCAAAGCCAGAGGAGTGATTTCAACCTTTGACCGTACCCGGTTTGATGAATACATGCTCTTTTCAAGAATCGGCGAAGGCTCTTTGGGAGGAAAGGCACGGGGATTGGCTTTCATCGATTCCTTCATCAAGCAGAATGAGCTGGGAACACGCTGGGACGGGGTTCTGGTAACGATTCCGAGGACCGTGGTGATCTCCACGGAAGTTTTCGAGGAATTCATGGACCTCAACAACCTGTGGCGGATTGTGACTTCGAGGCTTAGCGATGAACAGATCCTGCAAAGTTTTGTCAATGCAACCTTGCCGGTACGGATCTACAAAGATCTGGAAGCCTTTATCCGGGTTATCAAGAATCCCATTGCTGTCCGGTCTTCAAGTATGCTTGAAGATAGTCATTATCAGCCTTTTGCCGGAATTTATTCTACCTTCATGCTGCCTAAGGTCGATTCTGATAAACAGAAGATGATCTATATGATAGCCGATGCGATCAAGTCGGTATATGCCTCGGTTTATTTTAAGAGTTCAAAAACCTACCTCGCAGCCACCCAGAATGTTATTGATGCCGAGCGGATGGCCATCATTCTCCAGGAGGTTTGCGGTAACCGTTATAACAACCGGTTTTATCCCACCCTGTCAGGAGTGGCAAGGTCGATCAACTTCTATCCGATTGGCAAGGAGAAGCCCGAAGATGGTATAGCCAACATTGCCTATGGGCTGGGAAAACTGATTGTTGAAGGTGGTGCCGGGCTTCGATTCTCACCCCGGTATCCGGGAAGGATACTGCAGCTGTCGTCTGTAGATAGCGCCCTTCGGGAAACCCAACGGGAGTTTTACGCTCTTGACCTTGTGGCGGATCATTTCCACCCTTCAGTTGATGACGGGGTTAATCTTCTCAAGCTAAAAGTGAAAGAGGCAGAGGGAGATGCGGCCTTACGCTTTGCCGCCTCAGTTTATGACATGAACAACGGAATGATCCGGGATCAGTATACTGACAACGGAAGGAAGGTGATCACCTTCAACAATATTTTAAAGCATAATACTTTTCCTCTGGCTGATATTCTGCATACCCTGATGCAGATCGGCGAGAAGGAGATGAACAACCCGATCGAAATGGAATTTGCGGTTAATCTCGATGTGCCGCCGGGAACTCCGAAGATTTTCAATTTCCTGCAAATCAGGCCGGTTGTTGAGAATACGGATGCCCTAAACTTCAAGCTTGAGGATGTTAATCAGTCAGATACGATCATTAATTCCTTTTCTGCCCTGGGCAACGGCCTGATCCGGGGCATTCGCGATTTTGTGTACGTGAAGCCCGATTGTTTCAGGGCGGCTGACAGCATGACGATTGCCAGGTGCGTAGAGGCTGTGAATGACCGTTTTGTCGCTTCCGGCAGCAATTATGTGCTCGTTGGACCCGGACGATGGGGGTCCAGTGATCCATGGCTGGGAATTCCGGTTAAATGGCCGCAGATCTCTGCCGCCAGGGTCATCGTGGAATCCGGCCTGCCTGATTATAGAATCGATCCGAGCCAGGGAACGCATTTTTTTCAGAACCTCACCTCCTTCCGGGTAGGCTATCTTACCATCAATCCTTTTATTAATGACGGATTTTACGCCCAGGAACTTCTTATCAGGCTTGAACTCGTTGCCGAGGATGACGATATTCGCCAGATCAGGGGTGCTGAGCCATGATTGATCAAGATTGACGGAGCCAGGAACCGGGGAGTTATTTATAAGCCGGGTTTTGGCGACCAGACCGGCAAACCGGACATGCCTCCTGATCTTTAGGCTGATGAACCCTCTTTTTACTGAGGAAAATCATACGACAACCTGATAAAAATTGTCTGCCGGAGACTCAATTTTAAGCTACTTTTGCTCATTACAATTATGTGCTAAATAATTTGTTCTATGAACGTAGAAAAAATAATCATTGATCTTGAAAAGAAACACCCGGGTGAGGTGGAGTACCTTCAGGCAGTAAGAGAAGTTCTGGAATCCATCGAAGAGGTGTACAACCAGAATCCGCAGTTTGAATCCGCAAAAATCATCGAACGGATGGTTGAGCCAGACCGTATCCTGATGTTTAAGGTTCCCTGGACCGATGACCACGGCCAGGTTCAGGTCAACCTCGGTTACCGGATTCAGTTCAACAATGCAATCGGACCCTACAAGGGCGGTTTGCGGTTCCATCCAAGTGTCAACCTGAGTATTCTGAAGTTTCTCGGATTTGAGCAGATTTTTAAGAATGCCCTTACCACCCTTCCCATGGGCGGCGCCAAGGGAGGATCAGATTTCAATCCGAAAGGAAAATCAGATTCAGAGATCATGCGTTTTTGCCAGAATTTCATGCTTGAGCTCTGGAAGATGATCGGACCCGAAACCGACGTACCGGCGGGTGATATCGGAGTAGGTGGCCGCGAAATCGGCTTCATGTATGGAATGTACCGGAAGCTCGCCAGGGAGAACACAGGTGTACTGACCGGTAAAGGTCAGGGCTGGGGCGGTTCATTGGTTCGTCCGGAAGCCACCGGTTTCGGAAACGTATACTTTGCAAATGAAATGCTGAAGACAAAAGGTGAGACTTTTGCAGGGAAAACGGTTGCCATCTCCGGTTTTGGTAACGTTGCCTGGGGTGCTGCCCTGAAGGCAACCGAGCTGGGGGCTAAAGTTGTAACTATTTCAGGTCCCGATGGTTATGTCTATGACCCGGATGGAATCAAGAATGAGAAAATTGAATACATGCTCGAACTTCGTGCTTCCAATAATGACGTAGTTCAGCCTTACGCCCTTGAATTCGGGGTAGAATTTCATCCCGGAAAGCGTCCGTGGGAAGTTAAATGCGACATAGCACTGCCTTGCGCCACACAGAATGAACTGGACAAGCAGGATGCGCTTAACCTGATCGCCAACGGTTGTACCTGTGTGAGCGAAGGTGCAAATATGCCTTCAACCCCTGCTGCCGTCGAGGTGTTCCATCAGGCTAAAATCCTTTTTGCCCCGGGGAAAGCCGCCAACGCCGGCGGTGTCGCCACATCGGGCCTGGAAATGTCACAAAACTCAATGAAACTGAGTTGGTCGCGTGAAGAGGTTGATGCAAAACTGCACCAAATCATGAAGGATATTCACCGCCAGTGCGAGATCAATGGCAAGCAGGCCGACGGTTACGTTGATTACGTAAAGGGGGCCAATATTGCCGGATTCCTGAAGGTTGCGAATGCAACACTGGATCAGGGGGTGATTTAGGGATTTACGATTTACGATTTACGATTTACGATTTACGATTGACAAAAAAAACAGGCGTTCCCGGGTGGGGACGCCTGTTTTTTTTGTACAAATAACCTATTGGATTTTAGCGCTTTCGGTTTCAACCGAGCGGTCCACTTTTTTAATCAGGCCTTGAAGAACCGTCCCGGGGCCAACTTCGATGAACCGCGTGGCTCCGTCGGCGATCATATTCTGGGCGGTTTGCGTCCAACGAACCGGACTGGTAAGCTGGCTGACCAGATTCGTCCGGATCACGGCCGGATCGGTTACGGGAAGTGCATTGACGTTCTGATAAACCGGACAAACCGGGGCAACGATCGGAGCCTCTTCGATGGCTTTGGCGAGTTCCGCGCGTGCAGGTTCCATCAGCGGGGAGTGGAATGCACCTCCTACCTGAAGTTTCATGGCCCGCTTGGCACCCAGCTCGGTAAGCCGGGCAATTGCCTTGTCGATCCCTTCATGGGAGCCTGATATTACGATCTGGCCGGTTGTATTATAATTGGCCGGAACAACGACCTCGGCAATTTCTGCACAAACTTTTTCAACTACCTCATTTTCAACTCCAAGAATTGCTGCCATGGTGGAAGGTTCCATCTCGCAGGCTTTCTGCATGGCCATGGCCCGCTTTGAAACCAGAAGCAGTCCATCTTCAAAGCTCAGGGCGCCGGCAGCGGTTAGGGCTGAAAATTCCCCAAGGCTGTGCCCGGCTACCATATCGGGATTAAACTGATCACCAAGAACCTTGGCCAATATCACTGAATGCAGAAAAATTGCAGGCTGTGTTACCTTCGTTTGTCTCAGGTCCTCTTCGGAGCCGTGGAACATAATATCGGTGATGGGAAATCCGAGAATCTCATCAGCCTTGTGAAATAACTCACGGGCTTGTTCTGAAAAATCATAGAGGTCCTTCCCCATGCCGGGAAACTGGGCTCCCTGTCCGGGAAAAACGAATGCTTTCTTCATTTGAGGATGTTTTACGTTAAGCGCCGCAAAAATAGAAAAATTACCGTATGGCTAGTGCAACCGGTAATTGATCAGATGGATGAACTCTTCCCGGGTGGCCGTCCTCAGGAATGCACCGGTAAAGTCGGATGTTGTCGTTACGGAGTTTTGTTTCTGCACTCCTCGCATCTGCATGCACATGTGCTGAGCCTCGATCACGACACCTACGCCGTCTGCATCCGTCAC
>CAZEKJ010000006.1:15522-20403 GCA_964512915.1 uncultured Porphyromonadaceae bacterium
GTGCTGAGCCTCTATTACAACCGCCACACCCAGGGGCTGCAGGGTATCCTGAATACAGTCACGGATCTGGGTGGTAAGCCGCTCCTGCACCTGCAACCTGCGGGCATATGCATCTACAACCCTGGCAATTTTGCTGAGTCCCGTGACATGCCCGTTAGGGATATAGGCAACATGTGCCTTTCCGAAGAAAGGGAGGAGGTGATGCTCACAGAGACTGTATAATTCGATATTCTTAACAAGGACCATCTGTCGGTAATCCTCATGAAAAGTAGCTGATTTCAGCATTTCCACCGGATCCATTTTGTACCCCTGGGTAAAGAACTGCATAGCTTTTGCTACCCGCAGCGGAGTTTTCAGCAAGCCCTCGCGATCAGAGTCTTCACCGAGCAGGTCGAGAATCTTCTTGTAATGGCCGGCCATCTCCATCGTTTTTTCGTCATCATAGCGTTCAATCTTTTGATAACCATTACCATTTATTTCATTCAGGGTGATTTCCATTTTCTTAGTTTTTGACAGGATGTTAGGACAAAGTAAGGACATTTTTTGTTCAGAAGAGTTATCTTCGGTAACCATATATCTTCCAAGTGATGAGCCGGCTTTTTGTTATACCAACACTGATCGAGGCTGCTGAACTGATCCGGACAGCCGGATTCAGGCAGGCCGGGGCTCCTGGCTTCTATGACCTGCCCGGAACAGACTGGAATCTGATGATTGCCGGCATCGGTACGGTGCCGGTGGTTTATAACCTGACCAAACATTTTGCTGCTGCACGGTATGAAAAGGTTATCCATGCAGGTATTGCAGGCAGCTATTTTCTTCCACTCCAGCCCGGGGAGGTAGTCCAGGTAACACGAGATACCTTTGCGGATGTGGGCATTGATCATGGAGGAATCTTCCGGTGGATATTTCACGAAGGGTTGTGGAACCCGGATGAAAAACCTTTCCGGTTTGGCTGGATGGAGGTGCCGGAAGACCCATCCCTGAAGCTGGAATGTGTCAGCAGCATTACCGTCGACCTGGTTACTGCAAGCCCTGAGAGGAAAGCCCGGATGATTGATAAATTCAACCCCCAGGCCGAAAGTATGGAAGGTGCCGCAGTATTTTATGTTTGCCTGAAAGAGGATATTCCCGTAATTCAAATCAGGGCAATCTCAAATTATACAGGTATCCGGGACCGGAAAAGCTGGAAGGTTGACGAGGCAATTGAATCATTAACGAAAGCTTTAACCAAACTCTTATGAAAATCAGGATCGGATTCAGCACCTGTCCGAATGATACCTTCATCTTTGATGCACTGGTGAATGGGAAAATCGATACCGAAGGCATAACTTTTCAACCGTATCTTAGTGACGTAGAGGAACTTAATCTCCTTGCCTTCAAGGGTGAACTGGATATTACCAAATTATCCTATCATGCCTGGCTCCATGTTTGGAAAGAATACGTCATCCTTGAATCGGGAAGTGCACTCGGGCGTGGAAACGGGCCTGTTCTGGTAGCCAGGGACCAATGCCTGGATCCAAGGTACCTGAGCCTTAGGGTTGCTATACCCGGCGAGTACACGACTGCAAATCTTCTCCTCAGGATGGCTTACCCCACCATCACTGAGAAAACAGTGTTCGTTTTCTCCGATATTGAACAGGCAATTCTTGACCGGAAAGTGGATGCCGGAGTCCTGATACATGAAAATCGGTTTACCTATGCGAAGAAAGGCCTTGTCCTTCTGAAGGATCTTGGCCAGTTCTGGGAGGAAACCACCGCTGCACCCATACCTCTCGGCGGAATCATGGCTCACCGGAGGCTCAGGCCCGATCTTATCCGTACAATCGACAGACTGATTAAAAAAAGCCTGATGATGGCTCTGAAGAATCCTGATGGAGCAGTTCCCTATATGCGGGAATTCGCCCAAACCCTTGAACAGGACGTGATGGATGCTCATATAAAAGCTTTTGTCACTGAAAATACCATAGCCCTTGGAGCGGAAGGAAGAAACGCCATCCGGATCCTGATTGAGAAATCTCTGGCTGCCGGCCTGATCAAAGAAGAACCGGCTGAGATTTTCATTCAATAGGCATTTCAATGAGCAGGCGATCCGGTTATGAAGCCTATCCCTGGTTCACCCTGAGGGCGCCGCTCCTACCCACGGCCACCCTTAAGAATGTGCCCGAAAATCCCCGGGAGCTTGACCGTTTCCTGCGTTCCGTTTTCTCAAACCCATTGGTTTCTGAGGCTTTGTTGCTGGGCAGCTTTGAGTTCAACCAGATTCTTACCAATGAGTTTCGCAATAGCCCTGAAGGAAAGGCTGACTATCGGATTTTGATATCCTTTCTCAGGTATATTGACCGTATGTCGTCGCGCTGCACTCCATTTGGAACCTTTGCGGGATTTGCAACCGGACTGATCGGGGATCAGACAAACATCAGGATAGATATTCCGGAAAAACATGAAGTATATGTTCGTCCGGACATGGAATACCTGATGAGCGCCGCCCGCCATCTTGCTGCAATTCCTGAAATAATGGAGTCCCTTCAATTTAGTCCCAATACCAGTTTATACCGGGTAGGACGCCGCTGGCACTATGTTCAGACAAACCCTGCGACAGCAGGAAGAAACAAAGTTTATGATGTGGTTACGGTAGACGATGCCGGAATTCTGGAGCCCCTGCTGGAATTCTGCCAGTCAGGACGCAAGTTGCAGGAAATCAGAGAATACCTGAAAACCGGAGGATGGGAGGGGGAAGAAATCAATGAATATGTAAGCGCTCTCACTGTGGAGCAGGTCCTGGTGAGCCAGCTGGAACCGGTGGTATGCGGGAAACAGTACTTCGACAGACTTCTGGATCAGTCCGGAGCAATCTCCGATGAAAATGAGAGTATCCGACCCCTGCGTAGTTTGCACCGTTTGCTGAACCGTATGAACCATCCCGGCGATATTTCGCCGCTGCGTAACGAGGTATCCGCAGAAGCGGGAAAAATTCCTGTTCCGATCCTCGAGAGCCACCTGATCCAGGCTGATATGAACCTCAGCTGTGCTGAACTAGGATTGAACCGGAACCTTGCCAACCAGATTCTCCTTGGGATCCGGATCACCCGGGCATTGTCCACAGACAGGCATGCAGACCCGATGAAAAAATTCCGTGAGGCTTTCATCCGGCGATATGGCGAACGTGAGGTTTTGATGGTCAGGGTTCTCGACCCTGAAACCGGGATCGGTCTGGAGGGATCCGTTGAGAATTACTGGACTGATCCGGTTCCCTGGATCGATGATCTGCACTGGGGACCGGGTTTCAACCCTCCGGCTGCTGCCAGGGAATCGGGCCATCCGTGGCTGGCTTCACGATTGTTTGCAACGGTATCCGCCGGGGATCTGTACCTGGATATTCAGCAGCAGGACCTTCATGACCTGGATATTCACGCGGGAATCTGGCCGGGCCAGATCTGGACTCTTGTTGAATTGCCGGATCGGGATGGTGAAGGCAATGATCAGGTATATATGAGTCTCACTTCACCCGGGCACCCTGCCGCCGTCCTTGGCAGGTTTGGATTTGCAGATCCGGATAAAACCACCGACTGGATGAACCAGATGATACGGGATGAAACAGACTTTGACCCGGGAAAAATTTATGCCGAAGTGGTTCACCTGCCCGAGGATCGGACCGGAAATGTTCTGCAAAGGCCTTCCTTTTATGAGTATGAAATTCCCTACCTGGCACGTTCGGAAAAACCGGCGGATAGGCAAATCCGTATCACCGATATCCTGGTTTCGGTCCGGAAGGATCGGGTTGTGTTAACCTCCGTGTCCACCGGGAAAGAGATAGTCCCGAGAATGACCAATGCCTACAATCATAACCTGGGTAATCTGCCGGTATACAAGTTCCTGCATCGCGTTCAACTGCAGGATAATATGGACTTCTGGCTTCCCGCATGGGGCGATGCAGCACGGATAGCCCCTTATACTCCCGGTATCCGGTTCCGTAATCTGATCCTGCTCGCACCTGCATGGACTTTCAGACCCACTGAACTCAAAGCATTTATTTCCATTGCCAGCCGGCAGGTTGACAAGGAGTCCCTGTTGACATGGAAGGAAGCCCGGTTAATGCCGGATGAGATGGTCTGGATGCACGGTGATGAGGAGTTGTATTTTGACTGGAGAAACACAAACCTGATATTGGCTTTCTGGGATGTCAGTCATGGCTTTCCTATGGTTACAGTCAGGCCATTTTATGCCCGATCGACGCCAGTGAAGGGCTCTTCAGGCGCGTTTGCCAACCAGATCGTGCTGTGTTATAAACAGGTATGAATCAGAAAACCATACGATATGTTCCGGGGACTTCCTGGATGTACCTCAGGTTCTATGGCGGGACCCAGGCACTGGAGGAGTGGCTGACCGGCCCGTTTCATGCTCTGCTTCAACCCTGGCTTGCATCAGGTTCAGTTGAGAGCTTCCACTTCATCCGGTACCTGGACCCGGATTACCATTTGCGGATCCGCCTGAAGCTCACTGATCCGGATAATAGTGGTGAAATGCTGACTGCCCTGAGTAAAACCTGCCAGCCCTTTCTTGATCATGACCTGATGTGGAAAATTGAGGCGGGAACCTATGAGCCTGAAACTGAAAGGTACGGTATCAGCCGCATGGAGCTTATTGAAAAATGGTTTTTTTCTGATTCGGTCTTTTGGCTTGATTGGCTGGTGGGTGCAGCAAATGAACCGGATAACGACAGATGGCAGGAATGCGCTAATCGTGTTGAATGGATGTTAAACCGATTGGGACTGATCCCGGAAGAAAAAGCGGAAATGCTGGACCGGATGCGCAAGGCCCTGTCGGAAGAATTTCATGTCACCCGATCCATGAAAAACCAGCTGGATGTCAAATACCGTAGTC
>CAZEKJ010000006.1:20413-60844 GCA_964512915.1 uncultured Porphyromonadaceae bacterium
TTCAGCGGAACTCGAATTCGCCATAAAAAAAGCCGCAAATTCCATGGAGCAGGCCCCAACCCTGGCAGATCTTCAGACAACCTATCCCGACCATGAAACCCTGATCCGCTCCAACCTGGTTCCCGATCTTGTCCATATGACACTGAACCGTGCCTTCCGCACGCGGCACCGGGTGCAGGAGATGGTGCTTTATGATTTTCTTGGGAGGTACTATCGCTCGGCAGTAGCTAGAAGAAGAAGTGACCAGTGACCAGTGACCAGTGACCAGTGACCGGAAAACGTGACGCGTGACGCGTGACGCGAAATCCCACACCCCACACCCAAACCCCCTGTGCCCCTGTGCCCCTGTGCCCCTGTGCCCTTGTGCCCCTGTGCCCTTGTGCCCTTGTGCCCTTGTGCCCTCAACTTTTTCCCCCTAGAATTGTTCTCTAGATATATTCAAAATTATAACCAGGAGGAAAAAAATGTCATTCAAATTGCCCGATTTACCTTATTCATATGATGCTCTGGAGCCTTATATCGATGCACGTACAATGGAGATTCATCACAGCAAGCATCATGCTGCCTACACGAACAACCTGAATAACCTGATTGCTGGTACGGATGCCGAGAGCCTGACCATTGAGCAGATTCTTGCCGGGGTATCGAAGTACCCGATGGGTGTTCGCAACAATGGCGGTGGATTTTTTAACCACAATTTGTTCTGGACCAATCTTTCGCCGAACGGCGGTGGTAAACCCGACGGTGACCTGATGAAAGCTATTGAGACCGAGTTTGGATCATTCGAAGCTTTCAAGGAGAAATTCTCCACGGCAGCGGCCACCCGTTTCGGATCGGGCTGGGCCTGGCTGGTTGTCTCAGACGGGAAGCTCGTTGTGACCTCAACCCCAAATCAGGACAATACCCTGATGGATGTTGCTGATGTTAAGGGCACACCGATCCTGGCGCTTGACGTATGGGAACATGCGTACTACCTCAACTACCAGAACCGGAGGCCGGAGTATATTGATGCGTTCTGGCACCTGGTGGATTGGAGCGAGGTGGCCAGGCGGTATGGCTCGTAAGAGGTTGCCGGTTGCCGGTTACCGGTTGCCAGTTTGGCCAGAACTGTCATTCCGGCGGAAGCCTTAATCCCTAGGCACGTTAGAGGATCCGGCCCCCGCTTTCGCGGGGATGACCTGTAGAGACGCATATAAGCGTCTCTATTAGGGTAACAGTTCTAAGATGATTTCAATAAGGGAAAGGTTTTTGCCGGAAAGCCGGAAGTAGACTACGTTGTTGCCCTGGACGGCATTGAGTGTGCCCATTGGGAGGATGGGGCTGATAGCGTTTTCAGTGGCATACAGGTCGACGGGTTTGCCGAGCGGATTGTCGTGCTGCCGGGCCTGCAGGCTTCCCATATCGGGGCCCTGGATGGCCTTAATACTGATCTGATATTTGCCTGCTTCCGGGAGGTCCAGAATAAAGGATACCTCATGTGGACCGAAAACATCGGAATTTGTTGTTTTCAAGGTAAAGCAGCGTACCCTGCCAGTTCCAACCTTAACGGCGCCTTTTTCAATCACGGCATTTTGCAGCGGGGTGGTGTGCGTGGGAACATTCCATCCGGGCACAAAAACAACTTTCTTCGGTGCCGTGATTCTACGGTCGGCAAATTCAGGCAAGGGAACATTGGCAGAGGGCTTTTCTGTTGAATAATAGTACGTTACGCTGGTGTAGTCGGTGGGTTCGGCATTTCCTTCCGGTCCGTGCTCAATAGTAAAATCAATATTCTTGCGGAACACATAGGTATCCGGGATCATCCACCGGTAGCCTCCGGTGCGCCCCATGGGCTTCTTATAATCCAGACATCCACTTAGCGGAAATGAGGCGCGTTCTTCCCATCGGGCCGGGACGTCATACCAGCCGCCGTTGTAGGAATCCTCGGAGCCGGTTCCGTGGATGGCCATCTCACCGTCGATCATGACAATATCATCGCCTTCAAAGAAAGTGGTGCCGCCCGGGTTAAAGCCTTGTGCCTGAATGGAAACACCGATAACATGTCCGTTGCCGGTAGTATTCAGGTAGGTGAAAGGTTTGCCGGTGGTACAGGGATTCTCACGGTTCCAGCGGCAATAGAAATATCCTTCATCGGCTTTTTTACCGTTACGGGAGAACATAATTTCAGCTTCAACCGGCAGGGCAGGACCTTCCAGGTTCTCCTGGACCAGTTCGATCCGCACTGATTTCGCGAAAGGCATCGGGAGGTAGAGGTAATTGACATTATTGCTGGTTCCGGCAAACAGGGATTTCATTGCCGGCTCCCCGCAACTGTACCCGAATGGATCGGCAACTGGACAGGCTACCGAAGGAAGCTGTTCTCCCTCATAATAAACATTCAGCACTGCATCCTTCTGCAGTCCGGCGAACTGGGAAGCGGGTCCGAGTTTAAGTCCCAGGATCCTGCCGGGCTTGTTCATCTTAAAGATTTCCAGTGGCTTGCCCGGTGCGGCAGTTCCCCTGATTTTCTTTGATTCAGGCTGGATCCCCGGTCCGGCCAGGTACGGGGAAATATCGGTACCGGCTGCATTCAGGATTTTACCGGCTTCCTCAATTTTCTGCAGCCACTGTGGTGACGGCGGATTCTGGTAGGTCTGGATCAGGGTATTGGCCGGATACTTCACGTAATTGATATCGTAAAAGGTGAAAACGGGGCAGTCCCGGATCATGATCTTGCAGGAGTACTGGTAGGAGATCGGGACATACGTATAATAACCACCCACTCCGGATCCGGTCAGCGGCGCGAGGAAGGGCAGGTGCTTGCCGTCAAAATACTCCTTGATTTTCAGGCTGATTCGGGGTGTTTTTTCTCCATCGAGATAAAACTCCATGTAACCCTCCTGCGGATCCGGCATGTGGATGCGGGTAACCACGCCTGGCCCCTCCATTTCGGCGATGACAAGTTGGTCCCCTTCTTTTCGGAGGAATGAATACTTTCCGCTGAAACCGTCGTCGTTTCCGCCAGACCGGTCCCAGCTTGTGAATGCCCCGGTGTAAACCTGTGCTTTGATTTGGGGAAGCAGGTCGAGGCGCAGCAGGGTTTCAATTCCGATAGGCTGGACGGTCGAAATCGGTTCTGTTTTTTTGGACTGGGCGTTAGCTGTCAAAAAAAGGGCTGCCAGGCAGCTCAGGGAGATAAGAATTCTGAAAAGTTTCATGGTGTTTAGTCTACATAGGTTTGACGGATAATAAGCTTGAGTCTTTGAATTTCTGAAAATCTTAGCATGCCGGTATTGCTGATGATACGGCATTTATCGATCGTCCGGATCTGATCCACTGCGATCCATCCGGCTGTATCTTCATGAGTGACCGGAACGCGGGTAGGGTAGGGTTTTGAGGTTGTCGTCACGGGGGCGATTACAACCGTTTGAAGATGCCGGTTCATTTCATCAGGAGAAATAATCACACAGGGCCTGGTCTTCCGGATTTCGCTGCCAACCGTTGGATCAAGGTTGACAAGAACTATCTGGTATTGGGTTATTTCCATTCCTCAAGATCTTCATCGGGAAAAACATCCGGTATCAGCAGCTGGTCATCCCGGTTTTCGTGCATTCCGCTGAAAGCTTCATCCCAGCCGGTTCTCGGTTTTGTTAAGGGCTTCAGCACAATGCAATCCTCCTCCATCACCATCTCCACCGAATCGGTAATCTGGTAGTGTTCCAGTACCGTTTTGCTCAGCCGGATACCTTTTGAATTGCCGATGCGGATGATGGGGATTTTCATTTAGGTATTGATTGTAATTACAAAGTTATTACAAAATTCTGATTATTTCAGATTCATGATCACGATAATCTGGTTTTCCTCCCCGGTTGCTTTTTCGATGTAATTCAGCAGCTGATCCCGTTTCTCCGGCATCAGGACCTTTTTCTCCCGGAGGCATTTGAAATCCTGACCGAAATAGAACCGGGCGAGGACATCGATATCGATAACCTGGGGGAAGGATTGACAGACCGGCGCCAGTAGAATGCAGAACAGGAGCAAGGTGCGGAGTTTCATGAAGGCAGGATTATGCCTTATAAATGTAGGGAAAATCCAGGTTGTTGCGCCCTTGCAGGGCGCTGGAAAAGATTTGAGGGGGCGGGGGGGGAAAGCCTCCGGCTGTGCCGGAGGATACTTAAATGCCGCCCCTGCGGGGCTATGGAAATGCCGCCCCTGCGTGGCTATGGAATGAATTTTATGGGCTGAGGATCCCGGCTTTCACCGGGATGACAGCAGGGCGCCCGAAACCCGAAACCCGAAACCTGATACCCGTCCCGCGTCCCGCTTCACGCTTCACGAGGTTCGCGCCACGTCCTTCATCTTCCGTATATGCGCCGGCGTGGTTCCGCAGCAGCCGCCGATAATGTTTGCGCCGGCCTGGATGAGGTGGGGTACGTAGGAGGCGGTGATGTCGGGGGTTTCGCTGAATACGTTTTTGCCGTCGTGGAGGTGGGGCAGACCGGCGTTGGCATGGACGAGCACTGGAATAGTGGGATCAATTTTCCGGATCAGCTCAACGATAGGGATCATGTTTTCCATGCCGTTACCGCAGTTGGTTCCGATAATATCCGCACCGGCTTCTTTCAGTGCAGCCACCATTTCCTCGGGTGAGACCCCCATCATGGTTCGGAAATCGCCCTGAATGGTTTTGTCGAAGGTCATCGCCGTGATTACCTCGAGATGTGTATTTTCTTTGGCAGAGCGGGTGGCAATAATGGCTTCATCAAGGGCGGTCATGGTTTCGATACAGATGACATCTGCACCTGCTTCGGCCAGAGCGACGCACTGTTCTTTAAAGGCTTCGTACAATTCATCTTCGCTCACTTCTCCCATCATAAGCAGAATCCCCGTGGGGCCTACCGAGCCAAGGACGATGCGGTCCGGACCAATGGCCCTCCGCGTGATTTCAACGGCCTTCCGGTTGAGCTCAACCACGCGGTCCTGCAACCCGTAATGCTTCAATTTGAAGCGGTTGCATCCGAAGGTATTGGTTTCTATGGCATCTGAACCGGCCTCTGCATAGGACCGGGCTATGGCTTCCACTTTTTCGGGGAAATCGGCATTCCAGGTTTCCGGACAAACGCCGGGTTCGAGTCCGGCAGCCTGGAGCATGGTTCCCAGGGCGCCGTCAGATATCAGGATTCCGCCGGCGTTTAACCGGTCAAGGATAGAGTGTGCCATATCAGTTCTTTTTTTGTAAAGCTAAAAACTGTTTCGAGAATTCCCGGTTATTGAGATCGGGGCCCAGGGCAATCAGCTCCGTGGGGCCGTCGTAGCCGGTGATAAGTAAGATTTGTATTTGATCAAAAACGCACTGGACGGCAAGGGTTTCCTGCAGGTTTATCCGGATATAACCTTTCAGGCGGTAGAGGCCCGGTGATTTTTCTTCCACGAAATTCTTAACGGCTTCCGGGTCGAAATAGCGGTTGGACCGGACGACACAGGAGCCGATGGGGGGGCGGGGCTCCGAGTCCGCGTCACGCGTCACGCGTCCCGGATCTTTGCCGGGGAGATCCCGGCCTTCGCCGGGATGACAAAGCAGGTGGCGGAGATCGATCTGGTTTGTGGCGCCGTACGTCGTTTCGATGATGTCGGCGAAAGGGTTGATTTCGGTTATTCGTTCCCTGATGGCTTTTGTATCGCTGACCAGGTCGGTTTTGTTGATCCAGATGAGGTCGGCGATGCGGATCTGATGGCGGGTGCGGGAGACGGTGTCGATGATCTTATGGAAGTTGGCGGCGTCGACGATGCACCAGGAGGCGGCGAGGTAGATTTTGTCGGTGAGCTTATCGGAATGGATGATCTGGCCGAGGGATATGGGATCTGCGAGACCGGTGGCCTCGAGCAGGATCACATCGGGATGAACCTGATTGATAAAGGGTTCCAGCCGGTCGATGAAGTCGCTGAGCAGGCAGGCGCAGAAGACGCTGCCGTTATTGATTTCCAGCAGTTCGAAGGGCTGTTCGGATCGCCGGAGGGTAATTCCGTCGGTGTGTCCCGGAGCGAACTCGTTCTGTACAATCGCTAAACGCAAATCACCCGAATACTTCCTTACAAGATCCATCAGTAGCGTGGTTTTGCCACTGCCCAGGAACCCGGTTATCAGGATAAAGGGAATCTTTTTCAGAGAATCTCCTTGATCCATTCCTTGATCACATCGGTTCCCGGATTTCCGGCCTCACTGCGAATCTTGTATTTGATCGCAACCCAGGCCGGAGTCTGTGCCACGCCCAGGGAGCGGATCACTTCGGGATTGGTTTCCTGGCGGAGTTCCACTGAAACACCCAGTTCGGCAATCGCCTGACGGGTTTTATCGAGTAGCGGTTCAATTTCTTCGGATGTTTTACCGAGAAGGAGGATCTCGCCCTGTTTCACCCGAAGCCTGATTTTCAGCTTTTCGTTGATCCGGTTCTGAATGGCCCTGATCAGCTCGTTTCGGGGCGGGATCTGGGAAACGAAGGTGATCTTTCCATCGATGCAGATGGTGGGAATATTCTTGACAAACAGGGAGGACATGAATGTGACGCCTTCGAGGTTCTTGATCGAATGTTCGCGCCACTCAACCAAACCTTCGAAATGCGGGGCAACTTCCTTAACCGCTTCCACCATATACTGGCAGGGGGCGCAGGATTCGGAATCGAGGGTGATGATATCCACGATCACCTGGTCGCTCTTTCCGTATTCATCGAGGTTGAGCAGGTGCGGCTTGCCCTCCTTGTGCTCCAGGGTGCGAACAATATCCTGGCGGTAGGAATCCCGCACCAGCTGCGATACGGCCTGAATATTCGCCACCGGGGTTTTCATGGGAAGGTCGCAGCCAGGAGCCAAGATAAATCCCTTATTGCCAGCTATATCCATGCATTCCAGTGCGTTGCGCTGGCAGTCCTCCGGTGACCCCATCAGCATCACAAGGGTCAATTGCATATTGCCGCCGAAGCTGATGCCGTAACGGCTGCATATATTCTTGACATAATCCAGCGGAATATTTTCGTCGATGGAAATATTATCGGGCCCTGTCTTGCACATAACGTCTATATTCTGCTGGGCATGACCACAGACGAAGAAGGAACTCAGAGCATTGCGGCTGCGGATATAACTGAACACATCGGCAACCGGCTGATGAATGTATTCCGTGAACTGATCAGGACCGATCTGGGAGGTCATGGGGTCGACTACGGCAATCACGTCGCAGCCGGCATCCAGATAATACCCCGCCATGGCTTTACTAACGGATGATGTGAACGCAAGCAAGGACTTCGTGTAGGCCGGGTCCTCGAACATTTTCATGAAGATGTCGGTTCCCAGGAGGTGGAGCCCCAGCGTGAACGGGCCGGTAATCAGCCCGTACAGGCAAATATCCGGGTATTTCTTCCTGAGTTCACGTGCAGCTTCGATAGAGACGGGAATCCTTCCTGCCAGAGGTCCGGGTACCTGCAGGCCGGTCAGGTCGTTCTTTCCGGCGAGCGGGTGGGTGACCACGGCCGGGGGATTCTCATCTGCCCAGGCCAGTTCGCATCCCAGGGCTTCGGCCTCGATCTGGAGGTCGAAACAGACGGGGATTCCATCGGGCTGATAGAGCTCGATGGCTTTGCTGATTCCCTCAACGATTAATTCCGATGAATTGAGGTATTCGGTTGCTGTTTTCCCTATGAGGTATCCTCCGTGTACGCCCACGAAAGGGACCCAGGGGATGATCGGGGTATGGCCGCCTCTGAGGGCGGCCACTACCAAATTTTTTCCTGTCATAATCAAGGTCTTGGGTATAATTCCAGGGCAGCTTCTTTCATCGCCACCAGGTTTTCGAAGGGTACTTCGGGTTCCACCAGATGGGTGGGACCCAGAATCAGTCCGCCTTTTTCACCGCAGGTGCGGATGCGGTCGAGGGACATTTCCCTCACCTGTTCCGGGGTTCCGAACGGCATCAGCTGCTGGGTTCCCAGGGTGCCCCAGAACGAGAGCCGGTTTCCGTATTTCGCATGCACGGCATTGAAATCCATGCATTCGGGTTGTATCGGATTCAGGATATCCACGCCCGCATCGATCAGTCCTTCAATAAAAAGGGTGGCATCCCCGCAGGAGTGGTAAAAGATCAGGATATCGGGATTGATATTCCGTGCGGCATCGATCACTTTGCGGAGCCGGGGCTTGATCCAGGCTTCCCATAGCTCCACGCTCATCATCGGTCCGGTTTGCATGCCCACATCGTCCCCGAGGGAGAGAATGTCGACACCCGCCTGCGCATGCAGGGTTGCCCGGTGAATCTGGTATTCCAGTATTTTATCGAACAGGATGGTGGCTTTTTCGTCCTCCAGCATCATGTCCATCAGCATATCCTCCATGGACCGGAGGTACCATGCGGCTTCCCAGATGGTCATCTGCATCATGCACATGGCGGCCAGACCACGCTGGTGCAGAGAATCAACCTGATCAAATAGCGGTTGGTTTTCCTCCCGTCTCACTAACGGGAGCGGGTAGTTGAGGATCTCATCCACGGTTTCTGCCCCGGCCAGCGGATGATGCATCCGGGTCATGTGAAATGCGGCTTCAGATCCCTTTGAATGACCCAGACCGAGAACGTCGAATTCGGTATCGGCAGGAAGGATTTCTCTCGGATATAAATCCCGCGGCCTTGCCGAACCCGGATTTTCCTTGAGTTCAACCCAGCGGAAATCCACACCAAACCAATCGAAATAATCTTCATGACCGAAGCGTTTCCGGAAGGATTTTATCTGGGAATCGCAGAGCAGAAGATCAAGGGGAACCCAGTCGAACCCCTGCCGCCTTGCTGCACGGATCAGGTTTTCACGGGGTGTGAGCTTCATCAGACTACATGTTTATTCAGGAATTCAACCGCACCCTGCGGATCCGGCGAATACCAGTCGGCCCCGATCCTGACCCTGAAATCATCCGTTACCGGTGCTCCGCCAACCAGAATCTTGGTATCGGGTTTTGCAGTCTTGATCTCATGAACAATCTTTTCCATGTTCAGCATGGTGGTGGTCAGGAGGCAGCTAAGGCCGATAAATGCACCCGGATGCTGGTCCACTGCGGCCATGAATTTAGCTGCAGGAACATCAATACCGAGGTCGACAACTTCCCAGCCGGCACCTTCAACGATCATTCCGAGCAGGTTTTTTCCTATGTCGTGGAGGTCACCCATTACGGTACCAATAATGAAAACGCCTTTACGCTTTACGGCACCCGACTGAAAGTACGGTTTGAGGTGCTTCATCCCGGCGCTCATGGATTTGGCTGCCATTAATACTTCAGGAACGAAAACCTTGTTTTCACGAAATTTTACCCCAATGATCTGCATACCGGGCACCAATCCCTTCTGGAGTACCTCATCTGCAGGAATTCCGGCAGCGAGGGCTTGAACGGTAAGCTCATCGGCGCCGTCCTGTTCTTTCATATCGGGAGGGAAAGGGGAGGTTTTATTAACTTTACCTCTTTCAACGCATTTTGCAATCTTGGCAAGTAATTCTTCGGGGTTCATTCTCGTAAAAATTTAGTTGATCACAAATATATAAATCCTCTTCTGATATGTTAAATGATTTAGTATTGAAAAACCGCAGCTACAGACGATTTGACGGATCCTTCCCCGTCTCCCCGATGCTTTTAAAGCAATTGGTCGGTTTGGCAAGGATTTGTCCTTCGAGCCGGAACCAGCAGGCACTCAAATTTGCCTGTGTTCATGAGGAGAGCCAGAATCAGCTTGTATTCGGGACCCTGGCCTGGGCGGGCTACCTGAAAGATTGGAGCGGACCGGTTAAGAACGAGCAGCCAACCGGGTATATCATTGTTCTGGGGGACACGCGGCTCGGAACGCGTTTTGATGTGGATCTTGGAATTGTTTCCCAAACCATACTCCTTGGAGCGGCTGAATCGGGCCTCGGTGGATGCATGATTGCTTCGATTAATAAGGATGAGCTTCGAAGCCGCTTGAAAATTCAGGATTATTTGGAGATTCTTTTGGTCATTGCGTTGGGAAAGCCAGCAGAAACCGTCGTGATTGACCCCATGAAGAATGGCGAAATTCGCTACTGGAGGGATGCTGACCAGATTCATCATGTCCCTAAGAGGGATCTTAATGATTTGCTCGTCGATGTGTAATCTGCTGAATAACAGGTTTAGTCAAGTATCAGAATTCCAGATATTTGCAAAGTTTTAAAGATGATTGTTAATAATTCTGACTGTTAATTCGCCAAATAAATTTGGCATCTAAGCTTTTAGGCGTTATCTTTAGTGTGCAAAAGGTTAGACAGGAAGGAGCCTTCGAGAAAAGGAATTAAGACAAGGGAAAATTAGGCTTAGTTGCAATAAACTTCTTTCTTCTCACTTCTTCTTATCTGTAAGGTGGTTCTTGATTGTGGGGACATGATAGGTGATGTTGGTAAAAAAGGCGGCTCCCAACCGCCTTTTTTTATTTCAGCAACCCTTCAAGATGAGCCGATACTGAATCCCAGTTCACAACCTGCAGGAACCCATTAATGTAATCTGCCCTTTTATTCTGATATTTAAGGTAGTACGCATGCTCCCATACATCACAGGCCAATATCGGAATAGTGGTCCATTGTGATTGGTTCTGATGTTTTTCTGCCTGAAGAACGACCAGCCTGTCACCATCGGGCTGGTAGGCCAGGATCCCCCAGCCGCTGCCTTCCACCGATGCAGTTGCCTGCTTGAAAAGGCTGATAAAACGGTCAAAAGATCCAAAAGATTTGACAATATATTTATCCAGTGTTTCGCTTCTTTTGCCGGCTTTGGGACCCATGTTGTTCCAGAACAGAACGTGCAGAAAATGCCCGGCACCGTGGAAAGCCATTTCTCTTTCCCAATGCTTGATCAGGCTGAAATCTCCAGAATCCATAGCCTCATTAATCTTTTTTATGGCAGTGTTTAATCCCTTCACATAACTCGCATGATGAATGCCATGATGAAGTTTCATGGTAGCTTCATCAATGAATGGTTCAAGTGCATTATACGCATAGGGCAGGGCGGGCAGCGTATATTCTCCAGCCTGATTGAGGGTGGTCTGTGAAAATACAAAACCATTTGCAGCCGTTGAGCTGGTTCCCGGAACGATGCCTGCAGCTATACCTGCTCCGATAAGAGCAGAGGATTTAAGGAATTCTCTTTTATTCATGATCGAGTTGTTTTTACTTTCAAACAACCGATCCTGAAAAAAGTTTAGATCCTATTTGAATGCTTTTTCCAGAAGGCCATCACCGGTAATGGCCAGTTGCTTGAAGTATTCAGGGACTTTCCTGCCTGTGATCGAATCCACATACATCTTAGCAAGATATTGACCGAGCATGAAGCCCTGGCCCCGTAAACCCAGGAAGAGTCCAAGGTCCGGGTCGAGGATCATTCTGGGCTCGACATAGTATCCGGCCCAAACCGCCTGGAAGCCGACAGAAGAAAGCTCGGGAATCCAGTTGACGAACACCTCGGAGGCGATTTCAAGGAAGTCCTGGGAGTTGATCTTCAGGTTTTTATCTGACTCCTGTGGGTCGGTTGCCGGTGACGCGCACCCGATCACCTGGCCGGTCTCGCCAAGCTGCTGACCGTACACGGCGCTGAACCCCTTGTATTTCTGCCGGTCGATGACCATCGGAAGCGGGGCGCCGTTAACACCCAGCATCGGTAAACGGCGTGTGATGAAGGCCTGGTGCTTTACCGGATACATTCCGGTTTCAATACCGAGTTTCCTTGCAAAATGGTGGCCTTCAGGTCCCATGGCATTGATAAAGATGGAGGTAGTGATCTCGATATATTTCTTGTCATGGTTCTGAACCAAAACATGGTATTCCGGTCCTTCTTTCCGCACATCAATGAGCTTACAGTCTTCCCATATGATCCCTCCTTTTTCGATACCAAGGGTTCTTATCAGGTCAATGACCCTGCCCGGAGTAGCCTGCCAGCAATCATGTGTTATCAGGGCAGCTGGATAGTTTTCGGCAAGCCGCCTGTTGATGAACGGGGAAATTCTGGCAGGGTACTGATCGGGGCCGATCATCTCGGCATCCGACCAGGACATGGAAGCTTCGAGCGCCTTTAGCATGGCCTCGTCATGTGCAAAGGTCACGTAGTCTATCGGGCGGAAATCAATATTCTTGATTTTATGAAGGTCCTTGAATATTTCGAGATTATGACGGGCAATGTCAGATAATTCAGGGACGCTGAAATTCGGTCGACCGCCCGCAATATTTCTCCATGAGGCACCCCGGCCTGAGTTAACCAGTACAGGTTTTTTCCCGGCTTCGGACAGGTATCTGAACAGGGCCGAACCCCCAATCCCACCGCCAACAACCAGCGATTCTACCCTGACTTTTTCCGGCTGGCGGCTTTGGTCAACGATATGTATCTGTTCGCTTTTTTCTTTTGGATAGAGCTCTCCCATACCAACCTGGTTTGAAAGGGGACCGCGAGGGGTTGCATCGCCGACAATCTGAATGCCGGAACCATGCAGGGCGGTTTTAAGTCGTTTGATGCAGCGTTTGCCTCGACATGCGCCCATTCCCAAACGGGTGGTATGCTTAATCTCATCAACCGAAATGAACTTCCGGTCGCCAATCCGCTCCAGGATTTCATCCATGGTAACATCATCGCAGTGGCAAACATAGGTTGGGTTTTCAACCGCCATTTGAACCGGGCGGATACGCACAGGCTCCGGGTACTTGTCTTTAATAATGAAGCCTCTGACTTCAACCAGTTTCTCTCCGTGAATGTCAAGGGCTTTAACCCGGGCAATATCGGTCTTGTTTGGCTTTTTCAGGATCTTCTCAAGAAGGCCGGTTCCCAGGATTTTTCCGTTGTTGTCTACCAGATATACTTCGGATCCTGCTGTAGCTAAATACTCTATCGGAAGGAAAAGCCAGTCCTTGGCCAGGTTGTAACCGAAAATAGCCAGCCCCGGACACTGATATACACAGTCCATGCATCCGATGCATTTGTCGAAATCAATCTGGGGAACCGTGCTTGTAGATGTTTTGGTTATGGCGCCATGGGGGCACGCAAATTCACAGGGGTTGCAGGCAAATCCATGGAGGCAGTCAATCTGTACAAATCCTTTCCCCTTCATTCGTTCGGTTGAAGGAAGGTAGGGGGTGTCAATGATCTTTAGGGGGTGCTGCTGGCTATCGATATACTCTTTTGATAAAGCCAGATAGGCGTCATAATCAAAGCGTTCGCCCATCTCATCCAGCAGTTCGTAGGCAACCTGCTTACCGCGCAGCACGGCGCTGGTTCCTTCTCCGATCCTGATCGCATCTCCGGCACCATAAACCCTTCTTCCAAAAACCTCTTTACCTTTTATCAAAAGCTGGTCATCAGGAACCAGTCCGGTGCAGATGTTTATGGCATCGATCCCTTCTATGATTTTTTCCGTTCCCGGAACCGGCTGGAAGTTAACAGATTCAGCTACCACCGCACCTATGATTCCGGTGCGGTCCTCATTCGGGATTGCCTTGATCAGAAGGTGATTCAACATAACCGGAATTCCAAGCCGTCTGACGCGGTTGGCCTGAACCGGGAATCCCCCCTCACGCGGCATGGCTTCAACGATAGCCTTAACGGTGGCGCCAGCCTGCATCAGCTGATAGGAAGTGAGATAACCGATATTCCCGGCACCCACGGTAAGTATGTTCTTTCCAAGCAGGGTAAACTCATTATTCATCATCTTCTGAACAACAGCAGCGGTATAAACCCCTGGCAGGTCGTCGTTTTCGAAGGTCGGCATGAAAGGTACAGCACCGGTTGCAATTACCAGGTACTCCGTGTCAACATAATAAATTTCCTGGGTAGCTATATTTTTAATTGCCAGACGCTTGCCTTCAAGAATGTCCCACACCGTGCAGTTCAGGAAGATTCCGTCAAGAGACTCGCCTGCAAGGGTTTTGGCAATGTCGAATCCGCGCATGCCGCCAAACTTCTTTTCCTTCTCAAAGAAAAAGAACTGGTGGGTCTGCATCAGAAACTGGCCGCCGATCTTGTCGTTATTATCGATGACGATATTATCAATGCCATGTTGGTTAAGCACCTCGCGTGTGGCCAGGCCTGCCGGCCCGGCTCCAATGATGGTAACGGCGGAGCGATAAACACGGGTGGCTGTTCTTTTGTCCACAGGGCGGGGCTCCGGACGAAAATCCCGGGGTACTTCCTTAACTTCCTTAACTCCATCAACACGGGTTATGCAGATCCTCTTAATTTCCCCGTCAACCAGCATCTCACAGGCGCCACATTTCCCTATACCGCATTCAAGGCTCCTGTTCCTTCCCTGGAGACTATGGCTGTGGACGGGGAAGCCTGCCTGATGCAGAGCCGCGGCGATGGTGAGACCTTTGTCGCCGGTTACCTGTTTCCCTTCAAAATCAAAGGTAAGCTGTTCGCGCTGTTCAATATCTAGGATCGGATGCTCAGTAATTTTCAACATGTTTCAGTCAGATTTTTGGACACTCAAAAGTAGGCCGGCGAGGACGGTGTATAAATGACCTTTATCATCCGGATTGATGATATGAAACAGGGTTTTGACTATGTTTGAGAGGTGGAATTTTTCTGCTAAGCCAAGGTATTTTGAAGCTTGAACCGCATCATGGAAACAGATAGAATAGATGAGCGAACGATCATGTTTTCCCGGGCAGAACTGGTACCGGGTACAGAGCGGTATGAAACCTATTACCGGCAGCACCCTGAGCATCTGCCCCTGGACCTGAAGTTTCGTGGCTTACCCGGATTGTTGGATCCCTCAGCCCCATTTTTCCAACCTCTCATTTTTGCAGCAGCAGAAGCGGCATTCTATACCACCGGTATTTTGGCTGACCGGGTGGACGGGGAAGTTAATCCTGAAAAAACTGACCTCTCTTCCGCACAGGTGTATGCTTTCATCAAGCAGTGGGCTCGCGATATGGGAGTTCATTCTATCGGGGTCACATCACTAAAAGCCGAACATCTCTATTCGGTTGGCGGGAGAAAGAGAAATTACGGGAAACCGGTGTCTTTATCCCATACCAAGGCAATTGTATTTACCGTAGAAATGGACCATCGGCGGGTCTCTGCAGCTCCAAGGGCACCGATTATTCTTGAATCATCCTATCAATATCTGCACGCAGGCACTATTGCCGTACAAATCGCGTCCATGCTAAGAAATCTTGGCTTTTCAGCGCGAGCGCATATTGATTCCAATTACCTCGTTCGATGTCCCCAAATTGCCCGGGATGCAGGACTCGGTGAGATTGGGAGAATGTCTCTGTTAATGACTCCCCGGCTTGGACCGCGTGTCAGGATTGGCGTTGTTACCACCGAACTTGATCTTCCGGAAAATATCAGGAAAGAGATTCCCGGTTTGAGGAAATTTTGTGAGTTGTGCAAAAAATGTGCTGATAATTGTCCGGCCGGTGCAATTTCCAGAGAACCAGGAACACAGGGCAGGGATTGGTACATCGATCAGACAGCATGTTATACCTATTGGTGCACCTGCGGTACCGATTGCGGGAGGTGCGTTTCTGTTTGTCCATATGCTCATAAAGACAATCTGATTCACAATTCCATCCGTTGGATCATTGGAAAAATTCAGTTTTTGCAAAGGATTGCCCTTTATTTCGATCATATAGTATACGGAAAAAGGCCTACGCTCAAAAAGCTTCCTGAATGGATGTAGTTTTTTACTAATTTTACAACCTTATTTTTTAAATCTCAGATTAACAGAAGAATATGGAAAAGTCGTATAAAGCAATCATTGGAGCACTTGCAGTTGCCGTAGTCGTGTTGTTCATTCTTCATTTTACGGATTCAGGCAGCGGAACCTCAAAGGATCAAAAAGTTGACGAAAATGTCGGGATGCAGAAACCTGGTGATCTAAAGGTTGCCTATGTGTTTGTTGATTCAGTTCTTGCTAATTACGAGTATTACAAAGTTCTGACCGATAAGCTCCTTGCTAACAAATCCAGCCTGGAAAATGAACTGGGTTCCAAAGGAGAAGCTTTTCAGAAAGAAGTTAATGAGTTTCAGTATAAAGTCGAGAAAAAACTGATTACTTCCTGGGATGCTGAATCCCGCCAGAAGCAATTGACAGAAAAGCAGCAGGTACTCGTTAACCTTCAGAACGAGATGCAGCAAAGGCTTTTGCAGGATGAGCAGGCCGTAAACATTCAGCTGCATGACAGTGTAATGTCGGCAGTTAATGATGTTAATAACCAGCTGGGTTATAATGTTATTCTCAGTAATACATTTGGCGGCGGGCTGCTGTATGCCGAAGATTATATGAATATCACCTCGAAAATACTCGACAGGCTGAATGAATCATACCGCAAATCTCAGGCGAAATAAGCCGGGTTTTGCTGATCTGTACCTTGAACGGTATTCATCCGGACCGGGATCAGGACTTCCTGAACCCGATCCGGATCTGTTTTTATCAATAGTTATTCCGTCATTCAAGGAGCCGGATATTGAAAGCAGTTTGCGGTCGCTCCTGAATTGCCATCCTCCGGGGGTTGTCTGGGAGATTATTGTGGTGATCAATTATCCGGAAAACTCATCCGATGAGATCCTGGATATCAGTAAATTATCCTTTGACTGCGTTGAACGGATCCGGCAGGAGACAGATCGTAAGGATGTAAGGGTTTATGCACTCTGGTGTCCCGATCTGCCACGAAAACATGCGGGTGTCGGGCTGGCCCGAAAAATGGGAATGGACCAGGCCATCAGGCGCTTTAATCAACTGCACAGACCGGAGGGAATCCTTGTTTCTTTTGATGCCGATTCAACCTGCGATGTGAATTACCTCACCGTCATCGCCGAATTTTATCAGGCTATTCCGCAAGCAAGAACGGCCAACCTGTTTTTCGAACATCCCCTTGAAGGGAAACTGCCGGCTGAGAATTACAAATCCATCGCAGAATATGAGCTTTACCTGAGATATCTGAGACTGGCACTCGAGTTGGCTGGACATCCACATGCAATCCACACGGTAGGCTCGAGCTTCTCCGTGAGGGCTTCCACCTATGTAAAGGTCAACGGGATGGGGCGTCACCGGGCAGGTGAGGATTTTTATTTCTTGCATAAGTGCATCCGGCTTGGCCGGTTTTATGAGATCAACGCACCAATGGTTTTCCCTTCACCCAGGCAATCCGATAGGGTGATTTTCGGCACCGGGGCTGCCATCCGGAAGCACGCGGCAATGATTGGGTCTCTTGCAGTGTATTCCCTTGAATCGATAGAATCTTTATCCGGTCTTTTTGTTTTGTTGCCCGAGTTCTTCAGTAGAAAGGAAGGACCGGAAACGGCGCCGTTCATCCCGGGATTCCTGTCTGATCCTTTGCGTAATTTTCTTGCTGGAATCTCAGCGGATCAACAGATAGCGGAACTTGTCCGCACCAGCAACACGTACCCGGTGTTCAGGAGCCGCTTTTTTGCCTGGTTTAATGGATTCATGGTCCTGCGATTTCTCAACACATACCATGCATCTGTCAATGGAAAACTGCCGGTTTTGGCTGAGGCCAATAAACTTGCTTCCAGGGTAGGCATCGATCAGGATACAACAGCCGGCAAACTCTTGATTAACTATCGAAATTTCGAAAAAGGAAGGGGAATCAGGCGGATTACTTAGCCTTATCTTTTTTCAGGATTACAAAAAGATCTTCATCGGGGGCTTTCATCATGTACTGCTCGCGGGCAAATTTTTCAAGGTTGGCCGGGCTGGTTTGCAGCTGGTTGATTTTCTCTTTTTCTTCCCTGATCTTGTCGCGGTAAAACATGGTGTCCTGTTTCAACTGATTAAGCCGTTTCCGGGTTTCGTTCCGGTCGATCAGGTTATTCTGGTCGAAAAAAATGATCCAGACGGCAAATACGACCAGTCCAAGGAAATATTTGTTTCCGACCACCTTCCACAGTATATGCCAAAACTTCTTGTTCATATTGTAAGGACAAAGATATTGGAATACATTAAAATCGGTTAAAGGTGAAAGAATTTTCGAAGGCTCGTGCCCCGTTTAAGCCGGTAATGGAAATATAAAAGGAATAAAGCGAACGGAAGTATTGCTGATGCTACAACGATCGACCATGTAGGAGAAAAGGTCCTGTGTTCTATCCAGCTGATGCACAAGTCGATGACGATGATGTATGCCGCTATGCCCACTGATACTGCTGCGATTATGTTGAGCCCTTTGTGGAGGGTGAGCCTGCTGAAGAGGATAATGGCGGCAATGACCAGAATCAGGAAAACAGCAAGGGGCAGGGCGGGAACGACAAACCAGGTTAGTGATCCGTTAAGAATGTCCAGGGTAAAAAGCAGCGCGCAGGTATTAAGCAGAATGCCCGAGAGAAAGATAAATGGTTTTCGGGCAGTGAATACAATCAGGGTTATATAAATGAAGGATGCAGTGAGTCCTGAAATTGCATACCATGACCAGCCAGGTTGCTTGTTGATTATCAGGTCGATAAAAAAGATCATGATCAGGCTTGAAAAGTGCAGGACACCGGAGAGCTCCCAGAAAAGGTTAACGGTTTCTTTACGGGTCAGTGGTTTTTCAAGTCCCGGATAGGCTGGCTTCCTTTCGGGAATTGGGTCCGTTTCGTCGACAAAACGGTTGTGGCAGATCGGGCATTCGCTATACCCCGATTCATGCTCAATACCACATTGCGGACATGTTTTCATTGCTTCAGGGGTTAATGATTTTTATCCTGATTTGGTCGGCTTTGAGAAAGTCGATAAAAGTTTTCTCAAGTTGACGCGATGTTGAAGTGTTTGAAAAAGTGAGAATCATTTTTTCATTGTAAGTCATAACGGCCAGGGAAACCCTGCTCCTGTCCGGTGGAGGAGGGAATATCCTTAGTTTTTGAATAAAACCGGAGAACTCTCCTTCAAAGGTTATCCGGCCGAGATTAGTTACAAGCCCGGAATAGAGGGTTATCCCTGACCTTTTAAAATAGTACTTGAGGACGCGATCCTTAAGCAACAATGGGATGATCCTGATCAAGAGACTTCTTTCCCCATGGACATTCCGGTGAATGATTTTTTTCATCAGCTTGGGATCAGTCTGGTGCTGCATGTAATGATGAACAGAGCGGGATATTTCTTCAAAAGTGTAAGTGCCAAGCCTCATATCAATTTCGGGGGTTACAAACAGAGAGAAATTCCGGAGTGTGCGGCTGGGAAAAAGGCTGCGAAGGTTAACCGGAACCTGAATCCTGATTACGGGCCGCCGCCCTATATTCCTCAGGTTTTTGACATTTTTGTAGATGTCCTGAAGGGCCAACAGGTAAATGGATACAAAGTATTCGGTAATGGTGACTCCCAGACTTCTTGCCTTTTCCCTGACAGGTCCGGCCTCTGTTTCGCAATGCAGCATTTGAAGACTGGCTGGCCTGGCGGCTGCAAAAGGCAGATGAAAGGCTTTGGAAATCTTCGGAGGCGACTGAACCTGTGGTTCAAAAAACCGGTTGTATGCGTCTTCCGTTTCTTCCGGGTCAGGGGTTGAAGAGTAATGGTTAAACCCTGTTGTTGGTACTGCAATTCCTTCAATCTCAGCATAGGCAGCCAGGAGGGTTTTAAAAAACTCAAGCCCACCGGTGCCATCCGTAATTACATGGTAAAACTCTGCAGAGATCTTGTTCTCCCTGGCCAGGATCCGGCACAAGGGTTGATGGCTCCAGTTTGACCGGAATACCTGGCAGGGTTCGCCGGTATCGTGCAATATGGGAATGGCAGAAGAATCCTCATCCAGCCAGTACCAGAAGAAACCTTTTCTCAGGTGCATGGTCAGGTAGGGGTAGCGCAGCGATGCCAGCCGGGTGGCCTCTGAAAGGGTGCTGAATTTAACCGGACGGTCTATGTCGGCCATCAGCCGGAAAACCAGCGTTCGGGTTTTGTTGGTTCCGGCAGGGAAAATCTTAGCCGCATTATCCAGAGGAAGCCATCGGCCCTCGGCTGCCAAGCCCGGTTTTAGTGCAAATGGCATCTGTCATCGTTCATTTGTATAAAGGTACGAAACAGAATGCTCAAATACGATTATTCTTCCCGCAAGAATGGGTAGGAATGATCGACCGGGGGCAGAAAACACTCTTTGATGGTTCTTGGCGACACCCACCGAAGGAGGTTTAGCATACTGCCTGCCTTATCATTGGTACCGGACCCTCTTGAGCCTCCGAAAGGCTGGCGGCCAACCACCGCCCCGGTTGGTTTGTCGTTAATATAGAAATTCCCTGCAGTATTTACCAGTTTCTTACTCGCAATGTCAAGCGCGTAGCGGTCGCGTCCGAAGATTGCTCCGGTCAGCGCATAGGGCGATGTCTGGTTGACCAGCTCTATGGTTTTTTCAAAATCCCTGTCCGGATAGACGAAAATAGTAAGTACAGGGCCAAACAACTCGGTGTGCATGGTCTCATAATAAGGGTCGCGGGTAAGGAGGACGGTGGGTTCTATGAAATACCCTACCTCTTTGTTGCACCCTCCTCCGGCAATAATATCAACATCCGGGCTCTGACGGGCTTTCTCAATATATCCCGATAATTTATCAAAAGATTTTTCATCGATTACCGCATTAACGAAATTGGTCAGGTCTTCAGGACTGCCCATTTTGAACTGCCGCAGATCATCGAGAAGATGGCACATGACTTCCGGCCATATGGATTCAGGTATGTATGCCCGTGAAGCTGCGGAGCATTTTTGCCCCTGGTATTCAAAAGCGCCACGCGAGAGAGCTGTTGCCACCTCCAGCGGCCGCGCACTGGGATGTGCAAGTACATAATCCTTGCCTCCAGTTTCCCCGACCAATCGGGGGAAAGACTTATAATTCCTTATGTTCTTTCCGACTTCAGACCAGATTGACTGGAATACTTCGGTTGATCCGGTAAAATGGATACCGGCGAGTTCAGGATGGGCCATAACCGTATCCGCTGATTCCTTGCCCGGAGCAAAAACCATATTAATGACCCCATCAGGCAGCCCGGCAGCACGATAAACATCCATCAGCACCTTGGCTGAATAAACCTGGGTGTGCGCCGGTTTCCACACCACTACATTTCCCATCAACGCCGGGGCTGTTGCCAGATTCAGTGCAATCGAGGTGAAATTGAAAGGACTGACTGCATAGACAAAGCCCTCCAAAGGTCTCTGTTCCAGTCGATTCCATGTAAATCGGTTGTTTTCCGGCTGAATCGAATAGATATCAGCCATAAACTGAACGTTAAAGTTCAAGAAGTCAATGGACTCAGAAGCCGCATCAATTTCAGCCTGATGAATGTTTTTTGACTGCCCCAGCATGGTTGCAGCATTTATCTTGTACCTGAAAGGCCCCGACAGGAGACTTGCTGCTTTGAGGAAAACAGAGGCTCTCTGCTCCCAGCTTGTTTGTGACCACCGCTCGCGTGCCTTAAGTGCCGATTCAATAGCCAGCTTAACATGTTCACCCGTTCCCATATGGTAGTGAGCCAGAATGGTTTGGTGGTCGTGAGGGGCATGGATCGGTTCAAGGTTGCCTGTTTTGATTTCCTTTCCCCCAATGATCATCGGTATTTCCCTGACAACCGACTTCAGTTCCAGAAGAGTCTCTTCAAGTTGCTTACGTTCAGGCGATCCCGGCGAATAGGATTTGATTTCTTCGTTAACAGGTTTCGGAGGTGTGGAAATACTAATCATGGCAGAGTTGTTTTTATACCCTCTTAAACGCAGAAAGCAGCCTTTTGTTAAGGCTGCTTTCCCGGAAATTAAGATCTGTTTGGTTTGGATTTTATTTAAGCTTGATTGAACCCATTGTCATATCAATTTTGATTTTTCCGGATCCGTCGCCAAAGGTTCCGGAAACCTTGGTGGCAGTATGGCCTGGCACATGATCCTTTTCATTCTTTTCGGCCTTGAAACCAGATGGAACTGAGATCTCTCCCATGGTTGCTGTCGCTGACAACTTATAACCAGCTTTGGGATCCATGGTCAGTTTGATGTCGCCCATATTTTGTTCAATTTCAATCGATGTGAAGCCGGAGGCTACATTTTTTACTGTTGTTGAACCCATATTGGCCTCAAGGGTCAGGCTGCCTGTGAGCTTTTCAATATCACTGTTGCAGTTAGCGAATTCAGCGTCCATTTTATTTACTGTACCGATTGAAAGCGTACAAAACTGTGCTTCAATCTCGAGCGATGAAACAGAGGTTATTTTAAACATATCGCTGTGCTGAAGGTCTACGGAAGCATTTTTAAGTTCACCGATGGTGGCTTTGCCGAACTGAAGGTCGATGCTGGTTTCCGCTCCTGTGAGGCTGACTGCATTGAGGGATCCGAACTGAACGCTAATGTCCGTCTTGCCGGTAAGCGAGCTGACGCTTACATCGCCAAACTGGTTGCTCAGGCTGATCGGGATGTTCTTCGGGCATTTGATGTGATAATCAATTTTGAAGGATTGTTTTTCTCCACGATCATTTTTCATGTTCATTTCGCCGTCTTTACCGATTCTGGTTTTGGCAAAGATCTCATTTCCACCCTCGCTGAACTCAATCTTGATCTGTTCCATGAGTTTTTTAGCCTTTGATTCAGGGGTAGCGGTAACTTCAATGATATAAGTTATCACTACTTTGTTCTGATCCCAGTCGGTGACAGTGATGTTTCCAAACTGGTTCTCGATTTTCAGGGTTGAAGCTGAATTGGTGGTAAACTCCTTCTGATTCTCTTCCCGAAGGGTTTGTGACTGGAGGCTAAGCGCAGCAGTTAGAAAACCTGCCAGAAAGAGCAGTGATTTAAAGTAACGTGTTTTCATGATTTACATTTTTTGAATTATTGTTTTGTTTGATCTGGTTTAGCATATCAACGAAGTTTTGCATGACTTTCAACCGCGCCTGATAGTAGAATATCATGGCATTAACAATCCGTTCATCTCCCGGATTCAGTCCCATTTTCATTTGCAGATCCGTGTGCAGCGAGTCCATTCTTGCTATTTCCTGATGCATTGCATCCATGGTCATTTTATCCGTATAGTGTGATAAAGAGTCAATTCCAGTTGTTGTTTGATCGATCTGGCTCGTGAAAAAGTATTCTACTTTTTGCAATTCCGGGTTAATGTCACCCAGTTTAATGCTGGTCGGGGCAGCATCGAAATATCGGTCATAAACAAATATTGATGAGGCAATCAGGAGGAGCCCTACTGCGGCAATGGAGGTTATCCTGTATAGTTGTCGTATCCGGTTTCTGCGCTGCTGAAACCTAAGCCGGTCCTCAAATCTTTCGAAGTGGCCCTCCAGCGGTTCCTCATTTGTGAACATCTCTTTGTTCTCCCTTATAAACTTCTCTAACTCGTCCATCTTATCACATTTCCACATTTTCACTTTTCAACTTTTATACCGCTGCCATAATCTGCAACAGTTTCTGCTTTCCCCTCGAGAGCTGCGCCCTGCTTGTTGACGGGGGCACCCCCAGGATCTGTCCGATCTCATCATGATCATACCCTTCGAAAAGACTCAGGTTCAGGACCAGCCTGTATTTCTCTGGAAGCAGCTGCATTGCCCGTTTAACTTTGGTGACCTTTTCCTCCACTGTTTCCTCGTCAGATTGCCAATCCGGTTCGGGAACAATTTCGTCAGGTACATCAGCAACCAGATCGACCTCGTCTTTTCTCTTTCTCAATGCATCTAAAGAACGATTAACCACAATCCGTTTCAGCCATCCGCCGAAACTTGCACTCAGGTCAACGGTACCCAGGTTTTGGAAAGCTGTCAGAAATGCCTCCTGCATAACATCTTCTGCTTCCATTCTGTCGCCCAGAATCCTCAGGCTAACGTGATACATCGGCTTAAAATAGAGCCGGTATACCTTCATTTGTGCCTCGGTGCTGCCTTTTCTGCAACCCTCGAGCAGCTCATAATGCTTGATCCTATTTACAGTTCCGGGTTCCATTCTCAATCATAAGACGTGATGGAAAAAAAAATGCTGCAATTTTTTAAAAAAAGTTGCAGCATTTAAATAATATGGAGACATGATCTCAGCCTCCGGAAATCATGTGGATGATTTCGACCGTGTCGCCTTCCTTAATGGTAGCCTCCTCCCATTGCGGCTTTCGCACCAGCTGCCCGTTTATTTTAACCACCAGGTTTGGGAAGGTGAATTTCTTTAACCTGAGAACCTGACGGATGGTGAGTTCATCGCCCGGGAGTTGTTCGGGGTTGTTATTAAGCGTAATGTTCATGTTACTAGGAGGGGCGCGTTGCGCGCGCCCGCGTCGACCTGTTTTTTGTTGGCTTATAAATTCCGGTAGTTATTCCTCAGGAACCCTTTTACCTGCTCCAGGATCGGCTTGGTAAATTCAAGAAAAAGATCCTGCGGCGGCGGGGGCATCATAGGTTTTCTCTTGCAGAGTTCAAGCTGTTGTGGTGAGAGGGCGCGTCCGTCGCCATTATAATTGGCCCACTCTGTAACCCAGACAAAAGTGCCGGGGTACTTCTGAGAGGCCCTGGGTTTATTCGTTTTGGCATCCATAACCTGGATCATAAGGACACCGGATGATATGACTTCCCGTCTGTGGGTTGTCAATTTTGCCTTAACCTGGTTGTATACATTAACCTTTTGGCCGTTGATGGTGGTATTTCCCACAAGCACCGAATCCTTACTTGTGTATTCCTTCTCAGATTCCTTGTCGCTGGTGGCTCCCACTACGAAATCATCGAATTGCATAACAAGAATCTCATCAACATAGGGCAGACTCTTTGCAGCTGAGGGACTGTAGAATTCCACGAATTCCTGCCTCAATCCTTTTTCCAGGAAAGAATAAACCTGATCATAAAAAAACTCTGAGCTTAGTTTATATCGGCCGGGAACGGGGATCTGGTCAACCATTACCTTAAGGGTTGCTTCGAATTTAGCCTGTTCAGTTCTTTCTTTAACTTCCTGATATCCTGGCACAAACCTGTCGGCATTGAGGAATTGATAATAGGCATCCTTCGCGGAAAGCCGTGTGCCCTGTTTCATCAGGGTGACGCCTGCATTATAGGCTTCAGGTGCAGCCTTCTGCCGGGCTTCTGCCAGCTGGTCACCATAAAATTCAGGTGATTTGATAATTTTCAGAGCTGCCGGACAGTGCCGGATCTCATCAGCCATTTGGTTGATGGATTCATACCGTTCAACCACTCCGGCATACCGGAATGGATCCTTACTGGTCAGCAGCTGGTCGATCTCATCCTTTGCGGTACTTACCGCCAGAGGATAGGCTTCTTCCAGGGTTTCTGCAGATTTTTTGCTATCAGGATTATCGCGCAGCCGCTCGACGGCTTTGAGCACCGCGGCCGGATAGTTGCCTTCCTGAAGTGCCTTTTTTCCGGTTGAACAGGCCGATACCAGGAGAATAATCGCACCGAGGGTTGTTGAAATAAGGATTTTTTTCATTTTACGTGCTAGAAGGTTATAGTTTGACTTTTTTCCCTTTGGAACTGAAGGACTGAGTTCCCAAACCCTGACCGATCAATTCCAATACAGCAAATTCATAAGGATCAAATATCATCCCGAAGAGATGGGTAAAACCAAAGATTTTCTTCATCTGATCAGTAAGCGGGGTTGAAGGTCCTAACAGATAAAGATCGGTTTTTGTTTTCGCATGGGCCAGAATCTCAAAAACCGTTTTGTTTATCAGACTGGTCGCGGAGATAATCACCTGGCCTGCAGCAGCTGCCGCAGATGGGAGTTCAGAGGCGGGTGACAGGTCCGCATATTCCTGCTGCAGATCGAATACCTTCAGCGGGAGACCAGCACCCCTGAACTTCTCAACCAGAGGCGGGAAGTATCCTATCATGACGGTAGGTTTATCCTTACCAAACTGTACAAGTTCGAAAATGTCACCCGTCAGCGAATACTCCTGCTCATAATTCAATACTGCATTGGCATATGCCAGCTGAAAAACCCTGTGATCCTGGCGATTAAGATCTGACTTTGTAACCAGCAAGGGATCTGCCTCAATCGTGATCCCCAATGTGGAGGATACCCCGATCTGTCCGTTGGCCAGCATAATCCCGAAATACTTTTTACCCCTTACCGATGCGAGGATGTTGCCCGCATCATAAGGGCACCGTTCTGAAAGAAATACCAGTGGGTCTGTCATGGCTGCAATTGATGCCCAAAGGTAAAAAA
This sequence comes from uncultured Porphyromonadaceae bacterium, assembly GCA_964512915.1. Lineage (GTDB taxonomy): Bacteria > Bacteroidota > Bacteroidia > Bacteroidales > UBA12481 > UBA12481. The sequence goes on from CAZEKJ010000006.1 coordinate 46,530, forward strand.
CTTGGGGAGACAAATGCGATATGTATAAATATGCATAATGACATAAATCATATAATCATAGGGGGTTGGGTGTCGTTTATGTGCTATTTTTGTCACAAACGAAAGCAAAAAAATAGTTTTATGGACGTAAAAAAGATGCTTGAAGCCCACAAACTGCTGGCTCAATTCCGATATGATGTTACGCCGCTTGAAAAAGGATACACGGATAAGGTCCTTTATATCAACATTTCGGATAATTCATTTAAAATCAAGGATGTGCCTCCAGCTATGAAGGAAAAGTTCATCGGAGGAAAGGGTTATGGACTCAAGTTGCTTTGGGATGCGACAAAACCCGATACCCAATGGAATGATCCGGAAAATGAGATCATTATTTCATCGGGTCCGATTGCCGGGATTACCCAGTACTCGGGTACCGGAAAATCACTGGTGGTAACCCTGTCACCTGCAAGTAATTCTGTAACAGATAGTAATGCAGGAGGCTATTTTGGTCCGTTCGTTAAGTTCTCGGGTTTTGATGCCATCGAACTGCAAGGCAAGGCCAAATCCGATGTGATTATCATTATTGACGGAACCACCGGAACGGTCAGCATTGAGGAGGCCCCCCAGGAGCCGCTCGACAGCCATGTGCTCAGCGAGATCCTCACGGAAATGTACGCATCGGACGCCGACAGCAAGCAAAATGTCTCCGTGATTACCACGGGTATGGCTGCAGAAAATAGCTGGGTTGGGATGATGAACTTCAGCTTCTTTGATAAGAAGAAAAATCGGGTCCGGCTCAAGCAGGCAGGAAGGGGAGGAACCGGAACCGTGCTGCGGAATAAGAAGGTTAAGGCCATTGTATGCAAGATTCCGGGCGTAAAAGGCAATCTCAACAATGTCGTTGACCTTCCGGCAATTATGGAAAGGGGTAAACGGTTTAATGCCGAGATCCGTGAGCTGGATGACAAGCAGTGCGAAATGCGTACCAAAGGGACTGCCCACCTGATGGAGATCATGTATGACTATGATCTGCTGCCGACGATGAATTACAAATATGGTTCTCACCCTGACGCCTACAAGATTGATTCGGAAATATGGAAATCCAGGTTTAAGCAAGGTACACCTGACGGCTGCTGGATTGGATGCAATATGGGCTGTGCAAAGGCGGTTGATCCCTATATTGTAAAAACGGGTCCCTACGCCGGTGAAGATGTGCTGGTAGACGGACCTGAGTATGAGAATGCTGCCGGATTGGGCTCCAACTGCGGCATCTTCGATCCTGACTATATCATTGAGGCCAATTTCTATTGCGATACATACGGCATGGATACCATCAGCTGGAGCACGATGATGGCCTTTATTATGGAGTGCTATGAGGCTGGAGTCCTGAACAAGGAACGGACCGGCGGTCTGGAGCTGAACTGGGGCAATACGGAAGCTGCCATTGAACTGCTTCACCAGGTTGCCAGGGGAGAAGGATTCGGCCTGATTGCCGGCAAAGGAATCCGGAAGATGAAGGAGCATTTTGTGAAGGAATTCGGTGCGGATCCGAAATTTCTGCAGGATATCGGAATGGAAAACAAGGGACTGGAGTATTCCGAATATGTGTCCAAGGAGTCGCTCGCCCAGCAAGGTGGTTTTGCCATGACCAATAAGGGCCCGCAGCATGATGAGGCCTGGCTGATTTTTATGGATATGGTTAATAATCATATTCCTACCTTTGAAGCCAAGGCAGAAGCCCTTCACTATTTCCCAATGTTCCGTACCTGGTTTGGCCTCGTCGGGTTATGCAAGCTTCCCTGGAATGATGTGGAACCCGCCAATAATGCCGAGACCAGTGAGCCGGCCAAGGTTCCGGAACATGTTGATAATTACGTGACTATTTATAAGGCTGTTACGGGTCGTGACTTTGATAACAAGCGCCTGATTGAGGACTCAGAGCGAGTCTATAATTTCCAGAGGGTTTTCAACCTCAGAAGAGGGTACGGCGTGAGAAAGTATGATGCACAACCCTTCAGGGCTGCCGGTCCGGTTACCGCCGAAGAGTACGAAAGCCGCGCTGAACGCTATGACAAGCAATTGAAAGAACAAGTTGGATTTGATCCTGAAGGAAAGACCACCGTGGAAAAACATACAGCACTCCGGGCCTACCGGGAGGGACGTTATGAGCAACTCCTTGATGCAGTATATAATCGCAGGGGCTGGAATAAAAACGGCGTTCCCAAGATCGAGTTTCTCAAGAAGATCGGCATGGACCTGCCAGAGGTGCTGGCGGTAGTAGAGCCGTTCCAGGAATAGTCAGTAGTCTGGAGTCTGGAGTCCCGACTCCAGACTTTTCCTATCTTTGCGCCCCAATGACTGAAGAGAAACTTGCGGCAAAGAGCAGGGAACTGGGCGACGAGAAAATTCCCCGTTTACTGTGGAAGTACTTCCTTCCTGCGTTTGTCGGGGTTATCATGAATGCCACCTATAACATCGTTGACCGCATCTTTATCGGTCAGGGTGTTGGATCCATGGCGCTCTCCGGATTGAGTGTCGTTTTCCCTATTATGCTGATTGTAATGGCCTTTGGCATGCTAATCGGCATGGGAGCAGGGGTTCAGGTATCCATCAATATGGGTAGGAAAGATTTTTCCAGGGCTGAGAAGGTGCTGGGGAACGGGGTATTCCTGATGGTGGTGGTGGGGCTTTTTGTAACTTTTCTGGGATTCCTGATCAAAGGCCCCATGCTGAGAGCTTTCGGGGCTACTAATGAAACCATCGGGTATGCGCAGGATTACCTTAATATCATCCTTGTTGGCGTTGTCTTTCAGATGATCGGTTTTGGCCTCAACAACATAATCCGTGCGGAGGGTAATGCCCGGATCGCCATGCTTTCCATGCTTCTAAGCGGAGGCATTAACCTGGTGCTTGATCCGATTTTTATTTTCGTCTTTGATCTTGGCGTCAAAGGCGCCGCTTATGCAACCGTCATAGCCATGATGGCGCTGAATGTATGGGTGCTTCTGCATTTTACAAGCAAGCGCGCTGTGATCAGGCTTCGCATGCCCAATATCAGACCGAACTGGAAAATTATTGGCCTGATTATTTCTATCGGGATGGCCCCGTTTTTTATGCAGCTGGGCTCAAGCGCAGTTAATGCGCTGTTTATGAGTCAACTGATCAAGCATGGCGGTGACCTGGCAGTAGGCGCACTGGGGATCATTGCCTCAGTTTCCCAATTGCTGATCATGTCAATGGTTGCCATAAACATGGCAAGCCAGCCTATCATCGGCTTCAATTTCGGGGCTCGGAATTATTCCCGCGTTAAGGAAACGGTAAGAATGGGAATTTTGGCTGCAACCGGAATCGGCGTTTTCGGATTGCTGATCGTCCAGCTCTTCCCCCATTTTATTGTTCGCCTGTTTAATTCCGATGATCCGGTGCTGTTTGATATTGCTGATAAAGGATTGAGAATATTTTTGCTTACCCTTCCGTTAGTTGGCTTCCAGGTAATAGCCGCCAATTTTTTCCAGAGCATCGGCAAAGCAAAAATGGCCACCTTTCTATCACTGCTTCGCCAGCTAATCATACTTGTACCGGCATTGCTCATCCTGCCCGATATTTTCGGGCTTAAGGGAGTGTGGTATTGCAGTCCCGTAGCCGACGTGACCTCAGCAATCATTACGGGATCTTTCCTCCTATGGCAGGTTAGAAAACTTGGCACCGAGGATCCGGATAAGATTGCAGGCGGAAAGCCTCATCCCGGACCGGATGACGATGCAACAACGCACGCTGTTCAGTCGTTTCAGATTGTGACACCGGAATAATCTTCTACTTTTATCAGGATAAATCAAACCTGATGAATAAATCCTTTTTTTGCTCATTGGCACTGGCCACCGCCGGCCTCCTGACCATAACCGCCTGTCAGTTCAAGGAAAAAACCTCGCCCCTGGACGGAGCGGCATGGATATCCGACAATGAACCTCTTCCTTCCGCGGACAGCCTCTACTATCAGGATCATCCTGCTCCGCTTTTTCGCACTGCCTTTAATGTTCCGGGCAAAGTCCGTATGGCAGAATTATTTATTACCGCGGCTGGTTATTACGAAACCTGGATCAACGGGCGGCCGGTTGGCGACCAGCAGCTGGATCCGGCCTGGACCGATTACAGCAAGCGGGTGTATGTTACAAAGATTGACGTTACGGATCAGATAGTTAAAGGCGAGAATGTGTGGGGAATCATGCCCGGAAACGGTTTCTATAATCCATTGCCGCTCAGAATGTGGGGAGGCCGGAATATCCGGACTTCCATGCCTGTTGGAAAACCCGCGGTAATTGCATCCATGAGGATTACCCTTCGCAGCGGCAGGGTAGTGATTGTGTCAACATCCGGTGATTGGCGTTATGCGAGCGGTCCCGTTATCCGGAACAGCGTTTACCTGGGGGAATGGTTTGATGCCAGAAAGGAAATCATGGATTGGTGCCTGCCCGGAACTGACCTGGCGGCATGGAATCCGGTTAAGGTGGTGGAGGGGCCAGGTGGCAAGCTTCTGGAGGGGGATTTTCCTCCCATACGGGTGACAAAATGGATCGACCCCATTGCAATACGAAGAGATTCACTCAACCGGACGGTTGTTGATTTCGGACAGAACCTGGCCGGTGTGCCGCGGATCAGGATCAGGGCCGATGAAGGAGACACCATACGCTTCCGGTATGGCGAGCTAATATATGCTAATGGCTCAATCAACCCCATGACCGCCGTCTGCGGTCAGATAAAAAGGGCCGGAGTGGGGGGACCAGGTGCTCCTGCGGTGGCAGAACAGATCGATGTATATATTGCCCGGGGCGCCGATCCCGAGTTTTTCCAGCCCCGGTTCACCTTCCATGGCTTCAGGTACATGGAGATATCAGGGTTGGACTATATTCCAGCAAAAGAAGATATTCAGGCAGGACGAATGAATACCGATGTGCAGGGCGCTGGCCGGATCAAGAGTTCATCGGAGTATCTGAATCATCTGAATGAAGTGTGCCAATGGACGTTTCTGAGCAACTTGTTCAGCGTCCAATCCGATTGTCCTGCCCGTGAAAAGTTTGGGTATGGTGGGGATATTAATGCAACCGCCGAAGCATATATATACAATTTTAACATGCATGAGATTTACCGGAAGGTAATCTATGACTGGGTTGATGCCATGAAGCCGGATGGATTCATCGACACAGCCCCGTTTGTGGGTATAGAGTACTGCGGCATCAGCTGGGAATCAGCTTTTTTGTTCTTGCAGGATTGGCTCCTGATTCATTATCAAGATATTGACCTCATACGCGATCTCTATGATATCGACCGGGAATGGATGGAAAAAGTAGCCAAAATCCATCCCGGTTTGCTGGTCGATGATGGGTTGAGCGACCATGAGAGCCTCCAAAAGGTTCCGGTTGAATTGACAGGCACCTGCCATTACCTGCAGGCGGCCCAAACCATGGAGCGTTTTGCCAGGCTCCTTGGCAGGGAGGATGAAGCTGACACCTATGCCGGCCTTGCCGGGAGAATTCGTGCCGTTTTAGTGGATCGGTTTTGGGATGAACCGAATATTGAGGTCCAGAATAAACAGACCCTTCTGGCTTCTTTGCTTTACTTCAGGGTTCTTACCCCGGAACAGGAAAAAATCGCCATGAACCGGCTGCTCGAGGTAGTACAACAGAATGATTATCATGTGACTACAGGTATTTTTGGTACCAAGTACCTTCTGGATGCCCTCTCTTCAAACGGCCGTACCGACATCGCTTACAAAATGGTTACCCAATCCGGTTTTCCGGGCTGGAAAAATATGTTGGACAATGGTGCAACAACATTGTGGGAAACCTGGAAGGAGAGCGACAATACCTTTTCCCAAAACCATCCGATGTTCGGTTCAGTTTCAGAATGGTATCACAAATGGCTCGGAGGGATCCAGCCCGATCCGGAACAGCCGGGAAGCGGAATCATTCTATTACAACCACGGCCGGTCAGGGACCTTGCATCGCTCACCGCAGAAAAAACAGTCTTTGGGGGCACCATAAGAAGCAAATGGTGGTGGGAGGGTGAAAAACTTCACATTGAATTTGAAATACCTACAGGAAAAGAAGCTGAATGGGTTCCTGAATCGAAAGAATCCGCCATTGAGGTTGTTGGCCATCCAAAAGGGTGGAGCAGCAAGGAGTTAGCCGGCGAGGGTCGGATCCGGCTTCACAAAAGCGGGAAATATCATTTTGTCATCTAGCCTATGAGAGTTTTGCGATTCTTGCTGCCTGCCTGTTTTGCCGGCGTTATGGCCGCTGTGCCCTCGTGCCGGTTTCAACAGAAGGCTGGAAATGCTAAGGTGTTGAATGTTATACATGCAGGAAGCCTGGCTGTACCGATGAAGAAACTGGCCGATGCGTTCTTGCTTGAGAACCCAGGGATCGAAATCAGGATGGAAGCAGCCGGAAGTATTCAGTGCATCCGCAAGATTACCGAATTAAACCAGCCCTGCGATGTGCTGGCTGTTGCCGATTTTTCCCTGATTGATGATCTGATGTTTCCGGAATATGCGGATTGGAATATCCGGTTCGCGACCAACGAGCTTTGCCTTGCGTATACTGAAAAATCAAGAGGAAGCCAGGAAATTAATGCCAGCAACTGGTTCACTTTTTTACTGAAACCTGATATTTCTTTCGGGCGGAGTGATCCGGATTCCGATCCCTGCGGTTACCGGACCCTTATGGCTCTTCAATTATCTGAAAAATACTATCCGGGTGGAATCGAATGGGAAGAGATCGCGACTAAGGATCAGCAATACATCCGGTCTAAAGAGACCGACCTGAATGCTTTGTTGGAATCCAGGGCTATTGATTACATTTTTACCTACCGGTCCGTTGCGGTTCAGCATAACTTCCTGCATATCCGGTTCCCTGATTCCATTAACCTCAGTGACCCGGGGCTGGATTACTGGTATTCAACCGTTTCAGTTGAAATACCCGGATCGGAACCCGGTAAACGCATTGTAAAAAACGGAGCTTCAATGTATTACGGGATTACAATACCGAAACATAGTGAAAATCCTGCCCTGGCGAAACGATTTATTCAGTTCATTCTGGATCCGGCAAAGGGAGGCAAAATCATCCGGGCAGCCGGCCAAAATGTGATACCCCCGGCCTTCACAGAAAAAAGCATCAGAACCGATGGACTTTTTTAACAATCCTGATAAAAATTAGGATTTGTGATATTCGATATGTTTTTATTTGCATATCGAAACCATAATTGACATACTATGAATAAAAGGATTCTTATTTCTGCTTTGCTTGCTTTGACACTCTTTTCAACTGCGATTGGCCAGATGGTTATCCGGGGGATTGTTATGGATGCTCAAAACGGAGAAGCCTTACCGGGTGCAAATATTCAGGACAGGAAAAGGTACTGCAGCCGCGACTGATGGCAAGTTTACCCTGGACCTTGGCAGCGATAAACAAACAACCCTCCGGATAAGTTTCCTGGGATATGAGCCGGAAGAGATAAGCGTAAATAAGAAATCCGGTGCCGGCCTTATCGAAATAAAGTTGAGTCCAACCTCGATAAATTCCAATGCCGTGGTTGTGACCGGTACAAAGAACCAGCGGCGCATTCGTGAGATTCCCGGGCGCACGGAATGGCTGACGGCTAAACAGCTGGAGGCAATTCCCGCTACTCAGGCGGATGATTACCTGCGGACCTTGCCGGGTATTCAGGTCAGCCGGGAACATGGAATCCTGGATCACAACAGCACCGTTAGCATGCGAGGATTGGGGGGCAGCCAGCAGGGAAGGTATCTGGTCCTGATGGATGGTGTACCGATGAATAAGGCAGATGGCGGATCCGTGAACTGGAACAGCATCAATACGGAAGAAATTATGCAGGTGGAAGTAGCCAAAGGCCCCGGCTCATCCCTTTATGGCGGCAATGCCATGGGCGGGGTCATGAACTATATCCGGAGAAAGCCGTCAACGCCCCTTGAAGGATCTGCCCAGGTTGAATACGGGAGCCTGAATACCCGGCGGGGACGTTTTTCAATCGGTGGGAATCCCGCCTCACTCGATAACAAGTTCTATTGGTCGGTTCAGGGATTTGGCGCACTCAGCGATGGTTACAATCAGGTGCCTGAGGCGGATCGTGATTCAACCGATGTTGCCGGTGGGTTGCAGGAATGGGGTGGGGGAATACGCGCCGGCTACCGGATCAGTAAAAACCATCAGGTTGAAATAAGTTCCGGATATTGGTCGGATCGCCGCGGGTCGGGAACAAAAATCTTCAGTGAAACAGGCACCTTTTTTGGTCATCAGGTTTGGGATAATTCAGTAAAATATACGGGCAGAGCCGGGAAAACAAACTGGTCAGCTGTTGGCTATATCACCAATGAAGATTACGAAAGGCTGAATGAATCCATCAAACCCAAGGGGAATTCTTATACCTACACATCCTATTCGGTAACCTCTGACCGGAAGGACAAGGGAATCATGCTCCATGCGGACCACAGGGCCGGTATAAACCTGATTTCGGTAGGCGGTGATTACAAGGATGGATCGGTTTTGGGCAAGGATGTCTATACAACTTCATCCGATGTAGTAAATAACATGGGAAAACTCCGGAGCTTTTCTGCCTATATTCAGGATCAGCTGACAGTTATTAATGAAAAACTTTTCCTGGTGGGCGGCTTGCGCTATGACAGGGCGGTTTTTTATGACGGAGCTTTCTTTGTAACGGACCCGACATCGGCAACCAGCATACTCGGAGAATTGCAGAATCTGGAACTGGAAAAGAATGTCTGGTCGGAGCTAAGTCCAAAACTGGCACTGAAATATTCCTCACCTGCCGGTATCGGAGCCTATATTTCCTACGGTCATGGTTTCAGGCCCTCCATCCTTGATGATATGTGCAGGTCGGGCTTCATCAGCGGAGGTTTTAAACGTGCAAACCCGTACCTGGGTCCCGAAAAACTGAACAACTTCGAAATCGGTGCGGATATCCCCTTTCTAAAGCGGTTAAATTTCTCAGCGAGCGCTTATTATTCGATGGGCAAGGATTTTATCTACCTGGTAAGTTCTGGAGATTCCATTTTGCAGGGAACGAAATTGAAGCCTCTTCTCGAAGCACAAAACATATCCGGAGTCAGGATCATGGGAACGGAAACCTCACTCCGCGCCGAACTCGGAAACGGACTAGCCGGCTATCTGAATTATGCCTATACAAATGCTCTGGTTTCCGATTATCAGCCTACATTTGGCAAGGCTGACCTTAAAGGGAAGGTTCTTGTGTATGTTCCGGAGCATCAGGTTTCAGCGGGAATGACCTGGAGAAATCGATGGGTGAACCTGCATGTTCAGGGATCCTGGTTAAGTGAGCAGTGGATGGATGATGTGAATACGGTTTCCATACCGGCCTTTTTCAAGCTGGATGCCAGAATCTGGAAGGAATACAGAGGCTTTCAGGTTTTCATAAACGGACAGAATCTGACCAACACCGTTTATCTGGAGGGGCATGGATTATTGTCGCTGGGACGTTTCATTACAGGAGGTATCGGATATCAATTTTAAAATTGTAAAACATGATTATGAAAATATTACCATTCATTTCGCTGGTGGCACTGCTGTTGCCGGCCTGTAATTCCGCCGAGAAATCAGGGCAAGGACCATCCGGGATTCAGGTGGCCGCCATTGACTCCGCCGACCAGACCAATGATTTTTACGACAATGTGCCTGCATTTGATCTGCAGGGCTCACAGGTAGTGGAAATTGGGGGCGAAGTCGCCGAAACCATGCAGGTTGACCTCAAGACTCTCCCACGAAGAAGTGTGATAGTTAAGGAAACAAATTTCCTGGAGGGTAAGGTCGGCTTTGTTGGCGCCTATCGCTATGATGGGGTGTCTCTGTACGACATTCTCAACCGTGTTCAGGTTCGCAAGAAGAATCTGGAGGAATTCAAGCCGATTATTGACCAGTACGTAGTTGTGTACGGAGCCTCCGGGGATTCGGTTGTGTTCAGCTGGGGCGAGATATACTACCCAATAGTGCCGCATCAGATCATCATTGCTGACAAAGTTTTGAGGATTGTCCCGAGTAAAACAAAGGATCAGTGGCCGCTGCCGGTGAAAATGAAGGTTATTGCCGGGATTGACCTGGTTACCGGAAGGAACATTGACGACCCGGTCAGAATCGTAATCCGGACCGTCGGCATTCAGTATAAAGTGGATCGGACCGTTAAGTTTTGGGCGCCAGAAATGCTTCTCAAGGGCATAGGTGACCAGGAAGCAACCTTAACGGAGCTTCCATCGGGATTGAATCCGCAGGTACTGGATCAGGTTTTTTATGGACGGGGAATGGGTATTCATGGAATCACACAGTTCAAAGGAGCATGGCTCAAAGATCTTCTTTTTGATAAATTGCCGCTGACACCGGAAAGAATAAAAACCGGACTTTTCGTAATTGCCGCAGTTGACGGATATCGTTGTGCAATGACCTATTCAGAACTGATGAACCGGAATGACAATGCCGGGGTTCTTGTTATGGATGAGAATAATTATGAAAATGCAGGAAAGTTCTCATGCATTTTCGGGGCTGATTTTTTCTCAGACCGCGCAATAAAATCCATGACGGAGATCCGGTTGGTGCATTGATGGTTACCTTAGCAGGGTAATTTTTCCGATGTAAAGATGAAGCGATCCGGATTAACGCTTGTGTTTGCAATCCTAGGCGGGTTGGTGCTTCTTTTTATCGTAGCTCCTCTTGCGGGTCTCTTCCTGAAGACTACTCCGGCTCAGTTTTTTGAAACGGCAGCAGATAAGGAGGTTACAGCAAGTATTTATCTTACGCTCGGGGTTTCCTTTGCAACTACCCTGGTTTTTGCTCTGGGTGCGGTACCGCTGGCTTTCCTGCTCGCACGGCATTCATTTAAGGGAAAGATTGTGGTTCAGTCGCTGGTAGACCTGCCAATAGTGATCCCGCACTCAGCCGCTGGTATCGCTTTGCTGGGGATGGTATCGAGGGATACCTGGCTCGGACAGGCTGCTTCTGCAATCGGGCTTGATTTTGTCGGGCATCCTTTAGGGATCGGTATCGCCATGGCTTTTGTGAGTGTCCCTTTCCTTATCCAGTCGGCCCAGGATGGCTTTTTACAGGTGCCGGCAAGGCTTGAGCAGGCAGCCATGAACCTCGGTGCTTCTGGCTGGAAAACCTTTTTGACAATTAGCCTTCCATTGGCCCGAAGGAACATCCTGACCGGACTGGTGATGATGTTTTCCCGGGGGCTCAGCGAGTTTGGCGCTATCGTGATTATTGCTTATCATCCCATGGTGACGCCAGTATTGATTTACGAGCGTTTCGGAGCATTCGGATTAAAATACTCCCGCCCCATAGCGGCGCTTTTTGTCCTGATATGCCTGGTGTTTTTTGTCATGCTCCGAATTCTTGCCAACAAACGTTACGATGATCCGGCTTCAAAACATATCTAAAAAAATCGGGGACTTTAGCCTGCAGGATATTACCCTTGAGATTGCCGAGGGAAGCTATACTGTTATACTGGGAGATTCAGGATCCGGAAAAACACTTCTGCTTGAATTATTGGCAGGCCTTCACCACGCGGATAGCGGCAAAATTTTGGTTGATGATGTTGAAGTCCAGGGTAGGCCAATACAGGACCGGCCCTTCGGAATCGTATTCCAGGATCTGGCTCTTTTTCCACACATGAGTGTGCGTAAAAACATTTCCTTTCCCCTTTTGACGAAAAAGGTGTTGCGATCCTCTGTTGATGATGAGGTCGCTGGTCTTGCCCGAAAATTTGAGATTTCCCACCTGCTCGAGCGCTTTCCCGGAACTTTGTCAGGAGGGGAGAAGCAGCGGGTGGCAATTGCCCGCACACTGGCCACGCATCCGGCTTGTCTGCTGCTCGATGAACCCTTGACGGCCCTTGATGCAAGAATCCGGAAAGAGATAAAATCTGTGCTGCGCTGGCTTCATCGTGAAGGCCAGACTGTCATTCACGTTACCCATGATTACCAGGAAGCCATTGAACTGGCCAGTCATATCGGCATCATGGAAAAGGGACGCCTTATCCAGCTCGGGCCGGCCGAAGAGGTCCTCCGCAATCCGGTTAACACGTTTACCGCACACTTTACCGGAATCCGCAATTTTATAAAGGTCACCCTCGGGAAGGACCCTGTCACCGGACACACCAGGAGCATTACCGGCAACGGGATCCCTATTGCACTGGAAACCCAGAAGTCGGAAGGGTGGGGGTATGTCATCATTCCCGAGGATGCCATCTTCCTCTCCACTCATCCGGTTGATACCAGCGCTGCCAATACGTTTCGGGGCATCATCACGGATATGGCATCGGTGCCGCATGGGATCGAGGTGACCATCGATGCGGGATTTCCGCTGTATGCCCTGCTAACCAGGGAAGGAATCGACCGGCTGAACCTTGCGATCGGCTGCACCGTATGGGCAAGCTTCAAGGCCACCGCCGTGCGGTTTGTCCGAAAATAGCCTCATCCCTCGTGCCCCTGTGCCCCTGTGCCCTTGTGCCCTTGTGCCCTTGTGCCCTTGTGCCCTTGTGCCCCATTTTTCTTATCTTGCATTCAAATCTTAAACCCATGTTTAAAACCAACGAGTATTTCGACGGGAAAGTTAAATCGATAGCTTTCAATACAGAAGAAGGACCAGCCACTATCGGAGTGATGGCGCCGGGTGAGTATGAATTCGGAACTTCCACCGTGGAGTTTATGACCGTGACATCAGGCCTGATGAGTATATTACTGCCAGGTGAGACGGAATGGAAGGATTACCGTGAGTTCGAGACCTTCAGGGTTGAGAAAAACCAGAAATTCGGGGTGAAGGTTGCCGAGGATACTTCCTACAGGTGCCTCTATCAGTAGATAATTATGGCCGGCCCCAAAGGATCAAAGTATTACAACATATTCCTCGACTACGAGGTTTGGCTGACGAATCGGGCAACCGGGAACTGCCTGGATGACCATTTGGTCAAACTGCTCGGCGTAATAGCTGATAAAGGTTCTATCCGGTCGGCTGCCGATGAACTTGGTTTAAGCTACCGGAAAGCCTGGGGGGATATCAGGAAAGCCGAGCAATTCCTCGGGTTTCCGCTGGTCCAAAAGATCAGGGGCGGGAAAGCGGGCGGCCAGTCAAAACTCACTTCCGACGGAGCAGAACTCGTTGAAGCCTTCCGGCAACTGCATGAGGGCATAAACCTGGCGATACATAACACAACTAAGAAGTTTTTTCATCAACTAAATAAAAGTGACCAGTGACCAGGGACCAGTGACCAGTAGCGCAATACTGGTCACTAGTCACTGGTCACTGGTCACTAAAAAAAAATATGCCAAAGAAATCAACACCCCTCAGCATCATCGCTACCCTCCTGGTAGCCTCTCTTTTCGCAGGTTGCGGTAAGGACAACGGTAACCCAACCATTAAGTTCGGAAACGGACCGGGGCTGGTTAACGCGGATACTATCCTTAATGTCAATGACAGCATCAGAATATCCGTAGAGGCTGAATGGAACGGATTTGACCAGCTGAACCTGTTGGAAATCAGGCTTAACGATGAAAAAGTGAGTTCGCAGTCCCTTAAGACTGAGAGCGCTGTTTTTACAATAACACTTGTGAAAAGTACGCTTGAGACAGAACTTTGGGAATTCATTGTTTCCGATAAGCGCGGTAATTCTGCACAGGTTGAGCTAACCCTTACAAAAGATCCCGGCTCTGAATACGGCAGCGTTATCGAAATATCTCCTATCCTTTTGGGCGCTCAGAACAGCCTTACAAAACCGGGATTGTTCAGTTTTAAGGCCAACCAGTATTTTACCCTTGAGCAGGCTTTCCCGAATCAGGACAAAATCGATTTGCTATTTTATTCCGATAATTCTACTCAATCCACGTTGGCCTCTCCTGGTGCCGACATACCCGAAACTGTTTTTGCTGGTTCCCGTAACCCGATTCTATGGAATGTGCGCAACCTCACGCGCTTCCTCAAAATATCCTACACCGAGGCTGACTTTAACAAGGTGCTGACAGATGCTCCGATCCTGAATGCCTGGTCAGAAAATCAGTCGGTTACCAGGGCCGGAACACTTAAGACCGGGGATGTATACCTGTTCAAATTGCAGTCGGGCCGGAAAGGAATTCTGTTGATCAGGAGGATTGTGGCCGGTGATGATGGCGAAGCGGAGTTTTCCGTGAGGATTCAGGATTAAAAAAAGTATCCTGTTTTTCTCCATGCCCTCTTTGGGCATGTCTTAAGAGATAAATTCTCATATTCCAACAAAAAGAGTATTTATTATAAACTTAATGTTCC
>CAZEKJ010000006.1:60854-61315 GCA_964512915.1 uncultured Porphyromonadaceae bacterium
AAATATCCACCTTTTGAATTAATGTTTGTGTTTCTCCATTTTTTGTTTCCTGGGGCGTCTATATTTTGTGGGTATTTTCATTTATCTTTAGGAGTCTTTCCCCCAGGACCCAACCAATAATTAACCCGGCATAACGGTATGTCGCAAACGCAGCGAACCTCTGCTTTTTCTATCCTGATCATTACGCTGATACTTATGATCATTGGTGCTGCACTGGTACCCAGATTGCCCGTTCACCTGGTTTCGACGCGCTCTTCAGCCAGCCTTTCGGTCACATGGTATTGGCAGAATGCATCCCCCCGGCTTGTGGAACAGGAGGTTACGGCGCCACTTGAGGGTTTACTTAACACGATCCGCGGGGTAAGTAAAATCAGCTCGACCTCCTCTACCGGATCAGGCAGGATCAGTCTTGAGTTTGATAAGAAGTCCGATATGGATGCCATGCGATTTGAGGTGGCGTC
>CAZEKJ010000006.1:61325-75336 GCA_964512915.1 uncultured Porphyromonadaceae bacterium
GACCGGGTCACCTATCCGCGAATATCCTCGTATCAAACTGAATCTGACGAAAAAACGCTTCTTACCTATACGCTAAATGCTCCGGCAAATCCGCGCATCATTCAGCAATATGCCGAGGAAAACCTGGCCCCCAGGCTTGCTTCGATTCCAGGCCTCTATAAGATCAGGGTCTACGGAGCTACCCCGATGGAATGGGAGCTGGAATACAACCAGACCCAGCTACTGGGGTTGGGTATAGACCGTGGCCAGATCATAACCGCCTTAAACGGATTCTTTCGCAGAGAGGTGATCGGCCTCGGTTGGGACCAGTCGGGCAGCCTTGCAGTGGCTGCCCCTAAAGCAATCGTATTGCGAACAAACCAGCAGAATCAGGATTGGCAGAATATCCCCGTAGCTCAGGTAGAAGGCCGGGTCCTCAGAATCCGCGATTTGTGTACCATCCGCTATAAAGAACAGGAGCCAACCGGGTATTACCGGATCAATGGCAATAACACAATCAATATGGTATTCACGGCTGAGAAGAACGCCAACAGCCTTGAAGTAGCAGCGTTAATAAAAAATGAGTTACTGGTGCTGGAACAGAATTTCCCAACCGGATACTTCATCCTTTTAGCCAGTGATTCCACCGAATATATCCGCGAAGAGATTCGTAAAATTGTCTGGAGAACCATTATTTCATTTACCATTCTGCTCCTTTTCGTCCTGCTGGTGAGCCGGCAGATCCGTTACCTGCTGGTTATATTCATCAGTCTAATAGCCAACCTCCTGATATCAGTCATCCTGTATTACCTCTTTAAACTCGAGATCAACCTATATTCCATGGCGGGAATAACCGTCTCGCTGGGGATAATCATCGACAACACCATCGTGATGGTGGACCATATTAAAACTAAGGGAAACCGGAATATTTTTCTGGCAATTCTTGCGGCCACGGCTACCACGGTTGGTGCACTCTCGGTAATCCGGTTCCTGGGTGAGAGTTCCAGACTGCAGCTGAAGGATTTCTCCTATGTCATGATCACAAGCCTGACAGTTTCACTGGGAATCGCGCTTTTTCTGGTTCCCTCCCTGATGGAGCTTATCGGGTTAAAAAGCCGGCAAAAGCGGAAAAAGAAGCGAGGTCTCAGGCGGGCAGCCCGGTTTGGCCGGATCTATTCAGTTGTAATTATCTTCTCACAGCGTTTCAGGTGGGCTTATATTGTCGCAGCTATCCTTCTGTTCGGATTACCGATTCACAAACTGCCTACCCGGATGGAAGGGGACGAATGGTACCATACATTATACCGCGGAACTCTGGCCAGTGAGACATATGTCCAGAAAATTAAACCCGTTGCAGACAAAATTCTTGGCGGCACACTCAGAATATTTACCACTAAGGTGGCTCAAAGATACCGATACCGGGAACCGGAACGGACATCCATCAATGTTACCATCAGCCTGCCTCAGGGCGCTACCCTGCAACAGATGAACGATCTTGCCGTGGAGGCGGAACGATATCTGAAACAATATGATCAGATCGATCAGTTCCGGACAACCATCACAGGTGCCAGAAAAGGGTACATAAGCATTAATTTCAAACCGGAATTCGAGATGGGGGCCTTTCCGTATATACTTTACAGTCAGATGCTTTCACTGGCAAACCAATCAACCGGGGCCGACTGGAATGTGGTTGGTGTTGGGCAGTATTTTTCTAATTCAGTTTATGAACAGGTTGGAGATCAGCAGATTACTTTATATGGGTATAATTTTGAGGAACTAACCGGGTATGCCGAACAGATGATGCGGAAGGTGATGGAGCATCCCCGGGCTGCCGAACCCTACCTGATCGGCGAAAGTGAGCGCTGGGGGCTGCGCGATATGCTTTTCGAGTACCGTCTCTCCATGGATCCGGCGAAACTCCAGGCCCAGCAGCTTTCGCCCAATCAGATCTATTCCTACCTCGAAGGGTATTCGATACGGCAAAGCGCAGATGCCTCCGTTTTTATCAATAACCGTTTTGAACCCATCCGGTTGAAATCGCGGGAATCAGACCGGTTCGATATCTGGATGATGGGCAACACACCCATTCAACGGGGTGAATCCATGATCCGTCTGACCGAACTTGGCGACCTTCAAAAGGAACTGGCCAGCAAAACTATCACCAAAGAAAATCAGCAGTATATCCTAACCGTTGCTTATAAGTTCAACGGGGCATACAAGCTTGCAGAAATGCACCGCAAAAGAGTAATCGAGGAGATCGCGGCCCAGCTGCCGGTAGGGTTTTATATTAAGGAAGCCGGATACAGATGGTGGAAGGAGGAAAAAAATCAGCAATTCCTTCTTATACTTCTGGTTATACTGATTATTTATGTAGTCACGGCGATCCTGCTCGAATCCCTGATCCAGCCACTTGCAGTGGTCCTGATCATTCCTATATCATTTGTAGGGGTCTTTCTTACTTTTTATTGGTTTAATCTGGGCCTCGACCAGGGAGCCTTTGCTTCTTTCATCCTGCTCAGCGGGATCGTAGTGAACGCGGCGCTGTATATCCTGAATGACTTCAATATATACACCAGAACGGCGCCGTCACGGCTGACATTAGCCCGCTTGTTCCTGAAAGCCTATCAGGGCAAAATCATTCCGATATCCCTGACTGTGCTTTCAACGGTGCTCGGACTCGTTCCCTTTATCACAGCCGGCCAGGATGAGGTATTCTGGTTTTCCCTGGCTGCGGGAACCATGGGCGGCCTGATCTTTTCTGTTCTGGCCATCATCATTTTTCTCCCGGCCTTTTTGCCCCTGAAAAAACGAAAAAATAAATTTCACAAATTATGAAACTGCAGATTATCAGCTTGTTGTTTATTTCGATACTCCTATCGGGCGGCGGTTGCAAGAAAAAAGAGGAGAACAAGTTCGGAAACAAAACCGGAGAGCTTACGGCAAAGGCTGACCCTGTGAAAGTGGAAGGCCGGGTGATCGAGTTCGGAAACTTTCCGCTGGAACTCGTGAGCAACGGTAAGCTCGAGGCCACCGTTAAGGCTTCCCTTAATTTCCGCAAAAACGGCCGAATCTCTAAAGTTCATTTTCAGAACGGCGACTGGGTGAACCAGGGCCAGTTGATTGCCGAGCTCGACAATGATTTGGAAGAAATCGATTTGGAACAGGCTAAAATCCGTCTGGAAAAGGCGCGTTTGGAGCGACTGGATAAGATCATCGGACACAAGCTCGGTGCCAGAAATCCGGAAGATATTCCTGCGGATATCCTTGAAAGGCTGAATATTTCATCGGGTTTTAAGGAAGCCGACCTAGCATTGCAACAGGCAACGATCCAATACGAATATACCCGGCTGGTGGCACCGGTTTCAGGCCGGGTGGCAAGCCTGGAGAGCAAGCCTCAGAACTTCCCCCCCACCGATAAACCTTTCTGTTTACTGATCAACGACAAGGAATTTGAGGTGGTTTTCCCGGTGATGGAAGGGGAACTCGGCAGGCTGCATACCGGTCAGGAAATTACCGCCGAGCCCTATGCTCTGGATTCCACTTTCTGCACCGGAAGGATTATGGAGATCAATCCCCTTATCGATGACCATGGACTGGTCAGGGTTAAGGCCAGGATCCCAAATGCCAGTGGAAAACTGGTAGAGGGCATGAACGCAAAGGTATACATCCGCTTCAATCAGCCCGATTGCATGATTGTTCCGAAACAATCCCTGGTGCTCAGGAATAACCGGCAGGTAGTTTTCTCACTTAAGGACGGTCGTTCTTACTGGAACTATGTGGAAACCGGCTACGAGAACTCCACCTCATATTCCATTAAGGTCCTCGAAGGTGTGCTCCAACTGGGTGATACCATCATCACCCGAGGCAACCTCAACCTCGCGCACGATGCCGAAATAGACTTTAAGTATGTTGAAAAATGAAATCGTACATCGCCAGTCGTAAATCGTCAATCGTAAATCGTCAATCTTAATGGTCAATTTCCTCATACATCGACCCATCGCCGTGATCATGGTGTTCCTGGCGATCCTCTTTCTGGGCATCATCACCTTCTTTCAGGTACCAGTCTCCCTGATGCCTGATATTGATATCCCTGAAATAACAGTCCAGACAACCTACCCGGGAATTCCGGCCAGGGAGATGGAAAATACTGTGGTAAGCCGGCTGAGAAATCAACTCCTGCAGGTAGCACACCTTGAGAATATCGAAAGCGAAACCAGGGATGGTTATGGGATCGTCCGGATGAAATTCACCCACGGTACGGATATTAATTATGCCTATATCGAATGCAATGAAAAGATAGATGATGCGATGGATGGACTACCCCGCGGGCTCGACCGGCCCCGCGTGGTTAAGGCTTCTGCTACTGATATTCCTGTTTTCAACCTCATGGTCACCCACAAAACAGAATGGGCAAACCCGGAAAAACTGGTTGAATTAAGTGAGTTTGTCAAGGCTGTAATTGTTAAGCGCATTGAGCAACTTCCGGAAGTAGCGATGGTCGACCTGACCGGCTCGATGGAGCCTGAGCTGGTGATCAAACCAGACAACGACAAAATGAAGAGCCTCGGTCTCACCGATCAGGATATTCTGAGAACCCTCGAAAGTAACAGTGCAAGTATTGGTAACCTGATGGTTCGCGAAGGCTATTATCAGTATCATATCCAATTTACTAATTATCTGAAAAACCTGGAAGATGTTGCGAACCTGTATCTGGGAAGCGGCGACAGGATGCTGCAGATGAAAGAGATCGCAGAAATTGAAATAAGGCCGCAGGAGCGCCGCGGAATCTTTCTGAACCGCGAAAAAACCGGACTATGCCTTGCCCTCATCAAACAGTCGGATGCCCGGATGGAGGATCTCAAATCGGAATTGGATAAACTGATCGTGGAGTATCAGAAGAATTACCCCGACTTGAATTTTGAAATTGAAAAAGACCAGACCAAAATCCTGACCTATTCAATTGGTAACCTTAAGCAAAGCCTCTGGTCGGGTGCCCTCCTGGCTATGATCGTCATGTTCCTGTTTCTAAAAGATTTCCGTTCACCGATTCTCATCGCCTTCAGTATCCCGATTTCCCTCATTGTATGCTTTCTACTATTCTACCTCTTTGGTATCTCAATGAATATCATTTCCTTATCAGGGCTTGTATTGGCTGTTGGCATGATGATCGATAATTCGATAATTGTCATCGACAATATCAACCAATACCTTGCCAGGGGCGAGACCATTCATAAAGCCTGCGTTCATGGCACCAACGAGGTTATCCGGCCGCTGATCTCCTCGGGACTGACAACCTGCGCAGTCTTTATCCCGTTGGTTTTTCTGAGCGGGATTTCCGGAGCCTTATTCTATGATCAGGCTATAGCTGTTGCCATCGGGCTTACTTCATCATTCCTGGTTTCCATTACCTTGATACCGACCCTTTTTCGGCTTTTCTTTGTCAGAAATCCAATAGCTTCCAACAATAGCTTCCTGGGCCGGATTAACAAGATTGATTACGAGAAAGCCTATGAACAATCTTTTAGTCATGTGTTTAAATACCGGGCGATCTATCTGTCGGTCTTTGCAGTACTGCTGCTTTTTACATACCCTTTGTACCGTATCATCGGCGTGAGTCAGTTCCCTGAAATGGACCAGACCGAGGTGGTATCGGTCCTGGACTGGAATGAACCGGTACATGTGGAGGAGAATGCACGAAGGGTTGAAAGCCTTATGCATTCATTGCCAGACAGTATCCTGCAATTTTCCGGACTGGTGGGGGAGCAGCAGTTCATTCTGAACAGGGAGGCGGAAAAGACGGCTTCTGAGGCGGAGATCTATTTCCGGTTGAATAATTCCGACTCAGTAGTCAGGGTTACGGAGCACATTCAGGACTATTTATCCAGATATTATCCCCTGGCTAAAGTTTCCTTCCATCCACCGGAAAACATCTTTGAAGCAATTTTTTCTTCCGATATGCCGGAGCTGCTGACACAACTGACAAGCCTTACGAGCCAGGAACAACCCCCGCTTGAAGATGTCTGGCGGTTTACGGATTCTTTGGCCCGGACCGGAGGACTTGAATTTGTTCCTGTTCCCGTTCACGACCAGATTGTTATCGAAGTGGATCCGGAGCGGCTGTTGTTGTATAAGGTTACTTTCTCAGAGATCACCGATAAACTTGAGAAAGCCTTTAACCAGAAAAGAATCGGAATATTGAAAACTTACCAGCGATTTATCCCCATTCTCCTGGCCACGGATCAGAAATCGGTGATTGAGATTGTCAATCAGACATTTGTCAGGAATGCCGACGGCAAGGAATATGCATTGAGTTCCCTGGTCACACTTGGTCATGAACAACAGTATAAAACCATCCGGGCATCCAGGATCGGTGAGTTTGTCCCATTGGAGACACGCTCAACCAAAGGGTCAGTCCCGCTGATCATGCAGGAAATTCGAGACGGGTTGCGTAATTCAACCGTTCTGCAGGCTGATTTTACTGGTACCTGGTTCAGCCAGAAGACCCTCATGCGCGAACTTATGCTGGTTCTGCTGATCTCGGTTCTGCTGCTCTATTTTATCCTCGCAGCCCAGTTTGAATCTTTTCTGCAGCCCCTGATCGTCCTTGTGGAACTGCCCATCGATATTGCGGCAGCTTTTCTTATGCTCTGGATCTTTGGGGAAACTCTCAACCTGATGTCGGCCATCGGAATCATCGTCATGTCCGGTATTATTATTAACGACTCCATCCTGAAAATCGACACAATCAACCGAACCCGGGCGGCGGGGCATACTGTACTTGAGTCCGTGCATATAGCGGGAATGAGGCGGCTTAAACCGATCATCATGACCAGTCTGACCACTGTTCTTGGCCTGGCTCCCTTTCTTTTCTTCAAAGGCCTCGGGTCTGATCTCCAGAAACCGTTAGCCCTGGCCATCATGGGCGGAATGACGATCGGCACAATAGTGAGCATCTATATCGTTCCGATTGTTTACTGGGCGGTATATCGGAAGGAAGACAGAAAACGTCTGGTGACGTAAGACAGATGACGGAAGAAAAAAACCGGGGAGTTCCCCGGTTTTTTTGTCTTATTCCAGCCTTAGTTAGGGCAATACTCATGATCTGCATTAAAATTACACCAATAATGTTCCTGAGGGTAATATTTGCAGCAATCAATGAAGCCAGCGTCAACTCCAACATTAACACCTAAAGTCGGTCCCTGCAGTCCGATGTTAACGCCGGTGCTCAGTTTCAACAGGCTTGAGTATAGTGTTGGAGTCCTTTTGGTATGTTCCTGCCAGCCAAGGCCGACCAGTGTTGTTGTTGTATCCGTGGTTCCTTTGATCGGATCATCTGCAAGGACAATCCCTGTAACCATCAGTAAGGTCGTAAGCAAAACAATCAGAATGTGATAGTTAGTTTTCATGTTATTCAATTTGAAGTTATTCAGTCATGTAAAATTTTGGCAAACCATAGAATCGGACGATCCCTGGTTATTGCAATCTCTACGATAGAGTCCATTCTTCGGTACATTTCCCTTTGATCAGCCTCCAGGTTTGCCGGCTTTTGCATTTCTTTCAAAGCATATAGGGTGGTCATGTCCAGTATGCCTATCAGTTCATCCTCACCGGTCGTCAATGGATAAATTGTGGGGAGCAGGCTCTTGGGACTGTTGATCTGGGTTGAAAAGATCCCTTTGCCGGTACTTAGGTCCGCCAGGGCAAACTCCAGATGATTCCTGAGGAAAATCCTGAAAATCCGTATCGGACCGAAGGCTATCAGCATGTCTTTTGCACTGATAACATCCTCGGCCATGAAATCATAGCCTTCCGGTGAACTGAAATATCGCCGCTTCCATTCTTCAGGCATGGATTTCCTGCCCCAGTTCATTTGAAAATCAATTTCCAGGTCCCCATTCCCGCTAACCCGGAACACACTGTCTGACTGGCATAAAATAAGGGCATCTCCCATATTTTCAGTAATATACCGCTGGTAAAGGATTGACCAGAAAACAGTTGTGTCTCCCTTGATCAATGGCTGGCTAACTACTTCTCCTTTTTCATTAAAGATGATAATCCCACCAGGTAAAGGACCCTTGTCATCCTCAACCTCATCAGGATTAAATCCAACCAGTCGGTTACTGTCAACCAGAATCAGGTCACGGCAAGGCCAGCGGATTTTAAACTCCCGGATCAGGATGCCCTCAAAGGAGAAAACCATGATTTTCGCCGGCCAGAAGGACTGCAGCCATAGTTCCCTGGTTTCAGCCTTTACCCACATGGCGTCCAGATCCTGGTATTCTCCGGGACCATGTCCGACCCGTTGAATTCTGAACCTGAACCTTCCCGTTGAGTCGAAACAGAACACTGATCTCAGCTTTTTATCCAGAATGAAAATATTCCCCTTGCATACCACCAGTTTGTCAACGTCCATAAAGGCTGAGAGTGGATGGTTTTCAAGAGCGATATACCTGACATCCCCGATATATTGGCTCATGTCAATGGATTCGGCAGGACTGAATGGTATCTCCAAAGGCTTGCCCTCGCTGTTGGCGGAGTCCTGACAACCTCCTGCAAGCAGCAGGCAGAATGCTGTAAAAGCTATTGGTAGTGTCTTCATTTTTCTTCTGTTAATTAGAAATATCGCTTAGATATAACCGAGAGATAATCCTCAGTCAGGCTGTCCAGTGCAGGATAAATTGTGTAGTAGTGTTCGGCAACCAGGTCAGGCCCAGACAGAAAAAATACAGGATGGTTCAAATCCATGGGCATCTTTACCCCGATTTCCGGAACCCTGAAGAATTTTGCCCTGCTAAGAATTTGCTGCCTCTGGCTCCAGATTTTCATCGTTTCATCATCTGTAGAATATAGGACCAACAGGTGCCTTGCTATGCCGGCAAATTTTTCCCGGCTCAGCAGGAACAGGAGTTTCTCAACGCAGGAACTGCAGTTCGAATCTGATAAAAAGAGGATAAGCTTCTTATCCTGGCTTAGCAGCTGCTTAAGCGGAGAAGACCGGCCATCCATAGACCACAGGGAAATGCTGCCGTCAAGGGAACCTGCATTTGATTCAATGCCGGTTTTCCAGGCTTTGCTCAGGAATGAAAACTCATTGAATGTTTGCTCCAGGCGAATCCTGGCATCTCCCACTCTTGAGCTGAGCTCCTCGACGGTATGATGGTACTTCCAGATCCAGGCACCATTAACCAGGATGAAACTAAAGAAGCCCAGAATAAGAATTTTCCTGTTCATGGCTAGTTTTCACATTTAGGCAGTCCGGAGCAGCCATCCATGGCACGAAAAGTTTGCTTGCAGCAAGGAATTACCTCGTATTCCGCAACCAGGCGGGTAAAGGCCCCGCCCACCCATCCGAAATGTTCGATATGCTCTCCCGTCCTGATTTTCTGGGTAGATGGCATGTAACCCACAAGTACTCCGGGTGGCGGATCGTTTGAGGTAGTTACCTGAACGGGGTCTCCGTCACCGGTTGCAAATGCATTGATGCCAATCATGTTGATGGTCAGGATTCCCAGAATCAGGATCAACACAGCCGATTTTTTTAAAACTGTTCTTTTCATGAAGTGATGTTTAAAGATTTCCTACTCGTTTAAGGTTTTTCGGAGTCCACCTGTTACAGGTATATGGATGCAGGTAACCGGCCGAAATGGAAAAAAAAGAGTGACTTTTTTTTAATAATTAAAAAATGGTAAAAAATCTACCTTTGTTGGCTAAAGTATTCGGCATGGTAAAATTTGAGGAGGCTCTGAAAATAACTGTAAATCAAGCTGTTGTGTTTGGGAGGGAAGAGGTCTCCTTCGAAGAGGCTCCCGGACGCATTTTGGCCTCAGCGATCCTTTGCGACATGGATATGCCTCCGTTTGACAAAAGCGCCATGGATGGCTATGCCTGTCGCCGCGCTGACCTGAATTTGCCCCTGGAGGTGATTGAAACCATCCGCGCCGGAATTTCTCCAGAAAAATCCATCGGCCCCGGCCAATGCTCTCAGATCATGACCGGTGCCGCATTGCCCCCCGGAGCCGATACCGTTATCAAGGTCGAAGATACCGTAGGGGAGGACCCATCGGTCCTCCCGCACACCCACACCCACACCCACACCCCCATTCGCCTTATTCGATTCACGGCCGACAAGACGTCCCCAAATATTTGTCCCCGTGGTGAAGACCTAAAGGCCGGAGCATTGATTCTTGAGGCGGGCACCCTGTTAGGAACCCGCCATGTTCCAATCCTGGCAACTGTCGGGGCGGTGACTATCGAGGTGTTCCGAACACCTTCTGTTGGAGTTCTTGCTACCGGAACTGAGCTGGTTGAGCCCGGAAATAAGCCCGGGGTTTCGCAAATCAGAAATTCCAATGCCTATCAGATGATTGCACAACTTGGGGACATCGGAATTGAGGCTGATTATTTCGGGATCGCTCCTGATGATGAAACTGCAACCCGGGAAATGATCCGGGAAGCCCTGGAATCTGATGATATACTGATCCTGAGTGGAGGAGTGTCCATGGGGGAGTTCGATTTCGTGCCTTCTGTTCTGGAATCCCTTGGAATTACTATACACTACAGCAGGATCGCCATCCAGCCTGGAAAACCCACCCTTTTTGGCACTGGTAATGGGAAATTTGTTTTTGGACTTCCCGGAAATCCGGTTTCATCCTATTTCACACTGGAACTCCTGGTGAAACCATTTATATATCGCTGCATGGGTCACCATTGGAATCCACCACTTCAGCGGTTTCAGGCCGGATGTGCGATCACCAGGAAAAAGGCCGACCGTTTAGGATGGATACCTATCAGAATAAATCAGGACAAACAAATTATTCCCGTGGAGTATCATGGCTCCGGGCATATTTTTTCACTGAAGAATGCGGATGGCATGATTGCCATACCCATCGGAACAACGGTCATTGAGGAAGGAGAGTGGGTGGATGTTAGACCGCTTTGACAGAACGATTAACTATCTGAGGATATCGGTCACAGACCGGTGCAACCTCCGCTGCACCTATTGCATGCCCGAGGGAGGGATCGACCTGATCTCCCATGATGACATACTCCGCTTTGACGAGATCATTGAGGTTATTCATGCGGCTGTCGGTTTTGGGGTCGACAAGGTCAGGATAACCGGCGGAGAACCATTGGTTCGAAAGGGGATTCCCGATCTTGTTAAAATGATATCGGGGATATCGGGCATTCGTGACCTTTCACTAACAACCAATGGTATTCTTTTGGAAAGGTTCGCTCGGGAATTGAAAGCAGCCGGACTTCACCGCGTGAATATCAGCCTTGATACACTGGATCCGGTGCGTTATGGCGAAATCACCAGGGGTGGGGATCTTAACCAGGCTCTGCGGGGCATTGATGCTGCCCTGGAGGCGGGACTTTGGCCGGTTAAACTAAATTGTGTGATCCATTCAACACCCGATGAGCCGGACGCAAGATCTGTCAGCGAATTTGGCCGGTCAAAAGGAATGGCCGTGCGCTTTATTCATGAGATGGACCTTGATCGAGGTTTTTTCAAACCCGTCATTGGCGGCGATGGAGGCAACTGTTCCTCGTGCAACAGATTGCGCCTCACCAGCAACGGACTGATCAAGCCATGCCTTTTCAGCAACTCCGGATTCAGCATTCGTGAACTCGGACCGCGCAAAGCCATCGAACTGGCGCTGGCAAACAAGCCGGAATGCGGATCCGTTAATACCACGGGGGAATTCTATAACTTAGGAGGATGATGGGACAAGGCGAAAGAAAAAAGGCGAAAGAAGAAAGAAAGATGACAAAGAAAGTAAGATACGAAGAGATCAGTAAGCCCGGGCTTGAGGCCGGGGAGTCACTGACGCATACTGATGAGGCCGGCCGGGCCCGGATGGTGGATGTAGGATCTAAACCTCACCAGGTCAGGGTTGCCATGGCTGAAGGTTACATCAGCCTGCAAAAGGATACCGTTGAGCTTATCCGAAACAACCTGATGAAGAAGGGTGATGTTCTTACAGTTGCCGAGATTGCCGGAATCCAGGCAGCCAAGAAAACCTCCGATCTTATTCCCCTGTGCCATCCGTTATTGTTAAATCAGGTTATTGTTAAAGCTCAGCTCCTGGACGAAAAGGTGCAGGTAACCGCTGAAGTCCGGTGCACAGGACCCACAGGAGTGGAAATGGAAGCATTAACGGGCGTCACTGCTGCCTTACTTACTGTGTACGACATGTGCAAGGCCGTCGACAAGGCTATGACAATTTCCGGTATATACCTCGTAAATAAAACAAAACATGACCTTCCCTGATCCCGTGCGATTTGTTGTAATTACCCTGAGCGACCGTGCCAGTCGTGGTGAGTATGAAGATCTCAGCGGCCCTGCTATCAGCAACCATATCAGGGAGTTTTTCGTTGGGACGAGTCACAGTATCGAGGTTGAGAATATCATCATCCCTGATGATCCCGAACAATTGAAAACCATGATTCAAAAGTACCGCAGCGAAGGAACTGAGATTATTTTTACAACCGGCGGAACAGGAATCGGCCCCAGGGATTTTACGCCGGATGTGGTGAAGCCATTGCTGCATAAGGAAATACCCGGAATCATGGAGATGATCCGGGTAAAGTATGGGTCGGAAAAGCCTGCTGCATTGCTATCCCGCTCCATCGCCGGTGTTACGGGAAATTCGCTTATTTACTGCATTCCCGGGAGCCGGAAGGCCGTCGCTGAATACTGCATGGAGATTTTGCCGACTATCATTCATTCGATCAAAATGATCAGGGGTATTGACGATCATAACTGCTGAACTGCCTACTTTTCAATAACCAATCGGGTTGTGAGGATCTGATCTGCCGTGACCACCTGAACAAACCAGATTCCCGGACTTATAAAACCAGCCTCAATAACCTCGTGAATCTGGAACTTGTTTTTAAAACTCATGCAGGTAAAATTCTGGCCGATCATATTGGCCAGGCGAATCTCACCTGATGTGGCCCGGTGAAATTTCGCATCCAGCATGAAGTACCCACTGTTGGGGTTGGGGAAAATCTCGACAGCCGCAGTGGTCACAATCGGGCTGCCTCCCATGATAACCGGGTTCGGGTGGCCCGGGCTGCCCTTATCCCCGGCACCATATGAAATCCTGGCGGGAAACCAGTTAAATGGCAGATCATTGGCCGTTGCATGCACAAAATCAGGATGAAGTTCCATGGATGCACCGGAATTTAAGGGCCAGCCTGTTTCGTAGGCCACCGCATCGATGACGGTTTCGTCAGAAAGACAAAGGATGACCTGATCGGCAGTATTGGCCAGGGTAAAGTTTGAGTACTGATAATTTCCCTGTACTCCACCGTTCGCTGCAGTGTCCTTGTTTTTCACCAGAACCCAGTAGGCTCCGGGTTGAATAATCAGATCGGGGGAAGAGGCGATTGTGTGCTTGTTTGAACCTTCGTCCTTGATTATTAATCCATTAACTATAACAGCATGGTCGGAGGAATTGAAAATTTCAACCCACTCGCCGTTGGCATCACTTACAGCTTCCGGATTTGCCATGATCTCGGTGATGATCAGTTCTCCGGCACGCGGCAGGGTCTGCGCAGTCGTTGCGATCCAATATCCTGCCATGAGGAACGTTACTAAAATGACGTAGCTTTTTTTCATTGTTAAAGAATTTTAAGGTTTACAATGAATAGATATGCAGGAATCACATGGAAATGGAGAAAATGACAGAAGTTATTTTTGGCCCGATGGATTATCTTTATACTTGCCCTTCTATTAAAAACAGATGTATGTCAGATACTATGCTCAATCACAGATCAATACGAAAGTTTGAACCCCGCCCCATCGAGACCGGAAAACTCGACCGGATCCTCAGTGCTGCCACCCGGGCCTCCACTACCGGAAATATGCAGGTGTACAGCATTATTGTGACAACGGACGAGGAAATCCGCAGGCAGCTCTGGGAGGCTCACTTCAAACAGAATATGGTTCTTGAAGCTCCTGTGCACCTTACTTTTTGTGCCGATTTTAATCGCTTTTCCAAATGGTGCGAATTGCGAAGAGCGGATC
>CAZEKJ010000006.1:75346-75949 GCA_964512915.1 uncultured Porphyromonadaceae bacterium
ATGATAACTTTCTCTCTTTTCTCACCGCTGCAATCGATGCCGTTCTTGCCTCACAGAATGCTGCCCTGGCTGCGGAAGAGGAGGGATTGGGGATCTGCTATCTGGGAACGGCAACCTGGATGGCTGCCAGGATGATTGATATTCTGAATCTTCCTAAGCTGGTTGTTCCGGTGGCTTCCCTCGTGATAGGATACCCGGCAGAAAACCCGCCCCTGACTGATCGCCTTCCGGTTGGAGGTGTTGTTCACCGCGAAGTATATAAGGATTACGATGCGGCCGGTATTGACCAGATTTATCAGGAAAAGGAATCCTTGCCGGAGACGCTGGAATTACTGAAGATTAATCAGACGGAAACCCTGGCTCAGATTTTCACCGGCAAACGATACACGAGAAAAGACAACCGTTTTTTCTCCAGGGCCTTCCTTGATGTTCTGGAAAAACAGGGTTTCATGTTCAACAACGACTAAAATGCCCCTCATCCGGCTCGCCGTTGTTTTTTTGCTGCTCCTGATCCTTGCGGGCCCGGATGTGCTGAGCCAGTCAGATCAATCCATCCGGCTAACGGTTATTTTGCCCGGATACCCGGCAGAAGAGTTGCCCTCT
>CAZEKJ010000006.1:75959-103546 GCA_964512915.1 uncultured Porphyromonadaceae bacterium
AACAAATCAAATTAGCCGTTAACGTGCAGGAAATTGAATCCCTGATGGAGAATATTCTGAGGCTGTATGAGGATTCAGGCTTTCCCTTTGTGAAGGCCCGCCTTGACACCATCAGGATTTCCGGCACCGGCCTCAGGGGAACCCTAAGGATAGAAACAGGCGAGCGTGTAACCATTGACTCGATACTTAACCGGACGGGTTACCGGATTTCACAAAGATTGCTTTTCCGGGTAACCGGAATTCAACCGGGAGATCCCTATTCCGAATCGGCCATCAGGTCCGCTTCAGTCCGATTGTCGGGTATAACCTGGCTTTCACAGAAGAAACAGCCCGATATTGGGTTTCATGGGCCGTATGCCTCACTGTTTCTTTATCCCGATAAAGCAGCCTCCAACCGTTTCGACGGATGGATCGGTTTAACACCTGCTCCGGGTATTGGGAGTTCCATAAATTTTGCTGGCGCACTCGATCTGGGTCTGCAGAATGTTATCGGTCAGGGTGAAAGCTGGTCGGTAACCTGGAGACGAAATCAGGACCGGTCTCAGCAGTTAAAACTGGGTTTTACAATCCCCTGGCTGGCAGGACTGCCTTTTGGAATTCAGACCAACCTGCAGATGTATCGCCAGGATACCAGCTATTTTAATCTGATCCTGGATGCCGGCGTACCCTATTTTTTTTCTCCGACAAATCAGCTAAACCTGTTTTACCGGGTTAAACAAAGCAATTTGCTTACCAGTGGTAGTGTAACGGAAAGCGTTAATAAGCAGTCTTATATTACGAGGTTGACTGGTCTTTCGTGGAATTGGATCCGTTTGGACCGGCCGGTAAGCCCAACAAGGGGATGGCAATTCCTGGCAGAGGCTTCATTCGGCAAAAAGGAGATTGAAGGATCCAAAGGTATCCGCCAATCAGAGGTGGTAGCAGATGCGTCTGCATATCTACCAGCTAGCCAAAGTGTTGTCTTCTCCCTGCGTGTTCGCGGCGGGGTTTTGATCTCATCCCAATTATTGGAGAATGAGAGCTTTAGATTAGGTGGAGTGCAGGATCTCCGGGGTTTTGATGAGGATATATTCCATTCAGATAAATTTTTGCTCGGATCGGTTGAACTTCGCTATCTGCTTGATAAGGCTTCCTATTTGCTGATGCTTGCGGATTATGGAATCCTTCACCCTGCTGCCCTGTCGGAGCAGCCTTATAACCGGCCGCTCGGTCTGGGGATAGGAGGACAGCTAAAAACATCCGGGGGCCTGTTCCGCATAATCTTTGGCCTCGGCAAGGAGTCGGATACCCCCTTTAGCCTCCGTACCGGTAAGATCCACATCGGATATGTGGGACTCTTTTAGAAAATTGACCTATTTTCGCACCACTTAGAACATTGTACAGAAATGAAAGCTAAACCCGTTATCAATAAGCCCATCGTTCTTATAACCGGTGCAACCTCAGGTATTGGACGAGCCTCTGCCATTCGGTTTGCAAAAGAAGGTTATCGAATGATTCTCACCGCAAGGCGTGCAGTGACTCTGAAAAAACTTGGCTCATATCTTGAAAATCAATATAAGACAAGTTGTTACACCTACCCATTGGATGTCAGGAAACTCACGGATATCCAGGCTTTCATGAACACGCTGCCTTCAGAATGGAATCAGATCGGAGTTTTGGTCAATAATGCCGGACTTGCAGCAGGATTGGATACTGTTCAGGAAGGCTCCACCGACGATTGGGATCAGATGATCGATACCAACATTAAAGGAATGTTGTACATGACCAGACTGATTGCTCCCGGCATGATCGAGCGCCGAAAAGGGCATATTATCAATATCGGATCAATTGCCGGTAAGGAGGTTTACCCAAAAGGAGCTGTCTATTGTGCAACCAAGTATGCCGTGGAGGCACTGACCAAGGGAATGCGCCAGGACCTTGTTCCTTTTGGAATCAAAGTTTCTTCCGTTTGCCCGGGGGCTGTTGAGACGGAGTTTTCATTGGTGCGCTTTAAAGGCGACGAGGAGAGGGCTGATAAGGTGTATGATGGTTTTACCCCTTTACAGGCAGAAGACGTGGCGAGTGTGATCCACTATATCGTTAGCCGTCCTGCGCATGTGAATATTCAGGATGTCCTCATCATGCCCACTGCACAAGCCAGTGCTACTATCATTAACCGCCAATAGGTATGCTGAAGGATTCTTCTGCAAGGGAAAATGCCCAGATGTTCAATGATATAGCGGGTTCTTATGATTTTCTGAATCACCTGCTGTCACTTAACATCGATAAAATCTGGCGCAAAAAGGCCATTAAGACATTAAAGGCACATGCCCCCCAAAAGATACTGGATATAGCAACCGGGACCGGAGATCTGGCTATAGCAGCACTTGAACTTAAGCCAGATATGATTGTGGGGGTTGATGTTTCAGAAGGTATGCTGGCGGTTGCCAGGGAGAAGATCGCCCGACGAAACCTTTCGTCAATCATAACTTTCCTGACGGCACCCTGTGAAAACCTGCCGTTTTCCGATTCATCCTTTGATGCCGCAATGGTCGCTTTCGGGGTCAGGAACTTCGAAGACCCTGAACAAGGCCTGCGTGAGATTTTCAGGGTTCTTCGTCCTGGTGGTAAACTGGTGGTTCTCGAATTTTCCCTTCCAAGGCAGAAATGGATACTTACACTCTACCGCTGGTACTTTCACAGTGTCCTTCCGTCCATCGGGAAACTTTTTTCTCGCGACCTGGCCGCTTACCGCTATCTTCCCGAATCGGTTGAAGCTTTCCCTAAAGGATATGAATTTGTGGATATGCTAAACCGTGGGGGATTCAGCTCAGCAACCTATCAATCATTGACTTTCGGCATTTGCGGTATGTACACAGGCCTGAAAAATGAATGAACAGAATACTAAGATCACCTGTTTTGCAGTTATTTTAGCAAATCAATCCAATCTGCATGTCTCGAATTAAAGGGAGTCTTTTATTTTTATTGCTCGGCATAACTTTCCCTCTTTTTTGCCAAACTCCGAAACCTCCGAATTTGGTCTTGCTGGATTATCAGCAGTTTCATTTCGGATATTCTGTCGGGATTAACAAGATTGGATTCACCTTGATTCCCCGTGATAGTTTTGATGTCAGCCTGGTAGAAAACCCCGGAATCAATATAAACCTGATTACCAAGTATCGTTTAGGAAAGAATTTTGATATCAGGTTTCTTCCAGGAATACAATTTGCACAAAGGGATCTTACAATAGGTAAGGGCAGCTCCACAAAAACCTGGAAGATTGAAAGTGTATATGTTGATTTGCCAGTTTTATTGAAATACCGTGCCGATCGTGTAAATAATTTTGCACCCTATCTGATCGCGGGTGTTTGTCCGCGCTTCGACCTCACCGGGGGCGAGATACAGAACTGGCGACCCGTACAGAGGCTGGTTAAGGTTTTTGATTTTTATCCGGAATTGGGCGTAGGCGTGGATTTTTACCTGCAGCAGGTCAAGGTTTCAACCGAACTTAAGTTTTCTGTGGGCATGCTGAACATTTTCAGGGATCCGGGTGTTGATCCTGAATACATTTTATATGCACAGGGCGTTGAGAAGATTTTATCCAGAATGGTTATCTTCTCCGTTCATGTTGAGTAGTATTCAGGCCCCATAAATCATGACCCGAGAAGTTGACGTAGCCCTTAATCCCGAGGATGCCTCTATCCCCAGAGAGATTCAGAAAAAGGCATGTTTTGAAGCGGGTATTTCCCCAAATGTAATCTCAGGTTATCACATACTGAAAAGATCTGTTGATGCAAGGCGCCGACCCATTGTGGTTCGCCTGAAGGTACTGTTGTTCTGGGATGAACCGGTTCAACCGGTTGTTCAGCAAATCAGGTGGAAAGATGTCTCAAAAGCACCGGAGGTGGTAGTTGTCGGAGCCGGTCCTGCAGGGCTTTTTGCTGCTTTACGCCTTGTAGAGCTCGGAATAAGGCCACTTATTGTTGAGCGTGGAAAGCCGGTTTCAGACCGGAAGCGTGATATCGCGATTCTGAACCGGAACCAGGGACTGGATCCCGACTCAAATTATTGTTTTGGGGAAGGCGGGGCCGGAACTTTTTCGGATGGTAAGCTATACACCCGGTCAAAAAAGCGGGGTGATGTGCGGAGGGTGCTTGAAATCCTTTATCTCCATGGATCTGATGAATCGATCCTGTATGATAGTCATCCGCACATTGGAACCGACCGGCTTCCGGGGATAGTGACAAATATCCGTCAAACCCTGACCGATCATGGCGCGGTTTTCTTTTTTAACCGGCGTGTAAATGGTTTGGTGACCTCTGAGGGGAGAGCTATCGGGGTTACCACGGTTCAGGGCGAACCGATTACCGGCAAAGCCGTGATTCTGGCCACAGGGCACTCAGCCATCGACATATACCAGATGCTCAGGGAAGCAGGCCTGAGAATGGAGGTGAAGGGGTTTGCCATGGGCGTGCGGATTGAACACCCCCAGCTTCTCATTGACCAGTTGCAGTACCATTCCCGTAACGGAAGAGGTAAGTACCTGCCTGCAGCTGAATACACACTGGTGAAAAATGTATCGGGCAGGGGAGTATACTCGTTTTGCATGTGCCCGGGTGGAATTATTGTACCCTCTTCTACACTTGAAAATGAGGCGGTTGTCAATGGCATGTCAAACAGTCTCCGTAATTCGCCATTTGCCAACAGCGGCCTTGTGGTTGAAATCCGGCCGGAGGATCTCGGTCAGTACCAGGAGCATGGACCGTTTGCCGGACTTGCCTATCAGCAGGACCTGGAGCGGTCGGCATTCAGATATGGCGGCGCCGGCCAAACAGCACCCGCACAACGGCTTACTGATTTTACAGCTAACCGGAACTCTTCATCCCTCCCTGATCATTCCTATCACCCTGGATTGGTTTGCTCCCCGATGCACCAGTGGCTGCCTGATGACATTCGTTTAAGGCTTCAGGAAGGGCTCAGGTTTTTCGGCCGCCGCATGAAGGGTTTCCTAACCGATGGGGCGATAATGGCCGGGGTTGAGTCCCGGACCTCATCGCCGGTCAGGATTATCCGCGATCCCGAAACCGGAAACCATCCTGATCTGCCAGGGTTATTCCCTGCAGGGGAAGGAGCCGGATACGCCGGGGGAATCGTTTCATCTGCGATGGATGGTGAGCAGGCAGCAATGGCAGCCGCCCGATTTATCTTCTCCTGAACTCGCTGCAGATAATTGCTGCCGCAACCGACACGTTCAGGGATTCGGGCTTCCCAGCCCCGACAGAAAAGTCAGGAATAAATAGATTGTTAAGGGACAGTTTTTGAAACCTTGGGGTGAGTCCCTTTGACTCGTTCCCCATCAGGATTATCCCGTTCCTGGTCAGATTTGCCTTATAAATCGAAGTCCCGGTCAAGGAGGTTGCATATACCGGAAAATCCTTTGGTAGATCTAAAAGAAACGGATCCAGACTGGTTTGAAGGAGTTTTACCCTGAATATAGATCCCATGCTGGATTGAACCACTTTCGGCGAAAAAAAATCAGCCGAATCCATCGAGGATACCACCCCTGCCAAACCAAACCAATCAGCAATGCGTATCAGCGTTCCTACATTTCCCGGATCCTGAACCTGATCAAGACCGATTAGCAAATCGGAGTCTAATTGAAAACTCCTGGCTGCTGGCTCAGGTTTTGATACAATTGCCAAAGCCTGATTTGGCGTTTTCATCAGGCTCATCCGTTCGAGTTCAACTTCCGAAACCATCTGAACCTGATCAGGTTTATTGATTATTTCATTTTCCTTTTCCCTTAACCAGGTCTCCAGACCGAACAGATTTCTGATCCTGAATGACGATTCAACAGGCAGCCGTAAAAGCTCTCTGACTATTTTATCTCCTTCCACAATAAAGCACTCCGATTCATCCCGCTCCTTTTTTCGGTCAAGCGACCGGATAAACTGTATTTGAGCTTTTGATACCATCTATGGCTTTGTGGAGTTGCAATTTAATTAAATTTATAATCTTTGGGCCTGACAGGAGAATTATGCAAAAGATCGGAGTATCAAGCTTCTATTTACGGGTAACTGCACGCCTGATGTGTTTTTCGTGCCTGATATTCCTGCTGTCATGCAGCCCGGTGCGTTATGTTCCCGACCAAAAGTACCTGCTGACATACAATAAAATTGAAGTTAACGGTCAAGGAGTCAGTAAACGCGACTTGTCAGATTACCTTCGTCAACAGCCAAACAAAAAGATTTTCGGTTTTCTGCGGTTTCACCTTGGAGTTTACAATCTCTCCAATCCATCAAGGCAAAAGGGACTCGATAACTGGCTCAGGACCATTGGGGAAGAGCCTGTTATATATAATCCTGCAGCAAAAGAGAAATCAAAAGCTCAGCTTCAGCAATTTTTAAAGAATTCCGGATATCACTTTGCCAGGGTCACCGACACGGTTGTTTTTACTGGGAAAAAAGCGGGTGTAACGTACCAGATTCATTTTGGGCCACCTTACCTTGTTGACCGGATCAGTATGACAGACCCCGATTTCATTACGGATTCAGGAATCAGAAGTCTGATTGCCAAAGATTCAGCTTCATCCCTTTTGGCGCCGGGAATGCGCTTTGACCAGGAAATATTCAGGCTCGAAAGAAACAGAATTGCGAAAGTCCTGCGTGACCATGGTTATTATGGGTTTTCCAGGGAGTACATCTATTTTCAAACCGATACCCTCCAGGGAAACCTTACCGCCGGTATTAATCTGGGCATTATGAATCCCCGTGATGCAGGTACAGATCCTTCTTTGTCCTCATTCCATCCCCTTTATCGCATCGGAAATATCAGTATTGTAACAGACTTTAATTCGGCAGAATATCTTAAGGACCCTGTAAATTATCTCGCCACCGCTGATACGCTGGTCTTTAAGGGCACGGAATTGGTTTTTAAGAACAAATTGTACATGCGCCCGAGCCTTTTACAATCCTCTGTGGCATTTCAGAAAGGATCACTTTTTAGCCAGATGCTGGCAGACAAAACAACTGAGAACTTCTCCTCCCTCAGAAACTTCAAGCAGATCAAAGTTAATTTTTTACCGGGGCCTTTCCTTTCAGATTCTGTACAACAGCTTGATTGTAATGTTTTTTTAACTCCAATGGTAAAGCAATCCTACGATGTTTCCCTTGAAGGAACCTATTCGTCGGGTAATATAGGAGTGGCCGGTAACCTGATTTATAAGCACCGGAATCTGCTGAAAGGTGCCGAGAGTTTTGAACTCAAATTCAAGGGTGCGGTTGAGTTCTTAAGCAATGCGGTGTCAGACTTTAACCGGATGGTTGAGTTTGGTATCGATGGACGGTTGGATGTTCCCCGGACCTGGGTTCCGTTTACCCGGAATAAGAGTTTTAAATATGGGAAGCCTCATGCCTCGGTTAATCTGAGTTTCAATTACCAGGCCCGCCCCGACTTTACCCGCACCATTGCCAATGCTGCCTATGGTTATAATTGGAAAACCCTTATAACCAGGCATCAGATTAATGTTCTTGAATTCAACTACGTGAATGTTACCAAGATGTCTGACCGGTTTTATGAGATTATCAAGGGCACCTATATTGAGAACAGTTTTCGCTCCCACGTTGTACCTGCTTTCAACTATACCCTGACGCTTACGGATCAGGAACTTAATAAGAATTCAAGTTTCTATTTCATCCGTTTCCGGCCTGAAATTGCAGGAAACCTCTTTTACGCAGTCAACAGTTTGGCAATGCCCGACAAGCCTGACAACGGGTACCTGTTCTTCGGAACCCCTTTCTCACAATACACCGAAGCCGATGTTGATCTTCGCTATCATTGGGTGATGAATCCGGCGAACCGCATGGCTTTCCGTGTTTTTGCAGGGGCCGGCTACCCATACGGCAATACGGATGCCCTGCCGTTTGAGAAAAAGTATTTCTCGGGTGGTTCCTCAGGTATCCGGGCATGGCAGGTCAGGTCGCTCGGTCCGGGAAGCTATGTAATGCCCGAGGACCAGGCTCATCTTTACCCAAATCAGCTCGGCGACGTCAAGTTGGAAGCAAATATTGAATACCGGTTTGATCTCTTTAAGTCTCTGAAGGGTGCGTTGTTTCTTGATGCAGGAAACATTTGGACTATCCGGGATTCAGATGAGCGACCGGGCGCCGTTTTTAAGGTCTCCACCTTTTATCGTGAATTGGCCGTCGGTACGGGTTTTGGTATTCGCGCTGATCTCTCGTATTTTATTGGTCGGCTTGATCTGGGCATTAAACTGCGGGATCCAGGCACTCCTGATGGCCCCAAATGGATTCCCGGTTACAGGCCTTATGCCTGGAAGGATTTTGTTCTCAATTTTGGTATCGGCTATCCTTTTTAATCCGGATTTGCTACTCCTTATTTTCGACTTTGCCGTATATTTGCCCACTCATTAAAATACTTGATCATGAAAATTCTCGATGTTGTTAAGCCGGGGGTTGTAACCGGTGCGGATGTTCAGAAAATCTTCAGCATAGCAAAAGAAAATGCGTTTGCTATACCTGCCGTTAACGTTGTTGGAACCAACTCTGTAAATTCGGTTCTTGAGGCCGCAAAGATAGCCCAGGCCCCCGTGATTGTTCAATTCTCCAATGGTGGTGCTGCATTTTGGGCTGGCAAAGGTCTGCCAAATGATCATCATGAGGCAGCGATTTTAGGGGGCATAGCAGGCGCCCGCCATATTCATATTGTTGCCGAAGCATATGGGATACCGGTGATTGTTCATACGGACCATGCCGCGAAAAAACTCCTTCCCTGGATAGACGGATTGCTCGATATGAGCGAAAAACATTTTGAAAAACATGGCAAACCGCTCTACAGCTCACACATGTTAGACCTGTCAGAAGAGCCACTGGAAGAAAACATAGATATATGCAAGAAGTACCTCCAGCGGATGAGCAAAATGGGCATGACCCTGGAAATTGAACTGGGAGTGACAGGTGGCGAAGAAGATGGCGTTGACAATACCGGGGTTGATAATGCTTTACTCTATACACAGCCAGAGCATGTGGCTTATGCGTATACTGAACTATCCAAAATAAGCCCGAATTTTACTATTGCAGCATCCTTTGGCAATGTACATGGAGTTTACAAGCCGGGTAATGTAAATTTGCAACCCAAGATTCTGAAGAATTCACAGGACTATATTGTTAAGACTTACAGCACTCAGCAAAAGCCGGTTGATTTTGTCTTTCATGGTGGTTCGGGTTCATCCCGTGAAGAGATTCGGGAGGCGATATCTTACGGTGTTGTCAAGATGAATATTGATACTGATACTCAGTGGGCTTACTGGATCGGTATCCGCGATTACTATGAGAAGAACAAGGGATATCTGCAATCCCAGATCGGAAATCCTGAAGGCGCGGATAAGCCGAACAAGAAAAAGTATGACCCCCGTGTTTTCCTCCGTGAAGGTGAGAAAACCATGATCGCCCGGCTGCAGGAAGCTTTTGAAGACCTCAATTGCATCGGAAGGATATAGTTTTTATTTTTTCACTCATAATCCTCCATTTTACCTGGTTTTAAGCATATAATACCAGTATAAATGGAGGATTATGATTTTACGTTTTCTCTTTACCCGATCAGAATTCCGGGGTACCCTGATACTGACATCCGGAGTTATTATTGTCCGGCTACTAATGTCTGCCGCTGGCCATCCTGATATTCCACCAGAAGAGTTGCTACTCGACACGCCGGGTGAGGTTTCAAACCAGTCAAAAAAGAAGGTAGAACAAATCGAGATTAATTCTGCTGATAGCACCCGTTTGCTTGATCTGAATGGCATCGGGCCGGTATTTGCGCGAAGGATTGTTAGGTACAGGGAGGCACTTGGAGGATTCATTGCGGTTGGTCAGTTGCTGGAAGTTTATGGCATGGACACGATCCGGTATAAGGGTTTTATATCTCAGATATACCTGGACACCAGTCATCTGATTAAGCTCGATGTAAACCGCGCTACCTTTAAGCAATTGCTTGCACACCCTTACCTGGATTACGAGCAGGTTAAAGCGGTATGCCGTTTTCGCGAGCGGAAAGGGAAACTTGAAGCGCCAGGCGAATTGTGGGCGGCCGGAATCCTGCCCGATTCACTGCGGAAGAACCTGCCCCAATATTTATTTGCAGGTCCTGACTCCGTACAAAAAGAGGCAAGGGGTTTTGTAAAATAAAGTTTTTTGTTTTCCTTTGCAGTCCGAAATTCAGCTAACTGAAATTTTAAATAAGTAACAGCGTATGATCATCATTCCGGTAAAAGAAGGCGAGAACATTGAAAGGGCTCTCAAAAAATTTAAGCGCAAGTTTGAGAAAACCGGCGTAGTTAAGGAACTAAGATCCCGTCAGGCCTTCACCAAGCCCTCCATTAAACGCCGTCAGGAATTACTGCGTGCTGCCTACGTACAGCAGTTGCAGCAGACGGCAGAAAACGAATAGTCAGGCTGCTATTTTTTTTGGCCGAAACAATCTCTGCATTTTTTCGTTATATTTATGTAAAGATTTCGGTCGATTATGGTTGTTGTTGATTCGTTCCTGAGGTATCTTATCACCGAGAAGCGCTATTCCACTCATACGGTTCGGTCTTATCAGAATGACCTGATGCAATTCGAGAAATTCATCAGTGATACTCAATCTTCTGATAGTCTCACCAACTGTTCATCGCGACATGTGCGGTCATGGATCATTTCAATGCTGGATAACGGCTTGAATCCCAGATCTGTTAACCGAAAGATTACATCCCTGAGAAGGTTTTACCGGTTTTGCCAGAATACCGGCGCCGTTCAGATTAATCCGGCAACTAACATACCCTCGCTTAAAACGGCAAAGCCATTGCCTGTTTTTGTTCAAGAAAGCCAGATGATCAATATGCTGGATTCGGTTACAGAGAACATGGATTTCAAAAGTCTCAGGAATTTGCTGGTTCTGGAGTTGCTTTATGGTACCGGAATACGGGTCAGTGAGCTGACAGGACTCAAGGATTTCAATGCGGACACAGTTAAACAGCAGATTAAGGTACTGGGTAAAAGAAACAAGGAGAGAATTATCCCGATCAACGAAGGCCTTTCATCACTGATAGGAGAATATCGTGTCCTGCGGGACCAGCAGTTTCCGGACATGCAGACGGGAGTCCTTATTCTTACTGATACAGGAAAGACTGCCTACCCAAGACTGATCTACCGGATAGTAAATGATGCCTTGTCGGGTGAGTCTGTGGCCGGCCGCAAGAGCCCGCATGTACTGCGCCATACGTATGCTACGCATCTTCTGAATCATGGCGCTGAGCTCAATGCCATCAAGGAACTGCTTGGTCATGCAAGCCTGAGTGCTACTCAGGTATACACCCATACAGGGTTTGAAAAGCTTAAAAAGGTATACGAGAAGGCTCATCCACGAGCATGATATTATATATATATACTAAATTGGAGGACTCATTATGAACATTCAGATTCATTCCGTTCATTTCGATGCAGATGTTAAGCTGCTGGACTTCATCAATGAAAAAGTTAAGAAACTGGTTCAGATTGAAGAGAAGATACTGGGTGCAGAAGTGTTCCTTCGTCTCGATAATAATCAGAACACCGAGAATAAGCTGACTGAGATCCGGCTCATAATTTCCGGAAATGACCTCTTTGCAAAGAAACAGTGCAAAAGTTTTGAAGAGGCTACGGATCAGACTGTTGATGCCCTCCGCCGGCAGTTAACCAAACTAAAGGGTAAAAAAGTCGGCCGATAGGAAAAATCTCGGGTAAAAGTTTTGATGTCTGATTTCTATGTACTACATTTGCAGACCCAAAATTTGAATTGGGAGAGTTCTTTATTTGATTGCTGATAAAGACTGAATTTTGCCAATGTAGCTCAGTAGGTCAGAGCAGCTGATTTGTAATCAGCTGGTCGGGGGTTCGAATCCCTCCATTGGCTCGGATTTAGTCAAGATAATTGCGGGGAGATACCAAAGTGGCCAACTGGGGCAGACTGTAAATCTGTTGTCGTACGACTTCGGAGGTTCGAATCCTCCTCTCCCCACAATAGGCGGGAATAGCTCAGCGGTAGAGCATTAGCCTTCCAAGCTAAGGGTCGCGGGTTCGAATCTCGTTTCCCGCTCTAGCATTAAAGCCGACGTAGCTCAGGTGGTAGAGCGCATCCTTGGTAAGGATGAGGTCACGGGTTCAATTCCCGTCGTTGGCTCAGAATTTAAAGAGTATCATAACAATAAGTAATCGGACAATAAAAAGAAGTAGCCATGGCTAAGGAAAAATTTAACAGGAACAAACCTCACGTCAATATCGGTACGATCGGCCACGTTGACCATGGTAAGACTACTTTGACATCTGCCATCACGATGGCTTTGAATAAAAGGGGTCTTGCTGATGTGAAAAGCTTTGATTCGATCGATAACGCTCCGGAAGAAAAGGAGAGAGGTATTACGATCAACACAGCTCACGTTGAGTATCAGACTGAAAGCAGGCATTATGCACACGTTGACTGCCCCGGACATGCTGACTATGTGAAGAACATGGTTACAGGTGCTGCCCAGATGGACGGTGCGATTCTGGTTGTTGCCGGAACTGACGGACCGATGCCTCAGACCCGTGAACATATCCTCCTTGCCCGCCAGGTGAACGTTCCCCGTATCGTTGTTTTCATCAACAAATGCGATTCAGTAGACGACCCGGAACTTCTTGAACTGGTAGAAATGGAAATCCGCGATTTGCTCACCTTCTATAAATTCGACGGTGAAAATACTCCGGTTATCCTTGGATCCGCCCTTGGCGCCATGCACGAAGAACCAAAATGGGTTGAGAAAGTATATGAACTGATGGATGCAGTTGATACCTGGATTGAATTACCACCCCGGGCTATCGAAAAACCATTCCTGATGCCGGTTGAAGACGTATTCTCGATCACAGGTCGCGGAACCGTTGCAACGGGTAGAATCGAAGCAGGTGTTATCAATACCGGAGATGAAATCCAGATTATCGGTCTTGGCGAAGGTCGGAAATCAGTTGTAACCGGTGTTGAGATGTTCCGCAAGATTCTTGACCGTGGTGAAGCCGGTGATAACGTAGGTTTGCTCCTCCGCGGTGTTGACAAAGAAGAGATCCGTCGTGGCCAGGTTATTGCTAAGCCAGGCTCGATAACTCCTCATACCGTATTTAAAGCTGAAGTCTACATCCTGAAAAAGGAAGAAGGCGGACGTCATACCCCATTCCACAACAAGTATCGCCCGCAATTCTACATCAGGACCCTTGATGTAACAGGTGAAATCATGTTGCCGGAAGGTACTGAAATGGTAATGCCGGGTGATAACCTGACCATCACCGTTAACCTGGTTACTCCGGTAGCTATCGACCGTGGTCTTCAGTTCGCAATTCGCGAAGGCGGACGTACAGTCGGTGCCGGCCAGGTGGTTGAAATTGTTAAGTAGTTTTTATAATTATATGGGTGGGATGATCCGGTTATTGCAACCGGATCATCTTTCTCTTACGGATGTAGCTCAATTGGCAGAGCGGCGGTCTCCAAAACCGCAGGTTGGGAGTTCGATTCTCTCCATCCGTGCTTAGTGCTTAAGCAATGAAAGTCAAGACCTATCTTAAAGAAGCGTACGACGAACTGGTACATAAAGTGTCGTGGCCAACATGGATTGAACTGCAAAGTTCAGCAATCGTAGTGTTGGTGACCTCATTAATTATCGCCCTCGTGGTATTGATCATGGATGCCTCATTCAGAAACCTGATGAAGTTAATTTACGGTATCTTTTTTTAATACAGGGAGATAATGAGCCAGAACGAATTGAAGTGGTATGTCCTGCGCGCCATCGGCGGTAAAGAAAAAAAGGTTAAAGAGTATATCGAGAGTGAGATCTCGCACCTTAACCTACAGGACTATATTTCACAAGTTCTGATTCCGACCGAAAAGATCTATCAGATTAAAAACGGAAAGAAAGTTTCAAAAGAACGAAGCTATCTTCCGGGGTATGTGCTGATTGAAGCAGCCCTCGTTGGCGAGATAACGCACATCCTTAAAAATGTGCCAAATGTGATTGGCTTCCTGGGTGCGGAACGCGGCGGTGAACCGGTTCCCATGCGCCAGTCGGAAGTTAACCGGATATTAGGGAAAGTGGATGAACTTTCTGAAACAGATGAAGAAATCAGCGTTCCTTTCTTCGTAGGTGAAGCCGTTAAGGTGGTCGACGGACCCTTTAACAGTTTTTCCGGAGTTATCGAAGAAGTGAACAATGAAAAGAAAAAACTTAAAGTTATCGTCAAGATTTTCGGACGAAAAACACCGTTGGAACTCAGTTTTATGCAGGTTGAAAAAGAATAGGGATTTCCGGTAAGAAGCCGCTTCCAGGCATCTGACCGGTACAAAAGCTTCCCCCTGTTTTTATCAACGCCTGATTTTGTTACTACGGCAACCTGCATGAGTGTTCATTATAAACTTTGATTTAAATCGTATGGCAAAAGAAGTAACGGGAATCATCAAATTGCAGATCCGGGGCGGGGCAGCTAACCCTTCACCGCCTGTTGGACCGGCATTGGGTTCCAAAGGAGTCAATATCATGGACTTCTGCAAGCAATTCAATGCCCGTACACAGGACAAAGCCGGAAAAATTATTCCCGTGCTGATAACGGTTTATAGCGACAAATCCTTTGAATTTGTCACAAAAACCCCTCCTGCAGCAGTTCAACTGATCGAATTGTCCAAAGTTAAAAAGGGCTCTTCGGAACCAAACCGCGTAAAAGTCGGTTCGGTAACATGGGAACAAATCCGCGAAATCGCTGAAGAAAAAATGGATGATCTTAATTCATTCACTCTTGAATCAGCTATGCGGATGATTGCAGGTACAGCGCGCAGCATGGGAATATCAATAAAAGGTGATGTACCCTTTTAATTAAGGAGAATCATGGCTAAAGTGACCAAGAATAGGAAACTCGTCATCGACAAGATCGAGGCGAACAAGTTGTATACCCTGAACGAGGCATCAGCCCTGGTAAAACAGGTAACAACCACGAAGTTTAACGCTTCGGTGGATATTGATGTGCGTCTCGGGGTTGATCCCAGGAAAGCCAATCAAATGGTTCGTGGCGTGGTT
Organism: uncultured Porphyromonadaceae bacterium; assembly: GCA_964512915.1. Lineage (GTDB taxonomy): Bacteria > Bacteroidota > Bacteroidia > Bacteroidales > UBA12481 > UBA12481. The sequence continues at coordinate 91,060 of CAZEKJ010000006.1, forward strand.
ACACTGCCTCATGGAACAGGAAAAGAAGTCAGGGTGCTAGCTTTAGTTACCCCTGATAAGGAATCCGAAGCCAAAGAAGCAGGTGCTGACTTTATCGGTCTCGACGACTATGTTGAGAAGATTAAAGGAGGCTGGACCGATGTTGACGTTATCATTACGATGCCTTCCTGTATGGCTAAAATCGGACCGCTGGGACGTATACTCGGACCGCGCGGACTGATGCCGAATCCGAAAACCGGAACGGTTACCATGGAAGTCGGAAAAGCAGTTACCGATGTAAAAAAAGGTAAGATCGACTTCAAGGTGGATAAATTCGGTATTGTCCATGCGGCAATCGGAAAAGTTTCATTTGAACCGGAGAAAATCATGGACAATGCCCGTGAATTGCTTTCCTCGATCCTCAAACTGAAACCATCCGCTGCCAAAGGTACCTATGTGAAAAGCGTTTTCATGTCAAGTACCATGAGCGTTGGAATTCCGATTGACCCCCGGTCAATTGAAGCGTAAAACCCTAAAATGAGATTGTATTTATCATGAAACGGGAAGATAAAAACGCCATCATTGATCAGCTCACCGAAGAGATTAATCAGGCAAAACATTTTTACATTACTGATATCGGCGGGCTGGATGCTGGTGATACGTTGGCTTTTCGCAGAATGTGTTTCAAGGAGGACGTAAAGTTACTCGTTGTTAAAAACACCCTGCTGAAAAAAGCCCTGGACAGAGCTCAAGGCGAATATGAAGAATTGTATCCGATCCTGAACGGACCGACCTCGGTCATGATCACGGAAACCGGAAACAAACCGGCAAGAATGATTCAAACCTTTCGGAAGAATCATGAAAAGCCGGTCTTAAAAGGAGCCTACGTTGAACAATGTGTTTATACGGGTGAAAACCTTGTAGACAAATTAATTACCGTGAAATCACGTGAAGAACTTATTGCTGATGTGATCTTGATTCTGAAATCACCGATGCAAAATGTTCTGTCACAATTGAACTCCGGTAAGCATATTTTGGCGGGTGTTGTTAAGACCCTGTCTGAGAGATAGTTAAACTGAATTGTTGAATCCATTTGTAAAATCATAAGAAAATGGCTGATTTAAAAAAGCTCGCTGAAGAACTGGTTAACCTTACCGTTAAGGAAGTCAACGAATTGGGTGATATCCTTAAAAATGACTATGGAATTGAACCTGCTGCTGCTGCAGTAGCATACGCCGGCCCGGCCGCAGGAGGTGCCGAAGGTCCTGTTGTAGAAGAACAGACCGAATTCGATGTGATTCTGAAAGCCCCGGGTGGTGCCAAACTCCAGATTGTAAAACTGGTTAAGGAACTTACCGGCCTTGGACTGAAAGAAGCAAAAGAATTGGTGGATGCTGCTCCGAAGGCTGTGAAGGAGAAAGTATCGAAGGAAGAAGCTGAAGCTTTGAAATCACAACTCGTTGAAGCAGGAGCCGAAGTCGAAATTAAGTAAGACGACTCTTCCATAAACAGTTCTCAAGGTTTAGAATCCCGGCTTTCCGGGGTTCTAAGCCTTTTTGCTGTTTTTTTCAATTCCTGTTTTAATTAACTTCCTGGTCGATGGCACAGATTATCAGACAGCGAATCAATTTTGGTTCCACAAAAAGCCAACTAAAGTATCCGGACTTTCTCGAAATCCAACTGAAATCCTTTACGGAGTTTTTTCAGATGGAAACGACACCGGAACAAAGAAAATCCGAAGGCCTTTTTAAGGTTTTTCAGGAAAATTTTCCGATTACTGACACAAGGAACAATTTTGTCCTGGAGTTTTTGGATTATTATATCGATCCGCCCAGATATACCATCGAAGAGTGTATCGAGCGCGGACTGACTTTCAGCGTACCGTTGAAGGCCAAACTCAAGTTGTATTGCACGGACCCCGAGCATGAAGATTTTGATATGGTAATCCAGGATGTTTATCTGGGTACCGTACCATACATGACTACCCGGGGGACTTTTGTAATCAACGGGGCAGAGCGGGTTGTCGTTTCGCAGCTCCATCGTTCGCCAGGCGTGTTCTTTGGTCAGAGCATACATGCCAACGGAAGCAAACTCTATTCAGCGCGCGTAATTCCATTCCGCGGTTCCTGGATCGAATTTGCCACCGACATCAACAATGTGATGTATGCCTATATCGACAGGAAAAAGAAATTGCCGGTAACCACGCTTTTGCGTGCAATCGGTTTTGAAAGTGACCGGGATATCCTGGAAATCTTTGACCTCGCTGATGAAATCAAAGTTTCTAAAGCCGCTCTTAAAAAAGTGGTCGGACGAAAACTGGCAGCCCGCGTCCTGAAATCCTGGATCGAGGATTTTGTGGATGAGGATACCGGTGAAGTTGTTTCCATTGAGCGAAATGAAATCATTGTGGATCGTGAAACCATCCTCGAAAATGACCATGTGGATGCTATTGTAGATTCAGGCGCAAAGTCTATACTTCTTCATAAGGAGGATACAAACCTGTCTGATTTCGCGATTATCTACAACACCCTTCAGAAAGACCCCTGCAACTCTGAAAAAGAGGCAGTAATACATATTTACCGTCAGCTGAGGAATGCTGACCCGCCGGATGATGCAACTGCAAGGGACGTTATCGACAAGCTTTTCTTCTCGGATAAGCGGTATGACCTTGGCGATGTCGGGCGTTACCGGATAAACAAGAAACTAGGTCTCGATATTCCGATGGATACAAAAATCCTCACAAAAGAGGACATAATCAGTATCATCAAATACCTGATCCAGCTGATCAATTCCAAGGCTGATGTGGATGATATCGACCACCTGAGCAACCGCCGCGTCCGTACCGTCGGAGAGCAGCTGTTCGGTCAGTTCGGTGTTGGTCTTGCCCGTATGGCAAGAACCATCCGCGAAAGAATGAACGTCAGGGATAACGAGGTTTTTACCCCGATCGACCTGATCAACTCAAAGACTCTCTCCTCGGTTATTAATTCCTTCTTCGGAACCAATGCGCTGTCCCAGTTTATGGACCAGACGAATCCGCTGGCAGAGATGACACACAAGCGCCGGATGTCGGCACTCGGACCAGGCGGTCTCTCAAGAGAACGTGCCGGATTTGAGGTGCGTGACGTACATTATACACACTATGGGCGCCTTTGCCCGATCGAAACCCCTGAAGGCCCGAATATCGGGCTGATCTCTTCCTTGTGCGTTTTTGCTAAGGTTAATGAACTCGGGTTTATCGAAACACCCTACCGGAAAGTTAACAACGGGGTGGTTGACCTCTCTGATACAGGCATTCTTTATCTGACTGCCGAGGAGGAGGAGGGGAATATTATCGCTCAGGCCAACGCAGTCATTGACGCTGAAGGTAATTTTATCAGCACCCGAATTAAGTCCCGCTATGAAGGTGACTTTCCAATCGCTTCCCCGGAGGAACTCAACCTCATGGATGTGGCTCCTAACCAGATCGCTTCCATTGCGGCTTCACTGATTCCATTCCTTGAGCATGATGATGCCAACCGCGCGCTGATGGGATCAAACATGATGCGCCAGGCGGTTCCGCTCGTTCATCCTGAAGCTCCGGTAGTTGGAACTGGAATCGAGGGTGATGTGATACATGACAGCCGAATTCATTTTGCGGCTGAAGGCGAAGGAACCGTTGAGTATGCTGATGCCGAGCGGATTGTTGTAAAATACATCCGTGACGATTATCAGAAGTTTGTAAGATTCGACAATGAGGTCAAGACTTACAAGCTGCCGAAATTTAATAAGACCAACCAGAACACTACCATAAACCTCAAACCGGTTGTGCAGAAGGGTGATGTGGTAACCAAAGGTCAGATATTAACCGGTGGTTATTCTACCAGCGAAGGCGAACTGGCACTCGGACGTAACCTTAAAGTGGCTTTCATGCCCTGGAAAGGATACAATTTTGAGGATGCAATCGTGATCTCGGAGCGTGTAGTTCGCGAGGACCTGTTCAGTTCTATCCACATTGACGAATATCTTCTCGAAGTGAGGGATACTAAGCGTGGTCTGGAGGAACTTACCGCTGACATTCCAAACGTTAGTGAGGAAGCTACCAGAAACCTGGATGAAAACGGCTTGATCCGTGTTGGAGCAGAGGTTAAACCAGGTGATATTCTCATTGGTAAAATTACCCCAAAAGGGGAATCAGATCCTTCACCTGAAGAAAAACTGCTCCGTGCGATTTTCGGCGACAAAGCCGGCGACGTGAAGGATGCAAGTCTTAAGGCTGGACCTTCCCTGACGGGCGTGGTTATTGACAAAAGGCTCTTCTCAAAGAGTATGAAGGACCGGAAGATCAGGGCTGCAGAAAAGACTCTGATTGATAAATTCGACCAGGAATTCAAACGCCAGGTTGAAGACCTTAACGGAATTCTGGTTGACAAGGTTTTTAACCTGATTAATGGAAAAGCCTCGCAGGGAGTTAAGAATTACCTGAACGAAGATATAGTACCCAAAGGTACCAAGTTTTCACAAAGAATTCTGCAAAGTATTGATTATCAGATGGTTAATCCAAATAAATGGACTACCGACAAGGATAAGAATGATACTATTAAGGAACTTCTTCAGAATTACCTGGTAAAGTACAAGGAACTGGAAGGTGACCACCGACGGAAGAAGTATAATGTAACCATAGGTGATGAACTGCCAGCAGGGATTGTTCAGCTTGCCAAAGTTTTTATAGCCAAAAAGAGGAAACTCACGGTTGGTGATAAAATGGCCGGTCGTCACGGTAACAAAGGTATTGTTGCCAAGATCGTTCGTCAGGAAGATATGCCTTTTCTCGAAGACGGAACACCGGTCGACATCGTTCTGAATCCGCTGGGCGTGCCATCCCGTATGAACCTCGGACAGATTTATGAGACAGTTCTTGGTTGGGCCGGGATGGAATTAGGCCTGAAATTTGCCAGTCCGATTTTTGACGGGGCTACCCTTGATGAAATTACAGCCCTTACCGATAAGGCAGGAGTTCCGAAGTTCGGACGAACCTATCTCTATGATGGGGGCTCGGGAGAGCGATTTGACCAGCCGGCTACAGTTGGGATAATCTATATGCTTAAACTCGGCCATATGGTTGAGGATAAGATGCATGCGCGCTCTATTGGGCCATATTCACTTATAACTCAGCAGCCCCTTGGAGGTAAGGCCCAATTCGGTGGTCAGCGTTTCGGGGAAATGGAAGTCTGGGCTCTCGAAGCATTCGGAGCCGCCCATATTCTGCAAGAGATTCTCACCGTAAAATCGGATGATGTTATTGGTCGTGCCAAAGCTTATGAAGCCATTGTGAAGGGTGAACCCCTTCCGATCCCGGGGATACCGGAGTCACTCAATGTGCTCCTTCATGAACTCCGTGGCCTTGGCCTTAGTATAAAGTTGATTTAGTACTGGATAGTTAAACACAGAACTCTATATATTATGGCGTTCAGAAAAGAAACCAAGGTAAAAATAACGTTTACCAAAATTGCACTGGGTCTTGCTTCACCTGAAGAGATCCTCGAAAGGTCGAGTGGAGAAGTTCTTAAACCCGAAACGATTAATTACCGCACCTATAAACCGGAACGCGACGGACTATTCTGTGAACGGATATTTGGTCCTGTGAAGGATTACGAATGTCATTGCGGAAAATATAAACGTATTCGGTATAAGGGAATTATTTGCGACCGCTGCGGTGTAGAAGTAACAGAAAAAAAGGTTCGTCGTGAGCGCATGGGACATATCTCCCTTACAGTTCCGGTTGCACATATCTGGTATTTCCGTTCTCTGCCGAATAAAATCGGGTACCTGCTTGGAATGCCAAGCAAGAAGCTTGATGCTATCATATATTATGAACGGTATGTTGTTATCAATCCGGGCATAAAAGAGGCCGATGGACTGAAACTCTATGATTTCCTGAGCGAAGAGGAGTATCTCGATATCGTTGAGTCCCTGCCGAAGGAAAATCACCTTCTTGATGATAGTGATCCAAGAAAGTTCATTGCCGGGATGGGGGCAGAAGCCCTTTACAGGCTGCTTGAGCGGATCGACCTCGATGAGCTCTCGTATGACCTGAGGCACCGGGCCGACAGTGAATCTTCCCAGCAAAGAAAAAGTGAAGCGCTGAAGCGTCTTCAGGTTGTTGAATCCTTCAGGGCATCCAAGGCTGTTAACCGGCCGGAATGGATGATCGTTAAGGTTGTCCCGGTGATCCCGCCGGAATTGCGTCCACTGGTACCACTGGATGGTGGCCGTTTTGCGACCTCCGACCTGAACGATTTGTACCGCCGCGTAATCATCCGCAATAACCGGTTGAAGCGACTGATTGAGATAAAGGCTCCCGAGGTTATCCTCAGGAACGAAAAACGCATGCTTCAGGAGGCAGTTGATTCACTGTTCGATAACTCCCGTAAGTCAAATGCGGTTAAAACCGATGCCAACAGGCCTCTTAAGTCGTTGAGCGACAGCCTTAAAGGTAAGCAGGGACGGTTCCGTCAGAACCTTTTGGGAAAGAGGGTAGACTATTCCGCCCGTTCTGTTATCGTGGTCGGACCCGAATTGAAATTGCATGAATGCGGTCTGCCTAAGGATATGGCCGCTGAACTGTACAAACCCTTCATTATTCGGAAACTGATTGAACGCGGGATTGTAAAAACCGTAAAATCAGCAAAGAAAATTGTTGACAGAAGAGATCCGGTGGTATGGGATATTCTGGAAAATGTTCTTAAAGGGCATCCCGTATTGCTTAACCGTGCTCCAACTCTTCACAGGCTCGGTATACAGGCTTTCCAGCCCAAACTTATCGAAGGTAAGGCCATTCAGCTTCACCCGTTGGTTTGTACCGCATTCAACGCTGACTTTGACGGTGACCAGATGGCAGTGCATCTACCTTTGGGTAATGCAGCGATTCTGGAAGCCCAGATGCTCATGCTGGCCTCCCATAACATCCTTAACCCAGCCAACGGAGCGCCGGTAACCGTGCCTTCACAGGACATGGTTCTTGGTTTGTATTACATAACCAAAGGCCGCAGCAGTACGAATACAGAGCATGTTAAAGGTGACGGACTGACCTTTTACTCCCCTGAAGAAGTTATCATTGCTTCCAATGAGGGTGCAGTTGACCTCCATGCAAACATCAGGGTTAAAACCCATGATGTTGTAGATGGCCAGGCTGTAAGGCGTCTTATCTCCACAACGGTTGGACGGGTTCTGTTTAACGAGGTGGTACCCCACGAGGTTGGATTCATAAACACCTTACTGACAAAGAAATCGCTCCGCGAGATTATCGGCCGTGTATTAAAAGAGTGCGGAACAGCCAAGACAGCAAAATTCCTGGATGATATCAAAGACCTTGGGTTCAATGCGGCTTTCCGCGGAGGTCTCTCCTTTAACCTTGATGACGTTATCATTCCCATTGAGAAAGATGCAATGATCAAGGACGGATATGATCAGGTTGATGAAGTTCTTGGTAACTATAATAATGGTTTTATAACCAACAACGAACGCTACAACCAGATTATCGATATCTGGACGCATACCAATGCTCGTCTTACACAGACGGTGCTGAACAAGCTAAGCAGTGACCGCCAGGGATTCAACTCGATTTATATGATGCTTGACTCCGGTGCCCGTGGTTCTAAGGAACAGATCCGGCAGCTGTGCGGCATGAGGGGCCTTATGGCTAAACCCCAGAAATCAGGCTCATCAAGTGCTGAAATCATTGAGAACCCGATTCTTTCCAACTTTAAAGAGGGTTTATCGGTTCTTGAATACTTCATTTCAACCCACGGTGCACGTAAAGGTCTTGCCGATACGGCACTGAAGACAGCTGATGCTGGTTACCTGACGCGTCGTCTGGTAGACGTTTCACATGATGTTGTTGTTTCCGAGGAAGACTGCGGAACCTTGCGCGGATTGATCGCCACGGCTCTGAAAAATAATGAGGAAGTAGTTGAATCATTGTATGACAGGGTACTTGGCCGCGTTTCCCTGCATAACATCTACCATCCCACTACGGGAGAACTGGTTGTTTCCTCAGGGGAGGAGATCACAGAAGAAATTGCTGCAGTTATTGAAGAGAGTCCGATAGAGCAGGTTGAGATACGTTCGGTTCTCACCTGCGAATCAAAGTTCGGTGTTTGCACCCGTTGCTATGGCCGAAGCCTGGCAACCGGACGGCTTGCACATAACGGCGATGTCGTTGGTGTTATCGCAGCACAGTCTATTGGTGAACCTGGTACACAGCTGACTCTTCGTACATTCCACGTTGGGGGTACTGCATCCAATATTGCAACCGAATCGAATATCACGGCCCGATATGCCGGTCGTCTGGAGTTTGACGAACTGCGTACCGTTGACTTTACCGATGGCGTTAACAAGGGAAGGGTCGTAATCGGCCGCCTTGCTGAAATGCGGATCGTAGATAAAAAGACCGGCATAACCCTGACTACGCACAGTATTCCTTACGGTGCCAAGCTTTACAAAGGTGAAGGCGAGGAAGTAGCTAAGGGTGACCAACTCTGCGAATGGGATCCTTTCAATGCTGTTATTGTTTCAGAAGCTGCCGGTAAGGTTGCATTCGACAGTGTGATTGAAGGTATCACTTTCCGTGAGGAATCGGATGAACAGACAGGATTCAGGGAAAAGGTGATTATCGAAACCAAGGACAAAACCAAAAACCCTGAAATCAAGATTCTGGCCAAGAACAATGAGCCGCTTAAGATTTATAACCTTCCCGTTGGATCGCATATAAGCGTGAGTGAAGGTGATAATGTTAAAGCAGGTGAAATCCTGGTAAAGATTCCTCGTTCTGCGAGTAAAGCAGGCGATATCACCGGTGGTCTGCCGAGGGTAACTGAATTGTTTGAAGCCAGGAACCCGTCAAATCCGGCGGTTGTTGCTGAAATTGACGGAGAGGTTTCCTACGGCAAGGTGAAACGTGGTAACCGGGAAATCGTGATTGCTTCAAAAACCGGCGAAGTCAAGAAATATCTGGTATCACTTTCAAAACAGATTCTGGTTCAGCCGAATGATTACGTAAGGGCAGGAACGCCTTTATCTGACGGTTCAATTACCCCGTCAGACATCCTGTCGATTAAGGGACCGACTGCAGTTCAGGAATATATCGTAAATGAGATACAGGAAGTATACCGGATGCAGGGCGTAAAAATCAATGACAAACATTTTGAGGTCATTGTTCGTCAGATGATGCGCAAGGTTGTTATTGAGGATCCGGGCGATACCAAGTTCCTTGAGAAGCAGATTGTTGACAAGCTCGATGTGATGGAGGAGAATGACTGGATCTATGGGAAGAAAGTGGTTACCGAAGCCGGTGACGCCCAGAGCCTGCGTCCGGGTCAGATCGTTTCTGCAAGAAAACTTCGCGATGAGAATTCAATTCTCAAGCGGAAAGACTTGCGCACGATTGAAGCTCGCGAGGCAATTCCTGCGACATCAAGCCAGATTCTCCAGGGTATCACACGTGCAGCCCTGCAAACAAACAGCTGGTTGTCTGCCGCTTCCTTCCAGGAGACTACAAAAGTTCTGAACGAAGCAGCTATCCTTGGGAAAGTTGATGAACTCAAAGGACTTAAAGAGAATGTGATAGTTGGTCATCTGATTCCTGCGGGTACCGGAAACCGTCTGTTTGAGAAGATTGTGGTCGGCTCAATGGATGAATACCAGGCACTGATGCAAGGCCGTATGGGTGACTCCGAATAACGAAAGGAAAAGTTATGTCTGATCAATCAAAAAAAGGAAACCAGATAAATATTGAACTGAGCGAAGAGATTGCTCAGGGCGTCTATTCCAATCTGGCCATTATCACGCATTCCAGTTCTGAGTTTGTGGTTGATTTTGTCAGAATCATGCCAGGGTTACCGAAAGCCAATGTCAAAAGCCGGGTAATTCTGACTCCGGAGCATGCCAAGCGGCTCTATCTGGCGCTGCAGGATAATATCTCAAAATTTGAAGCTGTTCATGGCCCGATAAAGAACGTTGAAAGGCAGGGAGGACCTATCTTGCCGATGTCTTTTGGAGGCCCAACGGCCGAAGCATAAAAAAACAGACCCCGCCGACAGGCGGGGTTTTTTTTTATATATTTGCCTCCATTCTTTTAATGATCAGGTTAATTATCAAATTAATAGACTCATGAAAATACTTGTTTGTCTGGGAAATGTACCCGATACAACAACAAAAATCAAGTTCTCGGGTGAAGGAACAAAATTAGACAAGACTGGGGTTCAATGGATTATTAACCCATGGGATGAACTGGCATTGACCCGGGCAATTGAGCTGAAGGAAAGCGGTCAGGCTCCCGTTGAGGTCATCTCGGTAATAACGGTTGGCGGTGCCGATGCCGAACCGACAATCCGGAAGGCGTTGGCCATTGGGGCCGATTCCGGGTACCGTGTTGATGCGGATCCGGCAGACTCCTACCAGGTTGCTTTTCAAATTTCAGAAGTAGCCCGCCAGGAGCAGTTTGATTTGATCCTCTGTGGGATTGAATCCAGTGATTACAATGGATCCGCAACCGGAAGCATGCTTGCTGAAATTCTTGATTACCCCTCCCTTTCAGCTGTTTCAGGAATTCATCCGGTCAGCGGCCACCTGGAATATACACGGGATATCGATGGTGGCCGGGAAACTGTCACCCTGGCCTTGCCAGCCGTCCTTATCGTGCAGAAAGGAATCGCCAAAGAGCCAAGGATACCTGCCATGCGTGGTATTATGATGGCCAGGCAAAAACCATTGACTGTGAAGGAACCGCTTGCTACTCCGGGGTATACGGAAATGATCAGTTTTGAACTGCCGGCTCCAAAGCCCTCCTGCCGGAAAATAGATCCTGATAATGTCAAAGAGCTTGTCAGCCTCCTTCAAAATGAAGCAAAAGTCCTTTAATGTGAGATAATTTTTAAAGCAGAAATTATGGCAGTATTAGTATATACAGAAAACTGGGATGGCAAGTTCAAGAAGTCAACTTTCGAATTGGCTTCCTATGCCACCCGGATCGCAGAAAAAATATCTGATCAGGTTGTTGCGTTGTCGATAGGACTGGTTGAGGAGGAAGAGTTAAGAAAACTGGGCAGATATGGAATCAGCAAGGTTATTAGTGTGGAAGACGACCGTTTTAACACGCTGGATAATCAGGTTTATACAAGGGTAATAGCTGAAGTTGCTGAGAGCCTGAATGCTTCCGTGCTTGTTCTCGCCCATAATAACTCCGGCAAAGCTCTGGCTCCAAGGCTATCGGTAAGAATGAAGGCTGGTTTAGTTGCTGGAACAACCGGATTACCGGTATCATTTGAACCCTTCGTTGTTACCAAGAAGACCTTTACGGGTAAAGCCCTTGCGAAGGTCGTTATTCATACCGGAAAAAAAATTCTCACTCTCGCACAAAACTCCTATCAGGTTGTTGAACAGGTTGTTCCAGTGGAAGTCCAGAAGTTTGTTTCCAAATCTGCCGGAGAGGTAAAAACCGTAGTTAAGGAAGTTATTAAACAGACTGGCAAAGTTATCCTGACAGATGCCGATATTGTTGTGTCGGGCGGCAGGGGTATGAAATCACCTGAGAATTGGGGTCCGATCGAGGAACTGGCAAAAATACTCGGAGCTGCTACCGCTTGCTCGCGGCCGGTTTCAGATGAAGGCTGGAGACCGCATGAAGAACATACGGGCCAAACCGGAAAAATTATCGCTCCTGTTTTATATTTCGCTTTCGGAATCTCAGGAGCTATCCAGCATGTCGCAGGCGTCAGTTCCTCAAAATTCATTGTTGCCGTGAACACCGACAAAGATGCACCGATATTCGAGGTTGCAGATTACGGGATTGTAGGCGATGCTCAGAAGGTTCTGCCCGCATTGATTGAAGCAATCAAGGAAGCAAAAAGCATCTGATCTGATCATCGGTAACAATGATAAAACAGATCGTTTTTGCCCTGACATTGCTGGCTACACTTGGTGTTTTTACCTATACCGTTTTACGCCTTGCCGCACTTTTCAAGCTTACCCAAAAGGCTTTTCCGGTTCGTGACATAGGCAGGCGACTGGCTTTAACACTTAAAGTGGGGATCGGCCAAACCAAGATACTTCGGCGACCTGGTATCGGCCTGATGCATGCACTGGTTTTCTGGGGTTTTTGTGTAATCCTGATAGGCAGCCTGGAAATGATTACCGATGGGCTTACTGGACATGAAAGATCTTTTCGGTTTCTCGGAATTGTTTATAATCTGATTATTGCAAGCGGTGACATTTTTGGGCTCTTGATCGTTTTCCTTATTCTTGCCTTCCTGGGTCGGCGGTTGTTCCTGAAAATAGCTCGTTTTCAGGGACCGGAGCTCACTCATAGAAACCATGTTGATGCTACTGTTGCTCTCAGTCTTATCCTGGTTTTAATGGTGAGCCTTCTGGGAATCAATATGTTCTATTTCCGGATGACTGAGCTGGCAGGCACTGCGGAGCCCGGATTATTCCCGGTGAGCAGGCACCTGAGCGCCTTAATAGGATCCCT
>CAZEKJ010000006.1:103556-159918 GCA_964512915.1 uncultured Porphyromonadaceae bacterium
TTGAGTCCTGAGTGGGTCTCTGGTTCATATCTGCCATGAAGTGAGCTGGTGGTTACACATTCTGCTGATATTCTTGTTTGCAAATTACCTTCCCTATTCGAAACATTTCCATGTTTTCATGTCCATCCCTAATGTTTTCCTGAGTAATCTGGATCCTCTGGGAAAACTTAAAACCATGGACCATGTGACAACCGAGGTTAAGCTGATGATGGATCCCCAGGCAGCCTTTTCTGTACCTGCAGCGGATGCACCGCCGGTTCCGCGATTCGGAGTTCTGGATGTTGAGGATGTCACCTGGAAGAATTTTATGGATTCTCTTGCCTGCACACAATGTGGTAGGTGTACTTCGGTTTGCCCGGCAAATATAACGGGTAAGAAGTTGTCGCCCAGAAAGATCATAATGGATGTCAGGGCAAGAATGAATGAAAAGGGATCGGGTCTCAGGAAGAGTGGCCGTTCTTTTTCTGATGGCAGAACCTTGCTGCGCGATTATATTACCCCGGAAGAGTTATGGGCCTGCACCACCTGCAATGCCTGTGCCCAGGAGTGTCCGATAAATATCAACCATCCCTCCCTAATAGTCGACCTCAGAAGGTTTATTGTCATGGAGGAGTCTGGGGCACCCGGTGAACTGAACGCCATTTTCTCGAACATTGAAAACAACGGTGCTCCCTGGCAGTTCAATATGCAGGATCGCCTGAAATGGGCCGACGGGCTTGAATCTGCCGGCCAACCCATAAGCCTTCCGGTCATGGCTGATCTTGCAGCAGCAGGAAAAAGGCCGGAATACCTTTTCTGGGTTGGAAGTGCAGGAGCATTTGATGATCGTTACAAGCAGGTTAGCCGTTCGTTTATTAAGATTCTGAATTTCCTGGGTGTTGATTATGCCGTCCTTGGTACGGAGGAGTCCAGCTCGGGTGATGTAGCCAGGCGGGCCGGCAATGAAATGCTCTTCCAGATGCAGGCACTGATGAATATCGAGATATTTAACGGATACGGCATAACGAAGATAATTACCTGCGACCCCCATGCTTTTAACACCTTCTTAAATGAATATCCTGATATGGGAGGGCATTACGAAATATTCCATCATACCCAATTCCTTCGTGAGATGATAAAATCCGGCAGGTTAACACCGGACACGACGTCTTTCGATGGAAAGGATGTTACCTATCATGACCCTTGCTATCTTGGCCGGGCGAATGGAGAATATAAGGCACCACGAGAGGTACTGGGCGCTGTGGCCTCATCCGTTAAGGAAATGAGCCGTAACAAGAGTTTTGCACTGTGTTGTGGGGCAGGTGGGGGACAAATGTTTAAAGAAGCCGAGAAAGGAAACAGGGAAGTATTCATGGAGCGAACTGATGATGCAATTGAAACCGGTGCGGCCATTATTGCGACCGCATGCCCATACTGCATGGTAATGCTGACCGACGGGATAAAATACAATAATAAAGAGGACGAAGTAAAGGTCCTGGATCTGGCTGAGATGGTTGCCAGGTCTCTTAACCTTTAAGTTTGAATCAAGCTAACCTAAATTTTACTTATGCAAAACAAGACTACTGTACGAGGCGGACGATTTATGGTTCAGGCAACCTCTCCGGCCGATGTGTTCATTCCTGAAGAATTCAACGAAGAACAACGGATGATTGCTCAGAGCTGCCAGGACTTTCTTGATGCAGAGGTTTTCCCGCGTTTGGATGACATCGATCATCAGGAGGAGGGATTGATGGCCGGTCTTCTTACCAAGGCCGGGGAATTAGGCCTTTTAGGCATATCAGTTGATGAGGAGTACATGGGCTTCGGTCAATCTGTGATCACCGGGATGCTCGCAAGTGAGGTCCTGGGTTCAGCACACTCGTTTGCGGTTGCATTTTCCTGTCATACCGGAATTGGAACATTACCAATAGCTTACTATGGGAATGAAAAGCAGAAAGCTAAATATCTAACAAAACTGGCCACCGGTGAGTGGAAAGGTGCCTATTGTCTGACAGAGCCCGGTGCAGGTTCCGATGCCAACTCTGGCAAGACCCAGGCGGTGTTGTCCGCAGATGGCCAGCATTATATCCTGAACGGCCAGAAGATGTGGATCACCAATGCCGGTTTTGCCGATGTGTTGACCGTTTTTGCCAAAATTGATAATGACAGGGTGTTAAGTGCCTTTATCCTTGAGCGGAATTTCCCGGGCATTACTTTTAATCCGGAGGAGAAGAAGATGGGTATTAAAGGGTCGTCCACCCGCCAGATCTTTTTCAATGATGTCAAGGTTCCGGTTGAAAACCTGCTTGCAGGCCGGGGGCAGGGATTCAGGATTGCCTTGAGCATTTTGCACATGGGGCGCCTGAAACTTGGTGCCAACGTGGTAGGAGCAGCAAAAAGGGCTATCAATCATTCAGTTCAGTATGCCAATGACCGTAAGCAGTTTGGTGCTAAGATATCATCCTTTGGATCTATCCAGCATAAGCTGGCTGAACAGGTCATTAAGACTTTCGCTACTGAATCAGCCGTATACCGTGCATCCTATGATGTCGATCTCCTGATCCAGGAGTATAAAACTGTCTGTACTACTGAGAACCCGACGATTACTGCCTATGCACACATGGCTATTGAGTCAGCCGTTCTTAAAGTATTTGGCTCAGAAGCCCTTGATTATGTGGTTGATGAGGCAGTCCAGATTCATGGAGGGATGGGCTTCTCATCCGAGATGCCTGTCGACAGGTGCTACCGGGATTCACGAATTAACCGGATTTTTGAAGGCACCAATGAGATAAACAGGATTTTAGTTATCGATACCTTACTCAAGCGCGGACAGAAAAAGGACATAGACCTATATGAAAAAGCAGAGTCTGCATACGGATCACTCACAGAGCTCGGGTCCCACCCGGTTTTACCGGACGACTACTATGTTCGCAAGACTTTGTTTATCAGTCATCTTAAAGAGCTGGCATTGAGTCTTATTCATGCGACGACTCAAAAGTTCCAGCGGAACCTGATTTTTGAGCAGGAAATACTTAATAACCTTTCTGATATAATCATGAACATTTATGCCTCCGAGTCAACCTTGCTCAGGGTGCAGAAAATTGAATCCATGAAGGGGGAATCTGCTGCTGTGTTGTACAGGGATATTCTGGATGTAACCCTTTATGAGGCAACTGGTGAAATCTTCCGCTCAGCGATGGATGCAATAAACAGTTTTGCCGGGGGCGAGGAGCGGGAAGCCCTGGTTAAAGGAGTCACCTACTGGACTGTGTCAGATATGGTTAATGTAAAGGAAGCCCGCCGCAGGATAGCTATGCCGCTGATTGAGGAGAACCGCTACACGCTATAGTTCTTTCGGCGTTATCAGAATAAAATGGAAAGGGGGAGAAATCCCCCTTTTTGCTTATTTTCATCCCAACAAATCAAGCCATCATGAGATACCGGATTGGATTTATCGGAGCCGGGAAGGTTGCCTGGCACCTTGCTCCGGCACTGGCAAAATCGGGACAGGAAATCATTCAGGTTATCAGCAGATCTGCACTGAGCGCCCAAAGATTGGGAGAAATGCTTAATTGCCCCCATTCCAATAATATTACCGACCTGATCAAGGAAGCTGAGATCCTGTTTTTAACCGTTCCGGACCATTCACTAATTGAAATCATAAATGAGATAAGCGATTACCGTGGCTTGGTTGTTCATACAAGCGGAACTTTTTCCCCGCTCAGGTTTGCCTGTCAGAAGTACAAGCATGGCGGGCTTTACCCGATGCAAACATTTACAATCGGACGGACTATTGACATGGGCAACGTTCCTGTTTTTGTTGAAGGCAGCGAGCCGGCGGTGTCCGGAATAATACGCGGGATTGCTGAGGGTTTTACTTCCAGGGTTTATGAAATGAGCTTTGAGGAGAGGCGCTGGATGCACCTCGCTGCGGTTTGGGCCAATAATTTCTCTAACTTCATGCTGACAGAGGCTTTCCGCATACTTAGCTTACGCGGACAAGACCCGGCGTGGCTGGAGCCCCTGATCCGTGAAACGTTTGACAAGGCCCTTGCGATTAGCCCGGGGCGGGCTCAGACAGGCCCTGCGATACGAAATGACGATATTACGATCAGGAAACACCTTGACATGCTGGCTGATCAACCGGACATGCAAGAATTGTATCGAATGATCACCCATTCAATCCGCGAATCAGAAACTAAAACAAATATCCCTGGCAAATGAATTTTTTCAGAGAAGATCTGCGCGGAATACGTGCTTTTGCTTTTGATGTGGATGGTGTTCTTTCAACCAACGAATTGACTTTGCATCCATCCGGGGATATGATGCGCACGGTGAATACCCGAGACGGTTTCGCAATTCGCATGGCCATCAATGAGGGCTTCAAAATAGCTATCATTACCGGGGCCAGATCAGAGTCCCTTCGTAAGAGGTTCAGCGATCTGGGTACAGATGATATTTATTTAGGATCAGCTGATAAAGTTAAAGACCTGCTTTCTTTTACGCAAAAGTGGGAGATTGACCCAGCCCAGTTATTATACATGGGCGATGACATACCTGATCTGGAGGTGATGCAGATGGTTGGATTACCTACCTGTCCATCTGATGCGGTTTCCGAAATTCTCGCGATTTCAAGGTATATTTCAACTTACCCGGGCGGGCATGGCTGTGTAAGGGATGTTATCGAACAGGTCCTTCGCTCCCAGGGATACTGGAATTTCACTTAATATTGTTCCTATGAAAATTGCCGGTTATTTTCGCATCCTTCGAATGCCAAACCTGCTTATGGTTATTGTAACCATGTACCTGATGAGGTGGTCGGTCATCGAGCCAATAGTGGGATTGTATCAGATTGATCTCCAGGTTTCTGAATTCGCTTTTTTATGCCTTGTCATTTCAACGGTACTTATTGCAGCTGCCGGATATGTAATAAACGATTATCATGATGTTAAGGCTGACCGGATCAACCAGCCGCACCGGGTGGTCATCGACCGTGATGTCAGCCGGCGAATGGCTCTCCTCATGCACCTGTTCCTGAACTTTTCCGGTGTGACTCTGGGAGTAATATTTTCAATTGTATACCGGGTTCCATGGATGATTATCGTTTTTATCGGTTCACCCTTGATTCTTTGGCTCTATTCAATTCGGTTCAAGCATAAGTTAATAATAGGGAACCTGGCTATTTCCTTGCTCACTGCAACGGTGCCGTTGCTGGTGATTCTATTTGAATATCCATTACTTGCCCGCAACTATTCAGGATTGCCCGACTTTTTCCCGCTGGGTATTAACGCTCTTCTTTACTGGGTTGGAGCGTTTAGTTTTTTTGCCTTCCTCACCAACCTGATCCGTGAAATTGTTAAAGATGCAGAGGATTATGCGGGAGACAAGGAGTCGGGGAGTCTGACTGTTCCAATTTGTTGGGGTTTTGGTATCACCAAATGGATCATCATAACATTATCAGCTAGTACTGCGGGCTTTCTGGGGTTTTTCTTTATTATTCACCTATCCGATATGATTAGCCTGATATTTTACCCCAAATTGTTCACGATGTCCATAAACTTTCTTGTCATAAAGGTACTGGCAGCAAAAACCGCCGCTGATTATCATTTTATCAGTCAATTAGTTAAGATTATTATGTTGTTGGGTCTTTTATACGCTCCGGTTGCCCAATTCCTGATAAAGAGATTTTCCGGATCATGAAGCAGTTTGCCGATTATATGAAAAAGTACCGGGTTTTTCTGGGATCCCGGTCTCCCCGCAGGCTGGCCTTGATTAGGGATATTCGACTGGAATTCGAGCTCTGGCTCAAAGAGGAGATTCCTGAGGTGGTTCCTGACGGACTGACATCGGATCAGGCTGCTGCTTACCTGGCGAAACTGAAAGCTAAATTATATCTTGATGAACTTAAGCCTGAAGATATTCTTATTACGGCTGACACACTGGTTGTATTAGGCGACCGAATTCTGGGAAAGCCCGAAGGCCGGGAGGATGCAATAAGTATGCTGACCGATCTTGCAGGTAACCCCCATGAAGTGATAACGGGAGTCTGCCTGTCTTCGAAATCACGCGAACTTGTTTTTACTGCAAGAACTACTGTTTGGTTTGATTCTCTTACTCCCGCTGAGATTATTGAATACGTTGACGAATTCAGTCCATTTGACAAGGCCGGAGCGTACGGTATTCAGGAATGGATCGGATATATTGGAGTCAAAAGGATAGAGGGCTCCTATTTCAATGTAATGGGGTTGCCAGTCCAGAAGCTTTACCGCGAGTTACAGCGTTTTACAGGATTCTCTTATTTAAACTAATCATACCCGTATGAAGAAGATAATTTACCTGTTGATCATTGCCATTCTGACCGGCAATATTGCGAGGCCTGAGGAAGGCATGTGGATTCCGCTGTTGTTGAAGAAGTACAAGATTGAGGAAATGCAGAAGGCAGGTTTTAAGCTAACTGCAGAGGATGTTTATTCGGTTAACCAGGCTTCCCTCAAAGATGCGATTGTAATATTCGGCGGGGGCTGCACTGGAGAATTGATTTCCGGCGAAGGCTTGCTGATTACAAATCATCACTGCGGGTATGGGAATATACAGAGGCACAGTACCGTTGAGCATGATTACCTGACAGACGGTTTCTGGGCGATGAACCGGTCGGAGGAGTTGCCGAATCCGGGACTTTCAGTGACTTTTCTGATCCGAATCGAAGATGTTACCGACGTGTGTCTCTCTGGGGTAAAGGAGGGCATGCTGCAGGCGGATCGCGACCGGATTATTCAGGAAAACAGCCGGAAGGTACAGGCAGAGTCCGTAACGGGGACCTCTTATTCAGGCCGTGTTTCTTCTTTCTTCAGCGGCAACCAGTTTTTCCTTTTTGTCTATGAATCTTATAATGATGTAAGGCTGGTAGGAGCTCCGCCAAGTGCAATAGGTAAATTTGGTGGTGAAACTGACAACTGGATCTGGCCGAGGCATACCGGAGATTTCTCTCTTTTCAGGATTTACGCGGGACCGGACAATAAGCCTGCCGCCTATTCTCCTTCAAATGTTCCTTATAAGCCGAAGAAATTCTTGCCGATTAGCCTGAAGGGGGTTGAAAAGGGTGATTTTACTATGGTTTTTGGCTATCCTGGAAGAACTACGGAGTATATACCTTCATTTGTGATAGAGAATCAGGTTAAATACACAATACCTGCTTCGGTCGATCTGAGAACCCTGCGACTCGAGATCATCGAGCATGCAATGGAAACCAGTCCGCTTATCCGAATACAATATTCAGCTAAGAAGTCGGGCATTGCAAACACCTGGAAAAAAAACCAGGGGGTTCTTTTGGGCTTGAACAGGGTTAATGCCATAGATCGGAAAAGGGAGTTTGAAGAAAGATTTGAGGCCTGGGTTATGGACGATGAAGCCAGAAAGAAAGCATATGGAGAACTCCTCAGCCGGTACCGGAAGATTGTGACTGCACAGGCGCCCTTTGAGCTTGCCAATACGTATGCGAAGGAAGCAGGAGAAGCAGCTGAAATAATCAACTTCTCAGGCAGGTTCTCCAGCCTGATTTCCTTGGCATCAACCTCGGCTCCGGAGGACCTTCAGAAGGCTGTCGAGCGCATGAGATCCGGAGTTGCCGCCTATTTCAAGGACTATAACAGTGCAATTGATGAGAAGCTTCTTGGGGCATTGCTCGAGGCTTATTCCGATGGCATTGATGTTAAATACCAACCTGCTCTTTTAGTCGAAATGTCAAAAAAGTATGATGGCGATTTTACCGCCTATGCTTCCTATGTTTTTAAAAATTCTGCTTTCTCAACCGAAGCAAAAGTCAATGAAATGTTAGGCAAATTTGGGAAAGGTCAGGCCAAAAAGCTGGCTAACGACCCTGCGCTGCTTATGTTTAACAGCCTTGCCGATCTTCAGAAAAATGTAATTTCTCCTGGTTTGTCGGCCGGCCAGGCTGAACTTCCGGAACTGCAACGCCTTTATATGAAGGCTCAGATGGAGATGCAGCCCGACAAACTGTTTTACCCTGATGCAAATTCAACCATCAGGATAACTTACGGAAAGGTCGATGATTTTTATCCGGCTGATGGTATTCAATACAAACATGTGACTACGTTAGACGGGATCATGGAAAAGGACAATCCGGATATTTATGATTATCGGGTTCCTGAGAAGCTAAAGCAGCTGTATGCAAAAAAGGATTTCGGACCCTATCAATATAACCATACCGTTCCGGTCTGCTTTATCGCGTCGAACCATACATCCGGCGGTAATTCAGGAAGCCCGGTAATCAATGCCGAAGGTCAGCTTATCGGAATCAATTTCGATCGGAATTGGGAAGGTACCATGAGTGATATTTTCTATGATCCGGATCTTTGCAGAAATATCAGCCTGGATATTCGATACGCCCTTTTCATCATCGATAAATTCGCCGGTGCAGGACACCTGGTAGAGGAAATGGAACTGGTCAGATAAATAAAAAGGGCGGTATTTACCGCCCTTTTTATTTGTTAAAATTGTTATTTCGTCAAATAATTTAATTTGTCTGCTTGTTAATTATTGCAATTAACAAGCAAAATGCCTATATTCGTTGTCCTTTATGTGAAGGAGGAGTGTATCTATTAATCCTGAAAAAAGGTAAAAGGTAACCCCTGAATCAAAAAAAACAGGGGAGATAGGTTGAGTAATGGACATTTGGCAAAAGCAAGGTGATTGGTTCCGGAGGACATTTCCAAAGGTGCCAGATGACAGACGGGAATCTTTCTTTCGCGAGACCGGTCGGGAGAACCTGATTCGTCTTCAGGTTTTAACCGTATTGGTTTCATTTTTGGCTATTGGGTCGTTGTTCTTAACCCAACCAACTTTCACGATTTTATTTACTTCCAGTTTTCTGGCGTTTAGTTTCATTATTCTGTTTTCGGCGATACTTTTACTTCGAAGGGAATCTGCCAGCCTCTTTTTATATCGGCTTCCGGTTATCCTCTATTGTCTCATGCTGGTTTGGTGGTGTGTGGTTATAGGCAGAATGGACCCTTTAAACATTGGCAAATCGGGGTATTTCGTTCTCGGTCTGTTTGTAATTTATTCCCTGTTTGTCAATACAGCGTCAGAGACTATTGCAGTCCTTCTAAATGGTATAGTCGGATATTATCTTTTCAGGGAAGGGAGCGCCGGTGCTGCATTTCCTTCCTTACCGGAGTCGGTGGGGTACCTCTTTTTTATTGCAACAGCAGTGATTCTTTCCGGAATCATGTATCATACCCGGCTCGTTTCATTTCTGAATTGGGAGAATATTTCTGCGATGAACAAATCCCTGAAGCGGGAAGTAACCCTTCATAACACGACCATGCTTGAACTGGAGGCTTCTAAGAGCGATCTTGACAGGCAGGTAATTGAAAAAACCAGGCATCTGAGGGAAACTAATCAGAAACTTCAGGAGGAGATTGCAGAAAAAAATTACTCTGATAAGGTAAAAACCATCCTTTACCGTATTTCGGGGTTTGTAAACCGCACTAATGAACTGAAGGAAGTCTTTCAGTATATTCATGAGCAACTAGGTCAGATTCTGGATGTCAGCAATCTGATGATTGGGATATATAACATTGACAAGCAGGAGATTGAGCCGGCTTTCAGGAGCAATTTGAGTGAAAATCTGGATCCGTACCGCCTTGGAAGGAGCCTGAGTTCCTATATTATCAGAAACCGCAAGTCACTCCTGATTGACCGGAAGGGTATTCATGACCTGGTATCCAGAGGTGAAGTTGAGGCGGTTGGAGTGCCGGCAGACAGCTGGCTGGGCGTTCCTCTAATGGTTGAGACGAAGGTGGTGGGGATACTTATGGTACAGAGTTACGATCAGAATAGCCTTTATGACAAAGCCGATTTGCAGTTATTGGAATATATTGGCGAACATCTTGCATTGGCTATCGACCGTCATGAAACACATCAGAGCCTTGTTCATGCCAAGGAACAGGCCGAGGAAAGTGATCGACTGAAATCTTCATTTCTGGCCAATTTATCCCATGAAGTCCGGACTCCAATGAACGCCATTGTCGGTTTTACAGAGTTACTGGGTGAATCGGGTCTTGAAGCTTCAGAGAGAAAGTTTTATTCGAACCAGGTTCTGGAGAATGGTCATAAACTATTAAACACGCTTACCAATATAGTTGAGCTTGCCAAGATCCAGGCCAGGCAGATGCCATTCGAGATACAAGAGCTCAGAGTTGTTGAGGCCCTGGGAAATGAGATCGAGGAATTCAGGAAGTTTCAGGCTTTGTATAGCAAGCAAACTCTGGAGATCCAGGCAAAGATCGATGACGATGTCTCAGATGCCAGGTTTAATGCTGATCCGGTGAGGTTTCAGCAACTATTCTCCTGTCTTGCCGAGAATGCGGTAAAGTTTACACATGAGGGATCGATCGAGATCGGATGCCAGAGATTTGATCAGAAAACACTCCTGTTTTGGGTAAAAGACACAGGGATTGGCATGACTGATGATGAAATACAACAGATATTTACCTGGTTCATTAAGGGGAAGAAATCTGATCAAAGACTTTACCGTGGAACCGGACTGGGGCTTACAATTGCAAAACTCCTTATCGAGAATATGAAGGGTCGTATATGGGTTGAGTCGGAGCCGGGGATGGGTTCATGCTTTTACTTTACTCTTCCCGCAGCTTCAAGTCAACCGATCCGATTGATTCCCAAAATCTCTCCAAAAGCAGATCCTTCCGATCTGAAGTCAGCTTTAGGCGCAGGTTGAAATCCTGTTGCCGGTTCCCTGACTTTTATCATGTTCATTTCTAATATTCGTCATGGTTCCCCAAAGGCACCTGTTATACTTTTAACAATCTTTTTCGGACCCCATGTCCGAAGGATTTTTTAACCGAAAACCGATAATATAGGAGATTTAAAATGGCTGATGTTCAACAGATTATCAATGATGCTACAAAGGTCTATGGTAAAGAGAGAAAGGCCCTCATGCCTATACTTCAGGCTGTAGTAAAGGAGAAAAACTATCTCGACGACCAGGATATGATCTCGATCGCCAAAGCGCTGGATCTTTCTGCCGCAGAAGTATATGGGACGGCAAGTTTTTACACTTTCCTGGACACGGTGCCTCGGGGAAAATTTGTTATCCGGATATGTAAAACCATATCCTGCCATATGGCTGGTAAGGATGAAATAATCCATGCAATTGAGCAATTGCTGAAGATAAAAATCGGAGAAACGACGGTTGACAAGCAGTTTACCTTATTAACTGCCAATTGCCTGGGCTGGTGTCATAAGGGCCCGGTTATGCTGGTAAACGATGAAGTTTTTCCTGAACTGACATCGCAGAAAGCGGTTGAAATCATTACCAAATACAGGAGCGAGTAAGCACACCCAAGAAACCAATCATAACAATGGAAACTACCAAGCTAAAAAGGGTTGATATTATCTTTGCCATGGATGGCATTGATCCCATTAAGGTTGTTGAATCAGCAATTAAAAAAGATCCGGATGCAATTATTCTGGAGATGATTGACTCAGGGCTTAAGGGGCGTGGAGGAGCCGGATTTCCGACCGGGCTTAAATGGAAATTCACGCGTAATGAGGATAGTTATGACAAATACGTGATTTGCAATGCAGATGAAGGAGAGCCGGGTACATTCAAGGATAGGGAAATCCTTGACAAGGTACCGGAGAAAGTTTTTGCCGGCCTCGCCATCTGCGGATATACAATCGGCTCGCGGGAAGGGTTCATCTATTTAAGGGGTGAATACAACTTCCTGCTGCCAAAGCTTAATGAGAAACTGGTTGCTTTCAATGCAGGCATGAAAAAGATCGGGCTTGATTTTACAATTCAGATGCGGTCGGGAAGCGGAGCCTACATTTGCGGCGAGGAGAGTGCCCTTTTTGAATCGATGGAAGGAAAGCGCGGAGAACCAAGAAACAAGCCACCCTATCCAACGGTATCCGGTTACCTCGGCAAGCCAACGGCCATTAATAATGTTGAGACTCTGGTCTATGCCTTTATGATTAGCAGGATCGGGGTAGAGAAGTTTAAAGAGTTCGGGACCAAGGATTCAAGGGGATCAAAAGTGTTTTCAATTTCCGGTGATACTCCGAAAGCGGGTATCCATGAGCTTGAACTTGGCATGACTGTTCAGCAGTTTGTTGATGAATTTGGCGACGGTGATACCAAGGCGGTTCAGGTTGGGGGGGCCTCAGGAGGCTGTGTTCCAAGGAAAATGTTTAAAGATACCATTATTGGTTACGAGGGCATTCCGACTGGCGGCTCGATGATGCTGTTCAACAGCCAGCGATCGATGTATAACGTTCTTCATGATTATCTTGAGTTTTTCACAGAAGAATCCTGTGGACAGTGTACACCCTGCAGGGTAGGGTGTCAGCAACTGCTGAAAGGGATTGAAGCTGTCAAACGCGGCGAAAAGAGTCCGTCTTATCTGGACGATCTGAAGAAACTGGCCAAAACGATGAAAATCGCGGCCAAATGCGGTCTGGGACAATCGGTTGCCAATCCCTTTGTTTCCATTGTAACCAATTTTAAGGAAGAAATCATTTACTAAGAAAACCCGTAACACCATGAATAAATATTTGGTTAACCTGACAATCAACGATATACCGGTCTCTGTTCCGGAGGGAACGACCATTCTGGATGCTGCAAAGAAGCTGGATTTTCGGATTCCAACACTGTGTCACCATGAGGATTTGTGCGTTGCTGGTAATTGCCGTGTTTGCGTGGTTGAGCAGGTAGGAGGGAAGGCTCTTACAGCAGCATGTGCCGCGCCAGTTTCGGAAGGAATGCAGATTCATACCAATAGTGCCCTGGTACGCACAGCCCGTAAAACCATAATAGAACTTCTTCTTTCGGAGCATAACTCCGATTGTACGAAGTGTTATAAGAATGGAAATTGCGAGCTTCAAAGTCTTGCCCATGAATACAGGGTGGGGGACCATGTTTTTATCGACCTGGTTGGCACCAGAAAAAGAGTAATCGACAATCTTTCACCTTCAATAATAAAAGATGACAGCAAATGTATACGTTGTCAGCGGTGTGTGAGAACCTGCACGGAGTTGCAGGGTGTTTCGGCTTTGGGTGTGGCAAATAAGGGGGACCATATGAAGATCTCGACCTTTCTTGACCGGCCGTTGGTGGAGGTTGTTTGCACCAATTGCGGTCAGTGTGTCAACCGGTGTCCGGTTGGCGCGTTGGTTGAGAAGACCTATGTGGAGGAGGTTTGGGATGCCATCAATAATCCAAACGTTCACGTAGTGGTTCAAACTGCCCCGGCTGTGCGGGTTGCAATCGGTGAAGAACTCGGATATGAAGCAGGAGAAAGATTAACCGGTAAGATGGTTACTGCCCTAAAACGATTGGGTTTCGATTCAGTGCTGGATACCGACTTCACTGCCGACCTGACCATTCTTGAGGAAGGGACTGAGTTGCTGACGCGGCTTAAGAGAGCCCTGGTTGACAAGGACACCACAGTTGCCCTGCCGATGACTACCTCCTGTTCACCCGGGTGGGTAAAGTTCATAGAGCATACATTCCCCGAGTTTTTGCCAAACGTTTCAACCTGCAAGTCGCCGCAGCAAATGTTCGGCGCATTGGCAAAGACCTATTATGCACAGAAGAAAGGCCTTAAGGCTCAGGATATTTGCGTTGTATCCATAATGCCCTGCACGGCTAAAAAGTACGAGGCTAACCGGCCGGAAATGCGATCAAGCGGATATAAGGACGTTGATTTCGTTTTAACAACCCGGGAGCTGGGAATGATGATCAAACAGGCTGGAATTAATTTCCAAAATCTTGAGGACTCCCATTATGACAGTATTATGGGTGAATCAACCGGAGCTGCGGTAATATTCGGAGCAACAGGTGGAGTTATGGAGGCTGCGCTAAGGACGGTATATGAAGTAGTGACCGGAAGGGAAGTCCCGTTTGCCGACCTTAATATTGTTCCCGTCAGGGGCATGGAGGGTGTTAAGGAAGCGAAAGTTAAGATTGAAGGGTGTCTCCCGGAATGGAGCTTTCTCGAAGGTATTGAAGTTTCATGCGCTGTGGCGCATAGTCTCGTGAATGCCCGTGAAGTAATGCAGGCCGTTAAGGACGGAAGGGCCCATTATCATTTCATCGAAGTCATGGCTTGTCCGGGCGGCTGCCTGGGCGGCGGCGGCCAACCCATCCCAACCAACAATGAGATCCGCAATAAAAGGGCAGCAGCTATATATGGAGAAGATTCCGGTTTGCCGTTAAGGAAATCACATGAGAACCCGGAAGTCAAGATGATTTATGAGGAGTTCCTCGGTGCACCGAATAGCCATAAATCACATGCCTTACTGCATACTCATTACATTCCCAGAAAGCGATACTAAGACCTTTTGAGCTGCAAAAAAGGAGACTATTTTAGATATAGTCTCCTTTTTTTTGAAAACCCGCATATATCATTTGTATAAGACTAAAACACTTTTATATTTGCGTGTTAAAACATTAACAGTGTTACAAAAATAACAGAAAAACAATCCGGGTGATCATAACGCGGGCAGGAGGAGCAATTCGTTGCTGCGAGCACGGAAAACTGAGTGATTCACTGAGGATTTTAGTATATTCAAAGAAGAATTCGTGAATTGGTAAATATCTGATTGATAAATAATAAAGGCATGAATAAGGTTAAAACACCGGGTGATCTTAAAAAACTTCGCGAGGATCTGCAGAAGAAAATCAAAATGCGTGAATCCGGCGAGCATCCTGAATCCATTGTTCAGGTTAAAGTAGCCATGGCAACCTGCGGAATAGCATCCGGGGCAAAGGAAGTAATGACTTTTTTTATGGAGGAGCTGGAGAAGCGCGGGATTGAGGCGGTGGTTACCCAAACCGGGTGCATGAGTTACTGCTATGCTGAGCCGACGGTTGAGGTTACTATACCCGGAAAATCCCCGCTGGTTTTTGGTTTTGTGAATAACCGGAAGGCAG
The DNA here is from genome assembly GCA_964512915.1 of uncultured Porphyromonadaceae bacterium. Taxonomy (GTDB): domain Bacteria; phylum Bacteroidota; class Bacteroidia; order Bacteroidales; family UBA12481; genus UBA12481. The sequence continues at coordinate 118,513 of CAZEKJ010000006.1, forward strand.
ATGAGATTATCGAGAAGTACATCAAGAACGGAGAGTTGGTGGACGGCATTATACCAGTCACCTATCACTCGATAACAGAAAATCAACAGGAGGTTGAGTCATGAGCAAGTACAAAATGAATATTTTGGTTTGCGGCGGAACTGGCTGCAAATCATCAGCTAGTGATCTGCTTGCCTCAGCGCTCCGTACTGAGCTTGCTGATAAGGGACTTGCAGGTGAAGTCCAGGTTGTTCTGACCGGATGTTTTGGCTTTTGTGAACAGGGGCCGGTTGTTAAAATTTTGCCTGATAACACTTTCTATGTCAAGGTTAAGCCGGAGGATGCCGTCACAATTGTATCTGAGCATATCATAAATGGCAGAAAAGTGCAGAGCCTTCTGTATACGGATCCCGCAACTCAGACTAAGGTGGATGGTTCCGCTGCCATGAATTTTTATAAAAAGCAGTTACGGATTGCCTTGAGAAACTGCGGGTTTATTGATCCGGAGAAGATTGAAGAGGCAATCGCCAGGGACGGTTATGCAGCTCTGGCAAAGGTACTGACGGAAAGCAGCCCGGCAGAAGTGATCGATGTGATTAAAAAATCAGGCTTGCGTGGCCGTGGTGGGGGCGGTTTCTCCACGGGTCTTAAATGGGAAATAACAGCAAAGGTCCAGGCGGATCAGAAATATGTGGTTTGCAATGCTGATGAGGGTGATCCGGGTGCTTTTATGGACCGGTCCATTCTCGAAGGGGATCCGCATACAGTTATAGAAGCGATGGCCATAAACGGTTTTTGTACCGGGGCTGACAAGGGGCTGGTGTATATCAGGGCTGAATATCCCCTTGCGATTGAGCGACTCAAGACAGCGATCAACCAGGCTCGGGAATATGGACTACTCGGGAAGGATATTCTCGGAACTGGTTTTAATTTCGATATAGAACTCCGTTATGGGGCCGGTGCATTTGTGTGTGGTGAGGAAACCGCACTGATTCACTCGATGGAGGGCAATCGGGGCGAGCCCACCTTTAAGCCGCCCTTCCCATCCGAAGAGGGATATCTGGGTAAACCTACCAATGTCAATAACGTTGAAACATATGCCAATATACCTCCGATCATTTTAAAGGGGGCCGATTGGTTCAGCTCGATAGGAACTGAAAAGTCAAAAGGTACCAAGGTCTTTGCGCTGGCCGGCAAGGTTAATAATGTCGGGTTGGTTGAAGTTCCGATGGGTACCACTTTGCGCGAGGTGATTTTCGAGATCGGGGGAGGGATTAAGGATGGCAGGAAATTCAAAAGTGTGCAGACGGGAGGTCCCTCGGGGGGGTGTCTCACGGAAAAGCACCTCGATATTCCGATAGACTATGACAACCTGATTGCCTCGGGTTCGATGATGGGATCGGGCGGCATGATCGTAATGGACGAAGACGATTGCATGGTTTCCGTGGCAAAATACTACCTTGATTTTACGGTAGAAGAATCCTGCGGAAAGTGTTCTCCCTGCCGTATAGGAAATAAGCGGTTGCATGAGATTCTCGATGAGATCACAAAGGGTCACGGTAAGCCCGAGGACCTCGACCGGCTTCGAAACCTCAGTGACGTGATCAAGGATACTTCCCTTTGCGGACTCGGACAATCCTCGCCAAATCCGGTGTTATCCACACTTGAACATTTCCATGACGAATACATGGCTCATGTGGTTGATTTTAAATGTCCGGCCGGGCAGTGCCGCGATCTGATGATTTATACGATAGATGCGGCGAACTGCGTAGGGTGTACGGCATGTGCACGTGTTTGTCCGGTTGGAGCTATTGCCGGGGAGCGTAAGGAGGTTCACTCCATCGATCAGACAATTTGCATAAAATGCGGTGCCTGTCTCGAGAAATGTAAATTCAATGCGGTTTTGGTATCCTAATAGAAAAAGAGGCTATGAACAAGATAAAGATTTTAATAGATAATAAACCGATAGAAGTGGATCCCGGAACCAGCCTGCTGAAAGCGGCGGATGCGGTTGGGATTAACATACCTACTCTTTGCTACCTGCATCTTGAAGATCTGAACATTGAGAACAAACCGGGAGGATGCCGGATTTGTGTTGTAGAGGTTGCAGGACGCAGAAACCTGGCTCCGGCCTGCGCCACCCAGTGCCAGGAAGGCATGGTAGTCAAGACAAATACCATGCGTGTATTAAATGCGAGAAAGACAGTTTTGGAACTAATCCTGTCGGATCATCCTTTCGACTGCCTGATCTGCGCAAAAAGTGGCCAGTGCGACCTGCAAAAGCTTGCGCAGGATCTGGGAATCCGTGAGATACATTACAAGGGCGAACAGTCGCATTACAAAGAAGACCGGTCACCGTCCATCATCCGGGATATGGATAAGTGCATCCTGTGCAGACGGTGTGAAATGATGTGCAACGATTTTCAGACAGTAGGGGCTTTATCGGGCATCAACAGGGGATTCATGTCGGTAGTTGCTACTGCATTTGAGCAGGACCTTGAGAAGTCACCCTGTACCTATTGCGGTCAGTGCGTGGCAGTATGCCCAACCGGCGCACTAACAGAGGTTGATCATACCAATCAGATCATCAGGCTGCTGGCAAATCCGAAGAAAACTGTTATTGTTCAGACTGCCCCGGCGGTAAGGGCTGCACTGGGCGAAGAATTCGGGCTTGAACCCGGTACACTGGTCACGGGGAAATTGGTTTCGGCTTTGAAGCAGCTTGGTTTTGACTATGTTTTTGACACCGATTTTGCGGCAGACCTCACCATTATGGAGGAGGGGACCGAGCTGCTCAAGCGGCTGACCAATTACCTGAATGGTGACAAGGAAGAGTCCCTGCCGATTCTCACCTCCTGCTGTCCGGCATGGGTGAATTTCTTTGAAGAGTATTTTCCGGAATTGAATGATATACCATCCACAGCCCGCTCTCCCCAGCAAATGTTTGGTGCCATAGCCAAGACTTATTTCGCCGATAAGATTGGCGTGGACAGGAAGGACCTGATTGTGGTTTCCATCATGCCTTGTCTTGCGAAGAAGTACGAGTGCCAGCGGGATGAGTTTAAGGTTGACGGGAATCCCGATGTCGATTATTCCATTTCCACAAGAGAACTTGCAGCGCTTATCAAACAGGCTAATATTGATTTTCTGACCTTGCCGGATGATGATTTTGATAGTCCGATGGGAGAGTCGACCGGAGCGGGTGTTATTTTCGGAACTACCGGCGGCGTAATTGAAGCAGCTGTGAGGACAGCCTATGAATTATATACCGGTAAGAAGCTTGAGAAAATCGGGTTTGAGGAATTGCGCGGAATGGCAGGGATTCGCCAGGCTACCCTGGATTTTGACGGATTGCCCATCAATATCGGGATTGCGCATGGATTGGGTAATGCGCGTGAGTTGCTTGAAAGCATCAAAGCCGGTACCTGCAGTTTTCATGCGATCGAAATCATGGCGTGTCCGGGTGGTTGCATTGGCGGAGGCGGACAGCCTCTTCACCACGGTGATTCCCAGGTCATTGTTGCGCGCCAGAGGGCCCTTTATCAGGAGGATGCGGGTAAACCGATCCGGAAGTCTCACGAGAATCCTTACATCAAGAAGCTCTATGATGAGTTTCTTGGCAGCCCGCTGAGCGAAAAGTCGCACCATTTGCTTCACACGCATTACTTTGACAGAAGCAAAACCAAGGTGATCATCAAGAAAGAGCAGGAATAATATCTGTAAAAAGCAAAGCTATGTCCAGCATCAAGATAGAGTTACATGAGAACCAGGTAAAAGAACTGGTCGGGGTTTGCCGTTCATTCAATAATGAAGCGGGCGAATTGATCAATGTTTTACATAAGGCGCAGGGGATTTTTGGTTACCTGCCGGCTGAAGTACAGGAGATTGTTGCCAGGGAACTTAAAGTCTCGGTTGCCAAGGTTTATGGGGTTGTTACCTTTTATTCCTTTTTTACAATGGTTCCAAGAGGCCAGCATCCAATTTCGATCTGCATGGGTACTGCTTGTTATGTAAGAGGCGCGGAAAAGGTGCTCGATGAGTTTAAGCGAAAGCTTAAGATTCCTGTAGGAGAAACCACACCCGATGGCAAGTTTTCACTGAACTGCCTTCGCTGCGTAGGTGCCTGCGGTCTGGCTCCTGTTGTGATGGTGGGGGATAAGACCTATGGGCGTGTGTCGCCGGATGGGGTGAAGGAGATACTTGCGGAGTATGAGTAGGAAGGCGAAAGCGACTAAATGAAGGTAAGCCGGATTTCGAGGAGGAATTTTTTTTCCAGAATGCGGGCAATGCGTTTAACGACGGTACGACGGATTTCCAGTTCAACAGGCAGGCTTGGGTCCTGATGTGCAATATTTATTCGGGTTCCTATAATGAAATGGACCTCATCGGACTGGAGAATCATTTTGATTATTTCATCAGCCGGACCTTTGGTCAAATTAAGGTTTTCCTGGTATTTTTCCAGCAGCACCGATACCTTCCCAAGAGTAAGAATGCCTTCTGTAATCAGGTCTATGCCTTCCATATGTGAAACCGGAGGTAGCTCGGGATCCGTAAACTCAAGAGAATCAATAATTTTTTTGTCCAGTTCCCTGGCAATGATGTCAGCAGTGGTTGCGCCGCAGAGAATCTTTCGTCCGGGAAAATCCCTGACCATGCCCGCGAGTTCGGCGTCTTTATCCTTTTCAAAGGGTGGGCCTGTGCAAATCAGGAGTTTTCTGGGCTCCCGGAAATAGACAGTTGCGCAGGAGGTGTCATCCTGCGGCTTGAACTTGTCATTCTGTACGGCAACATTAACAATCCGTGTTCCTAATTTCCGGGCCGATATTTCAGGATCCCTAACAATCAGGTCGCGGACATGGTCGGCGAGTTTATCGCGGTCCCAGCCAAACGGGTAGGCGGTATATCCCATACCTGACTGAACGACCCCATCGGTGCAGAGAACTATCCGGTCCTCCTTCCGCGCCCTGTATGAGCAGGTTAATATTTCCCGCCCGGCATTCTTCTGGGATGTCATGATGATGCAGTTCCATTCCGGTTCGAGCAGCTGGTCTCCCCTGAAAATCAGCGCATGGGGATTGTCGAACTCCAGAATCCGGGTTAGTCCGTTGTCTTCGATATCCAGAACGGTAAAGGTTGCATAGGAAATTTTCCGGTCGGAACATACCGGCAATGTATTCATAATGATTTCCGCAATTTTCTCAACATCCTTATGCTCGCGGGTAAAGTTAAGAGCCATGGTTGCGGTGAGGGTAGCGAGCATATTTGCCTTAACTCCGTGGCCCATCCCATCCGACAAAACCACTATGGTGCGGCCCTCCTCCGGGATTTTCTGGCTTAGGAACACGTCCCCGCAGATCCGCTCCCCGTCCTGGAATTTTTGCTGGCAGTTTATTTCGATATGAAATTGCTGTGGATCCATCAATTAGTCTTCAGACCGATAGTATTTGATGATTGAATTGAGCATTTTTTCTGTGTCAGAGGCGCCTTCGCCCAGCAGGAAACCAATTTTCTGAACCATTTCGAGATTTTTGTCTATCACCTCTGTGACCTTCTTGATGACCTCTTCCTTTTGTACCTCTGGAAGCGAAAGGTCGCGGAGAATCGCACCCAACGTATTTCCTTTCTTAATCGGGAAAACGGAGAGGTTCAGCATCCGGCTTTCCATCTGGATATCCTTGTGAAGGACTTCCTGGTTGTGCTGCAGGGCATGGCTGAAAAGGCTGATCATTTGAGGCGGAAGCATTGTTTTTAGGTCGGCTCCTTTTAGCCCGGGGATTACCTCATCGATGGTCTTTGCCTCATCACCGAGAATCTCGATGAATGCGTGGTTCGATTGGATGATTCGCAGGTTTTCATTGACGATTACTACGCCGGAAGGTATTTTCTGAAGGAGTGCTGAGAGGGTTTCTGAATATTCCCGGGTCATCTCCTTTTCCTCGCGGGCTAGTTTCTCAGATTCCTGAAGTGCTTTCTGTGCTTTAGCCAGCTGGTCGTTTGATGTTTTCAGGGAGCGAATGTACTCCTGCCGGTTTTTTGTTCCGTACAGGTGACACATTTCGGCTTTTGCCAGCCCTTGGGCCACGGACACGGCAAAATCCCGGCATGAACGGTATCCGCAGGCCTGGCATCCCCGGTCTATGTCGTCGTTACCGGTTTTGCCGATAAGGGTTAGAATATCATTGATTTCAGATTCATCCGGTTCTGGGAGGATCTGGCTTTCAGGAGTAAAGGTGCGAGAGAAATCAGCAAGAGGGCAGGAGCTGATTTCCCGGGTCCATTCATCCTTGCCGGTGAGGCCGGTTCTTTTTCTTGCATACTCGGTCACCAGGGTCCTCCGGCGGAATTTATGACCGCTGGCCGACATTCCCGGGCCCATGATACATCCTTCGCAATAGAACAGGTCCAGGTGTTTCCTGATATCGTAAGTTTTGGCAAATTCATCCACGGCCTCCAACATGTTTTGCCGGCCGTCTTCCGACAGGAAATTACTGTCGAGGAGGTTTTCGAACTGTCCGGCTGCCTGCATGAGCCCGGCAGATATAGGAAAGAGGGAGCCGGCCCGGCCATTCGGCGGATCGAATTCTGAGAACTCAACTGAATTTTCCGATATTTTTTTTAGGGTAAAGAGCTCGCGCAGTTCCGGAAAAGTAATTTGGACGTCAACCGGTGATGCTGTCTCTGCACTTCGTATTTCAAGACGGCTGGCAAGGCATGGGTTGATCAGGGCAACCATGCTGTCGCCGGGATTCTTTTTCCTGATGATTTCCGCCATAATGATGGCCGGAATCGGCATGGGAACAAGATTGTCAGTCAGCTCGGGGTAATATTTCCGGATAAAGGAAATAACCGATGGACACTTGGCTGAAATCCTGTACTTACCTCTGAAATCGGTAAAGATATTCGCATGCGCCTGAGCGCTAAGGTCTACCGCGAAGGACATGTCAAACACTCCCTTAAAACCTAATGCCCGGATCATGCCTACAAAGTTCCGGTAGTCTGTTATATCAGGAAATTCTGCAGAGATGCTGGGATCTATGATTGCATAACAGGTTTTGCCGGACTCAAGAGCCAAACGGACAAGTTCAAGGTCTGAGCTGATGCGGATTGCGCGGGTAGGGCATATGGCATAACAGCTTCCACAAGCGATGCACCGGTCGCTAATAATACTGACATGGTCGACATTTGGCCTGACCTCAATGGCTCTTACCGGGCACTCCCTAACGCAGGCATAGCAGAGGATGCAATCTTCGGGCTCAACCCAGATTATTGTTGACGGTTTTCCGTTATCGGGTGAAACGCTCATCATAGGCTAAAGTGGTTCTTAAGATAATTGATAACCTCTTCTTCGCTGCCAGACCGGAGTGTATGGTCGCCAATCCGGATGGAGGGTCCCTCTCCGCATTCTCCAAAGCAGTGCGCTCCATGGAAGAGAACCCTGTCTTCCAGGAAATTCTGTTTGAGGAATTGCTGGATAACCTGAACCATTTTCTTATTTCCCCTAGCAAAACAAGAACTTCCGAGGCAAATGGTGATCTCAGTCTTATTCACATTCATTGCTTTGGTACTATCATTGTTTCAAAAATAACAAATCTCGCCGCGATCATTGGGATTTTATCGGAAAAAGTTGTAAAATTTGCACTTAGATAATAATGTTAGAAAAATAACAATGTTTTTCAGATAACATATGCATTCGGAATTTACTCTGATCCTGAGGCAATATCCTGAAGGAAGGCGGGAGAACCTGATTCCGATCCTTCAGGAGATCCAGGACAGCCGGGGGCATATCCCCGAGGAAGCTGTTGCGGCTGTTGCTGCACATCTTGAAATGCCTGCTGTCAAGATCTATAGTGTTGCCACCTTTTATAATGAATTCAGGTTTGATCCGGGTGGCCGCTATCACATACAGGCTTGTCAGGGGATTGGCTGTCAGGTGGACGGCAGTGAGAAGGTTCGCCGGGAACTTGGTCGTCTGCTCGGGATCAGCCCTGGGGAGACCACTGAGGATGGGTTATTCAGTCTGGAATGGGTACCCTGCCTTGGCGTTTGCCAGGAGGCACCGGTCATTTCGGTCAATGGAGTATTTTATCCGCGCATGACGGCAAAAAAAGTTAAGGAACTGACTGATAAATTAAAAAACCCGAAAGAGTCATGACTTCTGCCAGAATGGACGACCAATTAAGGAGTGATCTTCGGGAACTGCTGTTGCATGATAACCCTGCCAAGGATCCGGCTTTACGTCAGAGAATCCGCACACTGCGAAGGGAGCGGGTTACCGGTACCACCGTATTTGTCGATACCACGACTCCGACCTCGATCTACCCGATCAGCAAGATACGTGAGGCTGTAGCCGGCTGGTCAGAGACATCCGGAATTGCCGTTGAAGTAATTGACACCGGCTCGCTGGGCCTCATTTCGGCTACTCCCGTTATCGGGATCCAGATACCGGGAAGAGCCAGGGTTTATTACGGCCCGGTTGAACCGGCCGATATCGACGGATTAATGACTGCCATTCACAAGCAGGTAGTTCCTGAAGAGAATCTGCTCGGGCAGGTGGTGCTTAGTTCACAGCAGTCGTGGGAGGGAATCCCGTTTCTTGAGAAACATCCATTTTTTGTCAATCAGGTTCGTCACGTAATGAGACTCTGCGGGATCATTGACCCCTGTTCGGTGGCTGAGTTTGTGGGATGGGGAGGGTACCGGGCTTTTGCCAAGAGCATACATTTTTACACCGATAAGGAGCTGCTTGGACTGATTGAAAAGAGCGGACTGCGAGGCAGGTCGGGCTCCGGCTTTCCGGCAGTTCGAAAGTGGATAACTGCCGCATCGGCGGTTGGCGACAAGCGCTATGTCCTCTGTAATGCCGATGAAAGTGATCCTGGTGGCTACATGCACCGTATCCTGATTGAAAGCAATCCTCACATGGTTCTTGAGGGCGTGATGCTGGCCTCCTATATTATCGGTGCCAGTCAGGCCATTATCTATACACGGTCACGTTACAAAATGTCGGTGGCGCGGCTTCAATGTGCCATTAGCCAGGCACGCGCGCTTGGCCTGATCGGTCAGGATATCCTGGGTAGCGGCTATACGCTGGACATTCAGCTTCGCCGGGGACCGGGTGCTTTTGTTTGCGGAGAGGAGACCGCACTGATTGCGAGTCTTGAAGGAAAACGGGGAATGCCTCGTACGAAACCTCCATATCCGGCAACGCAGGGTTTGTTTGGAAAACCAACCCTGGTGCATAATGTGGAGACACTGGCACAGGTACCGCTCATCATTGAAAACGGTCCGGAATGGTATAAATCTACAGGTACCGAAGGCTCCAGCGGTACCAAACTGTTCAGCCTGTCGGGAAAGATCAGGAGACTGGGGGTTGTTGAGGTGGCATTCGGAACACCTGTTCGTGACATTGTTGAGAAGGCCGGCGGAGGGATTCCGGATGGACGAACCATCAAGACGGTATTACTGGGTGGACCATCGGGAAAGTTTCTTCCTCCCGGAAAACTTGACCTGCCGATTGAGTTTGACAGGTTCCAGAAAGAAAATTTTGACATGGGGTCAGGAAGCATGGTGATCCTGGATGATACCTGTTGCCCTGTGAGCCTGATGAAAAACATGATTGATTTTATTCATCAGGAGAGTTGTGGAAAGTGTATTCCCTGCAGGGACGGATCGCTGCGAATACGGGAGATTTTAGAGATGGTTACGAGCAAACCTGCTGAGGACAAAAGTTATGCTGCACTTGACCGGTTCAAGGGCATTACCAGGATTACCGAACTTGCGCATGTCATGCAGGATACCTCACTCTGCGGTCTGGGAAAAACTGCGCCGAACCCATTGATCAGCGGATTTGAGCTTTTCAGGGCGGAGCTGGAGGAGCATGTTTTCGAGCGCACATGCCGGGCAGGTGTTTGTCAGAATCTAAGGACCTTCTCCGTGGACCCTATAGCCTGCAACGGGTGTAATATATGCTACCTCAAGTGCCCGGAATCCGCGATCATCGGGGCACCCCGGCAGGTCCACTATATCGTTGACCATTTATGCACCGGCTGCGGTAAATGTTTCGAGGTGTGCAAGTTTAGCGCCATACTGGTCAGTTAAAACCCGACTTTATGAACATCGAAATAGAAGTAAACGGCCAGATTATTAAGGCCCGAAAGGGGGAAATGCTTCTGGATGCCCTGAAGGCGAATGGAATTCATGTTCCCACATTGTGTCATATGGAGGGGTTCAAGCCCAGCGGCGCCTGCCGGATTTGCGTCGTTGAGGCAGAAGGCAGGCAGGACCTTATACCCGCCTGTTCTTTCCCGGCGGAAGAGTGGATGAAAATCCGGACTCATTCCTCCCGAGTCATAAAAGCCAGGAGAACCATCCTGGAGTTGCTTTTATCCTGCCATACCGGGGGGTGTCTTTATTGCGAACGGAATCAGACCTGCGAGCTTCAGGAGCTTGCCAGCGAGCTTAACGTAGGGGAGCACTGTTTCAGCTCAGGGAGGAAACGAAAAAAAATGGATACGACCAGTCAGGCTGTTCGGCGAGATCCTTCCAAATGTGTGTTGTGCGGACGCTGCGTCAGGGTTTGTGAGGAAGTGGAAGAGGTGGCAGCGCTTGACTTCCTGCGTAGGGGAAGCCGCACGGAAGTAGGCACGGTGCTTGATAAAGGATTAAACTACTCCTCCTGTGTTAATTGCGGACAATGCATTCTTGTTTGTCCTTCGGGAGCATTGCAGGATAAAAGCTACCTGGATCCTGCCATACAGGCACTGCAGGATCCAAAGAAATACGCCGTGGCCATTATAGATCCCGCTCTCAAGATCAGCCTGAGCGAACAATTCGGTTACCGGCCCGGTCAGGAATTCACCACATTGCTGGCAACCGCCTTAAGGCGCATCGGGTTTAAAAAGGTTTATTCGTCAGCCTGGGGAAATGAGTTTGAGACTGGCGCTGTTGTAACGGAGTTTCAGAAAAAGCTGGTCGAAAAGCATGAGGGCCCCCTTTTCACGGCCACGTGTCCCTCCTTTGTCCGATATTTAGAGCAAACCCGGCAGGATCTCCTCCCATCACTGATTTCTGTAAGGCCCGGGCGACAGATCATGACCCACCTGCTGAAATCGATGCTGCCGGCCCAGAATAATCTTCCTGCCTCCGGCATTACAATTTTTTATTTAACCGCTTGTACGGCTGCCAAAGGAGAGCTTCATACACCGGACCGGATGACAAACCCTACTTTTTATCCTGATATGGTGCTGACCAGCCGGGAGGTGTACAAGTTGATCCGGCTATTTGGGACGCAGATAGACAAGCTTCATCCTGAGTATCAAGAGGACCTGTTCGGCACCGATGTTCGATCGGGTTACCTTCATTCGCAGTCAGGAGGAAGCCTGGAGGCCGCAATCCGGATACTGCAGGTTCGCCAGCCGGGATTGGCTGTTCAGGCAGACAAGGTAGCCAGGTTGAAAGGGTTGAAGGAGGTAAAGGAATGTACCTTTGATCTCGATGGAGAGGCTATCCATGTAGCCGCTGTCAGCGGTCTGGCTCAATTTGAGTCGTGGATGAAGGAATCCAGGTCAAAAAAGAAGCGAACTCACCTGGTTGAGGTTATGGCCTGTCCGTTTGGCTGCATCAATGGCGGCGGACAGCCGGTTGGAGGCACGGATCGCAATCTGAAGGTCAGAAGCAAGGCGGTTGCGGAAATGGACGAACTCTATTCCGGCGTTGAACCCCGGGGATCTGTTTCTGTTCCTTTCGATTTTCAATGGGGCGAGAACGATCTGAATGTTGAATATACCAGCCGGTCGGTTATCCGGTAAACACGTATGACGGAAGTACTTTATAAAAAACTGGTCACCACGATTCCCGATTTGTGCAGGGTCTGTTATACCTGTGTGCGCGAGTGTCCTGCCAAGGCGATCCGCATTGAAAATGGTCAGGCAGAGGTGATGCACGAGCGGTGCATCGGCTGCGGAAATTGTGTGCAGGTGTGCTCCCAGCATGCCAAAGTTTACCTCAACGAGGAGAAGGAGGTTCTGGCTTTACTTAAATCAGGGCTGCCGGTGGCTGCATTGGTAGCCCCCAGCTTTCCCGCTGAATTCTCGGATTTTAAGGATTTGCATGAGCTGATCGGCATGATCCGTGCCTTAGGATTTAACTATGTATGCGAAGTGGCATTTGGAGCCGACCTGGTCGCCCAGGATTTCCGGGAAGTGATTTCTGACGAGGAGCATCCTGCAGTTATCAGTTCCGATTGTCCCGCTGTAGTTTATTATGTGCGGCATTATCACCCCGATCTCGTTCCGTCTCTGGCCCGTGTTGCGTCACCAATGGTGGCGATGACCAGGGTTGTGCGAAAGAAATACGGGCCTAACCTGAGAACTGTGTTTATCGGACCTTGCATCAGCAAAAAGGCTGAATCCAATGAGGTTGATTGCGTCCTTACCTTTCAGGAGCTGAGACATTTGTTTAAGAGCCAGGGAATCAAGGCAGGGCAGGCAATGCCATCCGATTTTGACCCTCCGCATGCAGGCAGGGGAATGATCTTCCCGGTAAAGCGGGGAATGCTTCAGACGCTGAATATTCCCGAAGACCTTTTTGACGGAAACATACTGGTTGCAGAAGGAAAAGTCAACTTTCCGGCTGCTATTGCCGAATTTGAGAATGGAGCCATCTCGAGCCAGCACCTTGAATTGCTATGCTGCGAGGGTTGTCTGATGGGACCGGGGATGACCCCTGACGGGAAAAGATATGCCCGGCGGGCTATGATCGGAAACTATGTTCGAGAAAAGATGCTGGAGCGGGACACAGAGGCCTGGAAAAGAAATATCGAAGAATTTTCAGCTATTGATCTGACGCAAACATTTGAGCCATCGGATCGCCGGCTCGATCTGCCGTCACCATCAAAGATTCGTAAAGTTCTGGCATCCATTGGAAAACAAAATCCTCAGGACCACCTGAACTGTGGAGCGTGCGGGTACGATTCGTGCGAGAACCATGCCATAGCCATAGCACAGGGCTTGGCGGAAATCGACATGTGCCTGCCCTATACCATCGAAAAGATGCACCGCTCAATTCAGGAACTGAACCTGTCGAATGAGCAACTGGCAAAAGTGCAGCAAGCTTTGAAGCATTCTGAAAAGCTCGCGCACATGGGACAGTTGTCTGCAGGCATTGCTCACGAACTGAATAATCCTTTGGGCGTGGTTATCATGTATGCCAATATTCTCCTGGACGAGTGTCAGGATGAACAGATCAGGCAGGACCTGGGGCTGATTGTCACGCAAGCCGACCGATGCAAGCGGATCGTTGGAAACCTGCTAAATTTCGCGAGGAAAAACCAGGTCAGGCTTGAGGAAACCGATCTTTTGAAACTGGTCAATGACAGCCTGGCCTCGGTGATGATCCCCGACAGGATACTCACGCATGTGGAGTCCCGGCTGAAGGAACCGCTCTGCTGGATTGATCATGAACAGATGACGCAGGTTCTTACCAACCTCATAAAGAATGCCGTTGAAGCCATGCCCGCCAGCGGAGCCCTCACCCTGAAAATTGAATCCGATGGAGAATATATCGTGATCAACGTCAAGGACAGCGGTACCGGGATTGCTCCTGAAAATATGGATAAGGTTTTTACTCCGTTTTTCACCACCAAGGAGATTGGCAAAGGAACCGGACTCGGACTGGCAACTACCTACGGCATTATTAAAATGCATAAGGGCAAAATCGAGGTGGAATCCAATGATGACCCTTCAAAGGGTCCTACGGGCACTTGTTTTAAAATATTGTTACCCAAAATAAACCAATCATAATCATGACCGAGATAGTGAAGAAACAGGTTGTGCTGTTGGCTGATGATGATCCGGATTATCTCTTTCAGATCCGTTTTGCTCTCGAAAAGGCCGGCTTTATTGTTGAAGCGAAAGACTCGCAGGATGAGGCCGAGTTGTATCTGTCAAAGAAAAGGCCGGATATAGCAATTTTTGACCTGATGATGGAAAAGGACGACTCGGGATTTATCCTGGCCTATCATGCAAAAAAAAGGTATCCCGACCTGCCTGTGATTCTGTTAACCGCTGTGATGGCAGAAACCGGCCGGAACTTCGGGCTTATTGATCAGGATTCGGATCCATGGATCAAGGCCGATTTGTATCTTGAGAAGGGGTTGCTTACGGAGATCCTGATTTCACACATCAATACCTTACTAAACCGATAGAAATGGAAATGCTGAAAGTCCTGGTAGTGGACGATGAGCCAGGCATCCGCTCGGGAATAACCCGGATTTTGAGCAAATACACAGTGGGCTATCCTTTCATGGACGAGGATATCGGTTATACTGTTGGGGAGGCTGCTACCGGAGAAGAAGCGATCCGGATCTTTCATGAAGATCTTCCTGACATTGTGCTGCTTGACAACAAGCTTCCGGGGATGGGAGGGGTTGAGGTGCTGGAGTATATCAAGCGCAATCAGCTGGACACAGAGGTGATGATGATTACCAGCTTTGCCTCCCTTGAGCTGGCTGTTAAGGCAACCAACATGGGTGCCTATGACTTTGTGCCCAAGCCATTCACACCCCAGGAACTCAGATCATCGATGGATAATATAACCAAGCATCTGTTCCTTAAGCGGATGACTCAAAAAATGAACCGGGAAGGGAAGATGGTTCGTTTTCAGTTTCTTTCCATGCTCTCACATGAATTAAAGAATCCCCTTAATTCGATTGAGGGTTACCTCAGGATGATGCAGGAGAGGCAGGCAGGAGAGTCACTGGCGGCCTACGACGAGATGATAGAGCGGTCGCTGAACCGGGTTAAAGGGATGCGTTCGATGATCATGGATTTGCTTGATCTGACAAAAATTGAATCGGGAAGGAAAAATCGTGAGATAATTGCTACGGATCTTGTTAAGATTGCCAGGGTTTCAGCCGAAACCATGGGGCCCTTATCAATCCAGATGGAAGTGAGCATCAAGGTTGATAGCCCCGATGAACTGTGGGTAAACGGTGATTCAGAAGAGCTTGAAATCATTCTTAATAATTTGATATCTAATGCAGTAAAATATAATAAAACAGGTGGAAGCGTGGTTTGCAAACTCATCGGAGCAGGGAAGCGTCTAACCATCGAGGTAACAGATACCGGTATGGGCATACCTGAGGATGAAATTCCCACATTATTCCGTGAGTTTACACGTATACGGAGAAAGGAAACCAAGAATATTATGGGTTCGGGCTTGGGTTTGAGTATTGTTAAAAGGCTGGTCGATATGTATGAAGGAACGATTGAGGTTGAGAGTCAGGCTGGTAAAGGATCGACATTCCGGGTGGTATTGCCAATCATCGGTTGATTTCGTATGTTTGACCCCAACTAATACTGATAACCATGAACTTACCGGAAAAGACAGTTGAAAGGCTCAGCGAATACAGGCGAATTCTGCTTGATTGCCTGACCAATGGGAATACTCATATTTTCTCGCATGATCTGGCTGCCTTGAATCATATCACCGCTGTACAGGTACGGAGGGATATGATGCTGATGGGATTTACCAGTATGCAGCGTAAAGGCTACGACATCAGGGAACTGATTGATGCCATCGGGAAATTAATTGATACAACGGATGGCCTGAATGTTGCCGTTATCGGTGCCGGAAACCTCGGCAGGGCTATAACAGGTTATTTCCGTGGGAAACGCTCCAAATTGAACATTGTTGCAACTTTTGATATTGATTCCGATAAAATCGGCCGGGTGATTGCCGGGGTTAAGTGCTACTCTATGGAAAGCCTTAACAAGACTATAGAAGAGCTTCAAATCTCAATTGCCGTTCTGACTGTGCCAACAGAACATGCCCGCAAAATTGCTGACCAGCTATCTTCAACCGGTATTCGAGGAATCCTGAATTTCACAACGGTTCCGTTAAATATGCCGCCACATGTGTTTCTGGAGGAGTATGACATGATCACTTCCCTGGAAAAAGTGGCCTATTTTGTGAAATTTCACCAGGGGTAAAACTTCTACCTGCCCGAAAGGATTATCTTTGCAGCGCTTATTCAAAGGGGGTTGCTGCCCCGCTTTTATACCATGCTGGTCCACCGAAGTTTAGAAGGATTATCCATTCAAAAAGCCGTTGTTACCACCGGGTCCTTCGACGGGGTGCATATCGGTCATAAAACAATTATTAACAGGCTTAGAGCGATTGCGAAGGACATTGGCGGTACTTCTGTTCTGGTCACTTTTTTTCCCCATCCCCGGAAGGTGCTGTATCCCAATGCCCAGGGAAAAGACCTGCAAATGATCAACACCCAGCGGGAGAAAATTCGCCTTTTAGAAAAGGCCGGATTGGATCATCTGGTTATCATCCCTTTTACCATTGAGTTTTCCAAAACCTCATCAGTTGATTTTATCCGTAAGATATTGGTCGGCAAGCTTAATGCCGCTTGTGTGGTAGTCGGGTTCAATCACCATTTCGGGCATAACCGTGAAGGGAACTATGACTATCTGTATGAGCTTGGAAAGTTTTACAATTTCACGGTGGAGGAGATTCCTGAGCAGGATATTCATAATGAATTTGTGAGCTCGACCAAGATCCGGAAGGCAATCCTCGACGGAAATATCCAGAGGGCCAATGCCTATCTGGATCATGAATTCTTCATGATCGGTCCGGTTAAAAAGCCATTACCTGCCAGTGCGCCCGAGGGATCAGACTGGCTTGAGGTTCTGCGGGAAGAAGATGAGAAAGAGCTGCCTCCGCCCGGTGTTTACGCCGGCTCGGTTACAGAAGGCCCTAACCGGGAAAAAGTCATGATCCTGATTCAGGAGGACAGGTCAGGCCGAAATGCACTCATTAAATACATTGTACCCCGGAATAGTTTTCCGTCAGAAGTCTTTCTCACCTTCCACAAGCGCATCCGCCTGATCGAAGCGGGCGAGGAATTACCCGCCCGGGCGATTCTGGAGAGGGATGAGGAGGAGGTGGAGGAGTTGATTTACTGATGAGTTGATTCGATGATTGAAGAATGGGGAATGGTGAGGAATGGTGAGGGATGGTGAGGGATGGTGAGGTGTGGTGAGGTATGGTTAATTTTTCGTCAATCTTTTTCTACTTTTGTCGCAGGTATTTTATGGTACCTCAGCCAGCGCTAACCTAACCATTTTTAAATTTTATGAGTCCGAGAACACATACCCTGTACATTTCCGTATTAGCTGCCATTGTGATTTTTTCATTTGCCGGATTAACCTGGTTAGGTTTGACGTATTATGGTATTTCTCTGGAAAACAGGTTTTTTCATGAGCAGCATGAAGTTTTGAAGCCCAGTGGAACCTTTGGTCATGGGTTTGGAATTGTTGGATCCGCAATGATTATTATCGGGATTTCATCCTATATGCTGAGGAAGAGGTGGCGGAAGCTGTCAAGACTTGGATTACTGAAGCACTGGCTGGAATTTCACATCTTTTTATGCATACTCGGTCCGATTTTGGTTCTGTTTCATACCAGCATGAAGTTCGGCGGGATCGTGGCGATCAGTTTCTGGAGTATGGTTGCTGTGGTGCTAAGCGGATTTATCGGGAGGTTCATTTATATTCAGATTCCCCGTACCATGGAAGGCCGGGAGCTCAGTCTGGGTGAAATCAGCCTGATGAAAAGCAAGCTGACTGAATCAGCTGCAAATCAGGCCGGGACAGAGAGTCCGGTGGCCATTCTGCTCAGAGATGCATTTATTAACCGTCCTGATACCAGCAAAAAAAACCTGGTAGTCAAATTGTTTATTGGATATAGGTATGACAACGCTGCTAAAAGTCGGATAATCAGGCTTTTAAAAAAAGAAATTATATCAAGGGCTGAATTAAAAAAGGCCAGAAAGCTCCTGAAATCCGAGATCAGGCTTTACCGGCGTATCGATATGCTTGAGTCGATGAGGAAAACACTAGAATACTGGCATGTGATCCACCTGCCATTTGCCCTTGCCATGCTGATCGTTATGATTATACATGTTGTTGTAGTTCTTACGTTAGGGTATAAATGGATTTTTTGAATCATGGAAGTACTGCTGGAAAATATCCTCGTCTACGCCGGAGTATTCCTGCTGATCATAATCATTGTTTTCATTTATCTCAGGAAACAAAAGGTTGAATCCCGGCAGGTAGATGAAAAAATCAGGATTGCCAAGGAAGAGGGGCTGCATGAGCCGGTTTCCCTGCATCCTGTTGTTGATGTGAACAAATGTATCCGGACGGGTGCATGCATCAGTGCTTGCCCCGAAAAGGATATTCTGGGGATCAGCAATGGCAAGGCAACGATTATTAATGCCTCAAGATGTGTGGGACATGGGGCTTGTTTCCATGCCTGCCCGGTAGAGGCTATTACTTTATGCATCGGTACCGAAAAGCGTGGCGTTGATCTGCCGCACGTCAGTCAGAATTTTGAGACGAATGTATCGGGGATCTTCATTGCAGGAGAGATTGGAGGGATG
Source organism: uncultured Porphyromonadaceae bacterium (assembly GCA_964512915.1). Taxonomy (GTDB): domain Bacteria; phylum Bacteroidota; class Bacteroidia; order Bacteroidales; family UBA12481; genus UBA12481. The sequence continues at coordinate 136,943 of CAZEKJ010000006.1, forward strand.
GGGCTGATCAAGAATGCGGTAGAGCAGGGAAAGCAGGCAGTCGAGAATCTTGCCCGTACCATTCAAAAAAACATACAGGCCGATTATGACCTGGTCGTGATCGGGGCAGGTCCCGCAGGCTTGGCTTGAAGTGTTGACACTGGAACAAGATACGCTCGGCGGAACTGTTTATACCTTTCCGCGTTCTAAAATCGTAATGACTTCGGCCATGGAACTGCCACTCCACGGGAAGGTAAAACTCTTTGAAACCAGCAAGGCCGAACTGCTTGATCTATGGGTTAGCGTGCTCAATAAGAATAAGATAACTATTACCGAAAACTCCAAAGTTGATTCGATAGTGGCCGGAGACGGGCGTTTTGTTGTAGGAACTACCGCAGGGGACCACTATTCCACCAAGAAAGTGCTGTTGGCAATTGGTCGCAGGGGATCACCGCGAAAGTTGAATATTCCGGGGGAGGAACTCGAGAAGGTCGCATATCGTTTACTAGAGCCTGAACTTATATCGGGTAAAAGGATCGTGGTTGTGGGCGGCGGAGATTCGGCGGTTGAATCGGCCCTTCTTTTAATGGATGAAAATCAGGTTACCCTGATGTACCGGGGCGAGGTTTTTGGAAGGCTGAAGCCCAAAAACAGTGAGAAAATCAAAGAAGCTGCCCAATCAGGCAAGATAGATGTTCGTTTTAAAACTAACCTGACATCCATTGACCGGGAATTCGTATATTACCATTCCGATGATCTGGAGGATTCCATCGAGCTGATAAATGACCTGGTTTTTATTTTTGCGGGCGGCGAATTGCCGACACAGTTCCTCGAAAAATCAGGTATTCTGATCACGCGTAAATTTGGTGAGGCGATATTGAAGCATTAATGAAGAAGTTTGGGAAGTATTCGAGATCAGGGAGGCTGGCAGTATTAATCCTGGCCTTTATTGCTATGGGTATCAGGGCTGTGCCGCAAATTTCCCCGGGCGAACTGAGCCGTGCTCATGCCAGCATGGAGGGAATATCACATTGCAACCAGTGCCATGAGGTCGGAAAAAAGGTGACTTCTGCCAAGTGTCTGGCCTGCCACAAAGAGATCAAGACCCTGATCGATGCCAGGCGTGGCTACCATGTTTCATCAGAGGTTACAGGCAAGGAGTGCTATTCCTGTCATAATGAACACCATGGACGGAATTTCGAGATTATACATTTTGACAAGCAGGCATTCGATCACCGTAAAGCTGGCTATGACCTGGTTGGCAAGCATAAAACCCTGGATTGCAAAGCCTGCCATAAGCCTGAACTGATCAGGGTAAAAACTTCCCAGAAAACCAGCGGATCCTACCTTGACCTGGGGCGCGAATGTCTGGCCTGCCATGCCGATTATCATCAGAAAACATTGTCGGACAATTGTTTATCCTGCCATAATCCCGATGCTTTCAAACCGGCTGCCGGATTTGACCATAAAAAGACCAAATTTCAATTGATTGGAAAACATGCTACAGTTGAATGTGTGAAATGCCATAAAGTAACTGAGACGGCAGGAATAAGATTTCAGAAGTTCTCTGGTGTGGCCTATAAAAAGTGCACAGATTGCCATAAGGACCCGCACGAGAGCAAGTTCGGCAGTGACTGCCGTAAGTGCCACAATGAGCTGTCGTTTCATGAGATTGCAGCCATTAAAACCTTTGATCATACGAAGACCGATTATCAATTGGAGGGAAGGCATCAATATATTGATTGCAAGGCATGCCATAAAAAGTCATTGACCGCTAAACTGAAATTCTCCAACTGCACGGATTGTCATGCCGATTATCACAAAGGGCAGTTCCGCATGGATGGGGCAGCACCGGACTGCAAGGAGTGTCATTCGCTGCAAGGGTTTAAGTCGTCCCTGTATACCATTGAGAAGCACAATAAAAGTCCCTTTCAACTGACGGGAGCACATTTGGCGACGCCATGCATTTCATGCCACAAAAAGGGGGTGGAGTGGAGCTTCAGGGAAATCGGAAAACGGTGTATTGATTGTCATGAGAATATTCATCAGAATAAAATCAGTCCAAAATTCCTTCCGGATCAAAATTGCGAAGCCTGTCACTCTGTATTGAAATGGAGGGAGATTACATTTGATCACAAGGGGACTTCCTTTCCGCTTACGGGCAAACATGCAACCGTATCCTGCAGGAAGTGTCACATAAATAAGGCAACCGGCGTATCCGGCCAGTGGTTTTCGGGAGAGGCCAAGAAGTGTCTGGATTGTCATGCCGACATTCATGCCGGTCAATTCGAAACTCTTGACAGGGCCTATTGTTCACGCTGCCATAGTTTTGAGAACTGGAAGGTTCCACAATTTAACCATGACAACACCCGTTTCAAACTTGATGGCAAGCACAAAGATGTGGCATGTGCCAAATGCCATAAAGAGATAGTATCCGGAACCACCCGATATACACAGTACAAATTCAACTCGATCAAATGCGCAGACTGTCATTTGCAATAGCGTTGCTGCTGGCTTCGACGGTCCTTATGGGACAGTCGCCCCATGGGAGTGGTTTCAAAACCAATTGTTCAGATTGTCATTCGACCGAGGGTTGGAAGATTTCAAAATTACAGGTGCTGGCCTTCAATCATGACACAACCAGTTTTACCCTGACCGGTCAGCATCAGGCGGTTGAATGCAGGTCCTGTCACAAAACCCTTGAATTCTCGAAGGTTGGGAATGAGTGCAGGGATTGCCATATGGATTTACATGAAAACACCGTGGGGCCCGACTGCGCCAGATGCCACACCCCAAAATCCTGGATCGTAGCAAATATCAGCCAGATTCATCAGCAGAGCCGTTTTCCCTTAACAGGAGCGCATCAGATTTCTGATTGTTCTGCCTGCCACAAATCGGTTTCAAAACTGCGGTTTGATCCTCAGGGGATTGCTTGCATCGATTGTCACAGAGCAGATTATCAGGCTACCACAAAGCCTAATCATCAGGAGGCCGGTTATTCGACCAATTGTATAGAGTGCCATTCAGCCAGTGCTGGCAGCTGGAGCGGGGCGGATTTTGAACACAGCTTCTTTCCACTTTCGGCAGGCCATGCCATAGATTGCAAGGAGTGCCACCTCGACGGGCAATATACCAAGGTCTCCACTGATTGTTTTGCCTGTCATGAGAAAGACTATCAGAATTCAGCCAAAATCAAGCATCAGGCTTTGGGCCTGGCGACGGATTGTCTGGAGTGCCATACAACAGAACCGGGCTGGACTCCAGCTAAATTCAGTATTCATGATACGCGGTTTTTCCCGGTATATTCAGGCCAGCACCGGGGTGAATGGAATACATGCACAGATTGTCACAGGCAGGAGGCAGATTATTCAACCTTCAGTTGTACCGATTGCCATGAGCACAACAAAACCAGCATGGATAATGAGCATGATGAAGAGAAGGACTATGTATATAATAGCGCCGCCTGCTTTGCCTGCCATCCGACTGGTGATAAAGAGGGCAGTTTTAAACATGATCTTACCACATTCCCGCTGACTGGCAAGCACCAGGGGGCGGATTGCCTGAGTTGTCACAAGAACGGATTTGCCGGAACTTCATCCGATTGCAATTCCTGTCATGAGAAGGAATTCATAGATTCAAAAACACCGGGACACCAGGCGGCCGGAATACCAACCGACTGTAAGGTTTGCCACGGAACGGATGGCTGGAAGCCTTCGACCTTCACACATCTGGCGACCGGCTATGAACTTACCGGCGGCCATGCCAGGATTGAGCAGTGTTCGGCTTGTCATCTGGGTTCAATTGTTACAGCCAGGCAGGAGTGTATCTCCTGTCATCAGGTCCAATATGATAATGCCAAGGATCACAAACAGAATCTGTATCCCATCGAGTGTATACAGTGCCATTCCACCGAAGACTGGAAGCAATTGTCCTTTGACCATGCGCTGACCAAGTTTCCGTTAACCGGGGCACATGTTACGACTGAGTGTGCCAAATGTCATAAGGCGGGTTATACCGGAACTTCCGGCGAATGCAATTCCTGCCATGCAGCCAATTATGCCGGGGTACAGGTCCCGAATCATACTGCGGCCGGTATTTCGGTCCAATGTGAAACCTGCCATACTACCAGCGCATGGAAACCATCTTCTTTTAATCACTTGTCCACCGGATTTGAATTATCTGGGGGCCATGCCAGAGTGGTTCAATGCTCCGATTGTCACAAGGGTACAACTCAAAATACTACTAAAGAATGTATTGCCTGTCATCAGGTTCAATACGACAATGCGAAGGACCATAAGTCCCAGGTGTTTCCATTCGACTGCAAACTATGCCATTCCTTAAATAGCTGGCAGGGTACAAGTTTCAATCATTCTGCTACCCGGTTTCCATTGACGGGCGCGCATAGTAACACAGAATGTGCTAAATGTCATCAGGCGGGCTATTCCGGTACCTCAACTGAATGTAATTCCTGCCATGCTCCTAACTATGCCGGAGCCCAGGTGCCGAACCACTTTGCTGCCGGATTATCAAACCAGTGCGAAACCTGCCATACCGCTGTTGCCTGGAAGCCATCAGGCTTTAATCATACATCTACCGGATTTGAGTTGGCCGGAGGGCACGCCAGGATCACTCAATGTTCAGAATGCCATAAAGGTACAACGGTTAATACACCAGACCAATGTATTACCTGTCACAAGGTTCAGTACGATAACGCCAAAGATCATAAAGCATTGTCCTTTCCGGGAGAATGCGGATTATGTCACAATATGAACTCCTGGGAAAATGCTGTTTTCGATCATTCCAAAACGAGATTTCCGCTAAGCGGTATTCACCTGACAACAGAATGTGCCCAATGCCATAAAAGCGGGTACGCCGGCACCTCAGCTGAATGCAATTCCTGTCATGCTACTGACTATACGGGAGCGCAAACTCCAAACCATACGACTGCCGGGATTTCTGTCCTTTGCGAAACGTGCCATAATTCATCAGCCTGGAAACCATCGACATTCAATCATACAACCACAGGGTATCAATTGGCTGGGGGCCATTCCCTGGTTGTACAATGCGCTGATTGCCACCGGGGAACCACTCAGAATACACCAACCCAATGTATCAGCTGCCATCAGGTCCAATACGACAATGCAAAGGATCACAAGACCCAGTCATACCCTGTTGATTGCAATATGTGCCACAACAACAATAACTGGCAGGGTGCAACTTTTAACCATTCTCAGACGAATTTTCCGTTGCTCGGTGCACACGTAACGACCACCTGTTCCAAGTGCCATGCCAATGGTTTTTCCAATACCCCGACGCAATGCAATGCGTGCCATTCGGCAAATTATAGCGGGGCGCAGGTTCCCAGCCATACAGCGGCAGGAATTTCCGTTCTCTGTGAAACGTGCCATAATTCAACTGCGTGGAAACCATCGACATTCAATCATACAACCACAGGGTATCAACTGGCCGGCGGCCATTCCCTGGTGGTTCAATGCTCTGATTGCCATCGGGGAACCACTCAGAATACACCAACCCAATGCATCAGCTGCCATCAGGTCCAGTATGATAATGCGAAGGATCACAAGACGCAGTCATACCCTGTTGATTGCAGTATGTGTCACAACAACAGCAACTGGCAGGGGGCAACGTTTAACCATTCTCAGACAAATTTTCCGCTGACGGGAGCGCATATAACCACCACCTGTTCCAAATGTCATACAACTGGTTTCACAAATACCCCTACTGATTGCGCTTCCTGTCATTTGACAAACTATAATCAGGCAACCAATCCGAATCATGCTGCCGCAAATTTTCCGAAGGATTGCACGCCTTGCCACAGCACCACAGCCTGGACTCCTTCAACTTTTAATCATGATGCTCAATATTTCCCGATTTACAGCGGAGAGCACCAGGGTGAATGGACACTATGCTCTGAATGCCATACTACAGCCAATAATTATGCCCTGTTCAGCTGCATAGATTGCCACGAGCATAATAAAACGGATATGGACAAGGAGCACAGGGATGAAAGGGATTACGCGTATAATAGTGTGGCCTGCTATACCTGCCATCCAAGGGGAAAATCGGAATTAAAAAGACCCATTTAGTTTGGTTAAGATTGCCATCATATCACTCATTTCCTTATTCGCAGCTGGCGGATTAATAGGGCAGAATGCTCCGGTCATTCTTAACGCAAGAGTCTCTTATGTGACCGCCCAGAATATCTATGTTAAGTTTCCCAGTAACGAAATGATTCGTGAAGGCGATACCGTGTTTGTTCAGGGGACCAAGGGCTTAACACCAATTTTTATTATTGAAAACTACTCATCGATTTCAGCGGCCGGCAAGCCTTTCCCCGGCATGGTTGTAAAAGTTGAGGACCCGATTGTTTTGAAAGTGTGGGCTAAACAAGAAACCCAGGTTATTGTGGTGCCGGATTCTGTTCCCGTTAAGCCGTCCCTGGAATTGCCCAAAACAGAATTAAAGGATCCTTTCGATTCCATCAAGGCATCGTGGAAACAGGACATACGGGGATCTTTAACTGTGGCTTCCTATACCAACCTCTCAAACACCGGGGCCAATAATTCGGAACGGATGCGTTATTCCTTATCCATGCGCGCTGATCATCTGGCTGATACCCGATTTTCGGCAGAAAGCTACATTACATTTTCCCACAAGGCAGGAGAATGGGCTGAGGTCAAGGATAATGTGTTTAATGCCCTAAAGGTTTACAGTCTGGCAATCGGATCAGATTTTGGTGATCACAGCAGCGTATGGGTAGGGCGCAAAATCAATAGCAATCTATCCAATATTGGGGCTGTGGATGGTATTCAGGCAGAAACCCGGATGGGCCGGTTCAGGACAGGAGTGGTTGTAGGTACCAGGCCTGATTTTCAGGATTACAGTTTTAATCTGAACCTGCTTGAGTATGGTGGTTTCGTTGCCCATGAGTCTTTGGGGAAATACGGGAAAATCCAAAGTTCCCTGGCTTTTTTTGAGCAAAGGAACACGGGTTTTACCGACCGGCGGTTTGTCTATTTCCAGCATGATAATTCCCTTGCGAAAAACCTTTATCTTTTTACCTCCTGTGAGCTCGATCTTTACCGGGTAGAAGAAGGTGTTGCCATGAGTAAGCCTTCCCTTACCGGATTGTATGTTTCTCTGCGATACAGACCATTCCGAACATTTTCGGTTTTCGCCTCCTACGATGCCAGGAAAAACGTGATCTATTATGAGACCTTCAAGAGTTATGCCGACCAATTACTGGATGAGGCCACCAGGCAGGGACTTCAGCTTAAAATAAACTACCGGCCCTGGACTAAGGTTACCATGGGATTGACCGGTAGCTACCGATATCGGACTGATGATATCAGTCCCAATAAGAACCTCAATGGATTTATCTCCTTTACCCAGCTTCCCTGGATCAATGCAACAGCCACGTTGTCGGCCAATCTATTGCAAACGAGCTACCTTGATGGCAGGATTTACGGACTGAACGTCACGAGGGATTTCCTCAAAGGCAAAATGTACGGGGGATTCAGCTACAGGATCATTGATTACCGGTTTGCCAATTCGTCGTCCAATCTCCTCCAAAACATGGCACAACTTGATTTATCCTGGCGGATAAATAAAAAGACCTCATTGTCAGTAAATTACGAAATTACATTGGAGTCAGTGAGAAATTATCACCGGATTTATTTTAGTTTCGCGCAACGTTTTTAATTATTTTATAGATGAAATTGAAGATAATTGTTTCGAGTCTTGCCCTGGTGGCGATAGCAGTTCTGATGTTTTTAATCCTCAAAAAAGAGAAGCCGGAATCAACATCAACTGCAGATGTGCCGATGCATTCCGTTAAGGTTGAAGAGGTGATTGCCGGTAACCAGTATACCTATCTTCGGGTTAAAGAGAGCCGTAATGAATATTGGCTAGCCGTTATTAACGAAGATGTTAAGGTCGGCAGCAAATGGTCGTATGCAGATGCTCTGCTCATGGAAAATTTTACCAGCAAGGAATTGAACCGTACTTTTCCGATCATCTATTTTGTGTCGGAACTACTTCCGGCAGGCAGGAAATCCAGCCAGGAAACTGTTGCTGCACCGCTTCAACCTTCTAAGCCCAATATCAAGTTTAACAAGGATATTGAGATTCAACCGGTTGACGGATGCATTTCAATCGACAGTCTTTTTAAGAATCAGGCAACCTATGCCGATGCGGTGGTTAAGGTAAAAGGTCAGGTTGTGAAAGTTAATAATGAGGTGATGGACCGGAACTGGATTCATATCCAGGATGGAACCGAGTTCGGTGGAAAATTTGACCTTACTGTAACGACAACAGAGAGCCTGAAGGTTGGCGATGTAATAATTTTCGAAGGCCTTATCCATCTTAATAAGGACTTTGGCGCAGGCTATTTTTACGAGTTGATTATGGAAGAGGCGAAGGTATTGAAGAAATACTCGGATGCTGAGAGGATGCAAGAGCTAAAGTCGGGGGATTCCTCCAACTAAAATAATAGGAGACCGTCGAGTCAAGGATTGCGGATTTGATCAATCAGGTCTTCTTTTGATTGTCCCGAAGCGTTTACTTGGTTTAATATTTTCAGGGGGGTACCACCCAGCAAAATGATCTTTTGTCCGAGAAAGATCGCTTCGTCTATATCATGGGTCACGAAAACTACTGTGCGGCCATCCTCTTTCCAGATTTCCAGAAAGGCATTCAGTATATTGTATTTTAGGGTGCTGTCGAGATTTTGAAAGGCTTCGTCCATCAGGATTAGTGTTCCGGGATAGGCGAATGCCCGTGCGATGGAGACCCGTTGTTTCATGCCGCCGCTCAACTGGTGGGGATAAAGGTTCTCCTCCCGTTCCAAACCAACCATTTTCAGGAACCTATGGGCGAGCACCTGAGATTCCTCAGGCGACATCTTATCTGACAAAGGAAACAAAACGTTCCCAAGAACGGTTTTCCATGGCAAAATGCGTGTTTCCTGGAAGATGTATGACTTCTTTTCGTCTGGAAAACCAGTGGTAAGGCCCGAATCAGGGATTAGTATTCCCCCCATGATATTCAACAGTGTTGTCTTACCGCAGCCCGATGGGCCAAACAGGCCAGTAATGGAGCCAGGAGCAATGGACAGAGAAAAATCGGTCAGGATATTCCGTTCACCAAATGATTTATTGACTGATTTCAGTTCCAGGCTCACGGTTTCCATTTCAATGTTGTTTTTTCAAGTTTGCGGAGGAGCCATTCAAAAAGCGACCCCACAATCACTGCAACCAGAGTCCATGCGATGACCTCGGAAACCAGCAGAAAGCTTTGGGCATCCTGCATCATTGAGCCGATCCCGTAGCGCGGCTGGCTCAGAACCTCACCGATGATTACTGATCGCCAGCCAAATCCAACAGCAGTGGAGATTCCCGAAAACAGCCAGGGGAGGATAGATGGGAAATAGACCTCGGTCAGAATTCTTGATTTTCGAATGGAATAGAGATGGGCCATCTGTATAAACGCAGGTTCAGTATTTCGTATCCCTTGCGAAATATTGGTAGTCAATATAGGAAACATGGTGAGGAACCCGATGAAAACCGGCACATGGTCAACTTGTAACCAGATCAGTGCCAGGAGAATAATCGAGATCACCGGGGTGGACCGGATAGTCACAACAACAGGCCGGAAGGCAGCTTCGATGCCTGAATTTAGTCCTGCCGGTATGCCAACGAGGAGCGCTGCTCCAAGTGCCAGGGCAAAGCCGATGAGTCCGCGGAGAAGGGTAATTCCCAGTGAATGAATAAAATCCGATGTCCGGACCATGCGAAACAAAGTCGCAATCGTGTCATCCGGTCCCGGAAGGATCTGGTTAGACCCAAAAGACACAGAAAGCACTTCCCATCCGATCAGGAGAAGAATGACAACCGCAAGGCTAATGATCCGGTTTCTGGTAAATAAACGCTTCATCGGGCATCTGGCCGCCAATGGCGTCCGGATTAAAAGTAAGAAAAACTTTCAGGTAGGCATCGATAACGGGCCTTATCTCTCCTGCATACCGGAACAAAAGGTTGCAGCGCGGAATGCTTCGAACGGCAATGGCCGAATCAGGAAGGATCCGGTTGAAGGCGATCCGTGAGGCTGCTTCATTTGGGTGATTGTTCACAGAGTTGGTGGACCGGCTCCAGGCCTCCATGATTTCCGATACCAGTCCGGGATTATCACGTGAAAAGTCGGTCCGCACAAGGATGGCGGTCTGGGGCAGGGTGGGGTTATTCGGAACCACCAGGGCCCATTCCCGGTTCAGATCCATAATCTCCCGAATGGCAGGATTCCGGGACTCTGCAAGACTCACCAGAGGCTCAGAAATAACAGCCAGGTTGGCTTTCCCGGCAATGACTGCATTTGACAGGTCAATGTGTGTTGGAAATGAATAGTCCAGTTTAACATCCTGGTCGGGAGTCAGGCCTTGCCTGCCAAGAAGATATCGGAACAGGATATCCGGAGTGGCTCCCTTACCCATGAGGTGGACGGTTTTTCCTTTCAGGTGCTGCCAGGTTTTTATGGTTGTATCCGAGCCAAAAAGGTAAAGGGTTCCCCAAACCGGAATGGCCAGTACCTGATAATCAAGTCCCTTGTTGTAAAGAATGGCAGCCATATTCAGCGGGAGCACGGCCATTTCGGGCTTATCAACGAGCATGCGGGCCCGAACCTGCATCGGCTCATCGAGAATTTCAATATTCAACGGAACCGAAGCTGCAGAAGCAGCAGAGTCTACCAGGTTGATCATGCCCATTGCCGACGGGCCTTTAAGCGTCAGGATTGTAATGTCGCCAGGTTTACCCTGAGGGCTCCTGCACCCGGTAAGGGAGAACAGGAGAAGCAGGGAGAACAGGAGACAGTAGCGCATTCCCTTATTGCTTTTGAATCCGGATAGAACCCGAGGTTTTGTCGGTCTGAAGCCTGATAATATAGGTACCCGAGGGCACCTGACTGTTGTTGTTCCAGCTGATCACCTGTTCGCCAGCTTCTATCATACCCTTGAAAAGTACGCTGATTTTCCGGCCAGCGAGGTCCCAAACGGCAATCTCACCTCTTTCAGGCCGGGAAAGACTGATCCCGATATTCAGGTCGGACTGGAATGGGTTCGGCCAGGCTTTGATTTCCGTTGTGGAAAGTGGAATGTTGACGGTGGAAGAGCTGGAGGGCAGCGGGATGGTATACATGGAGCGGCCGAAAGTAGCGGCGGTGAGCATCCGTGTTGGGTTGTGCAAATAGAGTTCATTGACAACGGCATGTGGCAATCCCTGACCATACAATTCCCAGGTCTGGCCACCGTTGATCGTAATGAATACTCCGCCATCAGTGCCAATGTAATAGGTGTTGCGAAGGACAGGATCGATCTGGATGTTGTTAACCGGAAAGTCAGGAAGGTTGCCGGAAATATCGGCCCAGGTGGCCCCGTTGTCGGCAGTCCTGTATACGTGGGGCAGGTAAGCATCCCAGCGGTAGCCCGATACGGTGACATAGGCAACGGCTTTGTCATAGGGATCGGTTTGTACACAGGTGATCCAGCGGTCGGGCAGATTGGTCGAAAGGTTTGTCCAGGGTGCATTACCGGTGAGGGTATTCCATACGTTGCCATCATCTGTACCGGCATAAATAACCTTACTGTCAAGCGGCGAAACGGATATGGTGGTTAGGGTACCAAAAGTTACATTGACGCCGGGGCCATTTGTCAGATCCGGAGAAATTGCCTGCCAACCCTGTGCACGGTTGGTTGATTTGTATAGTTTGTTCGCTCCAAAATAAAGTGTCGACGGATTTTGCGGATCAAGTTCAATAGGAGTTTTCCAATTTTTCCGGTCGTTGCCGCTGATTCCGGAAGTCGCTCCCCTGAAGGAAGCGCCGCCGTCGGTTGAACGGCCGAAACCTCCATACTGGGACTCTGCATACACATAATTATTGTCGGTCGGATCCACCTTGACCACGAATCCATCGCCGCCATAAATCGACTGCCACCGGTTGACTTCTCCGCTCAGAACGCGGATGGTCCCATTATCCTGTGTTCCCCCGTAGTACCGTGTTGGATTCAGATAATCAACCTCACAGGTATAAAACTGAGTGATTGGCAGGTTTTCGATATGAAAATGTGTTGAACCTCCATTTCTCGATAAATAGAGCCCATCATCACTGCAAAGGGCGGTAAGGCCATTTTGGGCGCTATGTATGAAAACACCATGCATATCTACATGAGCCCCGCTGAATGTGCCGGACCAGGTGGTTCCTCCATTAGTCGTTTTATGGGCAGTAAAACCCGATATATAAGCAATATTTGGATTGATGGGATCGACATCGATTTCACTGAACCACCACCAATAAGAGATGCCATTTTCTCCAATTGTTCCAGGAGTTTGAGCCCAAAGGTCACCTCCGTTGGTTGTCTTGTATATGGCTTTAAAGAAGCCCGCTGAATCGGTATAGGTAGCGTACAGGACAGCCGGATTAGAGTCAGAGATGTCAATCCCGATGCGACCCACGTTGCCCTTGGGAAGGCCATTCAGCAGTTCATTCCAGGTTGTTCCGCCATCGGTCGACCGCCAGATGCCGCTGGTTTTGCCGCCATAGCTCTGGTAGGGCGGGCGCCGTGTTCGTTCCCACAGGGCGGCATAAATGATATCACCGTTTACTGGATTGATGGCGAGATCGGAGGCCCCCGTGGAATCGGTCAGATAAAGGACCTTATCCCAGGTTTGCCCACCATTCCGGGTTCTGAATACCCCGCGTTCGGAATTATAGGAAAACAGGTGCCCCATGGCTGCCACGAAAACAGTATCCGTATGGACAGGATGAATTTTAATTCGACCAATGCTGCCCGCTGAGGTAAGACCCGATTGGATCCACGTAGCACCGGCATTGGTTGTTTTGTATACCCCATAGCCTTCATAAGTATGTGAGCCTCCGCCGGCATTGGGCTCGCCCGTTCCGGCCCATAGAATCTCCGGATTAGTCCGCGACATATCCAGGTCACCAATTGCGTGAGCAACCTCATTATCAAAAATGGGTGTCCAGTTTGTACCGAAATTGGTCGATTTGAAAATCCCACCTGATGCCGCAGCCAGGTAAATTGTATTCTGATCGTTGGAGGGCATCTCGATATCAGTTATCCGGCCCCCAATATTGGTTGGCCCAACCAGCTTCCAGGATTCCTGTCCCGATTTGAGTCCGGCTTTCTCCATTGCCATAACCTGTTCCATCCCTTTGTAATACAAGTCTGATCGTAATTGGTTATATGGCCAGGAGCGCTGTACGTAAAACCAGTCATTTGGGAATTCTCCTTTTTCTTCAGCAGCCGTTTTCTTAGGTTCGGGAATCAGTTGGGCTACTATGGTTAAAACCAGTAGAACCAGAAAGCTAAGCAGAATTGATTTTCTTCTCTTCATGGGTTGGGTATTTGATGCTAAAATACGTCAATAGAAATAAAAAAATCAAATATAATCGCTATCTTTGTTATCGAAATAACAATGACTGAGGATTCTTTTATTTAAGATCCAAGGTGTTCAAAATCAATCTGATCCGGAGGAAAGTCTAATGGAAAAGAGAATCGGAAGCGTACTCATTCTGCTGGCTGGCAAGCTGGCTGCCCCACAGGTAAACTCCATCATCTCCAATCATTCTTCCATTATTATCGGCCGTCAGGGCTTGCCGGTTAGGGATTCCGATATCGGGATCATTTCACTGGTGCTTGAGGGTACAACGGATCAGATCGGATCGCTCACCGGCCAGTTGGGCCGGCTGCAAGGCGTTGAGGTTAAATCGGTTGTACTTAAAATCAAGGATAAAAATGAATAAATTTCGGATTTTACTCACTGTTTGTGTCGTATTACTGACTTCCGGTGCCGGGCAGAGCCAGGGGATCGCCGGAAAGGTCAGGGAGTTTCAGACGAACCGTGCTTTAGCCTACGTACATGTACAGGCAGTGAACATTGCATCGGGAGAGATTTCCGGTGGATTAACAGACCAAGACGGGAAGCTTAGTATTCAAGGACTTGCGGTTGGCACTTACCGGGTTTCGGCTACTTGTATGGGATACTATCCTGCTCAGCAGGAGGTTCAGGTTACCGAAAAATCCGTGATGGAAATTTATCTGGAGTTAAAGCCTGCGATGATTCCTTTGGGTGAAGTGCAGGTCAGCAGTCTTCGCTATGAAAAGCTGGAACGGGATGTTGCCATGCCAATAACTGTAGTTCCCCGGGAAAATTTTCCGCGTCAGTCATCAATGACCCTTTCCGATGTGCTGTCGAACGAGCCCGGAATCTCCCTGGTTCGCGACGGTGGATGGGGCACATCGGTCAATATAAGGGGATTGGGCGAATCCCGCCTTGTGGCCCTCGTGGATGGGAACCGTATTGAAACCGCATCTGATCTTGTTGCTGGGTTATCCATGTTTGACGTGAATGAAATTGAGCGGGTAGAGGTGATCAAGGGGGCGGCTTCCTCTATTTTCGGCACCGGCGCCATGGGTGGCGTAATCAATATCCTGACTGATAAAGGCAACTATTACAACAAACCAACCATTCATGGGACTGCAACCGGTATTTTCGAAGGAGTCAATAAGCTTTTCGGAACCCACGTTGCGGTTGAGTCCGGGGCAAAAGCCTGGAAAGTGAGGCTGAGCGGGGGCTACCGAACGGCCGGGGATTACAGGACCCCGGAAGGAGTTGTGGAAAACTCCCAATTCAACGACCGTAACCTGAATGCGACCATCGGGGTAAAGCCATTCAAAAATCATGAACTTGAGATCAATGGTCAGCATTATCAGGCATTGGATGCCGGAATCCCCGGAGGAGCTCCATTCGGACCCGCTGCAATTGCCACGTATCCGGAGGAGAAACGTCAGCTCATCTCGGCGAAATATACAGTAACGGACCTTTTACCCTCAATGAGTGAGTTCAGCGTTCGGGCTTACCATCAGTATATTTTGCGGGATGTGGAGATGATTCCGAATACACCGCCTGCGATGGTGGGTACTTCAAGGATTACAGCATTGAAAGTATTGCCCCGCGGGGAGCATAATACTTCCGGAATGGTGCTGGAAACCAAGTGGAAGACCAGCGCAACCGGCCAGCTGGTTGCAGGCATTGATCTTTGGCAGCGCAAGCTGGAAACTTCAAGGCAGAAGTATATCAGGCAAGAGATACTGGATGCGTTTATGATGCCGGTTAAAACCATGGATATTGTCAGAACCGAGGAGCCCAATCCGGATTCCCGTTTTGGCAGCATGGGGGTTTTTGCGCAACAGGAGAAAAAACTCCTTGACGATAAACTGGAACTGACATTTGGTGGCCGTGTTGACCTGATCCGGGTTGCAAATGATCAGGCCCTCGATCCTGTTGGGATTATGATTGACGGGGTTGTGAAGGACCCGGTTCCGAACCAGCGGATTACATTTAACGCCGATACTGTGAGGGCATTTTCCTGGTCGGCCAACGCAAGTGCACTGTATCATCTGGTTAAGAACCTGGATCTAACGGTCAATATAGGCAGGTCATTCAGGAGTCCGTCGCTGGAAGAGCGGTTCAAATACATCGACCTGGGCTCGAAGGTGAGGCTGGGTGATCCGAACCTGAATCCGGAAAAGGGGCTGTTCGGGGATCTGGGACTTCGTATCTGGACGGATCGTTTCCAGCTGCAGGCCAATGGATTTGTTAATTACATGACCGACATGATTGTGGAAACCCCCGGTGTTTTTATTTACGAATTGAGCACCGGACCGCAATCCGGGCTGACGGATACCCTTCCGGCACTGATCAATGCTAATGTTGACCGGGCTCTGCTCGCGGGTTTTGATGCGTCGGTCAATTATCAGGCTTTTCGTAACGTGGTCATTTTCAGCAAGTTTTCTTTTGTCAGCGGTATGAATCTGACGCAGGAGAACCCTCTTCCGCTGATTCCCCCCATGATGGTGGCCGGTGGTTTCCGCTATCAGGTGCCCGGTGTTTTCACGGTGGAGTGGACCACTACCTGGGCTTCTGCACAAAGAAAGATAGCCCCGGGAGAGAAAGAATCTGACGGATATTTTCTCTCTGATGTAGCGGTTTACTCTGCCCGGAAAGAATTCGGAATAACCTCTTTTCAGTTGTTTGCGGGTGTTGATAACCTCTTTAATGCCTCTTACCGTAACCATCTAGCTACAAACAGGGGAATGATAGTGGCGGAGCCGGGGAGAAATGTGTTTGTGAAGATGGTGATGCGGTTTTAATCAGTTGCCGGTTACCAGTTGCCGGTTGCCGGTTATTCGCCAGAACTGTCATCCTGACGAAAGTCAGGATCCCATGCCTCGGAGAACTTGTCAGGAGATTCCGGTATGCACCGGAATGACATCATTGCGTCAACCGGCAACTGGCAACCGGCAACTGGCAACTGATTTTAACCGGCAACCGGCAACTGGCAACCGGTAACTAGTTTCTTCCCCAGAACACCGCGTTCATAAACAGCTTGTGTGTTCCCGCCCAATAGCCGCGGAAGAGCGGGTCGTCCATGAAAAGGATGACTTTACCGCTTCCGAGGGATTGGCGCTGAATGGCCGAGGTATTCTTTATCAGGGTTAAGTTTTCTTTGTTGATATAGCCTGACAGCAATGGATTGGAAGTGTAAACCGCCGGGTTTTCATAGGCATCGGTGCTGGGTTTAAAGAACGCATTCCCTTCCCTGAAAATGGCAATTTCATCGGAATGATACCCATAGGCCAAAGGATGGGTGGTATCGAGACTGGCTGAGAAGATGGAGCCTGGTATGGAGCGGCCGGCATTATCTTCATTCCTCTTGTTAAATGGTCTCAGTGCCGTTTTTTCATTCTCTTTGGGAGGCTGGGAAACGGGAGCCAGTTTGGCAAAGCCGTTCCGGCTGAGGTATTCACAGCCGGATTCAATCCCGATGACGGTTCCGCCCTTCCGAACCCATTCCTTGATCTTCTCCACGGCCGCGGCATCGAAATCGGGATATGATCCATTCAGAATCAATACATTATATTCATCAATATCCAGACTGCTGAAGCGCCTGCTCTCAGCAATGGTCATCGGAACAGAAAACCGGGTGTCCAGTAAATACCAGATTTCCCCGGTGATTCCGCTGTTTCCGGCCCCTCCGAATGTCAGGATTTTGGGAAGAGAGAGACTGGTGAAGCGTCCACTCCCAAGATCGGGCCCTTCCGGTGAATAGCCGGTTGGCGCAGATACAAGGGTCAAACCATTTTCCCTGGCGGTTTTACTCAGGGTATAATATAAATCAGCCGAATTGAATACTTGATTGGCGGCTGGTACAAACAGGGTTCCCGGCCTGAAAGTTTTCCGGCCGGAGGGCAAATCCAGTGCAAATGAGGCACCTGAAATCTTCACCCGGATTTCCTGCTTAAGCAGCTCATAGAGAGCCTTATGTACCAGGTAGGGGTCAGATGGGATGAGGTATCCGACCGTGCTTTCCATTGGGGAGACTTCAGCTGTCAGGGAGGGAGAGGATTGAACCAACTGATTCCCGAATATCTTAATCGAATTCTTTTGGTCAACGGCCCGGTATGGAATGCCCATTGCCAGGGGCAGTGTCCAGCTGCTGACATCATAAAAGGTGCTGTCGCTGAACCTGGTAACTGTTTCAAAAATAGCTCTCACGAGCCGGTATTGGGCCTGGCGGGAGGGAACAAACCATGAGCTTCCCGGCTCGAAGGTCTCCCCGTCAAGTTCAACCGGCTTGTCGAGGTTTAAAACCCGGATCTGGTGTTTTAATAAGTTGTCCAATAAAAGATTGGCCCGATAAGGATCGGTTTTATCGCCGAAAATGTATCCCTTGACCGGGGCATTTTCTCCCTCGGTCAGAGCACTTTTAATAAAATCAGCCATCAGGAAGTGAAGCTCTTTTTTGAGGTCAAAAGCAGCGTTCAGCGATGAAAAGGAGGTGATAACCTGATTGCGGATGGTTGCCGCAAAAGAGAGCGGGCCATTGGTCGTCTGGCGAAGGTGTCCGCGGCTGCTGGCCTGTTCGAACAGGATGCCGATCGAACCGTGGATATCGGGATAAGAGGAACCTTTCCCGAGGTAAAAATCATCAAATCCCTCTTCGGAGTAGTAGAGGGAGCCGATCTGATCCAGTGCTTTTGCATGGTATTGCCCGATTTTCTGAGTCAGGGCGAAGTTTCCCGGGGGGACCAGCGGATTGTTCCTGGAAGGTACCCCTGGCTGGAAAAAGAATGTTGAATTTGTGCCCATTTCATGATGATCGGTTACCACATTGGGTTTCCAATGGTGGAACTGTGCAACCAGGGCCTGTGTTTCAGGATGCTGAAGCAGGAGCCAGTCGCGGTTCAGGTCAAACCAGTAATGATTGGATCGTCCTCCCGGCCAGGGTTCCTGGAATTCAAAAGAATTCGGATCGTCATTATTGTTCAGGCTCTTGCGGGTATTCACAAAGGAAGCAAACCGGGTCAGTCCATCGGGATTTATGCAGGGATCCAGTAGAATAACCGATTGGTCGAGCATCTGGATAATCCGTTCATCTTCGCACGCCGCCAGGTAGTAGGCTACAACCGGAGAGGCATTTGCGCCGGACGGTTCATTGCCATGGATGCTGTATCCAAGCCACACCACCAGCGGATCTTTGCGTCCCTGGTTTGACGAGTTGCCCGGATCCAGCGCAGCCAGGTGGTCACGACGCAGCTTCTCAAGGTTCTGCTGGTTAGCCGGTGAGGTGATGATCAATTGCACCAGGGGTTGTTTTTCCCAGGTCTGCCCGATCTTCACCAGGCTGATCCGGTCGGATGCCTGGTCGAGGGCTTCCATATACCGCAGCAAATTGGCGTAGGTAAGGTGGTATTCCCCGATTTCAAAGCCGATGACCGACTGTGGTGTCGGGATTGACGGATTGAGCCGGGCACCCGCTGGAAGGTAATAATTCAGGCCAGTTTGAGCCGACAGCCGGACAACAGCCAGAAGACAGATAATGAGAAGGAAGCGGCGTTTTGTTTTCATTTTTTTGTGTTGATTTGTCCCAATACGATGTTAAGAATAATCATCAATAAAAAACATATTACAGGATTTCCCCTGATAAAAAATGGTTAATTTGCCCGATAAGACAATCCAACCATGATTAATCGCCAATTACTGAAACCCAATAGCATAGTTGTTGTCGGAGCTTCCAATGATATCCGTAAACCGGGCGGAAAGATTCTGAAGAATATCATAGACTACGGCTTTAAGGGAACCCTGTATGTGCTCAACCCGAAAGCAGAAGAAGTGCAGGGTATCCGGTCTTTTCCGGCACCACAGGATGTGCCGGACGTTGATCTGGCCATCCTGGCAGTTCCGGCAGCCATGTGTCCCGGCATTATCCGGTCGCTGGCCGGCGAGAAGGGGACGCGGGCTTTTGTGATCATCTCGGCTGGTTTCTCCGAGGAAAATGAGGAAGGCGCCCGGCTTGAACATGAAATCGTGGAAATTCTCAATGAAACCGGGAGTTGTCTTATCGGCCCGAATTGCATCGGAGTGATAACCACCAGTTATGCGGGTTGCTTTACTCTTCCTGTTCCCAAACTTGATCCTAAAGGAGTGGATTTTATTTCGGGTTCAGGCGCTTTGGCAGTCTATGCAATGGAAACGGCAATCCCTAACGGCCTCACCTTTTCCAGCGTTTTCAGCGTGGGAAATTCTGCCCAGCTCGGGGTTGAGGATGTGCTGGAATACTTCGATATTACTTTTGATCCGGAAACCTCCAGCCGGGTTAAGTTACTCTACATGGAAAGTGTCAGGAAGCCTGAAAAACTTCTGAAACATGCATCCTCCCTCATACGAAAAGGCTGCAGGATAGCGGCGGTCAAAGCGGGTAGCTCCGAGGCAGGCAGTCGTGCTGCCTCATCCCACACCGGAGCCCTGGCCAGCCCTGATACTGCCGTCGATGCGCTGTTCCGCAAAGCCGGAATTGTCAGGTGCTTCAGCCGGACCGAGCTGGCAACCATGGGGGCGCTGTTCATGCACAAGAAAATGGAAGGCGACAGGATCGCAATTATTACCCATGCAGGTGGACCGGCCGTCATGCTGACGGACAGCCTTTCCGGGGGCGGACTTCAAGTGCCTCCGATTAAGGGTCCGGCAGCTGAATCACTGCTGAAGAAAATGCACCCGGGATCCTCGGCGGCCAACCCGATCGATGTGCTTGCAACAGGAGGCGTTGAACAAATTGAGGCTGCTATTGAATGCGTAGATAAAGAACTGGACTTTATCGACGGGATGTGCATCATTTTCGGAAGCCCGGCGCTCTCCTCTGTTGAGTCGATTTATTCATTGATCGACGAGAAAATGAAGAGCTGCAGCAAGCCGATTTATCCTATTCTGCCTTCCGTTATTAATGCCCGTGAAGAAATTGATTCTTTCCTGGCAAAGGGCCGAATCAATTTTCCCGATGAGGTTGTTTTTGCTGAAGCGCTCGTAAAAGATAGAAAATCAAGAGTTTATCCCGATACTGCCCACGGCTTCGATGATTCCGTAACGGAAAAGTTAAGAAAGCTGGTTCATGGATTTCCGGAGGGGTATCTTGCCCCGGACCAGGTTCAGCAGCTTCTCGATACTGCCGGCGTATCCCGGATTCCGGAAAAGGTGGTTACCTCGTTTGAGGAGGCTGTCAGCACGGCACTTTCATTCGGATTTCCTGTTGTAATGAAGGTTGTAGGGCCGATTCATAAAACGGATGTTGGCGGCGTGCTGCTGAATCTTTCAAACTACGAGGAAGTGGAGGATGCTTTTGATACCCTGATGGGAATCCCGGACGCAACCGGCGTGCTTATACAGCCTATGCTGCGGGGTCGCGAACTATTTGTGGGTGCAACCCGGGAAGGATCCTTCGGTCATGTTGTGATGATCGGCCTCGGAGGCATCTTTATCGAAGTTCTGAAGGATGTGCAGTCAGGATTGGCTCCGCTCAGTCTGGAAGAGGTCGGGGATATGATCGGAAACCTGAAGGGAGTAAAACTTCTCGAAGGCGTAAGAGGTCAGGCCGGCATCGACATAGCCAAATGGATTGAACTGATCCGGGCGGTCTCCAATCTGGTTACTGCCGTACCCGAGATTGCCGAAATGGATCTGAATCCGGTAATGGGGCTTTCCGACCGCGTTGTTGCCGTTGATGCCAGAATCAGGATTGAAAAAATGTAAGAATTTCTATATTTGCTCATATCAACACTATCAACATGGATAAAATCGCCATTCTTTATGGCCCGCAGGGAGGCAGCACCGAGAAGGTGGCCAGGATGCTGGCAAAAGCTTACGGAGAGGATCAGGTTGTACTGATCCCCGTTAAAAATGCAACTGAAAAAGATCTCGCACCATACAACAAGATCGTTTTCGGGGGACCAACAGTGGGCACACATACCTGGTCGGATACCAGTACGAAAAATGATTGGGATGTTTTCCTGACCCGATTGTATAAAATGGATCTGACCGGCAAAACCTGTGCTGTTTTTGGCCTTGGTGACCAGGTAAGCTATTCGTTCAAATTTGTCGATGATCTCGGAGTTATCGCTGAGCACCTGACAGCGGCAGGTGCCCGGCTTATTGGCCAGGTAGACCCGGATGGTTATACTTTCGATGATTCTCAGGCATACAAGGACAAAAAGTTTCTGGGATTGCCCATTGATGAGGATAATGAACCGGAAAAGACCCCGGAAAGAATCAGCCGGTGGGTGGAAATTCTAAAGACCGAATTCTGAAACTTTACAAAGAAAAACGGTGACTCAGGTTGCCGTTTTTTGTTTAACCACATGGATATTCTCCGGCCAACCTTTATTCTTGATCCTGCGATAGTGAAGGACAACATCCGGATGATGGCAGTCAAAGCCAGAGAATCCGGGGTTATTTTCCGACCCCATTTCAAGACCCATCAGTCGAGGCTGATCGGTGGATGGTTCAGGACTGAGGGCGTTATACGGATCACGGTTTCATCCCTTCGTATGGCCCGATATTTTGCCGACGACGGATGGAATGATATCACGGTTGCATTCCCGGTTAATCTTCCGGAGATTGGGCTGATCAACGATTTGGCCTCACGAATAAGGTTGGGTTTGGTGGTTGAGGATTTGATAACCCTGAATGAGCTTACCAGCAGGCTGACTGCACCGGTGGACATCTATATCAAAATTGACAGCGGATATCACCGAACCGGACTGGAACCTTCTGATAAAGATAAGATCGTAAGCATCAGGGCAGCGGCAGATGACGGCCGCCTCACCACCTTCCGTGGAATTCTGACGCATGCCGGACATACCTATTCTGCCTTCGGTAAAGCAGCTGTGACCGAAATCGCCAGGAAATCCATGGATGTGATGCTTCAGGTGAAGTCATTGCTGGGTGAGGATCAGGCCTGCCTGATTTCCGTGGGTGATACTCCATCCTGCAGCACCCTTGGCACGCTAACCGGTATGGATGAGATTCGTCCCGGTAACTTTGTTTTCTACGATCTGATGCAAATGAATATCGGCTCCTGTACTTTCCGCCAGGTTGCGGGAATTGTTGTCTGTCCGGTTGTAGCGGTTCACCCTGGTCGCAACCAGGCAGTCATTTACGGAGGAGCAGTTCACCTTTCCAAAGACAGGATTTCGATCGAGGGCAAGTCCGTTTATGGCCAGATGGTGGAGTGGGAAGGTGCAGGTTGGGGAGAGCCGCTGGAGAGTTGTTTTCTTGTTTCATTGTCGCAGGAGCATGGGATTCTGGAGGCGCCCGACAGGCTAATTCTGAGGCTCAGGCCGGGTATGCTTATCGGGATAATTCCGGTACACTCTTGTCTGACTGCCAATTTGTTACGCGGTTATCAGCTGATTTCAGGAGAAACAATTGATCATTTGGAAGGAATTTGATAAATTTCATTTTGGAGTAAATAAAATAATTCTATCTTGCCCGATGGTACCAATCACACCTATTGACAGCAAAATCGTCAGGGAACAGATCGCCCTCTCAAGGCTTCCCGACCTCGGCCGT
>CAZEKJ010000007.1:0-8332 GCA_964512915.1 uncultured Porphyromonadaceae bacterium
TCCTGGCGCAAATTCTTTTTTAATTCTTTCATTCAGTTTTATCATGGCCATTTTTCCGGCCACGGTGCCGTTGGCGGCACCGCCGGTTTCTTCGCCGACGAACGTACCCCGGTTGATGCCTTTCAGGTTGGAGGCCAGAGTCGCGGCTGCGGAGAAGGTTCCGCCATTGATTACGACGTAAAGATCTCCCCTGAAGCGCTTCTTTTTCGGCCTGGCCGAATCCGATTCGGGGAATGATGTGTAATATTTCTGGTCGGGGCCTTGCTGGGTCAACATCAGTAACACACCTTTCTCGAAGAGTTGCATGGGATACCCGATTGCCAGAATGGCATTGATTAACAATGGATTGCCCCTGAAATACCGATATTGGGTGATACTTTTTTTCGATACGACTTCTGATTTGTCATCAAAAATGAAGACAGTATCAGCCAGATAGGAAAACAGGCAGGCGGCATCCGGGGCATTTCCACCCGGATTGTCCCTGATGTCCAGGATCAGGGTTTTGGTTTTCAGTGAATCGAGCATTCGGAAACATTTCCGGTAGTAATCCGTATAGACCCCGTTTGAGAAATCCCTGACGGTGAGGATGGCAATGCTGCTGTCGGGACTGGTGAAAGTGAGGTTCTTGCTCCAGGTTTTGGTTTGCGGGTCATACCCCTGTTCCTCTGCTTTTTCCCGGCTCTTCTGCCGCATGGGTTTTTCAGCTGCCCGCTGTTCCGTGCTTTTGGCGTTTGCTGCGGAGATCTTACGGACGGGCCTTTTCAGGGTTACCGTGCGGAGAGTATCGTTAAATTTCAAAACGCAGTTCAGGGTGTCGGCCATTCCCCGGTCATAGTAATAGTACAATGGAAACCAGGTCCCCAGTTTTCGTTCTCTGAATGTCGTATTAAACCCGTCGGATGGAATCGCCGGCCGGTATTTCGATATCAGCCAGTCCGGAGCCATTCCGTTAACCATCACCACTTCGGTTCCGGGTTTAATGCCTTTGTCTCCTGATATGTTTCGGGTGATGTAGAGCTTTTCATCGAATTTTTCAAATTCATACTGGCTGAGCGGTGAACTCCCGGAACCCAGCCTGATTTTTTGGCTCAGGGAAAGGTTTGCTTCCAGCGGCTGCAACAGGGCGTGCCCCTGCCCGACAGCAGCAATGACCGGAGCCAGCCTGAAATAGAATTCATTACTGGTTATCGGGGTTGTCAATGCCGATTTCAGACTGTCGAATTTGTAATCCAGCACCTCTTTCGGGGTGTACTCATAGAGCCTCGGATGGAGTGTCTGAAGTTTATGGTACACATAGTCCACATCGGATTTCAGTTTTTCCGGATTCCGCAGCGTGGTAAGGTTGCGGGTGGGGTACTTATGGGAGATGCAGCTGCCAAAAGTTAAAAATATCAGGAAGAAGGCTACGGTTTGGCGCATGTCTGGTGCTGGTTTTAACGGGTATCGGGTATCAGGTATCGGGATATGGGTAAAGGGCTCTCCGGTGTCATCCTGACGAAAGTCAGGATCTCCCGCCAGCTGCTCCGAGGCTGGGGATCCCGGCCTTCGCCGGGATGACACCCTCGGAGAGCCCCGTTCCCAACAACTGATACCCGACACCCGATACCCAAAATCGTAAATCGTAAATCGTAAATCGTCAATCGTAAATCGTCAATCGTCAATCCCCCGTCGTCCACAGCTTCGCCACTTCAGTCACATAAAATGGACTGATCTGTAACCCGATTGCCGTGGCCGGGATGCTTGCGGACGGGTTAGATTATTGGGGGAGTTGAAGATAGGTGTGTATGGCAAATAAAACAATGATTTTGCAAGGAAACAGAAGAAATGTGCCAATGTGTCAATATGCTAATTTGCCAATTTGGTATTGGGGTAATTATTAACTTCGGGCACAACCTATGATCTGAATTAAAGACAAGCTATGAAACCAGTAACACTAATTTCGACCCTGATCACAGGGATGCTATTGTGGGCTTGCGGGCCACAGGGCAATGAATATCATGTTTCCGTTAACGGGAATGATTCGAACACGGGATCCGCGGAGGCTCCTCTCAAAACTATTTCTGCCGCGGCTGCAATAGCACAACCCGGCGATGTGATCACGGTTCACGAAGGCATTTACCGTGAACGGATCAACCCGCCGCGCGGAGGGAGTTCAGACCAGATGAGGATCACTTACCAGGCGGCAGAGGGGGAGAAGGTAACGGTAAAGGGATCTGAGGTAATCACAGGCTGGGAAAAAGTGCAGGATGATACCTGGAAAGCTGTGGTTCCGAACAGCCTGTTCGGGGATTTCAATCCCTTCCTCGACCTGATCAGCGGGGACTGGTTTGAGCCGCTGGGACGGCCGCATCATACAGCTGCGGTTTACCTCGACGGGCATTGGCTGACTGAAGCACCATGTGCTGACAGCGTGATGAAGCCTGTAGGAAAGAGTCCGCTCTGGTTTGCCGTTTCGGATACGGTTAAGGAGGGGACCACCATGGTGTGGGCTCAGTTCCCGGGACTTGATCCGAACGGCCGTCTTGTTGAGATCAACGTGCGTAAGGCGGTATTTTATCCGGAGAAGACAGGCATCAACTATATAACCATCCAGGGATTCACCATGGAGCAGGCGGCCACCAACTGGGCGCCTCCAACGGCTGAGCAGGTGGGACTTATCGGCACCAACTGGAGCAAGGGATGGATCATCGAGAATAATACCGTCCGGTATTCTGCCTGTTCGGGTATCGCGCTGGGCAAGCATGGGGATGAGTTTGACAATACCTCGGCAAACTCGGCCGAAGGCTACGTGAAAACGATCGAAAGGGCCACCGCGCGAGGCTGGTCACCGGAGAATATCGGGCATCACATTGTAAGAAACAACCATATTTCACATTGTGAGCAGACGGGTGTTGTTGGGAGCATGGGCTGCACTTTCAGCGAGGTAACCGGGAACGAGATCCATGATATTCACATCAGGCAGCTCTTCACCGGGGCCGAAATGGCGGGGATCAAGTTCCACGGTGCGGTTGATGCCGTCATCGGGAATAATCATATTTACCGGTGCAACCGGGGCCTCTGGCTCGACTGGATGGCCCAGGGGACTCGGGTGACCAACAACATCTTTCATGATAACGGTCCGAGTGAGGACCTTTTCCTGGAAGTCAACCATGGTCCAACCCTGATCGACAACAACCTGTTCCTTTCGAAAAATGCACTGCTGATCAATTCCCAGGGTGCCGCCTTTGCACATAATATCATTGCCGGGGGAATCTACGTGTATGCCGGCGAGCAACGGCTTACCCCGCATCTGAAAGCCCATGGCACGGAAGTGCTCGGGCTGGCAAAAAACGAGAGCGGTGACGACCGCTATTACAATAATATCCTGATAGGACCGGCAAACCTGGGGCAATATGACAAAACCATATTGCCGGTATGGATGGATGGGAATGTTTATCTGAGTGGTGCCCTTCCCGGCAAGGCGGAACCCTATCCGCTGGTACTGGCAGATTATTCTCCGGTGCTGAATCTGTTTCAAAAAGAGGATGGCTGGTACCTGGATCTGAAGTTTGATCCTAGCTGGGGCAGCCAGCAGGAGCGGAAAATCGTAACCACGGAATTATTGGGATTTGTCAGAGTACCCGACCTTGCATACGAGCAATTCGACGGCAAGCCTTACCGGCTGGAGACCGATTTTTTTGGCAAAAATCGCGACAGTAAGAAACCATTCCCGGGTCCGTTTGCCGCAGGGACGTTTGCGGGGGGGATGGTAAAGGTTATGGAGTAGCCGGTTACCGGTTGCCGGTTACCGGTTTTTTTTGCCCGGGCGAATACTTTCCCTGATTCCCTATTCACTATTCCCTGGTCTCTCTTCCGCGTCACGCGTCACGCGTCACGCGTCACGTCCCACCGGGCACACGGCTACGCACACCCCGCACACCCGGGCATCCATGGAGAGCCGGGTGCGGCCGAATTCGGCGCATTGTTTGCGGCACTTGAAGGCATCGAAGAATTCATCACGATCGACCGACACATCCCACAGTTTACCATTGGCAGCTTTAGCCGGGCAAGCTTCAACGCAGATGTTACAGGTTCCGCACCGGCTCTTTTTTATCGGGCCAAGCATACCCGTAAGCGGTGTTGAAGTAAGGATCGTGACCAGCCTGAGCCGCGGTCCGAATTTTTTGCTGATGAAGAGGTCTGTCTTCCCGATCCAGCCCAAACCTGCAACGGTTGCTGCCATCTTGTGGGACAGCGGGGTCCTCAGGGTGGTCGCATAGACAGTGTCCAGCTGATCGGTTGTCACGGAAGGTTCAATCAGTCGGATCTCATTTCCGGCCTTCCTGAGATCCCCTGCGATTTTCTGACTTAATTCGCTGAGATCCGTGTTCATCGAGCGATAGTGGGCGTAATACTCAAGGGTGGGTCCTCCTGTAATCCCTAAGACGATTGAATCATCGAGTTTCTTACCGATGCTGATCGCATAGCGGAAATCACCAAATCCGGCATCGAGCAGGCCTGTCAGATCGGCTGTCCCAAAAATGAAATTGCTCCGGGGGACCAGGTTCCGTTTTAGTATTTCGTCAATTCTTTTTTGCACCCGGAATCCTTTTACCCCTCCTTCGCAAAAGCCACGGTATAATTATGCCCGTGCTTCTTTGCACATTTCGGACAGGTTGTGTAGTAAAAAAAATAATCCACAAATTTTTTGTCCCGGCTTGCCCCGTCGGCTTTCAGTTCGCGTATCCATTTGGGAACAGCATTGTAGGGACCATCAAACACCCGGGTATAAAAGGTGCCGGAAATCCTGACCATATTGGCACCCGGAATTTCCTTAGTCAGGTTAAGGTAGAAATCTCCCCGGAAGGCAGTCGGATCATTCGCCATAAGAATGAAATCCTTAAGGTCGGGAGCTGCTCCGGCCTCGGTAGCTGTTGTCCACATCCTGTCCACTACCTTCCCAACGGTTGCCGGGTTAGGCATGTGGAAAAAGGTGCGCAAGGAATCTTTCAGGAACAGCTTTTCCCGCCATTCCCAGGTTTTACGATCCCACGGTTCGGGATCGAAAACCGGGCAACAATTTTCTGAATCAGAATGGTTGTACGACATGATATTTTCTGATTAAACCTTCATAAATTTATGTATTCCAACTGATAAAATCCAAAACTATGAAATCCCGATTGATCCTGTCAGCGGCAACCCTGCTGGCCCTTGTCATGTCCGGGTGCACCGGACTCACTGAACTTCCCATGTACTGGGGTAATAATGCCGGTTCCGCCGACATTAAACCAACTGGTTATCATGCTGATACGAAAACGGGGTGGATGAGTTTCAATGACAGCACCCACCTTTATTTTGCCTTCAGTTTCTTTGATCCCCGGGTTCAGACCCTGGTATTGCGGAACGGCATGACCGTTTTTCTTGATCAGACAAAAAAAATGAAGGAAGACTGCTATGTCAGGTTTCCTCTGATCAAACGGGAGGTTATTGCCGGCGTGGCAGAGGGGCAGCAACTCGCTCAGCAACGAAGCCGACAGAACCGGCAGCAGCGCACAACCACGGAGGCGTTGCTTGAACAGGCTCAGGGGTTTGAATTGCAATGGAAAAACGGCGAACAAGTGATCCAGGTGAATCCATCGCTGGAAAAAACCGATTTCCACACCTTCATTGCCGTGGATACTTCCAACGTATTAAATATCATTGTAGGAGTGCCCATAACCTATCTGAATCCGGGCGGATTGCCCGCGCTGGATGAATTAGTGGTCGGGCTTCGGTTCGGCCAGTCGGCCGCTGACCTTCAGGGAGGCGGACAACAGCAGATGGGCAGTGGCCAGCAGTCGGGCATGGGCGGCACGGGAGCAGGTTCCGGGGGCAGCAGCGGCGGTCGAGGAGGAAGCCGTGGCGGCGGAGGAGGCGGACGGGGCGGTGGAGGCGGAGCCTCTTCAGCCGGAATGCAGCAGGGCGGTGCTCCCGGAGGTAGTGCCATGATGCCGGCGACAACGGAGTTTTGGTACAAGACGAAGGTGGTGAAGAAATAGGGCACAGGGGCACAAGGGCACAAGGGCACAAGGGCACAAGGGCATAGGGAAAACAATTGGCGATCTTTGTTGTTAGTAATAGCAACTTTAGTTGTTGATTGCCAGATGTCTTTTCGGGTTTACATAGTCGCTTTTATTGTTTTTATAAGTTGGAGTAACACGGCTGGCCGTGCAGAAAGTTCGGCACAGATCACCGCACCTTCTACCATACGTTCCGGCGATTATCTGCCCGTGGTGGTAAGATTTATGACTTCGGACGGCAAAATTGACAGCACCGTCACAGGCGATCACCGGCTCCGGGCCAGCTCCGGATCCCTTAGCAAGACAAACATAAAAGTGTTTCGGGGTGTCGGGTCCGTGACCACCCGGGCCACTTCATCCTCCGATTTCCTGTCCCTCGCGATTGATGGCTTTTCAGGATCCCGTTCAGTCGGGTTGCTGGCTAACCCTCAAACCGTTAATCATCAGGGCACTCTATCAGGCAGTGCTTTTTGGGATTCCGACAGAATTCATGTCATTACAGCCGACCTGAAGATCCCGGCCGGAGTAACACTTACGGTTAATGCTGGGGTTTACATCAGGATAGCACAGGATGCAAATATCGAAGTTGAAGGGTCAATTATCTGTGACGGTACTTTTTCGAACCCTGTTTATTGGACGTCTTCAACCTGGGGCAACAACTGGGGAGGAATTGAGCTCCAACCGGGTAGTTCAGATTCCAGGTTCAACTATACTTTTTTCACGGATGGCGGCGGCGACCAATCCCGGATTTTTGTCCATTCAAACAGCCAGCCGGTTCTCAAAGCAGATGGAACCATACTGGTTATGGACAACTGCTATTTCCTCGATAACAAGGGGAAGGGGGTTGGAACGAATGAGTCGGAAAATTTCCTGACCGGATGTCTGTTCGCCCGATGTGATATCGGTGCGGAATTCCGGTTCTCCAATACCTTCCTCACGGAGGTATATACGATGTTTATGCCCGATGAGGACGGGGTGGCAACGGATGTGGATAATGACGGCATCTATTTCTGGGATAAAAAAACCTCAGGAGGGTTACGATCAGTGGTGAATAGGTGCGTACTGTATTCATCAGAGGATGATGGTATTGACATGAACAGAAACGCAAAGGTAGACATCCGGTATTCTTTCGTCAGCCGGATTGTGGACAAGGGAATTTCGGTCAGCATGGGAGCCGACCTCACCGCCTACCGAACCATCATTGCAAATTGCCCTGACCTTGGATTAGGTATTAAAGAAGGTGATGTTGTGGTATTTGATCAGGGGACCCTGTATGGAAACGGGACTGGAATCAAGTTTTATGGAAACGCCAGGCTAACGCTTACGGGTACGATTATTTCCCAGTCCCCGGGAGGATCCATTCTGAATGCAAATGATGGCACCCTTGTATGCAGGTACTCCTTGTCAGACCTTCATACTCTTCCGGGTACCGGTAACCTTCGGACCAATCCAAAGTTTGTTAATCCCGGATCCCTTGACTTCAGGCTGCAGGAAGGATCGCCAGCCATTGATGCCGGAGATCCCAATGCCAGGCTTGATCCCGATGGAACCCGGGCTGACATCGGCGCTTACCCGTTCATGCAAATTGTTGAGCCTGTATCGGGAATTGTTATAAACGAAATTGTCTCCCAATACGGAAATGGCTATCCGGACGAACAGGGGAATTTCTCCGATTGGTTTGAATTTTACAACAAAAATGACTTCCCGGTTAATCTCGCCGGGCTCTACCTGACCGATCACTCCTCAGACCCCACCTTTTTTCGTATTCCATCTGGCAATCCTGCCCGAACAACAATTCCTGCCAATGGATTTCTGGTGTTTTTTGCCGACAATCAACCAGAGCTTGGTGCAAATCATGTAGGTTTTCAATTGGCCAGCTCCGGTGAGGAGATCGGGATAGCACAAAAAATAGGAACTGAGATCATCATCCTTGATCAATGGTCATTCCCAGGTCTCGCTATTGATGAGTCGTATGGCCGGTTTCCGGATGGCACCGGTACTCAGCGAAAACTCCCTGTTGCCACTCCTGGAAGTCCTAATATCAATGAGATCCGGGAACTGAAAAATGTGCTCTTTATCAATGAGTTCATGGCACGGTTCCCGAATACTTACCCCGATGAACACGGTCAATATTCCGACTGGATCGAAATCTTCAATGCGGGTGCCGAAGACATTAACCTTGGGGGGTTGTATTTATCTGACAACAAAACAGATCCCACACAGCATCGTATTCCTCTGGGCTTAGGGGACTCCACCCTGGTCCGGGCTGGCGGTTTTAAGGTATTCCGGGCCGA